>CAZPHA010000006.1:0-52483 GCA_964586215.1 uncultured Ferruginibacter sp.
GAACACTAAATTTAAGCATAATTCCGGAAGGCTACCGTAGGTTTAGTTCAACAAAAGTATTTGCAAAAGCAGGGCTGGAAATTGTAACATCAACTATGTGCAAGCATCAGCAGCGGTTCGGGCTCGACGTTCAATGTTCAGCTTTAATTCATAACTTCAACAACATATTTTAAATGAGCATTTGTACCGGCTGGACAATCAATGAATTCCCTGCCTTCGCAAATACTCAAACGTTATCTGCAACCCCTACCGAGCGACCGTACAACAATCAACTGACTGACAAAAACCTCAACAACCCACCGCACATTGCAGCACATTTGCAAGCCGCACAAAGCCAACACACAGACCCAAGCTCGCAAAAGAGCTGCAATTTAGCCAACGCACCCAAGCCCACCCACCACCCTGACATAGACGAAAAATTCAGACAAAAACCTTACTAAAAACTTTGGCAATCGAAAGCAAATGACTAAATTTGCCAAAATTTGGCAACTTATTTATTATGCAGACAATCGGAACAACATTTAAAATTATACGAGAGGAACGCAACCTACTTTTAGAAGACATAACCAAAAGAACAGGTATAAGTAAAGCTGTTCTAAGTCGAATAGAAAATGGGAAACGCTTGCCTACAAGAGAGCAAGTAAATCAACTTTGCAAATATTACAAAGCAGAAAAAAACGAAATTATCGTTCAATGGCTTAGCGATAAACTTGTTTACGAAGTGCAAGACGAAGATTTTGCATTGAAAGCAATGCAAGTAGCAGAAGAAAAAATCAAATACGGGACAAACGGTAACGGACAAAACCACACAAACGGTTTTGTTTTATCATTAAACGGACATAAGCAAAAAAGAAATATTAATGACTTTGTAAACAAAGTCGTTCAGGGCGACTGTTTGGAAGTTATGCAATCCATTCCTGACAAATCCGTAAATATGATTCTTTGCGATTTGCCTTACGGCACAACGCAAAACAAGTGGGATTCTGTAATTGACTTAAAAAAACTTTGGGCTGAATACGAAAGAATAATCAAAGATGACGGAGCAATTGTTTTGACTTCGCAAGGAATATTTACAGCAAAACTAATTTTGAGTAACGAAAAATTATTTAAGTACAAAATCACTTGGATAAAATCCAAATCAACCAACTTTTTAAATGCTAAAAAACAACCACTTCGTAAACACGAAGATATATGTGTTTTTTACAAAAAGCAACCAACCTACAATCCTCAAATGACGGAGGGCGAAGCCTACGACAAAGGTATTAGAAAAGACCAATATACAGGCAGTTACGGAGATTTTAAACCTAAACACGTAAAAAGTAACGGCGAACGCTATCCAAACGATATTGTATTTTATGAAGAACAGCCGATTGACGATTTTGTTTACATCAAAACAGCGGAATCCGAGGGAACGGTTTACCACCCAACGCAAAAGCCGATTGAATTAGGTCGTTATCTAATTAGAACTTTTACTAATGAGGGCGACATCGTATTAGACAATGCTTGTGGAAGTGGTAGTTTTTTGCTTTCTGCCATTTTAGAAAACAGAAATTTTATCGGAATTGAGAAAAAACGACCAATTTTAATGGACGGAATTTTTAGGGCGTTACCCGCTTCTGCCAACACACAAAAGCCACGCAAAAGCGGGTCGGGCTTTCCGTTCCAATCTTTTTGTGCCAACGCACAAGAAGCCAACGCTACAAAAAGGATTTCCACTGCAATCCCTAACGCAACTGAAACAGTAAAATAAAACAATGGCAGAAAACTTAACATATCTTGAAATAGCTTACAAAATACTTAGCGAAGAGCCGAAACTAAGACAAATCCATTATCGTGATTTGGCAAAAAAAGCATTTGATTTAGAACTAATTGAAAGTGATGATTTGATTATTGCAGGAAATATTGCATCTGCAATAAATGGCGATATAAGAAAAGCTAAATCACAAGGAACAGAAGCAAAATTTATTTCTTACGGAAAAGGTTTGTATGGATTAACAGAACATGAACCCAAAGGCATTTTTGCTGAAATCAGGACCAAAAATCAAGATGTTAAGAAGCAACTTTTAGAAGCACTTCACTCAATGAACCCCTCAAAGTTTGAAGAATTGGTTGGCGAAGTTTTGCGAAATCTAAATTTTGAAAATGTTCAAATAACAGGAAAAACAGGCGATGGCGGAATTGATGTAACAGGTGAATTGGTTGTGGCAGGTGTGATTAGAAATAGTGTTTGTGTTCAGGTTAAACGTTGGCGAAATAATGTTCAAAGAGGAAATATTTCAGAGCTTAGAGGAAGTTTGCGACCACACCAAACAGGCTTATTTATTACAACTTCCGATTTTTCAAGGCAATCAGTTGAAGAAGCTACCGACCCTTACAAAGCACCAATTTCATTGATGAACGGAATTGAGTTAGTTGATTTGCTTTGTGAATTTGGTATCGGTGTAATTTCAGAAAGAGTTATAATTTACGAGGTAGATAAAGAAGAATTAAGTTTTGATTTTCCACAACCAACTGAAATTGACGAAAAGGGAATTGAGATTTTTGTGAACTATAAAAATCATAAACATTTTGCAGTTTACTTTTCGCCTACCAAAATTGTTTATGAAGGCGAAGTGTATAAATCACCATCAGCCGCAGGAACAAAAGTTCAAAATGGTTTGCCTGTAAATGGTTGGAAGTTTTGGAAGTTCATTGATGAAAAATCAGGTAAAACACATCCATTAGAAAGACTAAGAAACAAATGAAATACGCAATTTACGATATAACAAATGTTGCAGAAAATGAAGCTGTTGTAAAATGTAACAACTGCGATAATTTCTTTTATGAAGAAATTACAGATGAACGCAATAATAATGCTTTGGAAATAATCGAAGAAGATGACGAGTATTTCAGAGGTTGTCCTATTTGTAAAACTGATAAATATTTAGCTGATGTTGACTTGCGTGAGGGATAGAAGCGAAAATCCTTTTGTGAGATACGAGCAAAAGATTGTAGCGGATAGCCCGACCCGTAGGGACACGCCCAAAAACCAACAACAAATTCTAAATCAGATTTGGGGCAATGATATTTCACATTTTTCAGCAACGCTTTCTGTAATTAGCTTGTACAAACAGAAAGTTGATGATACGGCAAATTTTCCGAGAGTAATACGCAAGGATTTTTTCACATTAAATCCAAGCCAAACAATCGCAATTCCCGACAACAAAGACATTGACAAAATCAATCAAATTCAGATACCGAAATTTGATGCTGTTATTTCAAATTTTCCGTTCATTCAGCAAGAAGATATTCCGAATGAGATTTTGGACACTCATTTTGAAAGTGAGTTTGCGAAAACGCAAACCGCATTTTTGAACGGCAACAAATTTGACATCAACAGAAAAAGCGATTACTATATTTATTGCTTTTACAATTCGTTGAAGTTTCTAAAAGATAATGGTGTTTTGTCCGCAATTACCTCAAACGCTTGGTTGGGAAAGAATTACGGCTTACAATTTAAACAGTTTTTGTTAGACAATTTCCATATCAAATACGTTGTAAAAAGTAATGCAGAACATTGGTTTAAAGATTCAAAAGTTAGCACAATTTTTATCACGCTTGAAAAAGGAACGAGCAAAGAACCAACGAAATTTATCACGATAAACGAAAAGTTGGAAACGCAATTTAAAGACAATTCATTGCAACTGTTTGAAGATTTTTACACCGAAATTGATAATTGCAACAATCCTAAAAATGCGAGTTGGAAAGAAAATACCCAATTTAAAAATGTATTTCATAAAACGGATGGAACAATTACGGTTAGTTTTGTTGAACAATCGCATTTACTCAATTCTCTTGCTACGCAAGAAAATTGGGCAACCTATTTTGTCAATCAAAATCCACTAAGCATTTTTGAAAAAAAACTTATCAATCCTTTTCCAAGTATTTACGATACAGGCAGAGGAACACGGACAGGTTGGGACGAAATGCACATTATTTCTAATGATGAAAATAAGTCGTTGAAAATTGAAAAAGAGTTTTTGTTGCCGATTTTGAAAACAAGCCAAGAACTCAAAACCATTTCATATAACAACAAATCAGAATACAAACTTTTTGTTTGTAAGGAAGATGAAAAGACCTTGAAAGCGAAATATCTGAACGCATACAAACATATCAAAAAGTTTGAAGCGACTACAAACAAAACAGGAATTGCTTTGCCCGAAGTTTTGAAAATGAGAAAACCGTTTTGGTATTCACTTGCACCCGAAGAATCAGCAAATATTTTCATTTCAATAAATCCGAGCCAACGATTATTCTTTTCGTTCAGCAAATCACCTTTGTATCTTAATCAAAGATTGGTTGCAATTCGTGTGAAAAAAAACGATGTTGAAATTGTATCGGCTTTGCTCAACTCAATCGTTTCACTTTTGATTGTTGAGCTAAACGGAGTTTCAAGAAATTTGGGAGCATTAGATTTGAATGCTGATTTTTTCAAAACCAAAATGAAAATGTTAGACCCAAATTTGATTTCAGACAAGCAAAAAGAAAAAATACTTTCTAAATTTGAAACGCTTAGTAAACGACAAATTCAGGACTACGAAAACGAATACCAACAAAAAGACAGAATTGTTTTTGACGAAGAAATTTTGAAAGCCTACGGTTTCAAAACCGATATTCTGCCACAGTTGTATTCACTTTTAACGGAAACTATTCGTAATAGAGTGGAAATGAAAAATAGATAATAATTATGGCATTAGAACAAATTATAAGACTTAATTTTTTAGATATTAGCTCTCAATCTTTCAATTTTTCTGTTTATAGAAAAACTTATGAAGACGGAGATAAAGACGAAGCGACATTTCGTTATCGTTTGCCACAGAATACGTCTGAAAATTCAGAGTATGCGGATTATGCAGTTAGTTTTTCCGAAAAAGAAAATTATGAATTGTTTGAGTGTAAAGAGATTTTCAATGTAAATCTGACCGAACATTATTTATATCGTTTGTTGTTGAGCAATGTAGAAAATCAAAACATCGAACATAATAAAGGAAAGAAGTTTTACGACAAAAATATTGATATTATTACTAAAAAACATCATAAGGGGAATGAGATAATTTCTCTTATGCCTTACTATTTGAAATCAAAAAAGCAATTCGGTTTTTTAGTAGATTTTCGGTTTAGTGTTAATCAAGATTTTTCGTTAGATAGAGAAGTTTTAAAACTTAGTTTGAGTCTTGGCGATGACTACCGTTCCAATAAAAAATATTATTCTGATGTTTTACATAAGATTAGTAGTTTTGTAAATTACACATTTAAAGACATTTGCAATCTAAATGATACGGAAAACAATTTCACTATATTTGATAAATTAGTCCAACTTTCGCCTAAACGCTTAAACAAAAAAGTATATCGTTTTAAAGGAGAACAAACAGACCTTTCACAATTTCAAGGGATAAGAAAATACGGAGTTTATAAAGGAATTGACCAACCTATTAAATATATTTTTGTATTTGAGAATAAGTTTAGGGATTTTGCAAACAATTTATTTTTCAGTTTAATTGGAAAAAGTAATCCTGGTACATTTTCGGGAATGCAACAATTTTTCAATTTACCTTTTTCGCAACAAACAATAGTAAAGGTTTTACTAAACAGTTATTCCCCGACAGATGTATTCAATTCTGTTCAAGAAATTGAGAATATCCGAAATCAAAATCCGAACGACAAAATAATAGTAATTTTCCTTGAACCAGATAGATTTGACGGAGTTGCAGAAACAGAATCGCCCTATTACATTTTAAAATTTCATTTAACGCAAAAAGGTATTCCTATACAAGTTGTAAGGAATGACCAAACCAATAATGCGAATGCTTTAAAATGGAGTACATCAAATATCGCTTTACAAATATTCGCAAAATTAGGCGGAACACCTTGGAAAGTTCAGCCTACAAAAAATAATTGCTTAATTCTTGGAATTGGTTCTTCTCACGAAAAAGACGATAACGGAAAAATTAAAAAGTTCTTTTCTTATTCTGTTTGCTTAGATTCATCGGGGATATACAAAAAACTTGATGTTCTTGCAGAAGAAACAACAAAAGATGAATATTTAAAAAAGTTACAGCAAAACTTAACTAAATTGTTAAGTAGTGAAGATTTTAAAACGTACAAAAAGTGTGCTTTACACCTTTCAGAAAGCATTAAGCAAGAAGACATCAAGTCTATTGAAAAATCATTAGAAGAAATCAACGGAATTGAATTTAAAGTTTTAAAAATAAATTCTAAAAACAAGTTTTTTGGTTTTAGCAATCATAATACAGTAATTCCGTATGAAAGTAGCTATATCAAATTAGCCGACAACGAATATTTAATTTGGTTTGACGGATTGATTGAAGGAAAGGAAACCGTATTTCAGAAAGTTGGCAATCCTATTCATATAAAATTCCTAAACTCACCACACGAGGACAAAGAAACTGACCTAACATATTTGCAAGATGCAATCAATTTATCAGGTGCAAATTGGCGTGGTTTTAATGCTAAGCAAACACCAATCTCAATCTATTATGCAAAGATTGTAGCTGATTACACAGCCGCATTTTCTAAATTTGATAATTTTGATAAAGAAATGTTGGCTAATAATTTGCCTTGGTTTTTATAGATTATGGAAATAAGAGAAAACAATATACTTTTCCTTTTAGGTGCAGGGTGTAGTAAACACGCTGAAATTCCTATTTCGCCAGATATGGTTAAAGAAGTGGAAAAACTTTTGAAAGAAGATAGTGATTGGAAAAAATATTCTAATCTGTACAACTATTTGCGTAGTAGTATTGAATATTCCGAAGGAATTTTCGGAAACTTTGGCAACACTTTCAATATTGAACGGCTTCTTATCATAATGAGCGAAATTGAAAAAAGAGATAAGAATATTATTTATCCTTTCATCGGAAGTTGGAATTTAAGATTATCAGAAGTTGCAGGGCAAAATTTTGAACGCATAACAGAACTAAAGCAACTCATTAAAACCAAATTGCTTGATTGGACAAACCCAAAAGACCTTGCAAAAAAAGCAGATTACTATAAAGGATTTAAACAACTTCATTCCGAAATAGGTTATTCGCCTTTACGAGTATTTTCTCTCAATTATGACTTGTGTTTTGAAAAAGCTATTGGAGATGATGAAGTAGAACAAGGTTTTGACCCGAAAAGTAATGAATGGCAGTACTCAAATTTTGAAGAAATCAGAAAATCCTTTTGTCTATACAAACTTCACGGTTCAATAAATTGGTACACCGACAAACATACAGGACGACTAATGTTGAGTAACCACCCTGTTACAAATCCCGAATTGATTTTTGGAATTGATACAAAACTAAAATCAACCGACCCATATTTTTTCTATACATCAGAACTTCGTAAATGGCTTTTACACAAGGACTGTAAATTGATAGTAACCATTGGTTACAGTTTTGCGGACGAGTATATTAACGACCTTATTTCTCAGTCGTTAATCAACGATAAAAAACGACAAATTTTAGCTGTTATGCCTATGAAAGATACTGAAATTGAGGACAGAAAAAACGCTTTGGCAAAAGAACATCTTAACTTTAAACACGACTATAATGAACATTGCATTGAGCAAGTGCATATACACAATCAAGTTGCAGAAAAGTTTTTGACAGTCGAAATGAACGCTAACTTTTTTACGACAAACAGCTATGTACAAAATGATGAAGAAGCACCATTCTAACCCAACACACAAGCACACACATTTGCAAGCCGCACAAAGCCAACACACAGACCAAAGCTTGCAAAAGAGTGTGCTTTTTGCCAACGCTCAACCGACCGACAACCAAAGCGACCGAGAAAAGGGGCAGCAGATAACAAGGTATTGGCGTAATGGCGGCAGAATGGCTTCGATTGGACATTTGTGCAAGGCTCAACATTTGTAATTCTATTCAACTTTAGTGCTAAAAATCCGCCACTACGCCAATACCCAAACCGTTGTACGCAACCCTAAAACACAACCACGTTCCAGTTGGACACACCCAAAAATTCAGCCAACACACCCCACGCTATTTTTAGCACATTTGCTTTTTTAGCCAACGCACAGAAGCCATGCAAAAAAGCAAAAGAGCTAAAAATGCCAACGCCCCAGCCCACCCACCACCCAGCAGACAGTTTGCTATTCAGCAGCAGTTCATCATGTCATCAAGACAAACTACCTTCGCCAAACAACAATAGACGAATGATGAAGTTTTACATTACCATAACTAGTATTATACTTTTGGCTTCCTGCAAACAACCAACTAAGCAACTGCCCATTTTAGGCAACCCAATTGTTACAGGTAAAGACACCGCTTATCCAACCATTGCAAATTTTTCTTTGACCAATCAAGACGGACAAACCATAACCAACAAAACATTTGACAACAAAATTTACATAGCCGATTTTATATTTCTATCCTGCCCCACCATTTGCCCCAAAATGACAAAAGAAATGTACAATGCTTATTTGCCCTTTGCCACAAACGACAAGGTGCAGTTTATTTCTCACACTATTGACCCTGAACATGACACCCTACCAAGGTTGAAAGCCTACGCCAATAATTTAGGTGTTACTTCTGGCAAATGGCATTTTGTAACAGGCAATCAAGACAGCATCATGAACCTAGCAGAGCATTCGTATTTCTCAACGGCTTACCCAGACAGCACTTCGCCAGGCGGCTTTACCCATAGTGGAGGTTTGCTTTTAGTAGACAAAAACCGCCATATACGTGGCGTATATAATGGAACAAAGCCCGAAGAAACCCAAAGGCTTATAAATGACATCCAAACACTTTTAAAAGAACAATTTTAGGCTTACTTTTGCAGCATTGAAAAAGATAATTTCCATATTACTGATAGTTGCTTTTCTTGTGCAAAGTACAAGTCAGTTGTGGATTATGGCTGCTTTTAAAATCAATCAGGATTATATCGCTGCCAATCTTTGTATCAACCGTTTTGAAGCCATTCCTGTTTGTAAAGGTTCTTGTTATTTAGAAAACCAATTGAACCAAGACCAAAAACAACAACAAAAAATACCCGATTTAAAAACCAAAGAAATCAATCTTTTTTGTCAATACAATGCAATAGAGTTTCCTACACAGGCTTTGATTTTCAATAGCAATATTTCCTACCCCACATTTAATACTTCCTTTATACCTTCTGCTTATCTACGTACGGTTTTCCGTCCGCCTTCCCTTGTTGTTTAACTCAAGCAGTTTTATTAGTTAAACAATCACTACAATTTAATGGGTATAAAAACAGCCAATATTGCTGTTTACACCGTTAGTGTTTTTCATTCAAGTAACAAATCGTTTTGGTTTAGTTCTTTAGAAAAGATTTTAGAAAATTATCCTTTCTTAGAGCATCCGCACAAGCAATCATTTTATATGTTGTTGTTTGTGGAAAAAGCCAATGGCAATGCTGTTTTAGACAATAGCACTATAAGGCTTGACGAGCCAAAAGTTATTTGCATAAAACCCAACAGTGTATTCAGTTTAGATATTAACAGGGCAGCCAAGGGGTTTGCCATTTGCTTTACAGAAAGTTTTTTTTCGTTGCGGTACAACAATAATGTACTGTACCAGTTTGCATTTTTAAAAAAAGATGCAGACACCTTTGTACGCCTTGCAGTAAAGCAAACAGAACGGTGGAACACCATTTTGCAACTGATGCAGGAAGAAACTGCCATTGAACAAAAAGGTGTGGAAAAAGTATTGCGTTCCTATCTTAATATTCTACTGTACGATTTAGACAGGAAGTTTCATAAACATTCATTGATAGAAAAAACAAACGGTAAGGATGAAAAAATAATACTGTTTGAAAAGCTATTAGAAGAAAATTATACTACTCAAAAAACGCCTTCTTTTTACGCAAAGAAATTACACATAACCACCAACTATTTAAACAAGCTCTGCCATGATTACAGAAATGTTACAGGTGGCGAACTCATCAGAAAAAGAATAACCATCGAAGCACAGCGGCTGCTGCATTACACCTCTTTATCAGTAGCAGAAGTGGCGTACAAATTAGGTTTTGAAAGCCCATCTTATTTTATCACATTTTTTAAAAAGAATACAGGCACAACACCTGAATGTTTCAGAAAAAACAATCATTAAAATGAAGAAGCCAATCAATCAACCAAAACCAATCAGGATAGAAATTGTAAAAGGCAAAGCCACCATTATCAAAGACCGATTAATAATTATTAAACCAGCTTACTATAACTAAAAAATAAACACAATGGAAACAAACGAAGTAATAAAAAACCACGAAAAAAGGTTCAATAAAGTACGGCTGTTGGTAAAATTTTTACTCGTCGTATTATTTGCCACTATCATAGCCTTGCAATGGAAAAATATAATTCAACTTTCTAAATGGCTTATCAACAGTAATTAATCAATCAATGCTCATGTATAAAATAATTACATCACTTGCAATGTTCACAGCTACACTTATTTTAATGTCTTGTCAGCAACAAAGCAAGCAAAATGCTGCATCAAATATCGACACCACAAAAAAAGCAACTGTAAACGATTCAATTAAAAAGATAACACTTACAGAAGCCGACCTTGCCAACAAAAAAGACCCGGTATGTGGAATGCCGGCGTTTAGGTTTATGAAAGACACCGCAACCTACGAAAAGAGAATTTATGCTTTTTGTAGTACCGAGTGCAAGGAAGAGTTTTTGAAAAACCCAAAAGAGTATACTAAAAAATTAACCAAATAAAATTTATTAAAATGAAAGCATTTAAACTTATAGCCGACTTTTTATACCTTAGCAAAAAGAACGAAACAGAAACAGACAACAAAATGATAAAGGCAATGCACAGCATTAATCGCATATCGCTTTTACTATTTTTGTTGTGCCTGATGATGATGATTTCAAAAATAATTACACAGGCAATTTTGCGATAATAATATTGTTATACAAAAAAATTAAGACAATGACCATTACAATTAAATCATTTTTCAGTAGCCTTTTTTTCTCTCTTATTTTTCAAACATCAATTGCTCAAACAAAGCAGCCCGATATTTCAAAACCCGACCCAACTAAAAAGATACAAACGGTTGAGTTGTCTTGCGGTGAATGTAAGTTTAAATTGAAAGGCACAAGCTGCGACCTTGCTGTACGCATTAAAGGCAAAGCCTACTTTATTGATGGGGCAAACATTGACGCCTTTGGCGATGCACATGGAAAGATGGGATTTTGCAATGCTATTCGCAAAGCAGAAGTACAGGGCGAAGTGGTAAATGACCGATTTGTAGCTACTTACATAAAGTTGCTTCCACCCAAAAAATAATACAACCACAAAGTTGATTTTCAAAATTGTAAAACCGTTTTTCAAAATCAGCAGTTACGTTTTTCAAAATAAATAGCGGCTTTCTCAAACAAAGCAGGATTGTTTTTCTAAACATCCTGCTTTGTCATTTTTATGCCATACGCCAATGAAAAAGAACCTTTGCAGCCTAAACTTTTTAGGTTATGGATTTTCCCATGTTTCATTTAGATTGGCTCAACGATAGATTTCTGATTGCATTGATTGCGATACTTCATGTTTGTATCAATCATGGGTTGGCAGTAGGCTTTATTCCCTATATCACAAGGTTGGAACAACAGGGAGTAATGAATAGTCCAAGTAATCAAATCACAAATCCAGAGTGGGATGCAATGGTTTACAAAATGATGAAAGTAGGTTTCATTATCACTACTACTTTAGGAGCAATGACAGGCGTAGGCATTTGGCTTTCAGTATCTGTTGTAAGCCCTTCATCAATCGCCAGTTTAATAAGGGTTTTTTATTGGGCATGGTTTACAGAGTGGTTAGTATTTGTAACAGAAGTAGTGTTGATATTGATATATTTTCTTACATGGAAAAATTCCAATAAATCACTTAAAGCAAAACTAAGGCATATAAAATTCGGTTGGTTCTTGTCCATCTTTTCGTGGATAACTATGGCAATCATTGTTTCTATTTTAGGCTTTATGATGGACCCAGGAAATTGGAAAACACACCATAGTTTAATCAACGGTTTTACCAATCCAATTTATTTGCCACAACTACTTTTCCGTACACCAACAGCCATGTTAATAGGCGGTATTTTTGGTTATTTGCTCACCACCATTTTTACAAAAAAGAATACTAATTTAAGAGCAATGGCTGTAAAGCAATCTTCCATTTGGATATTGATTTGGGCACCGCTTTCATTGGCAGGGGCAATCTTTTATTACCGTGCTATGCCGCAGGCAATGACTGACAATATGAGTACAGCAGTTGGCACATTACAATTTGCTCAATACTACGATTTATTAAAGTGGATTATCATTGGGGCAATCTCAACAGTTCTCATTATTGCTTTAGCAGGTTTATGGAAACCAAAGAAAATACGTTTTGCTATGGTAATTATTCCATGTATTATGGCATTTGGTTTCTTAGGTATTTTTGAAAGGGTAAGGGAATTTATCCGCAAGCCTTATGTTATTGGCGGTTATATGTACAGCAATCTTTTGAGGGAAGAAGACTATCCATTGTACAAAAAAGATGGCATACTAAAATACGCAACCTATACATCCACCCCAGAAGTAACGGAGACCAATAAAGTAGAAGCAGGTAGAAATGTTTTTATACTCACTTGCAGCCGTTGCCATACTACGCAGGGAATAAATTCCATTGTAACAGTATTTGAAAAAATGTATGGGAAAGATAAACCTTTTGAAGAAGGCTCTATTGCTGCATTTACAAAAGGAATGCACAACGGCAGAACGTTTATGCCCGAATTTCCGGGAAATAAAAAAGAGCTGGATGCTTTGGCTGCCTACATCAAGCACTTACAGCAAACAGGCGATGTAATTGAAGGAGCACAAAACGAAGGGGTGGTTGTAAACCCAAATCAAAGTGTAGATGCAGTTGTAAAATTGCTTGACAAACAAAATAAAGCAAAAGCTGATTCATTGGCAAAAGTTCAAACCGCTTTAAATAAATAAATCTTTCTCATTTAGTAGTTCAAATAATTATGTTCAATTTATTACAGATAAATACCCCAGTTCCAAGAAATATCCCTTTGGATTTGCCTTTGCCAGAATGGTTATTGGTAACGCTTTTAATCCTTTCATTTTTGCTGCACATCATATTTGTAAACCTAATGATTGGCGGTACAGTATTAACATTATGGTGTCAGATAAGGGGATTGAAAGATAAAGATTACCACAACCTTGCCCACGAAATTTCAAGGACTATTACGGTAAATAAAAGCCTTGCAGTTGTATTGGGTGTAGCACCATTGTTAAGCATTTCAACATTGTATGCTACTCACTTTTATACAGCCACATCGCTTACAGGCGGCATGTGGATTGCTATTATCCCATTGGTAACAGTTGCCTTTTTGCTTACCTATTTGAACAAATACACATGGCATGTATTGGATAAAAACAAACCTTTAAGTATTGCCATCATTGCCACAGCCACAGCATTATTTTTATTTATTCCTTTAATATTTTTAGTGAATGTAAACTTGATGTTGTTTCCCGAAAAATGGGGTACAGTAAAAGGCTTTTTTAGTGCCTTGCTTTTACCCAATGTGTTTCCAAGATACCTGCACTTTATTACTGCATCAATGGCAGTAACAGGGTTATTCATTTTTTGGTACATGGGCAGAAAAAGTTATCCATTTGAAGAATATTTTGAAAGACTAACACGGTATGACATAAAGAAAAAAGCCTATTCGCTTACACTGGCGGCCTCTGTTGCACAGTTTATTATTGGTCCGTTAGTGATGTTAACCTTACCCACTAAGGGTTTTGATTGGCGGTTGATTTTGGTTATACTAAGTGGTGCATCCATTGCATTACCAGCCATGTGGTGGATATGGAAAGCCATAACAGGTAAGCCAGAAAACATTGACAAACATTTTGGAAAAGTAGTTATTGCATTAAGTATTACAGTCATATTTATGGGAAGCGGTAGGCACGTATATAGAGCAAATTCACTACGACCACATCAAAAACTAATGGCAGCCAATACAGCGGAATTTGAAAGATTGAGTAAAGAAGCAAGAGAAAATCCGCCAACAGAGCAAGCCGATTTAAAAATTGATTCTACATTAGGAGCAGTTGCAAAAGGTGCAGCCATATTCCAAATGAATTGCAGCAGTTGCCATAAAGAAAAAGAAAAATTGGTGGGTCCACCAATAACAGAAATGGTAACAATTTATGCAACGGACAAAGAAGGACTGAAACAATGGATAAAAGCACCAGGGAAAAAACGCCCCGACTATCCTCAAATGCCTGCACTAACACAACTTACCGATGACGACAGAGAAGAATTAGCGAAATATATTTTATCTATAAAAAAATAAACCATGTACACAATATACTTTGTAATAGCAGCGATTGCCCTTGTTTTTGTTGTAGCCATACAATTAATTAGAATGAATATTTATGTACTGAAAATAAAAAAGAGCAAGGAGCTTAATCAGGTAGAGATAAAAGAAGACAATAATTGGGAATTTATAAAGGGGCTTTATTAAAAACTAAAAATTTAACGATTATGCCATCAACATCCGAAACAGGACACGCCAAAAACGTAGCCAACTTTGAAGATTTAATTTCATTTTGCAATGGTTATGGAGCAACTTACAATCCAAGTAAAGATGCTTTAACTATTACAAAATTGACCGACCTGCAAACAAATGCTAAAGCAAGTTTGCAACTAGCAAAAACAACTAAAACAAGTTTTGACAATGCAACCAATGCAAGGCAGGTAGCATTTAAAGATTTGAAACCTTTGGCAACAAAAGTTATAAATGCTTTATCTGTTTCAGGAGCAACAACTTTAGCAGTTGCAGATGCAAAAACTATCAACCGAAAAATACAAGGTGCAAAATCAAACGGCGGTACAAAAACAGCGACCACACCTGCCGACCCAAATGCACCAACCCCAACAGACAAAACAATATCTACAAGTCAGCAGAGCTACGACAGTTTAATTGACCATTTCACAAAACTGATAGAAAGCGTTTCACAAGATGCCAATTACAAGCCCAATGAAACGGAACTAAAAGTTGCAACACTTCAAACCAAGTTAGATAGTTTAAAATCTTCAAACACCGATTTGGTAAATGCCTTTACAAATTGGAGCAATGCAAGGATAAACCGCAACACCACTTTGTACAATCCATTAACAGGGTTAGTACAAACAGCGTTGGAAGTAAAGAAATATGTGAAATCGGTTTTCGGAGCAAGCAGCCCACAATTCAAACAAATAAGCGGACTTGAATTTACTAATGTGAAAGACCGTTAATTTCAAACAGTCGGGCAGGTGGACACAGACCTAAAATGCAAACCTACCTACCCGACTGTATATTTTTGGAAACAGGTTTAAAAAATTAGCACCCATCCGACAATTATTTGCTTACATACTCATACTATTAGCTTATAGGTTGACAATATTACCGTACAGACGAATACTTTTTGCTTACAGACTGCCAATATTACCTTACAGATAATCAAATGTTACACACAGACAAATACTTTTAGCACACAGACAGACAAATCCAACGACATGACGACCCTAATAAGCCAACGCACCAAGTCAGGCACATTTGCAAGGCACACAAAGCCAACACACAAAAGCCAACCTTGCAAAAGAGCCTACCTTGTGCCAACGCACAGGCAATACTCTACGGTTGGACACAGACCCACACTATAGATGACAGCGGAGATAGGGCGAACGTACAACATGGGTATTTGCAAAAGCTGGGCAGACGGAAGCCGTGTTTCAACTTTTTGTTTTTCAATTTGGCTTCATATCGGGCAGACGAATTACTATTTAGCTATGTGCAAATCATCAACATTTGTTTATAAATTTAGCTTCAGGTAGCCGGGCGGACGGAAGACTATTCCCCAGCCTTCGCAAATACCTGTTCGTTGTAACGCAATGCTGCCTGCGGCAGCAGTAAAATGCTTTCGTGTAAGCTGCGCAAACACTCCCAGCATTTTACTAAATTGCGTTACAACGTTGCGCTTTGCCAGAATTGCGCTGCCGGGCAGCACAGCGTACAACACCTGCTTTGCGCAATTCTGGTTCCCACTTTCGGGCTTTACTGTTTGCAAGTAAACTTGCAAACATCGCCCTGCAAGTGGGGAACTTCGCAAAGCGCAACGCTAGCGAAAATGCCTTCGGCACGGACAATCGCAGCTACGCTGCTTTACTTGTCCTATTTTCGCTAGTGGTCCGGCAGTAACCTGCATTCGCCTTACCGTGCCTGCGGCACTTCCGCTAACAAGCGGATAAGACGAATTGCGGTTAAAGTCTTTACGTTGCAATTGCGTGCAGGCACGCTTGCAACTCGACTTATCCGCCGGACCATTAGCACCAATTCTAAACCGACAGACATGAAACGACTTTTAACATTGACATTGTTCTTTTTAACATACCAATTTTCTCATGGACAGGCCTGTGGAATTTATCGGATTGAATATGTCGGAAATATTACAACGACAGACAAGCAAATAGTAAAAGTTTATGTACCAACGACTATGCTTCTACATGGAGTAGAAAAAGAAAAATCTGAACGAGCATTTATTGATACTACTTTAACAAATGGGACATTCAAAATTGAAATTGGTTCTCATTTGACAACACCCTACAATAACATTGACCAATTAATTTCTTTTTATAAGAAGCAATCTGACATGTTTAAAATGAAAGTTTCTTTCACGGAGAATGGAATATTAAAGGAAAAAATCATTGAAATTAACTGGGACAAAATTGAATTTACAATAATTGAGGACGGAAAATTTGGGACACTTTTTAGATTTACTTTTAAAGACTTAGCTGTATGACAAAGAGAAGAACTGGTGCTAACAGCACATTTGCAATAGGCGGGGTTTCGTGCTCCGCAGATAGTTTTGTGGTAGCCGAAAGTTCAGTTCTCCGCATAAACATTAGTGGTAAAAATCCCGCCCATCGCAAATCTGCAAAACGTTGTGCGTCATTGTATCGAGACACCCAAAAAACCAAAAACTAAAAAAATATGGACATATTATCAATTGTTGTTGGACTTTTAAACCCAAACCCTAAGAATTTTAGGTAATAGACATTTTTAGTTTTTGTAGTAAAGTTTTGGTGGGTTTATTTATTTCAGCTATGATATATTCGTTGGCATTAAATTGAATTTTTTGTATGCTTTTTAGATGGTTTATCGCATCATTTAAAGAGTACTTGTGATTGAGTTTTTGTGTTTTGTTTAGGGGAGTAGTTTTTAGCGCTATGTACAATTTATAAATCATTAACATGCTCAGATGATTGATAAACATCCATCCGTTGAGAGATTGTTGTCTTTGCATGTGTGAAGTAGAGGCTTCGATAGTATTTTTGAGATGATCAAAAAATTGCTCTATTTCGCCCCTGCTTTTATATTCGTAGTAAAGTTCTTTTGGGTTGAGGTTGGTATTATGAATTAAGCACAGTGTTCCCATGGCCTTTACTTTTTCATTGAATTTGGGTTTGGAATAGTTTTCCGGCAGGGTTTGTATTCTATTCAAATAGTCATTTTTTTCCTGCTCTTTGAGTTGCCCGTCTACAAATAAATTAATTTTTCTATTGCCCAGCTTTGTACTCGGAGCATGAAAAATGTATCGTTTCCCAAACTCAAAGTAATTATCAGCCTGGTCAATATTATGTAGTTTTTGATAAGGTATGGAAGCATTGTCTCTTTTTAAAGGAATGATATACTCCATTTTATATTTTTCAAGTTCTGCCAGGTTGGATTCCGAGAAAAACCCCTTGTCGGCAATGTATACACAATCACTGGCGCCACTCATTTTAATGATGTTCTTCATGGCCGAAATCTCCCGGATATTTCCGGGCAGAATTCGGTAGTATAAGGGAACCAAAGATGCAGCATCGTAAAGATATAGCAGCATGAATTGTGCCTGGAAATCCATATGGGCATTATAGCCTTTTTGGGAAAGCGAAATATTGGCTGACTGTAATAAAATATCGGTTGCATCTATTAATACTGTTCTTTTTTGGCCATCTTTAATTTGCATAAATTCGTGAATCAGCTCTTGCTTTGACCCTAATTCAAAAAGAAAGTCCGAAATTTTCTGGTCGTATAGCGCCTCTTGCCAGCCTAACAAATTACTGATATTGGATTGCTCCACATAAAATGCAATATTTTTCAAGGGGCTTTTATGAGCAATTCTACAGTAAACCATCGCCACAATAAATTGCCATTGAGCAGGAAATAATCTTTTTAAATCGGCTAAAACACCACTTTCTAAAAAGCTGTCAAATAACCACCTGGAAAACCCGTATTCTACAACAAAGGCTTTTTTATTATGATAGGTTTGGTTGCTTTTCTTTTTCAACTCGTTTTTATCGGAAGGAATAAAACCTTTATCCTGCGTTATACTTCCCAAAATACCCAGGGAAATTTTCCTGGACCGTTTGATGGTTTTGTCATACTGTGATTTTACAGCATACAGATAATATTTACCGTTTATAAGCTTAAGTTCAGTACCCGGTGTTTTATGCTTTAATGCCCACTGTGGATGTTTGTTTACAGATTTCATACATTACCTATTTAGGTAATGCAAATATAAAACAAAAAAATAAGTAGCAAGCTACTTATCTTAAATATTTTTTGCTTATTCTTATTCAATTACCTAAAATTGTTAGGGTTTGAGTTTAATGAATCATTGCTATATGTTTGATAAAAATTATGATTTATTTTATTATACCTGGATAAATCAGAAATTTTAACTGTATGCGTACAGCTAATTATTATAAATGCAACAATAAGACATGAACCGAAAAATCTTAGTCTCATAATTAATTTTCCCATTTTGCGATATACGGCACCTATACAATAAATTTGTGTCAAATTATTGAAAATCACTGTAGACTTTCCAGCAATCTTTTTGCCTCATTTTGTATAGTTTCCGCCTCATCTGATTTTATTTTTAAGGGAGTATGAATAATTTCATTTGCCCAAAATTTCAGCTTAACAGTGTCTTGATATTTTTGGTATAAAAGCATTAATTTATTTCTGGCTACTAGTTTATGTGGTGTAATGTATAGCGCATTTAAATACTGTACTTTCGCATTGGCCGAATCGTCATTAAAGTTATACATATCCCCTAATAATAAATGAAACTCTCTGCTACAACATTTGTTATGATTTTGCAGAAGTATTTTTATTGAACTGTCATACAGCCTAAACCCTGCCAGCAACGAGGCAAACTTGAGTGTATTCGCCTTTTGAAAACCATTACTCTTAATTTCCAAATCCAGCAATTTAAGGGCATCATTATTTTGCCCGATTTTTTCTAATGCACTTACTTCTTTCATCCTTTTATTTGATTGATAAAAAGAATATTCATTAACAGACAACAATAGCAGCGACAAAATTATATACCCAATCATTACTCTTTGGTGGGATTTTCTCTGCGATTTATTACAGATTAACATTAATAATCTTAGTACTGCCAGTGATGAAAATAAATAAATTGTATAATAGTTATGAAATGGATAACTTATAAATCCTCCTATCAAAAAAGGGATGAATGTTGTGATAAAGTAATCTTCATTAGATACCAGGTGATGTCTAATATTTTTTAAAATATAGGGTATTGCTATCAGAAAAAAGATCGTTACTCCTATTAATCCAAATATGCCAAATTCAGCTACAAATTGAAGATAGTCATTGTTGGCGTAAAATGTATTATCGGCAAGGTAGTTTTCCTTCGTGTTTAATAAATATGTTCCTGAGAATTTGTCAATAATATAATGATGGTAAGCAAGATTAAAATCAGTAATTTCATTGGGAAAATTATTTTTTATAATTTGTACAGTATTTTTAATAATATAAAATCTGCCTAATGAAGAATCTGTTTTTACAGAAAGTAATATAATGGGTATTAAGACAATGATTGCAAACGTATATGCATTATTAATTTTATATCTCTTTATATAGCAATAAAAAGCTATGCCAGCGGCATATATTACACCGCTTCTCGCCTGAAAGTAAATAGAACAACATACCAGGGCGATTAGAGGGATGAGAAAATAATTTTTCCGTTTTTGCCATAACCATAATTGGATCGGGGCAAGAATAGCTGCTAGTAAAATAATTATTATGTTATTATTTAACTGCAAAGTTTAATCCTTAATAATATTGTCTCCCGATTTTGTTATAATGTGGATTAAGCCATCTTTTGCTATTTCTCCATAGATTTTTTTTGCGCTATCAGCGCCTATTACATTGATTTGTATAATGCTATCCGGTGTTATACATGGAAGGCTAAACGATAGCTTGTTATCAATTAAATACAATGGCGATTTGTCTGTTCCTACATGCTTGTTGCCACAATACATATGGATAGTGGTCGGAGTTATTGCTTGGACCGCATTACGACGTGGCGCTAATTTGTTGCGATATTGTGCCTGCACAAGATGACAACTGGCACATAAAAGTAATGTTGAAATTAGCTGTTTCATTTTTTACTATATCTTATTTTTTTGTATTGATTTATAAAATTAATTAAGCTTGCCTCATCCTGGATTACTCCTCTTCTGAACTCGAACCAAATCTCTCTTCGAGGAATAGTGAATAAAAATTTAGAATTTTTAATTTCATTGTAAATAAGTCTCACCTTACAAACTTTCGACTCTTTAATGCTATCCAATACTCTGGAGAATGAATATTCAATATTTTTTAACTCTTTTGAAAAATAATATATACTGGTATCAGCATATGACTCATCAAGTTTCGCTTTGGGGATATATTTTTCTATAAAAATTGAGTCATTACCATTATCACTTGTTAATTTTATTTCATTATTTATGTGAAACAGTTTCATATCAATTAAAAAAGTATGATAGAAGAAAAAAGAATCTAATTTAACAATTTTTGATTCTTTTTTTGCTTCCAGGGAATCAAACCAATATCCTATTGTATCTGTTTTATCGAAAATAAAATACTCGTTGTATATGGTGTCTTTTACAAGATTATTATTATAAAGTGATGTATAAAGTGCCGGCTGTTCATATACTATAAATTTTTCATACGAATAAATGGCTGCGCTATCCAGTATATTATTTAATGTACCGTTCTCCGTACTAACAAGGGGAATATTTCTGTAAAAATTGATTTTACTGAACTTGGACTGTTGCAATACATTCCCACAATTATTGCAAAATATTGCAATAAGTAGCAGGCTGATTAACATCCTGCTACTTATAAAATTTCTATTTTGTATCATTTATGTTCCATATTTTTTTACTACTCATTGAGGGCCAATCCATCGCTAAAGGTACTCCGTTACAAATAAATGATCCTTTAACCTTGTATTTTAGATCAATGCCAGAATTAAATTTTCCTACCTCAATTATTTTATCTAAGATTGTACAATTTATTTCTACACCGAATTGCCCACCCATTTTTTCTATGTTTTCATGGGTTAGTTTATCCCACTGCCAAACCCCAAATACTTTTTTGTGGTATGCATGTTCATGACTAACAAAATACCAAAGACTATATGCATGTTTTACAAAAATCCATTGTAACATAAATTCCCTTTTATTTAATGTCTGTGATAAAGGTATGATATTCACTGATTCAGAAGCTGAATTACAAGTAAGGGCTTCATTTAATGTAGTCTCTGAATCACTACAATTTTCAGTTTCCGAATCTGGGCTAGTACCGTCATCATTACTGCACATGCCATATAAGGCACAATAGCATTCTTCTTCTGAAGGATATCCCATACAAATGTTGGGATCGTTTGTTTCCTGGCATACCTGCTCGTATTCGTAATGGCAATCTAAAGATTGTTGTTCTGATGGAAGAGATTCACACGGAGGGCTGGGTTCATCACCTATGGGGACATACACACACCCTATCACTTCACATTTTAATACCGGCTCAAAATAGCAGTTTTGTTCTGCTGCCATTTGGCTTTTATTGGTAGGTTTATATATATTAGCATTTTTGTTAACACTTACTTTTAATTGCTTTACTTTTCCATCTTCCCATTGGTATATTTTTTCAAATGATTCATCCCATTTTTTCACAAAAAGAAATCCATCAAACTTGTTTTCTTTAAAATTTCTGGTATTGATCCGACTAATATCATAACCGTTAGCTTGCAAAAATTTTAAAGATGGTAAAAATGTTACAATTTTTTTACTAATACTTCCGTCTTGATTAATGACAAATAAAGCCCGATTGATCCTGCATTTTTTTATAAGATTTTTTTCTTCAGAATTATATTTGTTATCGCCAAAAAACACAAACAGCTCATTTTCATAAGATAGTGGAATTTCGTAAATAGTTTGTTTTCCAAATTTATGGATCATCGTTTTACTCCAATAGGGGTGTTTAATAAACTGTCGATCTTTGGACATCTTATCTTTCATGTCATCCAACAAAGGATCACTCCAGTTTATGCTTTTGTATTCCGGCGATTTTTTAAAGTTGCCATAATACCATTCCTTAATCTTTGACAGTCCGGGATCCGTAATGCCGTCTGTACGATAGCTTAGTTTGTTGCAGCCAATCACCATTGCCATTGTTAGCGAGAGCAAAACAATGGAAGTGAGTAGTAAATGCTGGTGTCTGTAATAATTTTTCATTTTTCCGGTTTTAAAATTGTGTGATAAATTATTTTGCAACAAAAATGATCCTTCCCATTTTTATAGCAATGGGAAAAACACCACCAAAACATGTTTTTTTTCTTCTGCAGATACCACCCAAACATAAAAAAGCCGTGATGCAACATCACGGCCTGAGGCAACAATAATATTTTAGTAAGCTAATCTACCAGATGGTTTTTCATCGCATGAAACACAAGCCCCACCGAGTTTTTTACACCGAAACGTTCCATCAGTCTATCTTTGATTGCTTCTACCGTACGTGGGCTGATGTTCATTTTGGTAGCAATTTCACTAGCGGTAAATTCCATACATACAAGTGTAAGTACTTCCTTTTCTTTATCACTGAGTACTATTTCGGAAGTGAGACTATGCGTATATTTTTGCTTGGAATAATTTTTCTTAATCAAAACCTTATTAACAAAAGGATTCAAATAAAAACCCGTACGCATCACGTCCATGATAGCCCTTTTGATCTCCGCAGGTTCTGTATTTTTAAGTAAATAACCGGCAGCACCACAGTCCATGAGGTGACTTACAAAACGCTCATCCTCATACATGGTAAGAATAATAACCCGTATGTGTGGGAAATTTTTAGTGATTGTTTTGGTAGTATCAATACCGTCTTTTACCGGCATTTTAAGATCACATAATACTACGTCAGGATTAGCTTCAGAAAGCTTATTAATTAATTCTTCCCCATTCTCAGCTTCCAGTACGAATTTGAGGTTGGTATACGGCCTCATGGAAAGAATCACGCCTTTCCTGAAGATTTTATGGTCGTCGGCAATTGCTACTTTTATTTCGCTCATAAAATAAAGTATTGTAAAGTTAATACATTAGCTCAAAAAATCATAATATTTTTCAAATTTTAACGATCGCCTTCATTACCTAAAAGTAAGCGTTTTTTAAGATTTGACAAGATAAATATTTCTCTCCTTCGCAGGTGATTATTGGCGACTGGAGGGCTGTTATTTATCCATGGGTACTTCAATGGTGATTCGGTAAAAAGTGCTACTGGAATCTATTTCAAAAAATATAGCACCTCCCAATAGTTTTACCCGGCTGGCAATATTTTTAAGGCCCAGGCCGGAGGCTGTTTTGTTAAATTTTTCAAAATCTGCCTGCGTAAGTCCTGTACCATCATGCTGCAGGTGGAAGTACATACTTTTTTTATGCACATCTTGTGTAAGGTGGATAAAGCTGGACTTACTGTGCTTAAAAATATTGTTGATTAATTCCTGTATTACTCTGAATATCAGCAGTTCTTTTTCCGGCGACAGGCGTTTGCTATAATCCTTGAAACGCACTTTAGCCTCCACCATTCCACTGTTTTGTATTTTGTGAAAAACATCAATACAGGCATTTTCAAGACCGAAATTTTTAAGTGTAGGGGGCATCAAATTATGGCTGATGTTACGGATAAGCATAATGGCATCATCAAGAATTTGTTTGGCACCCACGATATTTTGCTTAATGTCCTCCGGTGGTAGTGTTACCATATTTTCATTGAGATAAAGTCGTGCGGTAGCCAGCAGTGGGCCGGCATCGTCGTGTAAATCAGCGGCTATCCTGTTTCGCTCTTCCTCCTGGAAGCGTATAGAAGCATCGAGCAGCAGGCGTTGCCGCTCCTCTTCCATAATTTGCAGTACTTTGTTGAACCGTATGATCTTACGCTGGTGGAAAATAACCAGGAATACCACAAAGATGACGATAATAATCATCCCTACGGTTGCAATAAATAAAAAACTGTTAATACCCATGGTATCGATTATTTGCTAAAAATACAACTTTGGGCCTAAAGCGTACTACCGTCTGTAAAAGGTTTATACTTATCCAAATATTTTTTGAGGTAGGCATTCCGATTATTGTCATTAGCCGCTTTTTCTTTAATACTAACGCCAATACATAGTAAAATATTTTTTACAATCGTAACAGTACTATAAATAATGGTGTAATTATGTCTGAATCCCTGCGTATTATAACTATTTTTCGAATATAAAAATAGGAAAAAATTCCCGGCAAAGTAAAACATAAAGGCAGTAGCAATCCAAAAAATGGTAGTTTCATACAGTGGCTCCAACGATTCGGCATCCCTCATCTTTTCCGAAAAGAAAAATAATATGGTGGATAAAAAAACCAGGCACTCGATTGTAAGAGGATAGAAGCCAATACTTGGCTTTGTCATTTTATAGAAATCTATTATGCAAAAAAAAGTGTATACAACAGTTGATAATTTTAGCGCATTAGAGAAAACGATACTTTTTATATGAAAGCTAAAGAAAAAGGCTAAAAGACTGTACTCAGTAATATTAAATATTCTTGTGGCAAAATAAAAAGTGCTTACTGATTTATAATAGTAGATAATATATATGTTGATTATAATTAAAATTGCATAATGTATTATATACACTAAAAAAACCTTTAAATCTTTTGTTCTTATTTTTTTCAAATAAAGAAAACAAAAGATTAAAGGTAGTAATTCAAATACGTAAGTTATGGTTTTTAAATTTTGGATAACTACAATTATTTTATTCAAATTTAATAAAATCGGAAAAATTCTCAAAATTTAAAAACATTAAATCTTTTCTTAAATAAATAAGAAAGAAGATACTTCAAATCCTTCGTTTAACATTTGGAAAAGTTTTTAGGGTTTAAAAATTGCTGTTTTCACCGTAAACTTCATGGGAAAAAACACACGACCAAAGAAGAAAAACACCACCGGATTGCCGGAAATATTGTGAAAATGTTAACAGTCAACAGGAAAGCTTACACGAACGCTATAACGGTGGGTGATGAAAATTTAGGGAAAGTACGATAAAAAAATAGTAAAATTACCATAGATAGTTATCGTAACTACCCTGGTAATTTTACTAAAATTTGTGGGCGGAGTGTTGCCAACATCAACAAAAATGGGTTTTTTCCCATTTTTGTGGTTTACCGGATATTGAATTTTAACTTACCTGCTTAGTGTACTCATATACTTTATACACCAAATGTTGTTTGCCTGCCCATCACTTAGGTCATAGATATTGGAAATTAAATCGGGCTGGTTTATATTCGTTGGTTGATTAAAGGTGCACAAGCACAAAGTGAATTAAGAGATTAGCGTTTTTGAGTATTGCTATTTTCTTGGATAAGGATTTTAAAAACCAAATGCATATTGTACACCTTTATTTCAATCAACTGATACAAAGGTAGGGTGATATAATAAATTATTAAAGAGCATAATCACCCTTTTTTCAGGCTGTTAGAATTACTAAAGAATGCGTACATTATACAGTTCGGAATGGTAAAGTAACGATACCAAATTCCGTATTTTTACGTAGTATAAATTCTTGATAAATAAAATTTTAGCGCTTATATTTGGCAAATAATCTGGCAATAACCCAATGTTTTTCAGCTTTTGTTTGAATAAAAAAATTAGTTGATTTTTACATTTTTTCAGGAGTAAAATGAACACAAATTATTAACAGATATGTTAACAATTTATGCACACTTGCCTCTTGATTGATCTAGTATACAACATATATCTTAATTTTAACCAATAAAAACATACATCCCTATGCCCCAGCAGAATTTAGCAATTAAAGTAGCAATAGCCGATGACCATAAAATTTTCAGAGATGGTATTAAAATGGCGCTTTCAAGGAAACCCAACCTGAAAATAATATGGGAAGCGGAAGACGGCAAGGATATGTTGCAGAAAATAGCCGGCAAAAAACCCCAGGTATTGCTCATGGATATTCGTATGCCGGAAATAGACGGCATCAATGGAATTGAAATGATCCGGAAAGATTATGATGATATCAAAATTGTAGTGCTTAGTATGTACGATGATGCACAGATGATTAATAAAATGATGGAAATTGGCGCTAATGCATATTTGAGCAAAACCACCGATCCGGAAGAAATTTATGCAGCCATTCTTGCCTGTGTAAAAGATGAGTTTTATTTTAATGAGCTTGTTAACAAAGCCGTGATTGGCAAACTGATGCAGAAAAAAAATATACGGCAGCATTACAATAATGATTTGCCGGTGCAGTTTACTGATAAGGAAATAAAAATTTTACAGCTACTTTCAGAAGATAAAACCACAGAGGAAATTTCCCGAATCATTTTCTTAAGCCCCCGAACAGTAGAAACCATCCGCCAGCAAATGAAGCTAAAAGTAAATGCTAAAACCATTGCCGGGTTGATTATGTATGGTATGCGGAATAAATTGATTGAGTAAAACGGTAAAAGCGAACTTTTGTAAGTTTATAGAGTATTTTTTAGAAAAAATTTTGTAAAAGGCCAATCCGATAGGGTTGGTCTTTCTGTTTGTAGCAAATGCTTCCTATATTTCAAAATCTTCTTCCAAAAAAGGGAACTCATCTGTTAACTTTTTAACCGGTGTGGCGGAGTCTTCAACATAATAATTAACAATAGTACGACTGCAGGCCCATATTACAAAAACGAACCTAAGAATAATAAAAAAATTTATTAAAGATACAATAGAATGACTTGCCTGAATTCCAAATGTAGCTCTTAAATAGTCTCTAATTGACAGCAATGGGAAATTAACGGTAGCAAATAAAAATACTCCTAAAACAATAAGAAAGGTGGGGTTTCGTAAAATACTTACTTTTTCTACATGTTCAAAAAGACTGTAAAAGTACCGTAAACAGTATAAAAAAACAGCGAGATTTAAAAGAGCGTTTAATTCAAAAGCAGGTAAGTAAACACTATTTTTACTTAAATACAATATAATGAAAACTGTGGCAATAATGAAAAAAAATAAGGTGAATAGTTTTTTGCTATGTAATAAATAAAAAAAGTATGTTATTAGAATAAAATCACTAATTACACATATATTTTGAATAATTACCATTTTATTAATATTTAACCAACTTAAAGTATTGGCGGTTACCGCAAATGACATCACCAATCTGGGTAAAACCATTATATAAAGAAACTTGTAATATACGGGGAGTCTTTTATCTTTTCTCAGCCGGAAAGCCATTACAAAGGCAGTGCTAATGATAATGGTACCGATAAAGATGACGATTTCATAAAGGCCAATTTTTCCCATGGGATGATAGTATTAGGTTAAGAAATTTATTTTGTCGGCCGGGTATTAGTGAGCTATTTATCAGCTTAGGTTCATTTTTCCAATTGCAATTTACGGTAAAAAGAATAGAAAAAAATATAACGCCGGAAGAAAAACCCCATGATTTTGTGGTGTTTTTCCCATCAAAATTTTATGGTTGGGCAAATTGGAAGCCTCATCTTCGTGTTGTACACGTTATTAACAACATCTTAAAAACCGAATTATGAAACAAAATGACTTCCTACTGTACAAAAGCCCTGCTTATACTATTATTATTGCAATGGCTGTGTTTATACAGTTCGCCTGTAAAAAAACATATAATGCTTCATATTTTCCATCAGGGGATAAACTACCAGCATTTTTACAACTTCCTATAAATGCCGACACTAATCTTAATTTACTTATAGGAGATTTAAACAAACAATTACAGAAAAATAATTTTAGTGCTGAATTTGTCAAATTGCATGGTCAGCCTCTATGGCAACATGCTATTACTGTAAAAAAAGATTATGAGCATCTCACATTCTACATTCCGACCCAAAAATCTGCCGGCAGCAGTATAAATTCCTTTTTTATAGCTACCTACAATCAGGGAAAATGGAGCTACGAAATACATCAGCGAAGTATGCTGGATAGTAAGCAGAAAGAGCCTACCTCCCTTCACTACAGCAAGGCTGATTATGCAAAAATACTGGCCTACTTTAACTATAAAATTTTGGATAAAAAAGATACCCTAAAAAGTATATTCCCCGATCAATCGGCGTTGAATACCAGCAAAATAATTAATCCACAACAGAATGGTAGTAATGGTAAAATGATTACGGTTTGCACCTGGATTACGGAAACAATTCCTTGTGGTTTAAAGACCAATGAATCAAACTGGACAATACCAAAATGTTACCACGATGTGTATACGTGCTTCTCATTTGAAGATGGTTCCGGCGGCTCAGGGGGTACTGGAAACGGTGATCCCGGAAGCGGCGGCGGTGGTGGCAACGGCGATACACCCACTCCTCCGTGTCAACAGAATAAATGGTATGATCCTGTACCTTGTCAAGAAATTCCACAAAACTGTGAATATACAGAGCAGGAAGCTCAACAAATATTAGATAATATAGTTCCGGAAGAATTGTACATTACCAAAACTGAATCCTTAGGGCCACAGGTAAATCAAAATGGTATCATTAAGGAGCCAAAAATTCATGCATGGAAGTTTTTCAGCTTAAATATACTACCAGGCTTTAAGCCGGAATGGTCTGCTTATTTTAAGGGAGTAAGATTTAAGAGTACACAAAATGCACCTTGGAAATGGGAATCTTTCGAGTATGTGAATACAGCCCGAAGTGGAGGTACAATGGCCCCATGTATAGATGCACAAATGTCAACTATTGTTGCATCCTTGATTTCACAAGATAAAAGCAAAGCAACAGCTACGTTATATTATATATGTCAAGTTAAAATACCTTGTCTTTTGGGAATGGAAGTTAATTCAACATATTCTAATAATATTGACGATGATATTTTTGCATGGGAATAATTTGTTAACAAAAGGAGCTGTCTCGAAAGTAGGTAAGATAATACTAGTATGAATAGACTTTTAATGTATTATTAACTTATATATTGATCTCTTTTTAAAATGTTATATTACCATGCTTTTTAAATAACCTCTTTTAATATATTTATATATAGCATCAAATATAAAAAAATGTTTAAATTTTTTATTCTTATCAATTTTATCACAATGAGTATTTTCAGTTGTTTTAATACTTATAGTATAAAAAATAATAGCTCAGATATAAAATGTATTAAGGCAACAGAAGTTTTACCTTTCTTTAATAATAATGGGAAAGTTTATAAATATGACACTTCTTCAGTAAGGATATATTATTATAAGGATATTACACTATTTTATTTAACTTATCATTTTGATTCAATTTCAGCAGGAATACACCACAAATCTGAATACAGGAATTATTATTTTGTATATAAGAAAGGCGATATATATGGGTATAGTTATGATATTCATAAATCTGTCTTTTCTACAAAGATATTAGTAGATTCTATTTTACAGCAACAGTGGATTTTTACAAATCATTTATATCCAGTGTTTATAAAGAATGAAGCTACATTAATATCATCCCATCAAAATAAGGATTCTGGAACTTTACATGAAGCTTATTCCCTAGTTGGTAAAAAAGATACAACTATGACAGGAAATATTTATCTGAGTTTTACTAATAAGATTAGTGATGTAGAGCATAGCTTAAGTAAAGAATTGGACAGCTTAAAAAATATGAAATTGTATAAGCTGAAACTTGTAATAAATAAAAGATATGCAAAAGAATATCAAATGACTCTAGATCAATCAGAAGCATCATTTTGGTTAGAAGAACTTCCTGTTACGAATCGTGAAGAGATTTTAAGTTATGTTGAAAGGTATGAAAAAGACAGACTTAAAGATTAGCAACGTTATTATCTTGGTGGGGTTTGTTAAAAACCCTGCCGGGATTAATTTTAAGAAAAAATCTAATTGATATGTAATTGCTTAATTTTTTAAGTGCTTGGGTATATTATGAAAAAGATATTCATGTTAATACGAATAACCATGACCCAAATTTACAGTGGAAGTGGCAATCCTTTGAACACCAAAATTTGAGTTTGGTGGGTATAATTATAGGAGGGGCGGTTGAACATACACTGATAAGTGCAAATCCGGTGATTGGTCAGTATCATGCAGTTATGGATTTAAAAGTTAGCTTAAAATACTCTGTTGGATTCAAGGGATCGCCGTGTTCATCAGAATTAGTTTACCCTTGCAACAAAATGTTCAATGTTAATGACTAAATTTCTTAAAAAAACATCTTCTTATATATTGACTATTGCAATAGTAGGGATTTCATTAACCTACTATTGCAGTTGTTCTACTATAAAGGATAATTACACTGATAATGTAACAAAAATTTATTTAACATTTAATATGCCGGTAGTAAAACTGGATGGAGAGCTTATAAATGTTGAAGATAGTTTATGTATATATTATTATAAAAATTATGTGTTGTACCAGCTCCCTAACCATTTTAGTTTAGAGAATGAAAACAAGGTTATATTACAAGAAATCAGATATAACTATTTTATTTATAGAAAAAATGATAAATATGGATATGAATTTAATTCATTAAATGATAGTGTAGGTGAAAAAAGAGTAGTAGATTCTTTATTATCTAAAAAAGCATTTTTCAATACGAATTTTTACGATAAAAAGACCGATAGTTTAATTAAGATTTTACAATATTCTAAAGCAAATACACTTTTATATATTTATGTACCAAAAGTAAAGTACGATGAAACTTACGGGGATACTTTACTTTTATATTTTACAAAAAAGTTAAAAAATGTTGATTATACCTTTTCAAAAGAATTAGATAGCTCCACAAATTTGAAACTGTATGAGATAAAATTATTGTACAATAAAGGCTACTCTACAACTTATAACATTACATTGCCTAAAAGAGAATTTAGGTTTGCGATTAATGAGTTGTCTGTTAATAATCCTCAAGAGGTTAAAAGTTTTTGTGAAAGATATGAAGCAGAATCTAAAATGAAATAAGATTTAAGCAATGTAGAATGCACCTTGGAAATGGGAATCTTTCGAGTATGTGAATACAGCCCGAAGTGGAGGTACAATGGCCCCATGTATAGATGCACAAATGTCAACTATTGTTGCATCTTTAATCGCTCAGGATAAAACCAAAGCAACAGCTACTTTGCATTATATATGTCAAGCGCAAGTATCATGTTTCTTCGGTCAACAGCTTGGTGATATATTTTCTAATACCCTTAATGATGACATATATGCATGGGAGTAATCTTATATGGTATTCTTATATACTTTTAAAGTATAACTTTATTAAATGTCAATATTATTGTGCATTATAAAATTAAAAAAATGCTAAAAAATTGTATGTTAATATTATTAATCCTACTTAATTCATGTACTATGCTAATAAAACACAAAAATGAATTATCAAGTAATGATATTAGATGTATTAAAGTTAGTGAGGTATTCCCTTTTATAAATAACGAGGGAAAGTTATATAAATATGATACTCCTACAGTAAAAATATATTATTATAGAAATTTTACAATATATGAACTGGGTTATCACTTTGACTCAACATCGAACAGAATTCATATTACATCGGAATATAGAAATCATTTTTTTGTACATCAAAATGGCGATAAATATGGGTATGATTATGATAAATTCAAATCTATATTTGGCATTAAAATATCAGTGGATTCAGTTTTAAAAGAGCAATGGGTTATTGCCAATAAGTTGTATCCAATATTTACTCAAAATACAGTAACCTTGATTTCATCAAATTATAATCGTGATTCTGCAGTTGTGCATGAAATATACTCACTTAAAAGTAAACAAGATACAAGCATGACTGGTGCCATTTACCTTAGTTTTACTGACAAGATAAAAGCAATAGACTATAGTTTATGCAAAGAACTAGACAGTATCAAAAATATGAAGCTATATTACGCTAAAATAATAAACAATTCAAGATATGTAAAAATGTATAATATTACTATAGAGCAAGCCGAGCAAGCATTTTGGTTAGAAGAACTTCCTGTTACGAATCGTGAGGAGATTTTAAGTTATGTTGAAAGGTATGAAAAAGACAGACTTAAAGATTAGCAACGTTATAATCTTGGTGGGGTTTGTTAAAAACCCTACCGGGATTAATTTTAACTATTTCAGTTTATCAAATGTAACTTGCTTTTTTAAGTTTCATTTCTCACTTAGGGGCTGTATTCAACAGCCTCCTACCTTAAAAAAATGAAATGACTGGTATTTTTTTTAAATGGTCTGATAAACAAAGTATATTGAAATTAACATTTTTAATATACCTATGTGATCTTTTTATATCCCTATTTTTTTCACTACTATGGGGTTCTGAAAATACTATTGGGTATAAGTTTGCAAGTATACCGGAAGAGTTTTTTTTGGTTGTACTTGCAGCCCCGATTATAGAAACTTTTTTATTCCAATACCTACTAATCAAATTTCTTGAAAAGCGAATAAAAAATATTTTTGTATTATTATTTGTGTTCATCACTATTTGGTTTAGCGCATATTTATAATATTACTTACTTCTTCAAAGGATTTTTATCAGGCTATCTTTATTCTTTTTTGTACATAGCAATTAGACGAAAATTAGGGCATAATCCAATATGGTATGTCGTGTTATGTCACGCCATGTATAATTTCACCGGCTTCATCCTTAGCCATATTCTTTAAGATTCTCTGGCAAGAATATATATTGTAATAATCAAAACAAAGGCATATAATTGTGAAGAAAACTGCCACAAGTTGTTAGTGTTTTTCCCATGGATGTTGCAAAAGAATACTGCAATATTTTTCCGACACGTTTTCAGTCAACGGTTGCACTCCGAAAAGAGGATGCGTTTATTCAGGTTTGTAAGATAAGATGCTGGCTGTGAGAAAATTTATATGTTACTTTTTGTGAAAAATCAACTCTGATGGGGTTGGTCTTTTTATTTTTTGTAAACGCCTATATCTCAGAATCTTCCAAAAAGGGAAATTCATTTGTTAATTTCTTAACCGGTGTGGCGGAGTCTTCAATATAATTATTAACAATAGTACGGCTACAGGCCCTTATTACAAATAGAAACCGGGCAAAAATTAAAAAATTTATTAAGGATACGATAAAACGACTTGTGGGTGCTCCAAAAGCAGCATGCAAATAATGTGTAGATGAAAGTAGAGGAAAATTGATTGTGGCAAAGAAAAAAAGTCCAAGTACAATTAAGAAAGTTGGGTTACGTAATATGCTTACTTTTTCAACATGTTCGAAAAGACTGTAAAAGTATTGTAAGCAATACATAAATACCGAAAGACCAATAATGGCATTTAACTCAAATATAGATGAGTATAAGTTATTATAATAATGGTACAATATTATAGAGAATACGGATATAATAAAAACCAGTATAGTAAAAATTTTTTTCTTATTTATAAGAAAGAAAAAAAATGTAATTAATATAAAGTCGCTAATTGTGCATACGATTTGCAAATAGGTTATAAATGTTATATCAATAAGTTTTAGCTCAAGGCCAAAAAGCGTAAGTGACATCACCAATCTTGGCAAGACCATCCAGTAGAGGAACTTGTAATATACAGGAAGTCTTTTATCCTTTCTGAGTCGGAAAGCCATTACAAAGGCGATGCTAATGATAATGGTGCCGATATAGACGACGATTTCATAAAGGTCAATTTTCCCCATGTGATGATAGTGTTAGGTTAAGAAGTTCATTTTGCCCGGCCTGGTATTAGTGAGCTATTTATCAGATTCGGTTCAGTTCTTCAATTGCAATGTACGGTAAAAAAAGCTATAAAGGAATGATAATGCCGGAAGAAAAACCTCATGATTTTGTGGTGTTTTTCCCATTGTTGTTGCAAATGATTACCGTAACTTGTTTCGCCGGTAGGTAAGGATAAGTGGCAGGCAGCTTAATCCGTATATATAGTTATAAATAAATATTTATATAATATTGATTATAAATTATTTAAGATATTAGATATTTTTGGTGATTGACTGATTTTTTTGTAAACTACCCTTGTTGGTGTACCGCCACACTTATGCCTTAACCACCGCAGGCCTGTTAACCTGTGCCAGAGTAGTAACTTACTGGCACAAGACCGGAGGTAAGGAAAATTAGCCTTTAATAAATATATAGTCTACAAACCAATAAAAAATTATACATAATAAAATCAAATCAATAATAAAAAGCAGCTTTTGGTTTTTTGAAAAAAAACTTATGGCGATGACAAGAAGTTGTAAGCATAGTACAGGTATCATAATAAAATTAATAAGTAAAGCACTGCTAATACTATTTACCTTCGTTAATCTAAAAAGTAAAATTGTGAGCATAATACCTGCCAAGAGTAATAAGATATGTAATTTCTTGTAAGACATCATTTTACACCCTCCTTTTTCAAATCTTCTGCTAATTCTTTTCTGTTTTTATCTGCTTCTTTATTAAACGCATATTTAAAGTGAGGATGATCATCTCCTTTCCGTATTAAATTCCAAATAGCCTTAATTCCTGTGCTTTTATTCATATTTGTTATATCATCGTTGGGTATATCAATCCGGATTATATTCTTAATTTTACTATTGGCACTTAACTCTTTATAAAGAGCAGAATTTTTTAAAATTGGTGATCCTATTAAAATTAAACTACTTTCGCCTAAAGGCGAAAGATTTGATTTAGGCTGAAGCCTACTAAAGTTTTTTTATTATTTTGCTCAATAGCGAACAAAAGCTGAGTTTACTATGCACATCTGCTCAACAGAGCTACTCCCGAAAACGGGCCGTAGATCCCTGCCTGACTGCATCAAGCAGGCAGGGTTTTCGGGCGGCTTTTTTACGCCACTTTTTTTCCGCAAAAAAAGTGGCAATACAAAATAATCATTAAACTAAAGTCTTCGCCTAAAGGCGAGGGATTTTCCCCCAGATATGGAAATTAAATTATCAATAGTTTTTCCCTCGTTTGTTAACATTAGTGCAGACTGAGCAATTATTACACTACCAGTACTGTAACCGGCAAGATTTAATTGCACTCCATGAGGTACTGGGTTTTTTGCAATATCATTTTTAATTTGACTAACAGTAGACGTAATACGCCAATTAATCATATTTTTTGATAACGGCTCCTCTTTCCAGTGTGTAGTAATTTCTATACCTGTCTCTGGGTCGGTTGTTGTTCTAGTTGGTCTGGGCATAGTCATTTTAGTATATGGTATTTTTGAATATTCACTTAAAGTAAAATTTATATCCTCGAATTGATTACCATGCGCTGCAACGTCTTTGGTATATTTTATTCCAGCAACTTCAAATGCAAATGTCCAAAGAGATTATATATCTTTGAATCATCCATTTAAAATCAAATTCCTTGCCATCATATATCACCTTTCAAAACAAAAAAATCCACTACCAAACGCATGGTAGTGGCAACATGGTTGTATTCATTCACGGCTTCGGAGAAGATGCTTCTATTTGGGATTTACAGGTAGCATATCTTAAACAGTTTTTTCAAATCATTGTGCCGGATATTCCGGGAAGTGGGCAATCGGAGTTAATGGATAATGCAGACATTGAGACGTACGCTGATATTTTTTATCAAATTATTATTGCAGAACATTCCAAAAAACAATCAACACCTGCGGTCAACTATTGCACGGTAATCGGGCATAGCATGGGTGGATATATTACACTGGCTCTGGCGGAAAAATATCCTTTCATTTTAAATGGATATGGTCTTTTTCATTCCAGTGCTTATGCCGATAATGCAGAAAAAATTGAAACAAGAAAAAAGGCCATTGCATTTATACAGCAATATGGCGCTGCTACTTTTCTGGAAACCAGCATACCAGGCTTGTTTTTCCAACCTGAAACATCACACTGGCCTGGCTTGCTGATTAAAAAAGGAAAAAATTTTACAACCGAAGCCTTAACACAATATTATACAGCTATGATCAATCGGCCTGATCGAACGCCCATATTGAAACAGTCTGCGGTACCTGTTCTGTTTATAATTGGCAGACACGATAAAGCGGTTCCTTTTGATATCAGCCTGCAACAATGTCACCTGCCGCCTTTGTCGCATGTTCATATTTTACAATATTCAGCACATATGGGTATGTTGGAAGAAACAGAATTATCTAATGAATATTTACTAGCTTTTTTACAAAATTGTGGTGAAAGATGATTAAATGGAGAAAGGCTGGCGGATGTGAAGGGTGCTGTGGCCGCAGGCCATAGCAGCCCGAAGGGCCATAGCCCGAAGCAGCCGCAACATAAGCTGAATAAAAATCTAATGACGAAAGCCCCGGATAATTGATAATTTATAATTAATTATTAATTTATAGATGCATAAATAAAATATTATTATATATTATATAAAATAATAATAAATTTAATACATGCTAAAATAGAATATGATTTATCGCTGTCTTTTACCATAAATATTCGGTTTTTTGTATATTTTTATATCTTATGTAAGCTGTAAGACTAGCTTTATGAAAAAATTTATACTTGCACTATTGTTTTTTCTGTCACTGAGTGATGTATTTGCCAATCACCTTAAAGGCGGATGGATGTATTATGAATATCTTGGCCCGGGAATTGTGGATCCGGCTAAACTGCGTTATAGGCTGGTACTGAAGCAGTATATGGTTTGCAATGCTAACCCTGATCAGGTAGGAACGGTGATTAATTTTACCATATTCAATGCGGCTAATAATAGTTTTGTTGAAAACGCACCAGCGCCTAAATCATTAGAAGAAAACATACAAAACCACCCCAACAATCCCTGTATACTTAACGAACCTGTTATCTGTTATAAAGTTGTTACATTTGAAACTATCAGGGAATTAACCCCGCTGCCTGCAGGTTATACCATCTCTTTTCAGCGATGTTGTAGAATAGGCGGCATCAGCAACCTTATCAATTCTCAAAGTGTGGGCAGTACCTATATGATGCAGATACCTGGTACTAACCTTGGCGTAGATGCTGAAAAAAATAACAGCGCCAAATTTGCTCAAAAAGATACAGTAGTTGTTTGTGGAAAAAGTTTTTTTTCGTTTCCGTTTGAAGCAACGGATGAGGATGGAGATGTACTGAGCTATTCATTTTGTGATGCGTATGATGGAGGAAGCGTTAATGATCCTGTTCCAACAACAGCTTCAAGCCCTCCCTATACACCGGTACCTTATCAATTCCCCTACTCCGGCTCACAGCCATTAGGGGCTGGTGTTACCATTGATCCTAATACCGGGGTTATTAGCGGCATCGCTCCGGTGGCAGGTGTTTATGTGGTAACCGTTTGCTGCTCCGAATACCGAAACGGTATTAAAATTAATGAAACCCGGAAGGAGCTGCATATTAGTAGTAACGATTGCTCTCCGTTAGTGGCTAATCTAAATCCGCAATACGTTACCTGCGATGGACTAACCTTATCCATTTCCAACAATGCCGTTAACGACCCTAATGCCAGCTATGAATGGAATTTTGGTGATCCGCAAAGCGGGGTGAATAATACTTCTACTTTGGCTAACCCTACGCATACTTTTACAGCCCCCGGCGATTATACCATTAAGCTGAAAGTATCTATCAACGGCTTTTGTGCCGACTCAACTACTTCTTTAGTAAAAGTTTATCCCGGATTTTTTCCGGATTTTACCTATCCCAATTTTCTTTGTATCGGTGTGCCTGTAACATTTACAGACGGCACTACCACTAATTTTGGTGTGGTAGACAGTTGGAAATGGGATTTTGGAGACCCTAACACAGTCCAAGACATTAGCAATCTGCAAAACCCGGTTTATACTTATACAAAAGCAGGTCAATACAATGTTCAATTGATTGTAACCAATAGTAAAGGATGCATCAAAACGATCAATAAAAATGTAACCGTTTTAGATAAACCGCCACTAACTGTTTTTCCAAAAGACACAGCCTACTGCGGTAAAGACACTCTGCAACTAACGGCTACGGGTAATGGCAGTTTTAACTGGCTACCCAATATCGACATCATCAACGACAATACAGCTACGCCAATTGTTTTCCCCGATGTACAACGGAAATATTATGTAACACTTACCAATAATGGTTGTACATCAACTGATTCTGTAACTGTTACCCCAAAACTTGACCTGACAAATAGTATAACTGCCAGCAACACCAATATTTGTGAAGAAGATACAATAACCCTGACAGGAAATAGCAATTATAGCGGTAATATTACATGGCAATGGTCGCCGGCCAATTCGGTACAAAACCCAACAGATAAAATTGCTAAAGCTTACCCTGCCACCGCTACCAATTACATTCTTACCACTACCTGGGGAAAGCATTGCGAAGCAGTAGCCAACCAAAATATCAATGTTAAACCATTAGCAGTTCCCAATGCAGGCCCGGATGTGCATGTTTGTATTGGGCAAAGTAATGTACAATTGAATGCTACAGGTGGCGACAGTTATCAATGGTTCCCGGCTACAGGCTTAAGCAACGCCAATATTCCCAACCCTATTGCAGCGCCTAATACAACTACCGATTACATTGTATCTGTTGGAGTAGCGGGTTGTAGTAAAAGAAGAAATGACACTGTAACGGTAGAAGTAAAACCGCTACCAACGCTCAGTTTAACCAATGATACCCTGATCTGTATCGTAGATGATCTTCAACTAACGGCCATGGGTAGTGGCAATATTGTATGGAGTCCCAATTATAATATTGATAATATTAATTCTTTCACTCCTGTTGTAAGTCCGGATATGCCTACTACGTACCACGCTATTTTAACAGATGCCTTTGGCTGTTATACAGAGGATGATGTTTTTGTAGATGTAAAAAGTGGTGTAACATTAGACATTATATCCAATGATACTACTATCTGCCAAACAGATGATATGATTATTAACACTGTTGGTGATGCTTTACATTATAAATGGACGCCTGCAATAGGTTTAAGTAGTGATATTGTTCAGAGTCCCATTGCTAAACCATTCAATACAACACTTTATAAGGTAACAGGCAATATCGGCTCTTGTATTAAAGAAGATCAGATATTGATCACCGTTGTACCCTACCCTGTAGCCAATGCCGGAAATGATACTACCATTTGCTTTGGTAAAAATGCTCAGCTAAATGCATCAGGAGGATCAAATTATGTATGGACGCCTTCTACCTATTTAAGTAATCCACTGATCAATAATCCAGACGTAATTAAGCCCGGCGCTACCATGCAATATGTAGTAACGGTAACGGATAACCTGGGGTGCCCCAAACCTGTAAAAGATACGGTAAAAGTAAATGTGATAAAGTTGAAAGTCAATGCCGGCCCGGCTGATACGGCTGTTGTACTGGGAGAACCATTGCAACTAAATGGTACCGGAGGCGTAAACTATGAATGGACACCAGCTTTATGGCTTAATAACAATCTAATTGCCAATCCGATTGCTTTACCGCAGGCCGATATAGAGTACAAATTATTAGCTAAATCAGCCGAAGGTTGCGAAGGCACTGATAACATACGTGTAAAAGTATATAAAGTGGATCCGGATATGTATGTACCCAATGCCTTTACTCCCAATAAAGACGGTCTCAACGACGTAATCAGGCCCATATTACTAGGTATAAAAGAGTTAAAATACTTTAGAGTATATAATCGTTGGGGACAAATGGTTTTCTCCACCAGCGCCCGGGAAAAAGGATGGGATGGAAATTTTGGTGGCCGTCCGCAGGAAGCCGGTACTTATGTATGGATGGCTGAAGGGGTTACATATACCGGTATTACCAAGCAGAAAAAAGGATATGTTGTGCTGATAAGGTAATGAGTTTTTAGTTAGACTACAGACAACGGACCACTGACAACCGAATGAAGTTACTGCATGATCAGGAATATCGGGGAAATTTGTTGAAAATAGTATCTTTACATAAGTTTCAGCATCTTTTCGGAAAAAATTTTATAAAGGTTAAATATATATTCAAAAAGTTAACTTAATTTATTTTTTTACCCGAAATGAAAAATGTTTTTGACCAAGATACCCCATCATAATTACAATTACTGTAGTAAAAATTTGTGAAAGCATAGCCTGCCAGTGAACTACTTCTACTAATAATTTTAGCATCAGATAATTGATTATCAAATTCATTACAAAAACAGAAAAATAGCGAAATAACTGGATTTTACCTCTTAAATTAGAATCTACAAAAACGACATATTTCATCGAAATAAAACCGATAATAAATGAAATACAAAATGAAAAAAACAAGGCTGCCACATGAGGCTTAAAAGCAAAAAATCCAAACTCTAAATTTTGTTGTTGCAAAAAATAATAAAAACAGATATAATACATTAAAAGTCCCAGAACCGTATTAACTCCACCACATACTGCATAGCGGAATGTCTGCTCTGGCATTAACCGCCTAAAAGGCGGATAGAAAAAATCAATAAAACGGATGATAAAAGAGGAAATTTTGTTCATAGTTCATGGCTCATAGAAAACTATATTGAATTGCAAAATTTAACAATCATTTTACATAAAACTATATTGTCATTTTTTAACCTATTAAAAAAAATTATACCGCAACGTCACAAACCACTAGGATCAGCTAACTAAATTTCCAATAATAACAAACAATAAACCTCAAACACTAAACACCAAACCACTACACCAACTCCCCATACATTTCTTCCCTTAAGGCTTTTATTCTGGCGTCAGCTAAGTATTCATCGTACGTCATCAGTTGATCAATCATCCCTTTAGGAGTTAGCTCAATAATTCTATTGGCCACAGTTTGCATAAACTGGTGGTCATGCGTAGTAAACAACACAATTCCTGTAAAAGCAATCATACTATCGTTAAAAGCGATGATACTTTCCAAATCCAGGTGGTTGGTAGGCTCATCTAAAATCACCACATTAGGATTTTGCAGCATCATTTTGCTGATCATGCAGCGCACTTTTTCACCACCACTTAATACATTTGTTTTCTTTAAAATTTCATCTCCGCTGAAAAGCATTTTCCCTAAAAATCCTCTCAAAAAATCTTCATCCACATCCGTTACATGCGGTGGTACAAATTGCCTGAGCCAATCCATCAGGTTATAGCTGCTGCCTGCAAAATACTCCGTATTATCGTTGGGCAAATACGCTTTGGTAACGGTAGTACCCCATTCGAACTTGCCGCTATCAGGCTGCATTTTACCGTTAATAATTTCGAAAAAGGAAGTCAATGCGATAGGGTCTTTACTAACGAAAGCAATCTTTTGTCCTTTTTGCACATCGAAATTAACTTTAGTGAAAATAGTTCGCCCTTCAATAATTTTAGACAAATTTTCCACTTTCAATATTTCATTCCCCACTTCCCTTTCCTGCTTATAAATGATGCCGGGATATTTACGGTTACTCGGCTGAATTTCTTCAATCACCAATTTTTCCAATGCCTTCTTCCTGGCTGTAGCCTGTCTTGACTTAGATGCATTAGCGCTAAAACGAGCAATGAAATCTAACAAGTCCTTACGTTTATCTTCAATCTTTTTGTTTTTATCAGACAATTGACGAGCCGCCAATTGTGAGCTTTCATACCAGAAGCTATAGTTACCGGTGAATATTTTAATTTTTCCTCTGTCAACATCGGCCACATGGGTACACACTGCATCTAAAAAATGCCTGTCGTGACTTACTACCAAAACAATATTTTCATATTCTGCCAGAAAGTTTTCCAGCCAGCCGATTGTTTCCACATCGAGGTTATTGGTAGGCTCATCCAGCAATAAAATATCAGGATTTCCAAATAGCGCCTGCGCCAGCAATACCCTTACTTTAATATTTGCTGCCACATCTTTCATCAATAAGGGATGCAATTCATCTTTCACTCCCAATTCACTCAATAAGGTAGCTGCATCACTCTCAGCCGTATAACCACCCATCTCTCCAAACATTTCTTCCAGCTCTCCGGCTCTGATGCCATCTGCTTCGCTGAAATCGGGCTTTGCATAAATAGCATCTCGTTCATGCATCACTTCCCACATTTTTTTGTGGCCCATGAGTACTGTATTTAAAACCGTTACCTCATCAAATTCAAACTGGTTTTGTTTTAAAACGGCCATTCTTTCACCGGGTGTAATATCCACAGAGCCTTTGTTGGCTTCAATTTCACCACTAATAATCTTTAAAAATGTAGACTTACCGGCGCCATTAGCGCCAATAATTCCGTAGCAATTGCCCTTCGTGAATTTCAGGTTCACCTCGTCAAATAAAACCCTTTTTCCAAAAGCCAGGGTTACATTATTAACATTTATCATAATAAACTAAAAAGTGTGCAAAGATACGATGGATTAATGGATAATTGGTTAGTTGATAATTGATAACTATTTTTAATTTATATATTGTTTGTTTATAATTATTTATGCAATAATTTGGGCGTGCCCCTTCGCCGCCTTCGGCGGCTCGGGTCGGGCTATACGCTGCAAGTCCTCGCCACTCGTTCCTCGTGGCCCCGGGCTTTCCGCTCTATCCCTCACGCAGGAAAAACCGATGACAGACGACCGACCACTGACCACTGGATATAAAAAATGACCACAGACCACCGACGACTGACCACCGAATATGAAAGATCGTGGATATCGTATTTAGCTCCGGCAGGAGCGACCATGTCAGTAGCTCTATAAATTTATATCGTTAATAGAGCTCCGGCAGGAGCGATATGTTGATAAAACCATTTTTTGTTCCCCAACTCTTCTGATTTCCAATATTTCGGCTCGTGAGACACGATCCGAGGCAGTAAGATCAAAATGCTGAAAGGCTGGGGGATGCGAAAGGCGAGCCGCCGCAGGTGGCGAGGCCCGAAGCGTAGTGAAGGGCCGTAGCGATAGCGAAGCCTGTAGCAGCCCCAACTACTGCTGAATAAAGTTCCCATGATGAAAGCCCCAAATTAATTGATATATGAATGGTTAATTTGGATGAATGCTGAGCAGTAGATGAATCAAAAACGATAACTTTGCCTTATGAAAAAGCCTATCCTGGCAATACTCATCAGCATAACCCTACTCCACTCATTTGGACAATCTAGCTTAGGTTCCTGGAATATTTTGAATATCAGGCAGGATATGACTAATAAGTGGCTCATCAATGCTGAAGCACAAATACGATCTTTAAAGTTTTACGATAATTTTCACTATTATGAATTTAAAATAGGCATACAATATAACATTCATCCTACGGTCGCAATACTTGCAGGTATTGGTAATTATGACACCTACAATAGCGGTGGAAACTTTAAAACACCTATGAATAATGATGAAACAAGAACCTGGGTTCAGTTAATTTTTCAAAATAAAATCAATTTATTAAGCATTGATCATCGATATCGGGCCGAACAAAGATTTACCAGCAATGGTTATAGAAATAGATTTAGATATAGGATCAATTTAAACTATCCTATTACTAAGGTTTATAAAAAAGCCGTAAGCGCTTATTTATGGAATGAATTTTTTTTTACCAATAAAGAACCATACTTTGAAAGAAACCGTTTTGGCTCAGGGATAAACTATAAATTTACCAGTGAGCTTGCCATGCATTTTGGCTTTGTTTATCAATTCGACTATAAGATTAACGATGAAACCGGTAAAAGTTTTCTTCAAATAGGTATCTTACTCAATAATTTACTTAAAAACAACAATAAGAATTATGCTGAAAGAATAAATAATGATCAAAATAACAATACTATCAATTATGATGATTAATACCTATTGTTAATCCATAAACTAAAGATATTTTTGCAGCATGACGATTTCTAACATTATACAGCAATATACCATTAGTAGTTTACAAACGCTATACAATCAGTCATTTACCGCACAAGATTTTCAGATTAATGATACGAAGCCAGAATTTACGGGTGACTACACCGTCGTACTTTTTTCTTTATTGAAAAAAATAAAAACTACTCCCGAAGCTTTAGGTAATACATTGGGAGAACACTTGATCAAAAACTATCCGGGATATTTTTCTGCATTCAATGTAATTAAAGGGTTTTTAAATATTTCCATCTCCGATCAATATTGGTTAACGTTTATCAACGAACAATATAATAATATTCATTACGGTAAAAATCAAAGAAATGGTCAGAAAGTAATGGTGGAGTACTCTTCACCCAATACCAATAAACCATTACACCTGGGCCACTTGCGCAATAATTTTTTGGGATGGAGTGTAGCTGATATTTTAAAGGCAAATGGAAATGAAATTATCAAAACCTGCATCGTCAATGATCGGGGCATCCATATTTGCAAAAGCATGATTGCCTGGCAAATGTTCGGGAATGGAGCTACGCCCGGCAGTACACACACAAAAGGCGATCACTTAGTAGGTGATTATTATGTAAAATTTAATGAAGCCTACAAAAAAGAAGTAGAGGAATTAATAGCGCAGGGCCTCTCCAAAGAGGAGGCTGAGAAAGAAGCTCCCATTATGAAAGCTACCCAACAAATGTTATTGGACTGGGAAGCCGGCAAACCGGAAGTGATTAGCCTATGGAAAGAAATGAATAGCTGGGTATATGAAGGGTTTGACCAAACCTATAAAAGAATTGGAAGTGATTTTGATAAAACATATTACGAGAGTGACACTTACCTGTTAGGCAAAAAAATTGTACAGCAGGGAATAGCTCAAAAGGTTTTTTTTACCAAAGATGATGGCAGCGTATGGGTTAATTTAACGAATGATGGATTGGATGAAAAACTCGTACAGCGCAGAGATGGCACTTCTGTGTACATCACTCAGGATATTGGCCTTGCATTGCAGAAGTATGAAGAATACAAGATTGATCGCAGTATTTATGTGATTGGTGATGAGCAGAACTATCACATGAAAGTGCTTAAACTGATTTGTCAAAAATTAGGCTTGCCTAATTCTGAAAATATTTATCATTTAAGTTATGGCATGGTAGAATTGCCTACCGGCAAAATGAAAAGCAGGGAGGGTACTGTAGTAGATGCCGATGATATTTTGGATGAAATGGAAAAAGTGGCCCAGGAAAAAACAGAGCAGTTAGGCAAGGTAGATGACTTCACGCCTGAAGAACTGCAGCATTTATATCGTACTATTGGCCTGGGCGCTTTGAAATTTTTCCTACTCAGAGTTGATCCCAAAAAGAAAATCATTTTCAATCCGGAAGAGAGTATCGACTTTCATGGATTTACAGGGCCATTTATACAATTCAATCATGCCAGGATCAGGTCCATACTACGAAAAATTGCTCCTGCAGAAGCATCCATTACTGACAGTAATCTGCTAAAGCTGGAAAGAGATTTAACTCTTGCTTTGGAGAAATATCCTGTTATTATCCAACAGGCTTGCCAGGAGATGAATCCATCCGTAATAGCCATTTATGCGTATGAAGTTGCCAAATTATTCAGCTCTTTCTACACCGAACATTCTATCTTAAATGCCGAATCGGAGACAAAAAAGCAGCTGCGACTAAAATTGGCTTGTACTACCGCCAATGTTATCAAAAGCGCTATGAACCTGCTGGGCATTGAGGTGCCTGATAGAATGTAGGATTAGTTGACAGATGATAGTTGATAGATGACAGAGAATTTTCATGACAACCCTTACAATTAGGCGAGCCTAAATTAGATGATAGATGATAGATGACAGTTGATAGATGACAGTTGATAGATGACAGAAAATTTTCATGGCCATTCTTACAATTAGGCGAGCCTAAATTAATAATTGCTCATTTCTTCTTATCTTCAGTGGTTGCCAAACTCCAAACTCCAAACTACTCCCTAAACTCCATCCCCAGGTTATACATCACAAAGCTCCACATATCAGTAGCCTCCTCTATCAGCTTGCTGGTAGGTTTACCGGCTCCATGTCCGGCTTTGGTTTCAATTCTTATTAATGTAGGATTTTTACCGTCATTGCAGGCTTGCAAGTTAGCAGCAAATTTAAAGCTGTGAGCTGGTACCACCCTGTCATCATGATCAGCAGTGGTAACAAGCGTAGCTGGATAAGTAACGCCCGGTTTTAAATTATGCAAAGGAGAATAACGATATAAATTTTCAAAATCCGTTTTATTATCACTTTTACCATATTCCGTAGCCCATGCCCAGCCGATGGTGAACAAATGATAACGCAACATATCCATTACGCCGACTGCCGGCAGAGCGACTTTAAATAAATCTGGCCGCTGGGTCATGCAAGCCCCTACCAACAAGCCGCCGTTACTGCCACCACGAATAGCAATTTTGTTTTTATTGGTATATTTTTTTTCAATTAAAAACTCCGCTGCTGCAATAAAATCATTGAATACATTTTGTTTATTCAATAGCATACCTTTTTTGTGCCATTCTTCGCCATACTCATTACCTCCACGAAGATTAACAACCGCATATACCCCACCTTGTTCTAAGAAAAATGCATTGGAAATGCTAAATGCCGGGGTTTGTGGTGAGTTAAATCCACCATATCCATACAACAACACAGGATTTTTACCATTTAATTTTAAACCCTTTTTGAAAGTAATGAACATCGGTACTTTTGTACCATCTTTACTGATAAAAAAACTCTGTATGGTGGTAAAATCATCTGATTTTATTTTTGCCTCCGTTTTTCTAAACAATTCACTTTTACCGCTGGTAATATCATACCTGAAAATTGTAGGAGGAACATTAAATGAAGTAAACATATAAAAAATTTCTTTATCCTCTTTCTCTCCGTCAAATCCAATAGTAGTACCTATACCAGGCAATTGAATGGTTCTCTCCAATTTTCCTTTATAGTCACATTGGTAAACCCGGCTGCTGGCATCTTCCAGGTAGGTTAAAAATAATTTGCCGCCTGCTGTATTGGCGCTAAGCAACATTTTTGATCTTTCAGGAATAATAGTGATCCAGTTTTCCTTAGCCGGATTTTTGGGATCGATACTAACTACTTTATAATTCGGTGCATCTGCATTGGTTCGAACGAGAATTCGACTACCGTCATTATCAATTACCGAAGCTTCGGTATCAAAGCCTTTGATCAATAAAGTCCTCATATGGGTAGCTTCGGACAAATCTTCAACCCACACTTCATCGCCACTCGTCCCTTCAGATGTACTAAAAAATAAAAATCTTTCATCTTCCGTAAGCCCTGTGCCTACACTGCGTAGTGGATGCTCTTTATCTTCATAAATAGTTCCATCTGCAGACTGATCATTCCCAAGTTTGTGAAAATAAACTGTATGAAACTGGTTTTTATTTTTCAACTTATCTGCTTCTGAAGGCGCCGGATAGCGACTATAATAAAATCCTTCATTTCCTCTCCAGGTGATTGCACTAAATTTTATCCACTGTATTTTATCCGATAGGATTTTTTTGGTGGCTACTTCCATCACAGTAGCCTCTTCCCAGTCGCTACCTGCCTGAGCGGTTAAATAAGCACAATATTTTGCATCTTTACTAAAAAATATGCCGCCTAACGCTACTGTTCCATCTTTACTCAATGTATTGGGATCAATAAACACTTCCGGCTCACCATTTAAACCTTTTTGGCGATATAACACACTTTGGTTTTGCAAGCCGTTATTTTTGTAATAATAATAGTAATCGCCTTTTTTAAAGGGCGATGAGTATTTAGGATAATCCCACATATCCTGCAGTCTCTTCCTCACTTTGTCTCTAAAGGGTATTTTGGATAAATATTCCTGCGTTACTTTATTTTGCTCTACTACCCATGCTTTGGTATCTTCCGAGTTATCATCTTCCAGCCATCGGTAAGGGTCACTCACTTTGGTACCAAAATAATCATCCGTCTGATCCACCTTTTTTGTAACCGGGTAAGTAATTTGTGCCTGTAAATTGGTAATCATTAAATAAAATAGTATTAATCCAAAAATAGCCTTTTTCATATGGGATTGATGTGTTTTTAGTAATAATTAAGATTAATTTAAAAATAAAATTATAGAAAACTGTTCAGCTTAAATCACCATTCATAAAATAAATTAAAATGCCAGGGGAAATATGGAAGTTTTGGTATTCAGCTTATTACCAGCTAAAAAAATTTTATACAAACTATCAGCACATTAACAAATTAGCATATCAGCACATCGCCAAATTAGCACATTCATTATAATTGTGTATTTTTGACACATTATAAAATAGACCAAGGTAATTGCTAAAATAATCATACTTTTTACAAATGAAAAAGGTTTCAAAAATTGGAGTTCTTACTTCCGGTGGTGATAGCCCTGGTATGAACGCATGCATTCGGGCTGTAGTTCGTACAGGCATTTACCACGGACTGGAAGTTTATGGCGTAATGCGTGGGTATAGCGGTATGATTGAAGATGATATTATTCCTATGCAAAGTCAAAGTGTAGCCAATATTATTCAACGTGGAGGAACCATTCTAAAAACCGCCAGATGCAAGGAATTTTTGGAATATGAAGGTAGAAAAAGGGCTTATAACAATCTTAAAAAAAGAGGTATTGATGGCTTGATTATCATTGGTGGCGATGGCAGCTTCAGAGGAGCCCAACAATTTAGCAATGATTTTGACATCCCCTGTATCGGATTGCCCGGCACTATCGATAAAGATATTGCGGGTACGGATTTTACCATCGGTTTTGATACGGCGGTGAATACCGCTATTGAAGCCATTGATAAAATTCGTGATACAGCCGATGCTCACGATCGATTGTTTATTATTGAAGTGATGGGCCGTGATGCAGGTTATATTGCATTGCATAGCGGTATTGCAACGGGCGCTGAAAATATACTCATTCCCGAACGGAAAACAGTCATTAAAGATATTATTGCACAGCTGGAAGAAAAAGAAAGAAGACACAAACTGGTTAACCTGATTGTAGTAGCTGAAGGTGATGAATACGGGGGTGCCAATGAAGTAGCTAAAATTATTAAGGAAAGGCTTCCCAATCAGGAAGTACGAGTTTGTATCCTGGGGTATATTCAAAGAGGTGGTAGCCCTACCTGCCTGGATCGGTTAATCGCCAGCAGAATGGGCTATCATGCTGTAGAGTGCTTAATAGAAGGTAAACACAACGTTTTTGTAGGAATTGTCAACAATCGAATGCACTATATACCATTGAATGAAGCTACTAAGAAAAAACAGAGACTAAGCGAAGAATGGCTGAAAATTGTGAAAATATTAGCTTCATAACATTCCTGTACGTAGCTAAGCCTATGTACAGGAGATTAAAACTAAAAATCTAATAATGACTAAAAATATTAGCAAGTATTTGCACCGGCAAATGGATAAGCAGGCCGGCATTGCACATACACAGAAAAGAACAAAAATTGTAGCCACGGTAGGCCCTGCCTGCAATACTTATGAGAAATTACTCGAACTGGTAAAAGCCGGCGTTAATGTATTTCGCTTGAATTTTTCTCATGGCACTTATGAGGAAAAACTACAGGTCATCAATTATATTCGTCAGATTAATAAAACGGAACCTTACAATATTGCCATATTAGGAGATTTACAGGGCCCTAAACTTCGTGTAGGTGATCTGGAAGATGGTAAAGTAGAGCTACACGAAGGCAACGAGATTATTTTTACTACAGAAAAAATGGTCGGCACTAAAAAGAAAGTGTATGTATCATACCCTATGCTGACTAACGACGTGCAGGCAGGAGAACGTATCTTCTTGGATGATGGCAAAATGGAAGTGCAGGTAAAAAAAATATTGAATGATAAAGAGGTATTGGTAAAAGTTACATTAGGCGGCACATTGCTCCCCAAAAAAGGTGTTAACCTGCCTGACTCTGCATTAAGTATGCCTTCACTAACTCCCAAAGACATTGCCGATTTAGAATTTATTATTACGCAAAATTTAGATTGGGTAGCGTTGTCGTTTGTACGCAGGGCAATTGATATTATTGATTTAAAAAAACGAATCAAACAAACCGCCAGCAAGATAAAAGTAATTGCCAAAATTGAAATGCCGGAAGCACTCAACAATTTAAGAGATATTATTGTAGAAAGCGACGGCATCATGGTAGCACGGGGTGATTTAGGCGTGGAACTTCCTGTGGAACGTGTGCCCATTCTTCAAAAAGAAATTATTCGCAAATGCATGCATCGTGCCAAACCGGTTATTGTAGCTACGCAAATGATGGAAAGCATGATGGAACGCACCAAACCAAATCGAAGTGAGGTAAGCGACGTAGCCAATGCAGTGTTAGAGGGCGCCGACGCCGTAATGCTCAGCGGCGAGACTGCCATGGGCGAATACCCGACACAGGTGGTTGAAACCATGAGCAAAATTATTATGGAAGTAGAGAAAACAATGTACGACTATAACAGAGACGATATTCTTGCTCCGCAGCCACATTCCCCCTCTTTTTTAAGCGATGCTGTTTGCTATAGCGCCTGCAAACTAGCCCACGACATAAAAGCCAGCGCCATTATCGGTATGACGCAAAGCGGTTACACCGGATTCATGCTTAGCAGCTACCGCCCCAAATCTCCTTTGTTTGTTTTTAGTAAAGAAAGATCGCTGATCAATCAGCTAAGTTTGAGCTGGGGAGTAAGAGGTTTTTATTATGCTGAAGAAGAAAGTCTGGATGATATATTTTTTGATCAAATGAATATTCTCAAAGAAAGAGGATTTATTAAGACCGGCGATGTAGTTGTAAATACAGGCAGCACTCCTATTGAATTACATCTTCCTACCAATATTGTTAAAGTAACTAAAGTTGAGTGAGAGTGAAGTATGTTGAAATGTTAAGATGTTAAGATGTAAAAATGTTGAGATGTTGGTTTGGTAAATTTTTGTAATTTCTCTTATTTATAATTATATATAAAAAATAAATAATTTATTATCATAATAATATCATATATTTATGTACATAATTATGTAATTATTGACTAATGAGCATCTTATTTATATCATACTTTATTTAGGTAAAATGACATATTTTTTAAGATGATGGATTCTAATACAAACTCAACTAAAAAAACCTGGCCGGTTTCCTACAACCGAATGAAACGCTTTTGGGTGTTTTTAATACCTTTCTTAGCCATGATGGTGGCACCTTATTTTTTCTCTTCTAATAGTGATTTCTTCAAAAAATATGAATACATATTTGATAAAGGTCTACTAGTTGCGGTGATTATTATTATAATCGGTTTTATAATTATGATTATTAAAAACCTTAAAGGAAATCCCGGTATCTTAAGCCTTACAGGTACAACATTATCTTTCCGAAATAAAAGTATCAACTTAAAAAATGCGGACATAAGTTTTGGAAAATATGGTTGGACAGGTTTAGGCCCCATGGGATTAGTTTTATGTATTAGGGAAAATAATATATTTATCAAAATTGGTGTATTACAATATTACCTTGACGACCCCAACGCATATACAGAAAACTTGGCCATGACGACTGATTGCTTTATCGATAAAAAACAGTTTTTAACGCTACTGCAGGCAATTGAAACAGATAGAAAAGTAGAAGTAATAAGAGAAAATGCTTTCAGTGACAATGACTTTGTATTAGGGGTTCAGTATAACATAAATATCTGGAAATATATATTATTATTTTGGGGCTTCATGTCCATCCCCACGATTATCAATATTATTTTTAATTTAAACAATAATAAATACATTACTGCTTCACTATTTTTTTTGGCTTTTGGATGTTTTATCTATTATTTAATAAAAAATAGCAATAAAGCTAAAGGGTTTTATATTGTAATTAATAAAGGAATAGTATCATTTTTAGATTTGCAATCCAAAAACAAAATATTTACTACCAGCATTCAAGATATCGAAACCGATGTATACATTTTGAAATTAGGAGGAAAAACAAGTGTATATTTCTTAACCATTCGTTTAAAAATACCGGGCTTTAGAAAATTTACTATTGGCCAACCTGCTAATTTGGGTGTTTCCAAGTGGAAAGACACCGGCCTGAAAGTAAAATGGTGGACACTCTCTCCTCCTAATTTTATTGTTAACGAAGCAACCTGGGAGAAATTAGCACATATATTGGGAGTACATGTCTAAGATCTTCCTGAAAATTTAGTACCTTATGACGTTTAACTATACACCAAACACCAAACACCAAACACCAAACACCAAACACCAAACACCAAACACCAAACACCA
>CAZPHA010000006.1:52583-57567 GCA_964586215.1 uncultured Ferruginibacter sp.
AACGTCAATTAATCAAAAAACTCTTTACAAATAGTACCGTACAATACAATTGGAAATCAACATTGTTTTTCTTTCTGAAACCATGCCCTTCATCTTTGGCCTCTAAATACCAAACTGTACCACCGTTTTGCTTTACTTTATCTGCCATTTGAACAGCTTCGGTTCGTGGTACTCTTGGATCGTTACCACCCTGTACAATGAATAAAGGCTTTGTTATTTTAGCTGCATTGTTTAAGGGAGAAATTTTTTCCAAAAAAGCAGCCATATCAGCATCCCTTTCATCACCATATTCTACCCTGCGTAAGTCACGACGATAGCTCTCTGTATTTTTTAAAAAGGTATTGAAATTGGAAATACCCACCACATCCAGCGCACAGCGAATTTTATCATTGTAATGCGTAGCCACCGCCAATGTCATGTAACCGCCATAACTACCACCGGTTACCATTACACGACTGGCATCCAGATCAGGTTGTTGGGCAATCCAATCCAGCAGGGTACCGATATCTTTTACTGATTCTTCTCTTTTATAACCATTATCAGCTTTTAAAAATGTTTTTCCATAACCCAATGAACCTCTTACATTCGGATAAATGATGGCAATACCCAATTCATTGGTAAAAAAATTGGTAGAGCCGCTAAAAGTAGGGCGTGCCTGACCTTCAGGGCCTCCATGAATATTGATGATCACCGGACGTTTGCCGGTAAATTTTGCCGAAGGCTTATAATAAAATCCAGAAATTTCTTTACCATCAAAACTTTTCCATTTAACTAAAGTAGGGATGGTCAGTTCATCAGCCATTAATCCACCCATTTCGCTTTCCGTCCAGCGTACCAGTTGTCCTGTTTCAGTCTGCAACACATATACATCAGTAGGTGTTTGGGATGTATTGATAGAGATGGCTAAATCTTTATTGCTTCGATGAAATTGAAAGTTAGCAATTACACCCACCGGTATTTTATCCACTTTTTTATATTGCAAATTGGCCGTATTTAACATATATAATTTTGATAATCCGGCTTCGTTAGAAGTAAAAGCAATTTTTTTCCTGTCTTTAGAAATGCGAAAATTTTCTATATCCCAGGGAATGTTATTGGTAATGTAGGTAATTTTTTTAGTTGTAAGATCCATCAATGCCAGCCTGGTAAACTCGTTGTCTTTATCAGTCAGTACCCAAATGCTTTTGCCATCTTTGCTAAAGCTGGCACTGCCCCAGGCTACATCCGTTTCTTTTCTATCTGTCACTTCCGTTTTGGTAGCGGCAGCAATATCCAATAGCCATAAATGTGATTCGTTGGCAGAAATGCCCTCTCTCAATAGCAGTTTGCTATCATCTATACTCCAATCGCTAATGCTCCAGCCACCACCCTGCACCTGAAGCACCAATTTATCTGTAGAAGGATTGACCGGATCCATGATGTAAATATCTCTGTCGGCACCATTACGTCGGGTAGACGTATAAGCCATCCATTTACCATTATTACTCCACTCAATATTTCCATTTTGTGAACGGCCTCCATCGGTCAGCAGGGTGCTTTTGCCGGTTGCCACATCATACCGATACAATTGAGCAAACTCATTGCCACCCATATCTTTACTGAAAACAAAATATTTACCCGTTAATGGTTCATAACTGGCACCGGCTATAGGCTCGTCAAAAAAAGTAATTTGTTTTCGGGCACCCATCGGATTTTTTACCTGATGCAACTGTGGTACATTGCCAAACCGGGTGCTGATCAGCATTTCTGTTTTTATAGGATGCCAGCCGACAAAAACTGCCGATCTTGATTCGGAATAGCTTTTTACCTCTCTGGCTATGGAAGCCGGTATGGCAGGTATATCACGAATAACCAGATTTTCTGCAGGGGTCATCACACTATTGTTCTGCGCTGACAACATGTAAACATTGAATACTGAAACGAATAAGAGGCAATATTTTATCATATGGGTAGATTTATGAAATCGCTGTAAATTACGAATGAAGCAGGAGATGCGGACAACCGCTGGTAAAATTTTTTAAGCGCCAAAGAAAGAATGAGTAAAAATTTCGCAGAAATTAGATAAATATAAAAAGCAGAAAGCCGGGGTACTATCTCCGGCTTTTTACAAGTAGCAATAGTAATTTTACTTACCCGTTTGTTCCAATAATGATTCTTCCAGGATATCCACCCACAATATTTTGTGTTTCTGTAATTGATAACTTTTTCATAATTAAAGGTTTAAGTTGTTAAGGAATAAGGTTTGTTGCCTGACAATATGAAGATATATATGAAAAAAAACGAATGCATGTCAAACTTAATAAATAGGTAATTTTACTTAACGAATACGTGTTTTCACTTAACAAAAAAGTATTTTTACTTAACAAACATAGTGATTTACACTTTACAAATGAGTAGTTTTACTTAATAAATATCCTGTCTGAATTAATAAATCATAAGGTGGCAAAATGACACTTCTTAGATAAATTGCTTAATTGTTTGATTCTCAAGATTATATAATATTAAACAATAATATGACAGCTATTTGCATTATTATTCAATATATTATATATTTATTTTATGAATGCATTTTTTGGATTAATCCAGCTTGAACACAGTCAGAGTAATATTGACAAGCATCAATATTTTACCAAAAAAGTCCTGTCAAATTTTCCACGCAGATTTCCTGATAAAAAATTACTAACCCTGCAAAACTTAACCGTTGGCGGGGGTTTTGAAGTTTCAGAAGTGCAACATCAACAGGATACGGTGCTGCTTCACGGAGAAATATACAATGCCGGCGAGGTGGCTAACACGATGGGCAGGCAGCCGGCTGATTTCGCAAACAACGCATCCTTAATCCATCAACTAATAATTCAAAAAGGTACGGAAGCAATAAAAAATATCAATGGGCAATTTTTTATCATCCATTTAGATCTATCTGGTGGGCATATTCACTTATTCAATGATCAAATGGCCATAAGGCAGGTTTTTTATTATCAGGGAAAAAACGTTTTAGTTTTCGGATCTGAAATAAAATTTGTACTACAGCACCCTGATTGCCCCAAAGACATAGATTGGGAGACATCTCTCAGGCGCCCTCACCCTAACAATATCTATCCTTTTAAAAGTTATAAAACATGGTTTAAGGATATCCTCCTAATGCCGGAAGCTACTCAAATAACAGTTGATATAAAAAATCAACAAATAAAAAATACACCATACTGGCATCACACGAATATGTATGGAAAATACGATTACAGTCAGGATACCCGAACAACAGAAGCAATTATTGAAGAGTATTACCATTTGCTGGATGATGCCGTTAAAATAAGAACACAGGGGGAAGCGGTTAGCCACTCTTTACTCAGCGGTGGGCTGGACTCCTCTGCAGTGGTAGCCATGGCAGCCCGTTACAAGCCGATGGATACTTATTCCATTGTTTCCCAAACAACTTACCTGGAAACAACTACAGATATTTGCCACAATTTGGCGAAGGATTTGCATTTTAACAATGCTCAATTTTTAATTCCCACACACGAAATATGTTTTAACAGAGACCTCTGGAAAAGGTGGATATGGCGCATTGAATCACCGGAAAATCATATTGATTCATTGACCAAAACGTTGCTACATTATGCCATTAAAAGAAGCAATCCTAACGTAAAGGGTATTCTTACCGGAACCGGTAGCGATCAGCTCAATGGAGGCCTGGCACGATACATCATCAGGAACAGCGGCGTTGCAGAAGAAAGTTGGGATAGCTTTTATAAACTTATCCTTGACACAGAAAATCAAAAATTCATTTCCCATACTGATTATGGAATCTGGTACAACCGTGAACTGATAAACAGGGATTACCTGGCATCCTTAAAGCAACAAAAGGTGTATGATAATTATTGGATGTTTTATATGGATAGTGCCCTTCATTCCGAATTATTCAGTCTCTGCTGGGATGAAATCAGAGCATCCAACTATCACGGTCATGAAACCCGTTTTCCTTTTTTAGATTACAGGTTTATTGATTTTATTGCCGGCATACCGCCGCATTTTCACCAGGAACTCTTTTTTGATAAACAAATTTTACGAATTCCCTTAAGAAATAAAAACACACTTCCCGAGTATGTACTCGAAAAGCCAAAAGCCCCGTACAATTTACCTGAGTACGATTTCCGTACCAGGTTGTACGACTATATTTTGGATGATATCAATTTAATAGAAGAAGCAATTGGAAATATAGATCAACATCACCCGGTTATCAATAAGAAAAATTTAATGGATAAGATTAAATCCTGTAAAGACAGTTCCAATCTGTTTGAACTGGATGGCATCATACAAATTATTAACATCGGCTTATTGGAAAAAATGATAGACAAGACAGATGACGACATGGATTTAGAGTCTTTAATAGAAGCACCATTGGAAGTAAAATTTAACGAAAACACTAAAGCATTTTTGGAAAAAAAATTATCCATACTCCCACCTCCTCCGCCTGTTAATTTAGAAAAGCCGCTAATTTTTAATGAAAATTGTTCTTTGCTTTACGATAAAATACAGGATAAATATTTTCTTGCCAAGAATAACGAACTGGCTTACGAAATTGAGGAAGAATATGCAGATTGGAAAAAGTTTTTATTGCATATAGATAATAAAAAAAGTATACAACAATTGCTCGATGCATTATCAATTTCCCATAGCACCATTGAAGAGTATTTAAAAATTGCACTGGATGAGAAAATTTTATGTACTGCTGAATAAATAATCAAAAGTTCCAGCGGGGTTTTCGGAACGAAACCCCGCTGAAGAGAAACTCTTAATTTCGCCTTATGGCAATAAAATTGATCCACCTTTTTTCCCACGGGGTTTCGTTCCGAAAACCCCGTGGAAACATCTTTTTAAAAATTGCACTGAATGAGAAAATTTTATGTTCTGCTGAATAAATAATCAAAGGTTCCAGCGGGGTTTTCGGAACGAAACCCCGCTGAAGAGAAATTCGCAATGCTGC
>CAZPHA010000006.1:57667-94156 GCA_964586215.1 uncultured Ferruginibacter sp.
AGTTCCAGTGAGGTTTTCGGAACGAAACCCCACTGAAGAGAAACTCTTAATTTTGCCTTATAGCAATAAAATATAACCACTCGAACACCTATTCACCTTAAAGGTTCCAGCGGGGTTTTCGGAACGAAACCCCGCTGAAGAGAAACTCTTAATTTTGCCTTATAGCAATAAAATATAACCACTCAAACACCTATTCACCTTAAAAGTTCCAGCGGGGTTTCGGAACAAAACCTCGCTGAGGAGAAACTCTTAATTTTGCCTTATGGCAATAAAATATAACCACTCAAACACCTATTCGCTTTATTTCTGCACTTTTACCTGCTTCAATTGGATTAACCTTTTTTCTATCACTAATAGCTATGATCTAGTGTATAACTGGTTTCATATTTTAAAAATTAAAAAAAGCATTTCAACAATTGGGTATGTAATAATGCCTAACCATATACACTGTATACTATACTTTCCTACTGAAGACTATAATTTAAATAGTCTAATATCTAATGGCAAATGATTTCATGGCTTATCCACATAGCAGCGCTTCCTTTTACGAAGAAGGAAAAGTACACCAGTTTACTCCTGTTCATTATTTAGACCTGTAATTTTTCCCACGGGGTTTCGTTCCGAAAACCCCGTGGGAACATAAAAGATATTCCTGAAAATTACCATGGACGAAAAAAATTTTATGCACTGCCCAGGAAATTAAGTAAATTTGAGAAAATTGAGATAGAATGCGTATTACAACAGTAGATAAAGAATTAATCAGGTATTTTACACAACTTAATGAGCCACAAAAAAAATCTTTGCTGGCATTAATAAAAAATTTTTTAGTGTCATCTTCGAATAACAAGTTCCTGAGTGGAACAACGATCGAACAGTATAACAAAGAATTAGAAATGGCAGAGGAAGAATTTATGAGAGGAGAATACATTACACACCAGGAAATGCAAAAAAGAGTTAAGCAGTGGTAGAAAAACCAGTTAAGATTGTTTGGACAAAGCAAGCCGAACAACATATGAAGCAAGTCTATGAATTTGTAAGTAAAGATTCTGTAAAAAATGCAGGAAAAGTAATGAACGAAATTTTAAAGGCAGTAGCTAAAGCAGGTAGTAATCCTGAAATATATCGGGCAGATAAGTATAAAGAAAATAATGATGGCAGTTATAGAGCTTTTGAAAAAAACCGGTACCGGGTAACTTACCGTTTTACCAAAAACACCATCCGGATATTAAGAGTACGACATACAAAAATGAAACCACTTCATTACTAAATTGTCGCAGTTCCATTGGAATTTTCGGAACGAAACCCCGATGAAGAGAAAAGCTTTCTCGTGAGCTTTCATTTCCAAAACCCCGTGGGAACATCCAAAAAAAATTTTATGTACTGCTGAATAATACCAAAAAGCCAGGAAATTTCTCCCCTGGCTTCTTTTAAAAGGCTTTCGAGCTGTTAGGTAAAGTGCAATTAGTTTAAACCAATGCTGACACCGTTTACACTTTGTGTTTGAGAACCTGATAACTTTTTCCTGTTTAAGGTTTTTAAATGGTTAAAAAAATAGGAGTTAATCTATTTTCCGGTCCTGCTTTCTGCCTGCCCATGAACGGTTATTGTAAACATATGCCTACACAACCACCGTTTACACTTTGTGTTTGAGAACTTGATAACTTTTTCATGTTTAAGGTTTTTAAATGGTTAAAAAATAAAAGTTTGATATACCGGCCTAATAGCCGATGCTGCATAAGAACTGAATAGGGGAATTAATAATCTGCCAGGTTTGCGAAGGGTAGTATTATTTTTGACGAGTAATTTTACTTAAATATATAAAGTATTTTTACTTTTAAATATAGTATAATTACTAATTAAATGCGAAATTTTTTCGTGCTTTTCCTAAGTAAATTTACTTCTTACTGTTGACCTTATAAACATACGTATAAAAACTAATTTTAATGTTATTAATTTAACGAATAAGTATTTTTACTTAACAAATAAGTATTTTTACTTAATAAAACAGAAAAAAATACTTAGCAAATAGCTTATGCTAATTAACCTGTAACCATTCCCGATTAATAAAAAACAACAAATGCATAACCCAATTATTTTAAATTAAATTAATTTATATATAATATTTTATTGACTATCAATATATTACAAAAAAATAACAATAAATAGCGTAAATATTCGTATATTATATAGTCTGGTGTAATTATATATAACCTAACTGTAAGCCATTTTGAAACTTCAAAAGTCCTTTCCATTTATTATGCAGCGTAGTATGATGGACTGCGGACCTGCCTGCCTGGCAATGATTTTTAAATATTATGGCTATTACAATATTCAAACACTACTCTTACAGCTGGGAGAAGTTACCACCGAAGGCACCAACCTGTACAAACTGGCAGAAATAGCAGAAAAGTTCGGTTTCAAATCTGAAGCCTATGAACTTGGATATGAGCATCTTTCAGAAATAAAGCTGCCTTGTATTGCTCACTACGATGGGCATCATTTTGTGGTAATCTATAAATTTAATAAGGATTATGTATGGTTTGCCAACCCGTCTTACGGTAAGGATAAATCTACCCGGGAAGAGTTTTGTAAACGATGGAACGGAATTGTACTCACCGTAGAGCCAACCCCGGAAATATTTAAAAATAAAGATTTAGAAGAGGCCGTTCAGGCATTAAAGAAAAAACAGTCATCACTATACGGCAAATTTTACAAACCCGTTTTTGCCTCTCTGAAAAAAGTAATTTTTGAAATTCTGCTGGCTACATTCATCTTACAATTGCTGGGCCTTGCAGTGCCCTTTTTCACCCAAACGATTGTTGATAATGTATTGGTGAATCAAAATAAAAAACTGCTCATTGCCATACTCATCGGTATGGCGGGCATTTTTATTACGCAAATATTGGTATTGTATGTTCGAAACATTCTTTTGGTACAATTCAGGGTAAATTTTGAAGAAAGTTTTTTTAGTAAATTTTTCCGGCACTTTATTTCTCTCCGGCAAAAATATTACGATAATAACCGACGGGAAGATTTCATGGCCCGTTTCCAGGAAAATCTTAAAATAAGAAATATAGTAAATCCGGTAGTGCTGGAAGGCGTGATTGACTTATTGTTTATCCTGTTTTACATACCGGTATTACTCATTTACAATGTTAAGCTTGGTTTACTGTCTCTATTTTTTGTAGCACTATTTTTAGGATTGAGCTTGTACTATGCTCCCATTTTGCGTTCGCTGGCTTTTAAAGTTTTTTACAAAAATTTAATTACGCTGGGTGAATTTTTGGATTCTTTACTGGGCATCCGGTCTGTTAAATTATTGAACATCGAAAATTACAAATTCTGGCAATGGAATCAAAAGTATAAAAGAGGATTGAATACAGCATTAGAGGCAGAGGAGAAAAGTATCATCCTGCACTCCATCCAGCGAAGTATTTATTTTCTAAGCCAGGTAGCCATTTTCTGGCTGGGCGCCTATATGGCCTTTAACAATGAAATCAGCATAGGACAATATCTGGCGATTACCGCCATTTTTCTCATTGTGATGAATGCCCTCAATAATATTTCCATGATATGGTTCAACCTGGCTGAACTGACAGTAAGCATTGGTGTATTAAACGAGGTGCTGGTACAGGAACCTGAGAATACTTCCTTACTAGAGCTATCCAATAGCTTTTCCACAGATAAAATTTCTATACAAAATTTAAGTTTTAGATATAATGAGAAAGGCGCTGATTATGTTTTAAAAAAATTAAATGTTGAAATACATAAAGGTGAGCATATCGGCATTGTTGGTAGAAACGGTACCGGAAAAACAACGCTGGTAAAATTGCTGGTAAATCTTTATCCCGATTATGAAGGTGAGATTTTTTTTGACAATCAGGAATTACGAAAAATTAATCCATCCGTTCTTCGGCAAAAAGTTTTTTTATTTCCGCAGGATATTTATGTTTTTAATGGAAGCATACGAGAAAATATCATGTATAGCAATTTAAATGCAAGCATGGATGAAGTAATGGAAGCAGCAAAGCTGGCCGGTCTGCATGATTTTGTAAAATCGCTTCATCTGGGTTACAATTATAAAATTGGTGATGAGGGTGGGAATTTATCCGGCGGACAAAAATTAAAGATCGGATTTGCAAGGCTGTTTTTAAGTAATCCCGAAGTAATCATACTCGACGAAGCAAGCAGTATGCTGGATGTTGAATCAGAAATGATGATTATCAACAATGTAAAGGAACATTTTAAAGATAAAACGATTATCACCATTGCCCATAGAATGAATACTCTGAAAAACGCCGATCGAATTTTAGTAATTGATGGTGGCGAAGTAGTTGAGAATGGCTCTCACCAGCAATTGATGGAACAAAAGGGAATTTACTATATGTTTATGTCAAACTATATCGATTATTAATATGGCTGCAACAGACGAACTTGAACCGCAACAATACGAAAATATATACTGGGAAGAAAGCGTTCCGGTAAAAGATGTACGCAAAAATGCTTTGCGCAAGTTTGTATATGTCGGCAGTCTACTCTGTGCAATATTCATCATTATTGGATTATTTGTAAAATTTTCTGATCAGGTTGAGCTCCCTTTTGTTTTAAAAAGCCAACAGTCTGAAGATATTTACCGATTTTCATTTCCCCTATATGTAGTAGAAAAGTATGCCAAACCCGGTGATGATGTTAAAAAAGGGCAACCATTGGTAAAAATTTCTTCTCCGGAAATAGTTACCATGATTAATAATTATAATGAAGCAGATCAGTTATTGAAAAATTTCCAACAGCAAAAATTATTATCAGTAGAGAAGCAAAAGGAAATTATTAGTGCCGGCATCCGGCAAAATGAAAGCAGGATGGTTGAAATACAAAATGAGATCAATACTTTAAACAATACATGGAAAAGTAATAGTAAAAGGCTTGAGTACGAATATAATAATGCTGTAAAAAAATATGAAGACAATAAAAAATTATTGAATGAAAAAGTGATTTCAGAGTACAACTTTTTAGAATACGAAAAAAGTAAAATAGCTCTTACTGATTCACTTTTTAGCGCAAGGCTCAATTATAAACGGGACATATTGAAGTTATCGTCTATCTCCAATGGCTATGTTATGGAAAATATTAAATCAAATGCAGAATTAAATAAACTGATCATTGATACCAAATACACCGAAATATCGCTTAACAATCAACTTACATTAGCAAAAGATAAAATAAAAAATACTTTTGGAAATTATGGAATAAATGAGGGCAATATTATTTTGTTAGCCAATGAAAACGGCAAGGTTTCTTATATTTTTGATGGAGAAAAAGAAGTAACCACCGGAAGCATTTTACTAAAAATTATGTACAGCCCCTCTCCTTTTTATGCTTCAGTCGACTGCCCGGCTTCAATGATTGGAAAAATAAAAAAAGGGCAAATAGTAGCCCTTAAAGTATCTTCCTTTCCTTTTTATGAATGGGGCACAGCAAAAGGAAATGTTGATAATGTAAGTTTAACACCAGATGAAAAAGGAAATTTCTCTATAAAAATAAATATAACTGATGTAGGAAAACTCAATAATCTCTTGCAAATAGGCATGAATGGAAATGCCAGTATTGTTTTGGAAGAAAGAACATTCTATGACTATTTTTTCCGTAAACTGAAAAAGACCTATCATAAAATGATTATGGATGATTAACTATTTAAATCAACGGTTGTCCTTATTTTGATTCTTCTGCATAAAACTCAAAAGTCTTCTTTTTGCCTGATTTTTTATTTTATTCTGAAAAAAAGTATTCCATCCCAACAGCCAGCCACTAAAACCCAGTGCCTGTGTAGACCATTTATGCAAGCTGAAAGCATCGCTATGCTCAATAATTTTACCATTGGAAAAGCGCATATTGGCTTTTACTTTGTTAACAACCTTTCTTCCCGTTTTAGCAAATGTGTATGATGCAATCCAATCACAGGTTGAGTATTCTTCATCCAAATGTACGATGTTATTAAAAGTCAGGGAGAAATCTTTTGCGGAGGTACAGAGCATTTGCCACATGGCTTTTACTGCATCACCATGCAGTAAACCGAATACGGGGTCAAAAAAAACAATATCATTACTATAGCAATTGTTCATCGCCTTGTAATCTTTTCTGGCAAATGCCTCATAAAATACGCTAATTAACTGCTCGTTTTCATGCATGTGAAAAGAATTAAAATGCAAATATACTCATACAGATTGGCTAAGAATATCCAAAATTTAGTATAAAAAATTATTTTTACATAAATCTTATACATGAACGACAAAATTGACCTTACCGACTCCCTGGAAAAAATCCCCGTAAAAATATTTCCTTCTCCCAAAGATGGCTCTTTATACGTGGCAAATATCATTGCCGGATTGATCAGGCAAAAAGAAGCAGAAGGGAAAAAATGTGTTATTGGCCTTGCAACAGGCTCTACACCTAAAACATTGTACGCTGAACTGGTACGAATGCATCAGCAGGAAGGGTTGAGCTTTAAAAATGTTATCACTTTTAATTTAGACCAATATTATCCGATGGAACCGAATGCCTTGCAGAGCTATCATTACTTTATGCGAAAAAATTTATTCGAACATACAGATATTGATCCTGCGAATTATTTCATTTTAGATGGTATGATTCCGAAAAGTAAAGTAAAAGAACATTGTCAGGAATATGAGCAAAAAATAGAAGCAGCAGGCGGGCTGGATTTACAAATTTTAGGTATAGGTATTAACGGACATATCGGCTTTAATGAACCAGGCAGTAGCATCTATAGTAAAAGCAGGCTTATTACGCTGGATAATAGCACCCGTATTGCAAATACATACGAGTTTGGGAATATGAGCCAGGTGCCAAGAATGGCGATTACAATGGGTATTAGTACCATTTTAAAAGCTAAAAAAATAATCTTAATGGCCTGGGGACAAAATAAAGCTTCCATTGTACAAAAAGCAGTGGAGGGTGATGATACCGAGGATATACCAGCATCCCTGCTACAAATTCACGATGATAGTACATTTGTGCTGGATGAAGCCTGCGCCGGCGAATTAACGAGATTTAAAAAACCATGGCTAACCGGTGAATGTGAATGGAGGGATAAAATTATTAAGAAAGCCGTAGTAAATCTGGCACTACAACTTCAGAAGCCCGTACTTAGCCTTACCAATAACGACTACAACGATCATGGACTTAGCGATCTGCTGGTGGAAAAAGGTGATGCTTACGAAATAAATCTGCAAGTATATTATTTATTACGAGATACCATTACCGGATGGCCGGGCGGCAAGTTAACTGACTATCGGTCTAATCATCCGGAAAGGGTAGAACCGTTTCCTAAAAAAGTGCTTATTTTTTCTCCTCATCCGGATGACGATATCATCAGCATGGGCGGCACTTTCATGCGTTTGCATGATCAGGGGCATGAAGTACATGTAGCCTACCAAACGAGTGGCAATATTGCCGTAACCGACGAATTTGTAACCCGTTTTATCAATTTTGTAGTAGGTTTTGAAAATATGTTTGATATTGATGAAACAAAAAGTAAAAAAATACTGGAAGAAGCCACCGCATTTTTAACCGCCAAAAAAAATACAGAGAAGGATACCCCAGAAATTAGAGCAATCAAGGGTTTGATACGACAATGCGAAGCTAAAGCTACCTGTAAATATGTTGGCTTACTGCCACATCAAATTCATTTCCAAAATTTACCTTTTTATGAAACAGGTACTATTGAAAAAAAGCCAATGGGAGAAGCCGATATTGAGCAAACCATAGCACTGCTCCATCAAATTCAACCCCACCAGGTATATTGTGCCGGTGATTTTGCTGATCCCCATGGCACTCACAAAGTCTGCTTTGATATTGTAGCAGAATCACTTCGACACATTAAAACTAATGCAAAAAATAATGAGGACTACAACTGGATCAACAATTGCTGGTTATGGTTGTACAAGGGCGCCTGGCAGGAGTGGGATATTAACGAAATAGAAATGGCTGTACCGATGAGTCCGGATCAGGTTGTTAAAAAACGTCATGGTATTTTTATTCATCAATCTCAAAAAGACAGTATCCCCTTCCAGGGATCTGATGACAGAGAGTTTTGGCAAAGAGCCGAGGAAAGAAATGCCTATACAGCCCGGCTATACGCTAAACTTGGCCTTACTCAATATGCAGCTATGGAAGCTTTTGTAAGATGGAATTATTAAGGTTTGAAGTTTATGGTTTGAGGTTTAATTTTACCTATTGGCTCATTGCCTATTGTTGACTATCAACAGTCGGTGGCCGGTGGTCTGTCGTCAGTCGTCTTCGTAATTTACTTTTATTAAATACCATCATCCCCTTATCTATTCCTTTACGCAGTTGCTTTTGCTCTTCGATAGGAAGATTATAGGTATGCTGACAGGCTTCACTACAACATCCATCAAATTTTTGAGCACATTCACTACACTGAATAAATAATAAATGACACCCGTCATTTTTACAATTGGTATGTGTATCAGCAGGCTTTCCACATTGGTGGCATTTAGCTATAACGTCTTCGGTTATACGCTCTCCCAGCCTGTCATCAAACACAAAATTTTTACCGATAAACTTACTTTCTAACCCTTCCTCTTTTATCTGTTTTGCATAATTAATGATTCCACCTTCCAAATGAAAAACATTCTTAAAACCCTGGTGCAACATATAAGCGCTGGCTTTTTCACAACGAATGCCGCCGGTACAGTACATGATAATATTTTTGTCTTTGCTATCTTTAATCATATTGGCTGCCATAGGTAATTGCTCTCTGAAAGTATCGCTGGGAATTTCTATCGCTTTATCAAAATGGCCTACTTCATACTCATAATGATTACGCATATCAATCACAATAGTGGTCTCATCTTTCAGCATTTCATTCATCTGTGCTGCATTGACATATCTGCCTTTTTTTTCCATACTAAAGGCAGGGTCTTCAATACCATCAGCAACAATTTTATGCCGTACTTTTATTTTTAGCACCCAAAAAGATTTTCCGTTATCATCCACGGCAATATTTAATCGCAGTCCATTCAATGGCTCGATAGAGTACAAATAAGCTTTGAATGCATCAAAATTGCTCTCAGGCACACTAATTTGTGCATTAATACCTTCGTTGGCCACATAAATTCTGCCAAAGACTTTTAATGCATAAAGAGTTTTATACATTTTATCTCTAAACTGCTGTGGATCAGTGATAGGAAAATATTGATAGAAAGAGATCGTGATACGTTTTTCGGTTTCCTCATAAAGTTTTTTCTTCAGTTCCTCCTGAGAAACACGATTGTGTAGTACTGCCATAAAATATAATTTGATTCCAGTTTATTTTAATATGGAAATCCGCCTATGGTGGATGGATGCTTGCAGGGCAAACCAAATTTTTTGCAAAGGTACGAAATTTTTAGGATATGGGCATTTAGAAGCTAAAACCTACATTCCTATTGACTTTGCCAGCCTGTATGTTTGCGCCCAAAACTCCGCCGGTACCAATCCGAATGCCTGCCAATGCCCGAGTTCCATTTGTATATCCTGCCACTAAATCTACCCGAAGCACTTTGAAAATATTTTCCAAGCCAATAAAAATTTCAGCGTAGTTGTTATTTTTATTTACGTAAAATGCGTTGGCGCCGCCAGTTAAATTCCAATTAATTTTTTTAAATAAAGGAATTTTATTAGTAAATAATCCATTAAAGTGATGTTCTAAATGTCCAAAAGCAAAGAATGAAGCAGTTGTACTATTGGCATAATATTTAGCTAATTGAAAACTGTTCACATACTCACTGGCAGCCGTAGACCGATTACCGTTAAAATGCTGATAATCCTGAATAAATACATTTCTCGTATTGATAAATCCACCGACACCGATTTTATATTTTAAAAGTCCGGCCAGCTTGAAATTTTTATCGTCACTAACAGTCAATTTCCATTTATCAAAATCCACATCACTACCAAAAATATTATGAATACCTTTTGTATAATTAATAGCAAAAGTCGGGTATTTAGAACCGATAGATACTTTATTATTGGGGAACTGAATATAACGTTGACCTGGCTTAATACTCATGCCTATATTGATGATAAAAGCCTGATGTGGTGTAAATTGTGAAGATATTTTTTCATAAGGATAATTAGGCGTAAAGCTATTTACTTTATTTTTGGTAAGCACAAAGTCTGTTGTATTTTCCAAAGGTATCCTATTCTCAAACAAAGTATTTAAACTTAAACGGACACCACTTTCAAAACGTTTAGCAAAATAAATATTGCCAAAATAATTTTCATAAATTTTCATAAAATTATTACCCCAAAATAATGTATTGATACTGTTAGCCAGAGGTTCTATCGGGTTATCAGGATTAAATTGACTTACTCTTTTTCCGCCGGAAATTGTCCAGCTTTCTCGTTTAAATTTCTTTCCATATACCCGTTCACGTGCACGCCAGCTAACACTCACCCATGCATTCAAATGATGATTACTAAAACCATATCGTACATTAGGCTGAATGGAAAGATTATTTTTTTTGTTATTCAAATGCTTATTGTAAAACGTATTAAAATTAACAGCTAATCCTTCAACTGTATTGTATTCCAAATTTTGCAGCAAGGGATCGGCGCCCCAGTTGACATTGCCATTTGCAATATATTTTTCTTGTTGGATACCATTCCAAAAAATATGAAGGGGATTTATCTTATGACGATTTTTGTTAAGTGAATCTATATAGCGCTTACTCATTAAAGAATCCTTCTGTATTTGATAGAGGCTGTCTTTTACCTTATAATCTATCACCTCATCTGGCTCAAGTGGCATTGGCCTGATGGTGTCCCAATATGTAATTGTTTTTTTGTTAACAGCAGTATCATATCGAATAAAGATATTATTAAAAAAGTTTTTAGTAAATACAGGATTAATAATATAATTAGAATAAACACTTACAAAATTTCCAATAGCATCAATTTTTAATTGATTAAAGCCAAAGTGCAGCACTTGATTTTTTACACGCCAGACATCACTATTAATCGGCACATATATTTGATTAATTTGTAGCGTATCCAAAATTTCTAACTGTGATTTTTTTGTAAGCAATATGTTACAACTATGAATACGCCAGTCACCTTCTGTGATATTGATAATACCCGAAAACAAAGGCTCATAATGTCGCTTTGGGATTATTTGAATGGTATTTATTTCAATGCCATTTTCCCAAAAACTTCCCAGGTATTTAAATTTGTAAAAGTGCAATGCACCATCTGCAATAGGTGAAATAAATCCTCTGGGATTAAATTTCTCTGTAAAAACGGTAACATTATTTTTGTAAAGATTGATGAACGCAGGAAAAGCAAATCCAAAGCCATCACTGCCGCTTACCCTACTACTGCTAATTTCCATTTTAAACTTATCAGGAAGTTGTGCATATACTTTCGAAATAGATTCTGACAAATAAATAATACCCTTACCGGATGAATCCAGCCCCATACTTTTTTGATCCTGATCAGGTATTTTTCGCCCTAAAATCTTGTGAGGCAAATGCCTTAGTTTAATGACATCTTTACTATACAGGTCACAAGAAAATGCCTGAACCTGCTTATTGTAGTAATTTCTTTTCTGTATGGCGTTTCTAATGATAGCATATGCCGGATCTTCTCCATTGGATTTTATTACTACTTCTTTTAAATCAAGTTTTTGCTCATTTAAAATAAATATCACTTCTTCCTCATCCGATTTCAATGTAATAATTTTTTCCTGCGCCGCAAAGCCAACATGCTGACAAATCAGCGTATAGGTACCTGCCGGTAATTTAATAAAATATTGTGCCTGCTGATTGGCACTTACGCCGGTAGTCGTCCCTTTAACCGTTATAGACGAGTAAGGCAACAAGTCTCCATTACTGGCAAATACTTTTCCAAATATTTTTTGGGCTTTAGTATGAAGTGTAACAATAATAAATAGTGCAAAAAAATATTTTATCATGAAAAACAGTAAGAATGCTGCAATCCGATAAAGATAAAAGCAAAATTGTTATTTAAATATTAAAATCTGGCCTTCCGTTTTCTTAAATAACTACCTGCTAATGCTGCAAAGCTGCCTGTCAACGCTCCTATTAGCGCTGTAGCCAATATCAATAAATAAGGACTGTCTGTTTTCAAAATAAGCAATGAAACTTTATGCGCCAACAGATGATCATTGTTATTGCTTATATAAAATGAAATCCCACCCCACAAGATCAACAAAGCTAAAAAAGCTGCCAGAAAAGCTTTAACCGGTTTTTGAGGAACCAATGCTGCTACTGCAAATGCAGCAAAGGCAATAGTCCACCAGGGAAAATATAAACAGGCTGTAAAACTCAGTAATACTGTTAATATTAAAGAAGTGATAAATTTCATAATTGCTTTTTTGGGTTGATGGCTAATAGTTCATAGATATAAATTTACAATACCCTAATACCAAATACCTAATTCCACTATGAACTATCATCTAATTACTAAAAATCATTTTCCATTTTATTCTTGGGTCTTTTATTTCATTTTTATTCATTAACCATAATGAATAATATTTACCAGCGGCCCATTGATCCACAAATGTATCATAAAATTTACTGCCGGGGTTACCGCTTTGCCCACCAGGATATACACCATAAGCCTCTGTTGGCGTTGTTAAACTTACTACCATACGCCAGCTCGGGCCATGATTGTCTCTTGTAGCATTAATAATATGCCTACCCCCGCCAATGGGCAAATCCATTCTGTTAAAAGGTGTTAGAACTCTTGCTAAGTGATCAATATGCGTAGCTTTGAATTTTTCCCAGTCTAACTTACCAGCGCTTTCAATTTTGCTCAACTCAATAGCAGCTTTTTTTACTGCGCTGGTTACCACTTCTGATAAGGTTTCCTTTTGTGAAGTCTTTTTTTTATCAATAAATTTAAACGCAGTGTCTCTTAAAACAGCTTCCAGTAAAGTACTTTCAAATGGACGGATGATTGGTTCGGGCGCCTCTTCAAACTCATCATCCCATACTTCTGATTCAAACTTTTTCCATATCTGATCAAAAACAGTTGCTCCTTTTGAACCCACATCATTACGTAAATTCCAACTTTTTAAGATATCGAAATATTTCTTTTCACTACTTGTCAGTAATGACTCATTAACATTTTTTAGGAGTATCGGCCTGGCCATCTCTGCAAATACATTGTAATTATTGGTTTGCAAGGCCATCATATCTTGCGGAGTAACATTACTCATTGAATTCAATAACCGGTTAATAATGATCCCTCTATACATAGAATATCTTCTTCCTAAATAGTACGGATAAGTACTATCAGCGGGCTTTTGATTAGCGCTGCTTACAAAACCTCTTTCAGGATTATATTGAAAAGGTGTTTCATTTGGGGGTATCATACCCTGCCAGGCATAGCTACTATCCCAGCCAGGCATCAAAAAATCACCCTGCCCTTTCCATTTTGCCGGCCATTCGCCCTGTGTACGCAAGGCTATATCCCCATTTTTGCAAGCAAAAACACAATTTTGCCCCGGTGCATGCATATTGGCTACTGCAGCCAGATAATCATTGTAATTCTTTGCCCGGTCGAGGCCATTAAAAATGGCCAGCTCATTGCTGGGATCATGTGCTTTCCATCGAACGGCATAACATTTACCGGTTTTATTTTTTTCGCTGCCAAAATGATTGTCATACATAACCGGCCCCCAAATGGTGTAAGCTACGCTATCGATAAACGGCTCTGTATCTTTTATCTGAATGGTATCTATTCTAAATTTTGTTTGTACCCATTGGCTATTGTACCAGTATTCTTTATGACTGTCATCTTTAAATTTAATCTCATAATAATCTCTCACGTCTCTGCCTCCATTCGTAAATCCGAAAGCACAGCTATCATTATAACCAATAATAACACCCGGAGCTCCCGGAAAAGTAACCCCATATGCATTAAAGTCAGGTGTTGATAATTGCATTTCATACCAAAGCGAAGGGAGATTAAGACCAAGATGTGGATCGTTGCACAAAATAGGAGCGCCGCTTTTCGTTTTTACGCCGCTTACCGCCCAGTTATTGCTGCCATTGTCTTTATCGGGTTTATTTTCATTTATGTTAACGGTAGTTTTACTATTGAAATATAAAGAATCAACGTTTGCCGGAGGTAGTGGTACAATTCCAGGCTTTTCATATTTCGTTCCTTTAGGGATGATGGGATCCAGTGAATCCTGACGAATAGGGTAAATCAATGCAAAGTCTTCGGGGCTAAAATAATTTTTGGCATTAGTCATTTCAAAATCTTCATCATAGCTTGCCAAATCATAGCTTATATATTTAGTAAATAGAACTGATTTTAAATTGGTCCATTTTTCCGGGTAATAACCGATTAATTTATACTCGATGGGCAAACTACTCTCAGTTAATTTTTCAATAAAAGCATTAACTCCGGCCGTATATGCATCACATTCTGCCTTAATAACCGGATCTTTCTCCATTTCTTTTAAAGAATTTTCTGCAGCAGATACCATTCCCAATCGCCTGAATTCCCGATCATGTTGAAAAGCCTTTTCTCCGCCTACAATTTCAGCAAGTCTGCCTGCAGCAGCATGCGTTTGCAGTTCCATCTGCCAAAGGCGAAATTTAGCATGCAGATAACCTTGTACAAAATATACATCGTTTTCATGCTCGGCAAAGACATGCGGTACCAGACGATCATCTAAATACACTTCTACTTTGCCAGACAATTGTGGAAATTTTAACTCAGTGGTGAAATTTTCGTTAGTTTTTTCTGCATTTTGCCAAACGCCATGTTGCGGACTAAGTAGCTTACCTAACGGTGCCGGCAACACTAACTTAGTATTTAATATAAGTATTAAAGCTACAGTTGTTACAGTAGATAAGGTAAAAGGAAGTATTCTCATAAGAAAATAAATATCGTAAATTTTATAATATCAATTTTTTATAAAACAAGATAAGATCATTTTAATAAAATAATGCAAATAAAATGTAAAGTCCTGACTTTGGCACAAAATATGAAATCTTACTATTACTTAATTATTCAAATCACCTAAAAATTAAAAACCTTATTTATGAAAATGAAATTGTTCTTGGTAGCGCTTGCTACTGCCGGTGCATTCTCTTTCACTTCCTGTAAAAAGGATAAAGATGAAAAAGTAGTAACGCAAAATCCCCAGGTAGAGGGATACTGGACAGGAAAAATCGGCCCTCAGAATACCGATCCAACAGATTTTTACGCACTACTATTTAGGCAAGATGGCACCGTAAGAGTATTTACCGGTGGAACAGATAGTACTACTGCTACCAAAGCAGAAGGCTCCTATAAAGTAGCTAATGGAGCTGTGAGTACTTCTTACCCAACTGCTAATGGTACTATTATTACCACGGCTACTGTTACCAATAATACAACCATGGATGGTACCTGGGGAACCGATCCGAGCAATAGCAATGGGGGTAAATTTGCTGTTACCCAACGGTAATATACAAAACTCTTTATGTATGAAAGGCTATCAAAAATTGGTAGCCTTTTATAATATATTCAATCTTGAGTATCTTAATGAAACGGAAAAATACATGAAGTATTAATTAAATATTATTTATAATAATCTTATTATCAATTAATTATGCAAAATTATACTTAATAATGAAATTTTGGCACGATATATGCATACTACATAGCAAATTAAAAAGAAATAAAAAATGAAAAAGAAACTATTATTTGCCACACTGGCTGCCGGACTTATTTTAACATTCACTGCATGTAGTAAGGATGATACTAAAAAAGAATCTGTTGAAGGATTTTGGACTGGTGATATTGTTTTGAACAATGTTTCTACACCATATGCAGCTCTTTTTAGAAGTAATGGCACCTTGAGGGTATATAATGCCAATGCAGACACGAGCCTGGCTACTAAATCTGAAGGAACTTATACACTTGCAAATGGTACTGTAAAAACCACCTATAAACCAATATCAGGAAATAATGTGAATACGTTTTTCACTAGCTCAACAGCAAATGCTAACTTAAATGTTATGCAAGGCGTTTGGGGTTTTGCAGAAAACGCTCTTACCACTGGCACATTAACTCTTAACAAAAAATAAAATCATTATAAACCGCAAGAATCAAAAGGCTACTCTTTTCGGGTAGTCTTTTTATTTTTGCAGCATGCGTAAATTATCACAGCACACAAAAAATATTTTAGGACTTAAGCTGCCTACCGACCCCCGATGGGTAAACCTGGCAGAAATACAATTGGAAGAAATACTAACCGATCATGCTTATTGTGAACAAAAGGCTGCTACGAGCTGCATTTCATTAATACAAAAATATTCGGAAAGAGAAAAGCTGGTAAAACAATTAAGTCCGATTGTGACAGAAGAATGGGGACATTTTAGAGCCGTACTAGCCGAGCTGCATAAACGAAAACTAAAACTAGGCAAACAACGCAAAGATGAATATGTAAACAAACTCATTGAATTTCAAAAAAAAGGTGGCAGCCCGGAAGAAAGATTATTAGATCACTTACTCACCATGGCGCTGATAGAAGCCCGAAGCTGTGAACGCTTTAAAAGACTGAGTGAAGGATTAGATGATGATTACATGCGAAAGTTTTACCGCCGTTTTATGGAAAGCGAAGCAGGGCATTATACTCTATTCATCAAACTAGCCGAAACATACATTGATAAAAAAACTGTTCGCAAACGCTGGAAAGAATGGCTGGAATATGAGAAAGGCATTATAAAAAATATAGCCCTCAGGGGCGACAGAATACATTAGCCATTTACCCAAAAAACAAATAGCCCAGAATAATAGAAGTAATAATACCCACCAAATCCGCCAGCAACATAGCGCCAATAGCATACCTTGTATTTTTGATAGAGACAGCGCCAAAATAAACAGCCACTACATAAAAAGTAGTATCGCTGCTCCCTTGCAATATACAGCTCAGTCTTCCTGCAAAAGAGTCAGCGCCAAAAGTTTTCATCGTATCAACCATCATTCCCCTGGCGCCGCCACCACTGAAGGGTTTAATCAATGCAGTAGGCAACCCATCCACAAAACGAGTATCCATTCCTAATGCTCCAAAAACATATTTACATCCATCCATCAACACATCAAAAGCGCCACTATTGCGAAGCATGCTAATGGCTACCAACATACCCACCAGATAAGGAATAATACGAACCGCTACATCAAACCCTCCTTTAGCCCCGTCAATAAAAGCATCAAACACATCAATTTTTTTGTACAAAGCGCCCAGAATAATTAAAATAAAAATCAATAAAATCAATCCATTGCTCAGCAAGCCTGAGAAAGATTGCATTCCTGCTGCATCTAATGACTTCAGATACATAATCAACAAAGCAATAACACCCGAAATACCCAGAATCCAGGCCAAAATAACAGGTTGAAAAATATTAATTTTTTGCTTAAAAGAAACAATCAACATGGCGGCTATGGTGGCGACAAATGTCGCTATCATGCAGGGAATAAAAATATCGGTAGGGTTTGCAGCTTTGGTTCCGGCCCTCAATGCAATTATACTTACCGGTATGAGCGTAAGCCCCGAAGCATGCAGGCACAAAAACATAATTTGTGCATTAGAAGCTTTATCTTTAACCGGATTCAATGTTTGGAGGCTTTCCATGGCCTTGATGCCAAAGGGTGTAGCAGCATTATCTAAACCCAATAAGTTAGCGCTAAAATTCATCATCATATGCCCCATAGCAGGATGGCCTTTCGGTACATCAGGAAATATCCTGGAAAAAAAAGGTCCAATAATTTTGGACAACAAATTGATCCCCCCTGCCCTTTCAGCAATGCTCATGAACCCCATGAATAAAGCCATGATACCGATTAATCCGATACAAATATTCACGGCACTTTTACAGGTTTCAATAATGCCATCTACAGGTTTTTGTAAACGATTGAGTACCTGTTGATAGGTAAATACTCTGACTCCAATATTTTTGGACTTCAATAAAATGGTAGAATCGCTATGAAGATTATTGGTAATAATGATATTGGCCTCTTCAATTTTATCTTTTCGCTTATACGCAAATGGTTCTACTTTTTTTTCAAAGCTATCAACTGTAGCATACGAGGTACCTTCCGGATTTCCCACGGCATAATAGTTGTACACTTCATCCGATTTACCCGTAACCATTCTGCTAAAAATATCCTGCTGCCCATCTACCCAAAAACACTTAAAACCGGCCATTACAATTGCAATAATGATAAAAGCTGACCATATCCTGCTTAATGCCATGCGTTAGTTGAGTTGTTAATGTGTTAAAATGTTGAGATGTTAAAATGTTAAAATGTTAAGATGTTAAGATGTTAAGATGTTAAAATGTTATGATGTTATGATGTATCTAAATTTTTGGCTAAGATAGAGATTATTATTTATTCATAAATTTTACCCGGTCGTCCGTGGCCGGTCGTTGGTTGTCTGCCATAATTCGTGCAATTCGCCAAAATTCGTGTTATAAATAAAAATCCCCTATAACCCGTACCTTTGCACCCGAAAAATTATCAATTCATCAATTATCACTTATCAATTTAATAAAAAATGGCTTTACAAGCAGGGATTGTGGGATTACCCAATGTAGGAAAATCAACTTTATTCAACGCAGTAAGCAATAGCGCCAAAGCGCAGGCCAGCAATTATCGTTTTTGTACCATTGAACCGAATGTAGGCTTGGTGAATGTTCCCGATCCTCGTTTAAACAAATTGTCAGAGCTGGTGCAACCGGAAAGAATTGTACCTACACAAATAGAAATTGTAGATATTGCCGGCCTGGTAAAAGGCGCCAGCAAGGGCGAAGGATTGGGTAATAAATTCCTGGCCAACATCCGTGAGGTAGATGCCATTATTCATGTAATACGCTGTTTTGAAGATGATAATATTTTAAGAGATGAAGGGCCTATTAATCCTATTGGAGATAAGGAAATTATTGAAACAGAACTGCAATTAAAAGATTTAGAAAGTGTAGAAAAGAAAATTCAACGTACCGAAAAAATGGCTAAGACCGACCCTAAAATGAAGGTAGAACTGGATGTATTACTCCGCTGCCAGGAACACCTTAATAAAGGCAAAAGCATTTTATCGCTCGGACTTACCAAAGAAGAAAAAGTAGCTGTTGCAGATCTATTCTTACTAACGGAGAAGCCTATACTATATGTTGCCAATGTGGATGAAGCCAGCATGCATACCGGCAACAAATACTCACAGTTACTCATAGACGCAGTAAAAAATGAAGGCGCTGAAGTGATCGTAATGACCAATGCTATTGAGGCTCAAATTGCAGAGTTTGACAATCCGGAAGACAAGCAAATGTTTATGGATGAATACAAAATGACCGAACCTGCCTTAGATAGATTGATCCATTCAACTTATAAACTACTCAACTTATCCACCTATTTTACAGCCGGCGTGCAAGAGGTTCGTGCCTGGACGATACACAAAGGCTGGAAAGCTCCGCAGGCTGCTGGTGTGATCCACTCCGATTTTGAAAAAGGTTTTATCAAAGCCGAAGTTATTGCTTACGATGATTTTGTAAAATACGGCTCAGAAGCTGCCTGCCGCGATAATGGCCGCCTACGCATAGAAGGTAAAGAATACCTGGTACAGGACGGCGATGTGATGCATTTTAGGTTTAATGTGTAATTTTTTTGGTGACCAGCATTTGTTTCATGATCGGGCTTCAGTGGCAGCTTGTCCGCCTCAAAGGCGGATCGCACTACGTTCATCGGTATTACTACTATTGAGCTTTTTCCCGAACGTCTTTCGCCTACAGCGAAAGATATTCGGGGAAGTGAAAGCTCCGGCAGGAGCGATATATCAATAGCCATGCAACATATAATCCCCACCAGAGCTCCGGCAGGAGCGATATGTTTAATTTTTGAGGCATGATTATTTATCCTCAAATGTTTGATACATGCTTATCAACAGCAACGCAATTTTAAAAAATAATATTTTGTTATTTACCTATCGCTCCTCCGGAGCTCAATAATATATACTAACATCAAGGCTACTAATATATCGCTCCTAACGGAGCTGATATACGCCAAAGTGCTAATTAAGACTGCAAAATATTACTTACCCTCTGTACTCCCCGAGCGTCTTCGCCTGCGGTGAGAGACATTAGTGTGTGCAGGGGTGAATAAGATAATAAACAAAAAACTACCTTCAGCAATATTTTGTATTTGGTATATATACTTTTTGTATATACCTTTGTGAAAATTAAAAAGCATGAAAAACCTCTCTTTAAAAATGGATGACCTTATTTTTAATGAAACAGAGCGGATTCTATCCAAAATAAAGCAGAATAGAAACCGATATATCAATGAAGCTGTTGCGTTTTATAATATGCTACAAAAAAGAAAAATACTTTCTAAACAATTAATAAAAGAGTCCAAATTAGTAAGGGATGAATCTATGAAAATTCTTGCCGAATTTGAAAAACTAACAGATGAAGATTAAACAATTTGACATCTGGCTGGCAGATTTAAATCCCAGATTTGGAACGGAAGCAGGTAAAACAAGGCCCGTAGTAGTTATTCAAACCGATTTACTTAATAAAGTTCACCCTTCAACAATTATTTGTCCTATAACTACCCATGTAAAAGCAGAAGCCCAGATATTACGTGTTCATTTAACAAAGGGTATGGCTAAACTAAAAGAGGACTGTGATATTATGATTGATCAGATACGAGCCATCGATAATAAACGTTTGATAAAAAAAATTGGGGAACTACCTGCTGAAATTGCCGGTCAGATTAAAGACAATATTGTTTTAGTGTTGGATTTATAGAGATTCAGTACACCCGGTTTTTTTTGTAAAAAAAGACCCCGGGGGAATACAAAGAATGAAAAAAATATTATTATTCAATTATTTTGGATATATACTTTTAGCATATACTTCAATTTTCCTGAACCCCTTTATGTGGAGGAGGAGATTCAGAGGCATGAAAAATATAAAATATCTTTTTTACTATCGCTAAGCTATTTTAGCTTCATCTGAGCAAAGTAAGGATGATCAGGATTTACTATAAGCTCCTGTCGTTGTGAATGTATCAATACATCCATATCTTCTAATGGTATGGCACCAAGTAGTACTTCATTATCGCCGGGCAGTACCATAGCATTGCACATAGTGCGACGGTTTTTAAAATGCAATTCTACATGGCTTACTACATCGCATTCTACAATGTGTCCATTAGCTAACTGTGCTTTTCTTCTTTCTACAACCGGCAGTTGCAGTTGCTCCTGTATATTTTCATTGATACAAAGCATGTAACTACCCGTATCCACTAATGCCGAAACAGTCATTCGCTTAATTTCTTCCTCGCCAATTATATTTCTTCGACTCAAAGCGATATCTTCCCCATTAATCAATTCAATATCTGCATAAACCAAGCCCATAAAATAATCATTTAATACATTATAAAGATACGAAAAATATCTTTTATCTCTATCCCTAACGTATTCGCCTGCGGCGAAAAATGTTTTTGGAAAAAATCTATCAAAAGTTCAAAATAAATACTACAGCTGACGGGCAGGCGGATAGCAGCGGAAAGACCGGTGAAGGCTTGTGCGTTGGCCCTGTGCCGGACTTGTAGCGTATAGCCGCAACTACAGCTGATAGATGATCTACAGGTGAATGCCCCAATAAATAGCTTTGTGGCAGTTCTACATTAGCCTCATCTCATTATTTTCCCTTATTTTTGCGCCAATTTAAAATTACACTATGGCAGTTTTAGTTAATAAAAATTCTAAAATTATTGTTCAGGGCTTTACAGGAACAGAAGGTACTTTTCATGCTACGCAGATGATTGAATATGGCACAAATGTAGTGGGTGGTGTAACTCCCGGCAAAGGAGGCAGTACGCATTTAGACAAGCCCGTTTTTAATACGGTTGCTGCTGCCGTAAAAAGCACCGGCGCAGATGTGAGTATCATTTTTGTACCCCCGGCTTTCGCCGCAGATGCCATCATGGAGGCTACTGACGCCGGCATTGCATTAGTGGTGTGCATTACAGAAGGCATTCCTGTGCAGGATATGGTAAAGGTGAAAAATTATTTGCAGGGTACTAACACTCGTTTAATCGGACCCAACTGTCCTGGTGTAATTACGGCGGAAGAATGTAAAGTAGGCATTATGCCTGGTTTTATTTTTAAGAAAGGTAAAATTGGAATTGTTTCAAAATCGGGTACGCTGACATATGAAGCTGCGGACCAGGTGGCAAAAGCCGGACTGGGTATTTCAACGGCTATCGGTATTGGTGGTGATCCCATTATTGGCACTACCACTAAAGAAGCGGTAGAATTGTTTATGAATGATAATGATACCGACGCTATAGTGATGATTGGCGAAATTGGGGGTGGCATGGAAGCAGAGGCTGCCCGTTATATCCAATCGATTGGCAACAAAAAACCGGTAGTAGGTTTTATTGCCGGACAAACAGCGCCTCCCGGCAGACGTATGGGTCATGCAGGCGCCATCGTAGGCGGAGCCGACGATACAGCAGCGGCCAAAATGAAAATTATGGCCAACTGTGGCATTCATGTAGTTGCAAGCCCGGCAGATATTGGCACAACAATGGCTAAAGTTTTAAACAAATAATACAAAAGTATTAGTAACAAAAAAGTGGTTGGTATCATGCCAACCACTTTTGTTTTATAGATGGTTTTTCAATATAATCACTTTTCAGTTTCCAAATACTTAATTAAATCCTGCTTGTATGTATTAAAGGTAAATGCATCATAAACAATAAAATAATTTCCTTTGTCTACAGTATTTTTATACGCCAGCTTCGCAACGGAAAGTTTTTTCTCATCAAAGCCAAACAGCATCATTAACTCTTTTACCTGGTCGGCTGTAAAGTAATTATCTTTAATTGCCTGCTGGGCAATAGATAACTTTTCATCATCAAACGATTGAGATTTTATAGCCTGTTTTAGTTTAATAAAATTAGCATTTATAATGGGGTGATGAGCAAAATAATCTTCTCCCTGATCACCATTGTAAACCCAATTATCATCATCTTCATCATAATAATCAGTTTCTGCAATTAGCTTTTCATCAACAAATGCTTTACCGAATCTATTAATGATAACATCTGTGTGCAAATTAGGTTTAATCATTACGGACCCAATGTACAATAGTTGAGATTTTTTAAAATTAAAAGCATCAATTACTCTAAAAACTTTAATCTGATGGAAGCCGTTTGAAATGTTTGTAATTGAAAAATCACTGCTATTATTTTTATATTTAACCCCATCGATTGTTACCCGAATAGGAAAATTACCGGCAGCCGCAATGGTTAATCGGTTGCTAGGCTTAAAAGAAGCAAAAGAAATAGCTGTACTGCAAATAATAATGGCTAATAAAGTAAAAATTTTTTTCATAATCGTAATTTTCCCTACATAAACCAAACCGTATGCCATAATCAATTTTTAAAAACACAATTAAATGTTAAAGAAGTTAAATTATTTTAGCTTATTTTATGAAAACTTTCGGGGAATTGCATCTTAGAAAGAGACTTGTACTTATATTTTTACGATTATCTTAAAAAAAATCATTATGCTTTTAAGAAAATTATCCTGGCTGCTTGCTTTACTAACTGCCTTCGCTATACAGGTAAATGCACAAAAAAATGACTACAACAAAGAGTGGGAGAAGGTTGAAAGCTTAGAGAAAAAAGGATTAACCAAAAGCGCTTTAGAGGCCACTGTGAATATTTACAAACTGGCAGCCAAAGAAAAAAGTGACGGACAACAGATCAAAAGCTGTATGTACCAGATTAAATACAGAGATATGTTGGAAGAAGATAGTCGTGAAAACAATATTTTCTTTTTGGATACACTGATTAATGAGGCCCAAACTCCTGTAAAAAATGTTTTATTAAGTATGCAGGCGGAAATGTTTTGGGCTTACTTCCAACAAAACCGCTGGAAATTCTATAACAGAACTCAACTGGTACAGGAAAACAGCAAAGATATCAGTACGTGGAGCCTGGAAAAACTGCATGAAACAATTGGAAGATTATACAAAGCATCCATATTGAATGAGAAAGATTTACAAATTATATCATTGGATAATTTAGATCCGATAATTGATAAAGGAGTCAATACCAGGCATCTGCGTCCTACCCTGTTTGATTTTTTGGCACACAGGGCGCTTGCTTATTTCCAAAATGATGAGGTGGAGATCACCCGGCCGGCTTATTATTTTACCCTGAATGATGAAAAAGCTTTTCTGCCGGCTTCTCAGTTTACCCGTACAAATTTTTACACAAAAGATACATCTTCTTTACATTACAACGCATTGTTATTGCTACAGCGTATCCTAAAATTTCACTTGAATGATAAAAATCCGGATGCATTGATTGATGCTGATTTGATCAGGTTAGAATTTATGTATAGAAAATCAATTTTACCCAATAAGGAAAAATTATATGAAGAGGCATTGAAAAGTATAGAACAGCAATATGCCGATAATCCGCTTTCCACAAGGGCTACTTATTTGAGAGCGGTATGGCATAATCAACAAGGTCAAAAATATCGTCCTCATACAGACACCGCATACCAGTTTGAGATCAAACTTGCCAAAAACCTTTGTGAAACAGCCTATGCAAAATTTCCGCAATCGGAAGGAGGTATTGCCTGTAAAAATCTAATATTGCAAATAGAAAGACCTTCGCTTAACATTCAGACAGAACAGGTAAATATTCCGGGCCAGCCTTTCCGAAATCTGGTTACTTATAAAAATGTAAAAACGTTATATGTAAGGATTATCAAAACTAATAGAGAAACGATAGACGCCATTGAAGCATTAGACGACGAAAAGTATGACCCGGCGGTAGTTTGGAAAGCTTACACTGATTTAAAACCACAAAGTTCTTTCAATATTGCCCTACCGGATCCAGGAGATTATCGACAACACAGCACGGAAATAAAAATTGATGAACTTAATTCAGGGCTTTATATTATCCTGGCCAGTATAAATCCCAACTTCGAAATAAAAAACAATCTTTTATCTAAGCAAATTACCCAAGTAAGTAATATCAGCTATATCAGTAACCAAAGAGATTACTATGTGCTTAATCGGGATAATGGCACACCCCTGCCCAACACACAGGTACAAGTATGGCAAAAAAAATACAATTATAAAACAAGGAAATATGAATATAATAAAAGAGAACAATATACTACCGATAAAAATGGCCATTTTACCATGTTATCAAAAAGAGCAAATGATGACCGATATTATCTACTTCAACTAAAAAATGACAATGATGAACTTTTCCTGCAAAACGAGGAATATGATTACGACTATGACGACTTTGACGACTATGGCAACAATGACAAAACGAAAGGTAATATTACCTATTTGTTCACCGACCGGTCTATTTACCGTCCCGGGCAGACGGTTTATTTCAAAGGCATTGTTTTGAAAAAAGAAAAAAATGCTGCCAACAGTAAAGTTTTACCGAATTACTCTACCACTATCTTTTTACAAGATGCCAATAAGCAAAAAGTAAGTCTGGAAAAAGTGACTACCAATGAGTTTGGGTCTTTTCATGGCTCAATTAAACTGCCGGAAGGATTAATGAATGGCAATTTCACTTTGACAGACCTGAAAAATAGGCACAGCGCTTATTTCAGCGTAGAAGAATACAAACGACCTAAATTTTTTGTGCAAATACCGGCGCCTAAAGGCACTTACCAGGTGAATGACAGCATTAAAGTTACTGGTACTGCCAAAGCGTATGCCGGTAATAATATCGACGGCGCCAAAGTAAAATATCGTGTGGTAAGAAGGATTCAGTATCCTTACTGGTTGGGATGGTGGGGTGGCCTATATTCCTATGGCAGAGAAAGTGAAGTAGAAATTGCCAACGGAGAAACGACTACAGATGAAAAAGGTGCATTCAACATCACTTTTAAAGCCATTCCGGATGAAACCGTGGATAAAAAATTTCAACCCATATTCTATTACGATGTAAGCGCTGATATTACTGATATCAATGGAGAGACCAGGAGCAGCTATAGCAGCATTGGCGTAGCATATCAGATGCTTCAGCTCAACATCAATTTAGCTGACAAAATGTCAGTAGATGATTTCAAAAAAGCAAATATTATAAGTAGCACTAATATTAATGGGGTCTATGAACAGGCAAAAGTACATGTACTGATGCAAAAGGTTCAATCCCCGACTAAAATTCTCAGAGAACGATATTGGCCGATGCCTGACCAGTTTTTAATGAATAAAGAAGAATATAGCAAAAATTTTCCATATGATATTTATAAAGATGAAGACAAATTCTATACCTGGCCGCTGGGCGATAAAGTATACGATAAGTCAGATACAACCTCTGCCTACAAGCCCTGGTCGGTAAGTGGTAATCAGTGGCAGCCCGGATGGTATAAAATTGTAGCAACTTCCAGAGATAAAAAAGGTGAAGAAGTGAGAGCAGAAAAATACATTCAGTTGACCGATGACAAACAACCAACGACCGATAATCCTGTTTTATTAACCGTCAACAAATTTACCGCAGAGCCGGGAGAAAAAATCAATTACAGCATTAAAACCGGCTTTGATAAAGTATGGCTGATTCATACCGTAAAAAGAATGAATAAGTCAGATAATATATTATCTTACCCAACCGCAACCAATACCCAATCATTTAACAATGAAATTGCTGTATCGGAAAAAGATCGTGGGGGGATCAATATTGACTATGCTTTTGTACAGCACAACCGAGTGTACTCAGGCAGCCAGAATTTTAGTATTCCATGGAATAATAAAGATCTGAAAATTACCTTTGAATCCTTTAGAGATAAACTATTACCCGGCAGCAAGGAAAAATATACGATCAAAGTAAGCGGTAATAAAGGCGATAAAGTAGCTGCCGAAATGCTAGCCTGTATGTATGATGCCAGCCTGGATCAGTTTAGATACCACTCCTGGAGCTCACTCAATATCTGGCCTTACCTGTACAATTCAAGCTACTGGAAAAAAGCAGGCTTCAGCTTTGCCAATTCGGCTGAATTTAATAAAACGGAATACCCCTATATTAGTAGCCCTGATAAAAGATATGATCAGCTTATTGCCAATGTATGGAGAGCGCATTATTATGCTGAAGACCGACTCTATGACTATGCAACCGGGGTTGGTATTGAATATAAGAATAACGCACCTAAGAAAGAAGCTGTATCAGAAGTAGTAGTTACTCGTATGGGAGCGCCGGGCAAAGCCCCATTAGTTAGAAACAAAGAAGAATACGAGGACAGTCCTGATGAGGTTTTCGGTCAGAGCGTTGGAATCAATTCAACCCCAACTAATAAAGCAGGTGACAATCAGCCGGGGCCTAATACAATACGCAAAAACTTCAACGAAACTGCTTTCTTCTTCCCTGATTTAAAAACGGATGCCAACGGTAATGTATCCTTCAGCTTTACCATTCCGGAAGCGTTAACACGATGGAAATTGATGACACTGGCCCATACCAAAGATTTAAAAAGCGGTATGGCTGGAAAAACATTGATTACACAAAAACCACTGATGGTACAGCCCAATGCCCCACGCTTTATGAGAGAGGGGGATAAAATGGAATTCAGCGCAAAAGTGGTGAACCTTTCAGAAAAAGAAATCACCGGCAAAGCCCAACTGGAATTATTAGACGCCGCTACCAACAAACCCGTTGACGGATGGTTTAAAAATATGTTCCCCACACAATATTTCACCATTCCTGCCGGGCAAAGTGCAGCAGTTAAATTTCCGATAGAAATTCCGTTTAATTTCAATTCAGCGCTTACGTATCGCATTGTTGCTAAAACAGATAATGCCTCCGATGGAGAAGAAATGGCGCTGCCGGTTTTAACCAACCGTACATTGGTAACTGAAAGCCTGCCATTAAACGTTCGCAGCGTAAGTAAGAAAGATTTCAAATTTGAAAAATTACTGCAAAGCGGCAACAGTCAGACCATTAAAACTCATGCACTAACGGTGGAGTATACCAGCAATCCGGCATGGTATGCGGTACAATCGCTGTCTTACTTAATGGAATATCCTTACGAATGTGCAGAGCAAACGTTCAACCGTTTCTACGCCAATATTTTGGCCACCAACATCGCCAATACCATACCCAAAATAAAAGCTGTTTTTGAAAAATGGAAAACAACAGATACGGCAGCGCTTCTATCCAACTTACAAAAAAATGAAGAGTTAAAGTCTGCTCTATTGCAGGAAACGCCCTGGGTACTGGAAGCCAAAAGCGAAAGCCAGCAGAAAAAGAATATCGCCTTGCTTTTTGATATGGTACGAATGAGCAATGAGGCCAACAAAGCATGGAATAAGTTGAAAGAATTACAAAGCAGAAATGGCGGTTTTGTATGGTTCAAAGGCGGCCCGGATGACCGCTACATTACACAATACATTATTTCAGGTATTGGTCATTTAAGAAAGCTAAATGCTTTAAGCGCTGAGCAATATGAAAAAATAAAACCGGTAGTAAGCATGGCCATTGCTTATTTGGATAAAAGAATAAAAGAAGATTATGACTATTTAGTAAGATATGGCGCTGATCTCAGCAAAAATCATCTTAGCTATACTGCCATTCAGTACTTATACATGCGGAGCTTTTTTAGCGAATACAATTTCATCAGCAACTCAAAGGTTGCACATGATTATTATTTAGGACAGGCTAAGAAATACTGGTTAGATAATAGTCGTTACATGCAGGCTATGGTTGCACTGGCATTGCACCGCAACAATGATAATGCCACTCCCACTGCAATTATGAAATCTTTAAAAGAAAATTCAATTATCAAAGAAGAAATGGGCATGTATTGGAAAGACTATACCGAAGGTTACAGATATTATTGGTATCAGGCGCCTATTGAAACTCAGGCCATGATGATTGAAGCATTTTCTGATATTGAAAAAAATACTGCTACCATAGATGATTTAAAAACATGGCTCCTTAAACAAAAGCAAACACAAAACTGGGAAAGTACAAAGGCAACTGCAGAGGCCTGCTACGCCCTACTACTTGGCGGTAGCAATTGGCTGGCTGAAGAAAAAGAAGTGACTATTACATTAGGGGATCTGAAAATTTCTTCACAATCTGATAACGCCGAGGCAGGAACCGGATATTTTAAACAACGTATCAACGGTGATAAGGTAAAACCGGAAATGGGCAATATATCCGTTGCTGTTAATTCTCTCTCATCTAATCAACCCGTTAGCAGTTCAACCTCATGGGGCGCTGTTTATTGGCAATATTTTGAAGATTTAGATAAAATTACTCCAGCAGAAACGCCGTTAAAATTGAAGAAACAATTATTCATTGAAAAAAATAGCGACAGAGGTCCTGTACTACAAGCCATTGGCGATAACGCACAACTGAAAATAGGCGATAAAGTAAAGGTGAGAATTGAACTTAGGGTGGATAGAGATATGGAGTACGTTCATATGAAAGATATGAGAGCAGCCTGTATGGAGCCTGTGAATGTGATTAGTCAATACAAATATCAGGATGGATTGGGATATTATGAAAGTACGAAAGATGCCAGCACCAACTTTTTCTTTAGTTATTTGCCGAAAGGAACTTACGTGTTTGAATATACGCTATTTACCACTCACAGCGGAAACTTTAGCAATGGTATCACTTCCATTCAATGTATGTATGCCCCTGAATTTTCTTCGCATAGTGAGGGGATCAGGGTGAATGTGGAAGAATAAAAATTTCGTATGCGTTCGACATCTCCAAGATTGTGTTCCCACGGGGTCTTTTTTGCAAAAAAGACCCCGTGGAGACCGAAAAAAAATTTGGGTGTGATACGAGCCGAGGCTGACAAAAACCTTTGCATTCTGAATTGCAAAGGTTTTTTTATTTTTGGAAAAACTAATCGCTACAATTATTTATTAATGACCAAAGAAAAAGCTGACAAAATATATTCCATACCCATACGCTATCGTAAAATGGAAAATCTCCACATCCTATTTTGGCTGGTAAAAGATATCAGCTGGTGCATGATTTGGCGGCCTTTGGGTATTGCGATGATATTTCCCACCTTAATAATCGCTATTGTCATTATGATACGAACCCGGCAATTGGTTTCTGAATTATGCCATAACCTGGCCATTGTATTGTGGATTAGCGCCAACTCTTATTGGATGATCAGCGAATTTTTACATTTTGATGCTAATCCCATTATTGGCAATTATACTTTTAAACATATAGCCATCATTCCTTTTGCGCTTGGGACGTTAACTTTACTTTACTATTATGCTTTTTGGAGACCCAAGCACCCTCATTTAGAGGAAACCATGTAGAATTTACCCGGCCGCTTTTTCAAGCCATCCCTTTAAATCTTCGGGGGTATGAATTAATTTCATTTCTCTGCTGATATTTTTCTTCATTTCTGCTATATCTTTTAACTCAAAATCAATTTTTTGCTCTACATCTTTGGGGGAATCAGCAACTCCGTTCATAAACATTAAACCATCATTATTCATCATAATGCTGCTAAAAATATTCATGGTAAATTCATACTTGTTTTGATCAACTTTTTCCTTCAAAAACTTATTATATAGTTTTAGTTGCTTTAATGAATAGCCATTTTCTTTTGGCTGTGTATTGGTTAAGGCCAGCGTTTTATGTTGTATCACTAACATGGTATACAGGTCTTTTTTTTCCTTCGCCTCCGTCAATTCTTTCATCAATTGTTCCTTATGATGTTTTAATTCAAGGTCCTGTTCTAAATCAGGATGCAACTTTTTGGCAAGTTCTTTATACAAATCTGTAATAGAAGTGGGTAAATTTTCCTGCCGGCTCTCCTGAATTTTTTGTTTTTTTCTAGCATGTTGTTCTTCAGCAAATTCCTCCAAGTCAAACTGATCAGCAAGTTTATTTTGAAACTCATTAACATCAAAATCCTCAAAAATATCTTCCGAAAAATTAAAGCCATCCTCACGAGCAGTTTCTAAAAAAATTTTTTTATCTTTTTTAGAAATATATTTCATTTGCTTTTTGAAATACTCTTCGAGTAAATCTTTTGCAGCATTATTATGTTGAGCAGCATCTTCCAACACATCCATTACAAATGAAATAAATTTTTTTGTAAAAGGTTTAGTAAACTTCGCTGACTCAAATATTTGTTGCAAATGCAAAACGAATTTTAATTGCAATTCAGATAAAATTTTTAACTCAGGCAATACTTTTTCTACATACAATTTTTGCTGGTATTCTTTTGCTTCCTGCTTTTTTTTCTGCCCCTCCTCATATTCGTGAAGCTCTTTTATTAGACGATTAAACCTGCGGATTTCTTTTTCAATCGGTGGATCATCTTTCGAAGCTTTCTTTTTTGCCAAAGGAATAACAGGTAAAGATAACTTTTCTTCACGCTGCACTTTCGTTTTATTCATTGGCTTAGGAGCAATTTCCTGATCATCAAAAAGTGATAAATTTTTCATTTTATAAAATTATCATAAAAAATTTATCTTAAAAAAAAATCATAAATTTAAATTAATATTTATATATAAATCATTATTAACCAAATATATAAAACTTACTAAAATAAAGTAACTTTGCAAATCAAAAAATAGCGAAAAGATGTATCGTACACATACTTGCGGAGAGCTAAGATTATCACATGCAAATCTAACCGTAACACTTGCCGGATGGGTGCAAACTGTTAGAAAATTTGGCAGCATCACTTTTGTTGATTTAAGAGACCGATATGGCATCATACAATTATTATTTTCAGAAGATTTGAATAAGATTTTGGAAGAAAATCCTATCGGAAGAGAATATGTGCTACAAGTACAAGGTATTGTGAATGAGCGGAGCAATAAAAACAGCCATATTCCTACCGGGGAGGTAGAAGTAAATGTACAGTCATTCAACATTCTCAATAAATCAGCCGTTCCTCCTTTCACCATTCAGGACGATACAGATGGCGGTGATGATCTAAGAATGAAATATCGATATCTTGATTTAAGAAGAAATGCCGTAAAAAAGAATATTGAATTAAGATATGCTGTGAACAGAAGCGCCAGAAATTATTTGCACCAAAATAATTTTATGGACATAGAAACACCTTTTCTGATAAAAAGTACACCGGAAGGCGCCAGAGATTTTGTAGTACCCAGCAGAATGAACCCAGGGCAATTTTACGCATTACCTCAAAGTCCACAAACTTTTAAGCAATTATTAATGGTAAGCGGCTATGACCGTTATTACCAAATTGTAAAATGCTTTAGAGATGAGGATTTACGGGCAGACAGGCAGCCGGAATTTACACAAATCGACTGTGAAATGGCTTTTGTAGAACAGGAAGATATTTTGAATATGTTTGAAGGAATGATCAAACATATTTTTAAAGAGGTAAAAGGAATTGATTACAATGAAACAATACAAAGAATGACTTGGGAAGAAGCGATGTGGCAGTATGGCAATGACAAGCCTGATATTCGTTTTGAAATGAAGCTTTGTAATATAAAATTTCCAACGCATACTTTTCCCGACAAACAAAGTCTTTCGACATTAATCGATAATGCAGGTTTTGGAGTTTTTGATGATGCAGAAACGGTGATTGCTATTGCAATTCCGGGGTGCAGTGAGTACACCCGCAAACAAACAGACGAACTAACGGAGTGGGTTAAACGCCCTCAAATTGGCATGAAGGGATTGGTTTATATAAAGTGCAATACCGATGGAACTTTCAAGAGTAGTATAGACAAATTTTATAATGAAGATAGATTAAAAGCTATTGCAAATGCTTCCGGCGCTGTTGCAGGTGATCTGATTTTGATATTAGCCGGCGCTGAAGAGAGAACGAGAAAAGCCAGCAGTGAACTTCGTCTATACATGGCCGATAGGTTAGGGTATCGAAAACCTGATGATTTTAAATTATTATGGGTGTTGGATTTCCCATTGTTTGAATATGATGAAGAGGGCAACCGATGGGTAGCCAGACACCATCCATTTACGGCACCTAAGCCTGATCATATTGAGATAATGATTAACAATAGCCCGATGATTGAAAATGCAGCAAAATATTTAGAACACCCTTACGCTAATATTAAGGCTAATGCTTATGATATGGTATTGAATGGCAATGAAGTAGGCGGTGGATCGATACGAATTTTCCAAAGATCGTTACAAGAAAAAATGTTTGCAGCGCTGGGCATGAGCCGGGAAGAGGCCAATCATAAGTTCGGGTTTTTATTAGGCGCCTTTGAATATGGCGCTCCTCCACATGGCGGTATTGCCTTTGGGTTTGACAGGCTCTGCGCCATTATAGGCGGCACTGAAAGTATCAGAGATTTTATTGCATTTCCAAAAAACAACAGTGGCAGGGATGTAATGCTGGATGCTCCGGCTGAAATAGATGAAAAACAGTTGGAAGAGTTGAATATTCAACTAGATTTACATCATAACTAAGCGTTGTAAAAGATCTCAAATCTAAATATTTTCTTAAAAGCACTTTCGTAATAGTGCTTTTTTATTTACTTTATATTATGAAAAATATTGTAGCCATAATTGTATGCTGTTTCTGTTGCAACTGTATGGTTGCACAACCTGATCACAATTTATTATTTGTTAAAGACGCCATAAAAGTCAATAAAATCAAACTATACAACAATATCACCAAGAATAGCATTGCTAAGAATTTATCTTTACCGTTAAATGACAGAACAGAAGAGTACTGGCTGGATGCTTTTTGGTCAATGGAGCTCATACAATATCATTCGCTTTGGGCAGATAGCAGGATTAATATAGCTTTTGATTCATCACTTCATAGAAGTATTGATTTTCAAAGAGCATTGTTAGAGCTTGCCTATACCAATTATAAAAATGAGTATGCTATTCCGATAAAAAAAATATTAGAAACCACGACGAATGAGAAAATTTTTGCTATGTGTAGTGAGTACCTATTGAAAAATAACTCTTTGAAAGAAACCATTACTACTATTCAATCTTTATTATGCAAAAAATTTAATCAGGTTGCAGAAGATCCGATCATAAAAATGTTACATGAAAATTTAAATTATCATAAAAATTATTTATTAGGGAAAACAAATATAATCAATGATCCAAAGCCTATTTTAAAAGATATTCTTGATAAACAAGCTTTTTCAAATTCTGTTGTGGTGTATAGTTTTCAGCGAAAAAACCGTAATTATCCAGGCATTGCTATTGTACGGGATAAAGATGGCAACTTTGTAAAGGAAGAAAATGGCAATTTATTTTATGTTCCACAATTAGCCAGAAGTATTACCGATCTACCGGGATATCTAACCAATGGCAATACTCCTCAGGGTATTTTTAGAATGGATGGATTGGATGTTTCCAAAAGTAACTTTATTGGCCCTACGCCTAATATTCAACTGAAAATGCCTTTTGAAGATAGTATTGCACATTTTATTAAGGACAGTACTGTGCTAGATAGTGTATGGAGCGTAGATTTTTATCAACACATTTTACCTGCCAGCTGGAAAAATTATTTGCCTATTTTCCAAACATATTATGCCAGTCAGGCAGGAAGAACAGAAATCATTGCTCACGGAACCACTGTAAATCCCGAATATTATAAAAACCAACCCTACTACCCTCACACGCCTACGCAAGGTTGTTTGTGTACAATTGAACTATGGAGTGAAGAAGATGGGAGACGATTACAAAGCGATCAGCAAAAGCTGGTAGACGCTGTAACAAAAGCTGGTGGGCCGGACGGGTATCTCGTAGTGATTGAATTGGATGACAACCACGAACCTGTTACAATAAAAGATATCCTTCCTTATTTACCTAAACCATAAACTGCAATGGAACTACATTGGCAATACAAAAAATTCGACGAACTAACAGCTACAGAACTCTATCAAATCTTACAACTTCGAAATGAAGTTTTTGTGGTAGAACAACAAGCCATTTATCAGGATGCAGACAATAAAGATATTGCTTCCTGCCATTTATGTGGTTGGCATGAAGACAGGCTGGCTGCTTATGCAAGAATTATACCGCCCGGCATTGCTTTTCAGGAAGCCAGTATTGGCAGGGTAGTAATTTCATCTAAATACCGCAAAAACCAGTTGGGAAAACTATTGATGCAAAAGGCTATTCAGCATACACTTGAAACGTATCAGGTCAACGCAATTAAAATTGGCGCTCAATTATACCTACTGAAATTTTATTCAGAATTGGGGTTCCAACAATGCAGTGATGTTTATTTAGAAGATGGAATACAACACATTGAAATGATACTATCTTGTCGACTTTAGGGTATGGGACAAAAATGGCAATGCTGTAGTTGCCGGCAACTACAAGTTTTATGTAAAGTAAGATTACATCTGGTTAATTGGAATTACGAATTGCCATCAATTCAGTTTATCCATTTGAACGTTTTCACTTAAAAGGGGGCCGGGAGGAATATAATTAACAACTTGCTTTGCTAAATTGTAGAATTCTCTGCTTGCCTCTTTAATAGCTTTAAAAGAACTACTTCCAGTAGATTTATTCGCAACAGTTTTATATGATATTATATTTGACTCATATAGAGATATGTTATTCTTAGAATTTGAATATCCTGCAAGACTTAATGACACCACTACTATAATTAGGGATAAGAACATTAGTTTTGAAAGCTGCTTCTGCATAATGAATATTAGTTTTAGATAAGAATTTTATACAAAGTTACGAAAAAATTACATATCAATTCATATATAATTAATATTGAATATAATAATTATGGACCAATTCTGAATAGCTACTCCTCATCATCCTCCTTAAATGCAGAAGGATCGTTAAACAAATGCCATTCATCAGGTAGATCGCTCATCTTATCAAAACAGTTGACCCATTTAATAAATATCTGCCGAAAGGCATTGATCTCTTCATGTAACACATTAGTGTACATTTTATCAATTTCATGTAGCACCTCACAGGCCCAAAGCTGTGCTTTTAGTTCACAAATATTTACTTTAATAATTACTGCATTTTCCATCACCAGGCTATACGTCTGATCCACGGCCATACCTCCCTTTATTTTTGCCGGAATAAGCAAGGCATTTTCCATCATCAGCTTTTTAGTTGTTTCAGACTGGGTATCACCATCAGGAAACAAATCGCAAATAGATACCGCAAGATTTAAAATCTCTATCGACTTTTTATATAAAGCATTGCCATAATTCTTGATGGGAGTTTTGGCATTATTAGGATCATCGTCGTTATTATCATACGATTCAAAAAAACTTCCAAAGTTGTCTTCGTTCATAAGATGAAATTTTATATTCTTAATTACTTATTATACCAGTATGTTAATACGTTAAGATGTGAAGATGTGAAGATGTTAAGACGTTAAAATGTAGTATCTTAGTAGGCTATTTACTGTCCATTTCAACATTTCAACATTTCAACATTTCAACATTTCAACATTTCAACATTTCA
>CAZPHA010000007.1:0-86345 GCA_964586215.1 uncultured Ferruginibacter sp.
AAATGAAGCTGATATTAGTGGAGGCAACATAATTTTGAAACTATGTCCTCAGGATTGAAGTAAGTACCCCGCAGTGAAGCCCGCCGATTGGCGGGCCGAACGAGGAGTACTACGTATAGCCCGACCTGAGGAGCCCCGGCCGGTGTCTTCACCGGCCGGAAGGCGACGAAGGGCACGCCCAAATTTTATTTATTGTTTAATTATAGCTAATCATTCATTAACTTTTGTAATGGAAAATGACATGCTTCAAAATTGGGAAAAGAAATCTGCAGCGCATCATAAACAATATAAGCAGTATTTGCAAAGAGCTGACAAAAATAAAGTGTTGAAAACACTTCCTGATTTGCATGAGGAAGCTTTTGAAAAAATTGATTGTCTTCAATGTGCTGCCTGCTGCAAAAACTATTCACCACGATTTAAAACACCTGATATAAAACGCATTAGCAAATACCTGAAAATGAAGGAAAGTGATTTTATTGATGCTTATTTACAAATAGATGAGGATGGCGATTATGTTGTAAAAACCACCCCCTGCCCTTTTTTAGATGCAAACAATTATTGCAGCATTTATGAACAGCGCCCTTCTGACTGCCAGCGATTTCCTTACACGGATGAAGATGTCTTCATAAAAAGGCCACACATTACCCTGAAAAATGCTACTTTTTGTCCGGCGGTTTATTTTGTGTTGGAGAAGTTGTTGCAGATGGATTAATTGTTAAACTGTAGCGATACAAGTTTACTAAAAAATTTAGCTTTTCTTGAATTAAAGTTATGTTAAACCAACCTAACGATTTATGCAGAAATCCAAAAAATTGCATCTTTGGTTTATATACAATTAATTATGAAAAATTTATCCCTTCTATTGGTAGGCATTAGCTTTTTCTCTTTTGCAGCAAAGGCGCAACCAAAAGCTGAAATTAATCCCATTGTAAATGTGGAACGTCCGGCAAAAGTGGACTATGATGCTTTTGAACAGCTGGTAAAAGAGGTTAAACAACACAGAAAAGACCGCTTAGTCAATTTGGATAAATTTTTAGAAATGAACAAAGAACCGGGTACCATCATTTTAGATACCCGTTCAGATGTTATGTACAATGCCAAGCATATTAAAGGAGCCATTCACTTAAGCTTTCCGGATTTTACACAAAAAAACTTAGCAAAAATTATACCTTCGCCCGATACCAGAATTTTGATTTATTGTAATAACAACATTGATAATGATGTTGATTTTTTCCCTACTAAGGCAGTAATACCAGCTAGTGCTTTTAATAATAAAACAAATGATAATAAAAATAGTGAACTCACTTTAGCTTTAAATATCCCTACCTATATCAACTTATATGGTTACGGCTATAAAAATGTGTATGAGCTATCGGAATACGTTTCCGTATTTAATAAGAGGATTGAGTTTGAGGGAAGTGCGGTGAGAAAATAGATTACCTATCAACTATAAGTTTGCGTATGGTATAACGAAAGATGAATGGTGGCATGTCGTACAAGTGAGTGATCCCTCTAAGGCGGACAAGCTACAACAATGATGAATAAAAATCAAATGTTCATTTCGAAAAATATTTTAAATGGTACGATTTTAATTACCCCTCAATACTCCATCCTTCTCAAATCAGGCGCTTTTATCCAGGTGATCAGCACTACCAGCATTGTCATACAACCACCAAAAACTACAGAAGGTACTAAGCCTAACATACTGGCAGCAAAACCACTTTCAAACTGCCCCAGCTCATTGCTGCTATTGATAAACATCGAATTAACGGATGACACTCTGCCCCTCATTTCATCGGGTGTGGAAAGTTGTAAAATAGTACCCCTTACCATTACACTGATACCGTCCAAAATACCACTACAAAGCAAGGCTACAAAAGAAATAAAATATACTTCTGATAATCCAAAAATGATGATGCACAATCCAAAACCTGCTACTGCCATTAGCATCCTTTTACCCTGACGCCGCTGCATGGGAAAGATGGTTAGTAAAATGATAATGCTGATAGAACCGATATCGCTTGCTGCTGTAAGCCATCCGAAACCAACCGGGCCTACCTGGAGAATTTTTTCACTGAATTCAGGTATCAGTGCCACCGCACCACCAAAAAGCACGGCAAATAAGTCTAATGACATTGCTCCTAACAAAATTTTATTCTTATAAACGTATAGCAGTCCCTCCTTTACACTGGCCCGAACATCTACATACTGCCTATTGGCAATTTGCGGTTTTTTTTGTACCTTTGCAATCATTCCTACAGCTAATAACACATATATTAAAATTATTATAAATGTGTTATTTACTCCTATTCCCGCAATAAAAAATCCAGCGCTTGCATGCCCGATAATAGAAGCAATCAACCAGGTTGAGGAACTAATATAAGCGGCATATTTCAACATCTCTTTTGGCACCAACTGTGCAATAATCGCTTGGGAAACAGGACCTGTAAAGGCTCTGATAATACCCGTTAGAAAAATAACGGTATAAAAGCCATATTCCAGCCAATGCACATGAATATGATTTTTTATCAAAGGAAATGTTAGCGCAATCATCAATACAACACATAGGGAGTAAGCCGACATTCCTTTTAATAATAATGTTCTTTTATCAGACTGGTCAATTACATGCCCTGCATATAAGGCTAGGGAAAATACAGGAATAAACTCGGATAAGCCTACCAGCCCGATTGAGAATGAACTTTGTGTAAGCTGAAAAAGCTGATAGGCCACTACCGTACCTACCATACGCAAAGCCATAATATAAATAAACCGGGAAATAATGTAAATGCGAAATTCTTTTTCATGGAGCGGTAATAAGCTCTCAGCATTAAAATGTAATTTCATTATAGCAAAACTACAATCATTTTTTATGGCAATGATAAATAATGTTGTCCTTCCGTATATTCACGATCAAGTGCATCAATGATGATCTGTAGATGCTCCTCATTACCTAAAAAATCTGCATTACCGGCGTCCACAAATAAGGTTTTAATATTGTGCTGTTTGATATATTGCGTATAGGTTTCCTGCAAAGTAAACAAATAATCATCCGGTATTTGCTGTTCGTAGGATCGGTTTCTCTTTTTAATATTCTGCTGCAATTTATTAACAGGTGTATGAAGATAAATCAGCAAATCGGGTTGTACAATTTGAGGATTAATAATATCAAACAATTTCTGATACAGTCTAAACTCTTCTTCTGCCAGATTTACTTTTGCAAACAATAAACATTTGGTGAACAAATAATCGGATATGGTAATATTTTGAAACATATCCTTTGTCTGCAATAAATCTTTTAACTGCTTATACCGTTCCGCCATAAAAAAAAGTTCCAGTGGAAAAGCGTACTGCTGGGGATTATCGTAAAATTTTGGCAAAAAAGGATTATCAGCAAATTCCTCCAAAATAAGCCTTGCGTTATAATGCCGGCTAAGCAAATGAGCCAGGGTAGTTTTGCCTGCGCCAATATTTCCTTCTATGGTAACAAAATTATATTTCACCTATAACATTTTATAACACGAATTGAATTCCTGCCCGACTGCATTGTTCAAGCAGGTAATTATTCGAATTTTTATAATAAGGCTGCAAAATAAGTGGAATGAACATTTTTATGAGGAAAACTTTTTCACATTTAGTGAATCCGGACATTCATTCAATAATTGTTGAATGGTTTTTTGAAATACAGGATGTACAAAATCAGATGCAATCTCATGAAGGGGTTGAAGCGCAAATCGCCTGTTTTGCAACTGCGGATGCGGTATAATTAAATCTCTTTTATTCACAATCTGATGATCAAAAAATAAAATATCAATATCAATGATACGGGGAGCATTTTTTTGTGTTCGAATTCTCCCCATATTTTTTTCAACAGACAAAATAATATGGAGGGTTTCTTCCACTCTGAGTGCCGTTTCTACTACTATTACCTGATTAAAATAATCCGGCTGCTGAATATTACCCCAGGCTTCTGTTAGATATAAAGAAGACTGCAGAACTACCCTGCCAATTTGCTGCTCAATATATTTTTTTGCCTCTGATAATTGTTGTTGGCTATCGCCAAGATTACTTCCCAGCAGCAAATATACCTTACTCATTTTTCAAATATAATCTTTTATCAAATTCAAATTTTTTATTAGATATAATGCCAACTTTATGGAAGTTGACATGCTTAGGGTTCAGAACAAAATTATTTTCTTCCTCTACAATAGCTGAAGGAACTTTTAACAACAAACTATTATTAGCTTTTAAAAATTGATCTCCCAGCCATTGAGTATAGCTCACATCTTCCTTCCATTTTCTTTTAAGCTTTTGATTAGAAATAATGGTAGGTGAAATATTATCCGGCAGTTCAAGTTTTATCAAACGATAATTAACAGGAATATTTTGCAGGCTTGTTCTTACCAATATTTCCAAAACGGCCAAAGAGATATTTTCTGTACAATAAAGCGCCGGAACGCCGACAGAATTCCAGCGTCCACCCAATAATTTAGCGCCTGTGCCTGTTAAATCGTTGCTATAAGTGTCGATAGCCAATCTGTATATAATCATGCCAGAATACCGTGTTGAATTCTTTTCAATTGAGTGAGCACCATTTGAATACCGTTTGCCGTAGTCAATGATTCCAAAGACAAAGGCCCCTCAAGCATTTGCGGATTATTTTTTAGCCATTGATAAAATGATTCGACTTTTCCAAAGGTTCTTTTTCCTTCCGACAGTACGGCTGCAATTTGCATAGCTCTTTCGGAATTGATAGAGGCAAAGATGCCATTATTTTTAGCATATCGCTGTAAAGTTCGTTCACTAACATGCAGCATGGAAGACCATTCAGCCAATGTAAAAGGCGCCTTATCCGAAATTTTTTTAAAATCGTTATAAGTAAAATCTTTTAATTTTGGCAGCATTTTTACAGTTCTGTAAACAGGTTCTGGTTCCTCTACCTTAGAAGAAACTGAAGTATTTTTACGAGTATTATATTTTGGTGCTTTTTTCATATAACGACATTTGTCACACAAATATACGACAATTGTCTGTAAATATAAAATTTTTTAAAATACGCATTTAACAATAGTTTTGCATCCTAATTTAGTCATTGATGAGTAAATACAGCCAGATCAGGGCCATGTTGGCCATAACCAAAGCTAGTTTGCGGGCTATTTTCAGAAGTCCGTCCGCAGTTATTTTCAGCTTTGTTTTCCCTCTTATTTTTATTGTTGTATTCGGTTTTATTGGCAATAGTAATAGTGTACCAGTTTACAAAATTGTGATAGATAAAAACAGCGACACCGCCAATGCCCTATACCATTCCATTAAAAATAGCAATAGAATCAGAATTGTAACCTTTGCGAATGAGCAGGAGTTGCATACCAACCTAATCAAGGGGCGTATTGCAGTAGTATTGAAAATTACCAAAAATCCGGAAAAAAATCCGGCATACTTTTATACCATAAAAAGCACTAATGCAAGCAATGATAAGTGGCCTCAGCTCCTACCAGTTTTAGAGTCCATTGCCAATAAGATTAGTGATGAACAATATCAAAACCGGCCCTCTTTCGCCAAAGCTGATTTTAATTACCAAAGAGATATTGAAACCGTAAGAGAATATAGAACTATAGATTTTATTTTACCAGGCCAGCTGGGATTTTCCCTATTAAGCGCTGGTGTATTTGGCGTAGCCTTTATCTTTTTCAATTTGAGAAATACATTAGTATTGAAAAGATTTTTTGCCACCCCCATCAATCGGACCTATATAGTTTTAGGAGAATCGTTAAGCAGGGTAATATTTCAAATGCTTACGGCTGTCGTAATTATTGTTGCAGGGAAGTATTTATTTCATTTTACTTTGGTAAAAGGTTTTGAAACGTTTTTAGAAATGTTACTGCTAAGCTTTATAGGATTACTCGTTTTCATGGGATTTGGATTTATTGTAAGTGGCTTGGCGAAGTCAGATAGTACTATTCCACCTTTTGCCAATTTAATAACCTTACCTCAATTTCTCATTAGTGGCACCTTCTTTCCGGTTGATGCATTTCCCAAATGGCTACAGCCGATATCAAAAATACTACCACTTACCCATCTTAACACAGCCATGAGAAATGTTGCTTTTGAAGGGCAAAGTTTATGGGATGTAAAAGATGAAATCGGCATCTTATTAATATGGGGCATTGTGGTATATACAATCGCCATTAAGGCCTTTAAATGGGAGTAACTATAAATGAACACCGTAAAATTCAATCTTTTTGAGATATATTAAATTTATAGCGATCAATATTATTGTATTTGTAACCTTTCTATTTCTATTGTCATTATTATTCCCTGGAAAAGTAAATACGCAAAGAGTAAAAACAATAAAAGCAAAAAAGGAGGATGTCTTTAATACTATTCAGACAATCGATAGTTGGCATCAGTGGAATGAGCTTTTAAAAAATAAAGACATCTCATTATCGTTGTTGAATACCAAGACAGATAGTATTGCTGTTGCCATCCATCAAAAAAACAGAAGAACATTCTTATCCACCTTTTACATAACCAGCACCAATGATTCAAGTATTGTATATTGGAACATGACGGAGAACATAAAGTGGTACGAGCCTCATAAAAAATTTGCAGCCATTTTTGCCAGCAAAAAACTTGGACCACTTATGGAAGTATCATTAGATAATCTCAAAAATCAATTAGAATCACAGGAAATTCAGTAAGGAAAACTAATTTTCCCCATGCTTACAGGTAGTAAAGTTCTACCGGCATTGTTAAACACAGCCGTTTCCCCTGAAACACACTCATTAGCCAAAATAGCAAATAATACCGCCTCCTTAGCATCTGAAGAAATACCAAGTGCATCAATAGTCTTTACAGCATGTGAGGTTATCGATTCATCTAAATAGTTCATTAACAATTTGTTATGCACACCTCCGCCACTGACAAATACTTCAGCATTTCTATATGTATCAAGAGCGGAAACAATGGTATCAGCAGTGAATTTTGTCAAGGTAGCCATGGTATCCTCTATACTTAATGATAGTGTGTAAGATCTTTCTTTTGCACTTTTTAGGTATTCCAAATTAAACAACTCCGGTCCGGTAGTCTTAGGAAGATTAATCGTAAAAAAAGTATGATTTTTTAATTCCTTTAAAAGTTGCTCGTTGATGTTTCCTTTAAAAGCGACAGTAGCATTTTCGTCATAATATTTCCCCGAAAAATTTTCCTGAACGTATGCATCCAGCAATGTATTGCCCGGGCCAATATCCGTACACATTATCTCGTCGGTTTTCAACGATCCGGGCAGAAAAGTAAAATTAGCAATACCACCTATATTTAATAAGATTCTATCCTGATTTCTTTTACTGAATAAAATATAATCCCCATAGGCTGCCAATGGCGCTCCTTCACCGCCTGCGGCAATATGTTTTTGGCGAAAATCACTAATGGTTATAATGCCTGTAGCCACAGCCAGATGATCCCCATCACCAATTTGCAAAGTCGCATTGCCGTAGTTTAAGTTTTTGTGCAAGCTTACCGGTGCATGATATATTGTCTGCCCATGACTGGCAATCAGATCAACGTCTTTTTTATTTACATTCCACTTTTTTAAACATCTCAAAATATAATCGGCATGTTGCAAACCTATCCAATGACTAACAAGCGTTAGTTTTTCTAAATCAATATTTTTTTTGAATAAGATACTTTTTAATTCCTTTTTAAAATGATCAGTATAATCAACCGTTTCGAAGTGCTTTACCTGAATTTTAGTTTGCAATCCACTACCTTCAACGCTACAAAGCGCTATATCCAGCCCATCCAGAGAAGTGCCACTCATCAACCCAACTATAAATTTTTTTTGCTTAGTGGCGATGTTGCATAGTTGTTGTATATTTTTATTCACTTATTTTTCAATATTGTTGGTTTGCAAAAAATTTATATTGCGTTTGATACCCTGCCATTTACTTCTTTTGATAGGTGAATTTTTAAAAATTATTTTAAATGTTTCTTCTGTTAGTTCTTCCCAGTCGTTGTTGGAAAAACTAAGAATCTCTGGCAAAATAGAAAAACTTTCTTCTTTTGTAGCTGAAGAAAATCTATTCCATGGACATACATCCTGACAGGTATCGCAGCCAAACATCCAATTTTCAAATTGATGCTTCATAACATCAGGTATTAAAGCATCTTTAAACTCGATGGTAAAATACGAAATACATTTGCTACCGTCAATAACCTTATCTGACAAAATTGCATCCGTAGGACAAGCATCAATGCATCGGGTACAGGTGCCACAATAATCTTTTACATAAGGATCATCATATGACAATTCCAAATCAACAATTAAGGTAGCTATAAAAAAGAAGGAACCGTTATTTTTATTAATAAGATTACCATTTTTACCAATCCATCCTAAGCCAGCTTTTTGAGCCCATGCCCTTTCCAACACCGGTGCACTATCCACAAATCCTCTACCCTGAACATCGCCTATATCCTCCTTTATTTTTTGAAGCAATAATCTCAACTTTTGCCTGATAATATCATGATAATCTTGCCCATAAGCATATTTAGAAATTTTATAAGTTGAATTTTGTTGTAATTGTTTGGGATAATAATTTAATAATAAAGTAATGACGGATTTTGCCCCCGGCACTAATTTAGTTGGATCAATACGTAAGTCAAAATGATTTTCCATGTACTGCATTTGCCCATGCATACCTTTTGATAACCATTGTTCCAATCGCCGGGCATCTTCCTCAAGTTGTTGCGCTTTAGCAATACCACAATAATCGAACCCCAGCTCAAGAGCCAACTTTTTAATAATAGATGTATGCTGGTCGATATTACCCATAAATAAGTTATTTTTCCTCAAGGTGTAGTTTATGGAAAAATCTGTGTGCAATAGGCGCAATTACAATACCTATGGTAGAAATAAATGCAATGCCACTAAACAATGCATAACCAGATGCAAACAACTTCGCTTTTGCTGTTAATGTTATAGACGGATCTATAATTGGTCCCATACCACTTAAAATCATGGAGGCATTTAATAAACTATCATACCAGTCAAACTCCGGCACGGTAGATTTATAACCTACCACTCCTAATAACAAAGAAAGGGAAAGGACAATAGCAGCCACTATAAAATTTCGATATAGCCGTTTGAAATATACCCTTCTGGGGGCTAATGGCATTTTTTTATGTTCGTACATAATAATCCAAAAATACAAAAGCTCTGTTATTACAGAGCCATTTAAATAAATAAGTCTTCCGTAAAAGTTAAAAATCAATATCGTACCCAATCAAACCAATTAATTCCAGGTAGCCAAAGCTATGATTGATCTTTCCGGGGCCCACAGCCAAAGAATTAGTATAATTTACAAATCCTGTTTTACCGGTAGTTTCTAAAAAGAATTTTTTAGAAAAATACCATCTCACACCTCCCTCTAAACCAATACAATAACCTGCTACATGAAATCGATTATCAATTCGCTGGTGACTAAGTGTCACATCAGTCTTAGGAATCATAAAACCAGCACCGGCTTTCCATAAAGCTGAAAAACGAGTATCTTTATTAGCAACACGAATTTTATGTAAGCTTACGTAATTGATATGATAAAAGTTAGCCCCATTCGTATGCTCAAAATGAAACTGGTCATGTGTAAAAGCAGTATCCGTGTCGAAAGTAGTATTTCCAATCTTCCCCTGTGCATGCAATAATTGATCATCATAAACGATATACTTTGTATGATCAAAATTAATTTCCACAGATTTTGTTTTTGCAGTATTAATATAAAAACCTAATCGATAATTATATTGGGGAATACTTAATTCAATTGGTTTTTTCAAAATTGCATCCATATCATTACGATCGTGTGCCTTTGCATGATAAAGCGTAAATTGATGTTCAACACCATCTACTACATCATTGACATGAATATTACTTCGGGTATACCACTCTGTATTATACCCCCATTGTAGATACATTCCCTTCAGAAGGTTATTCTTTTTTTGTGAAAAAACATTTGCAGAAAATAATAGCAGAAATATACTCCAATACTTAATTGACATTGACAAAAGCAGTTGGTTTTAAAGTTGCAAATTTACTAAAGAGCTTCCGTCTAATCAAATAATCTCATAAAACCCGAATTAAAGAAATATAGACCACAAAACCTGCAATATTAGCAGTATCAACTCACAAACACTGCATTTTCGTCAGTTTTTGCACCCTTTTTATGACATAATTACTGCATTTTATAATTGGAAAACAATTTGCGCCATTCTACCAAAAAACTACATGAGCTTACAAAATCTTACAATAAAAGCGCAGGAAATATTACAAGCTGCCCAACAACTTGCCTTTAATAATAATCATTCGTTTATCGAATCGGAACATATTTTACAGACATTATTAAATGACAAAGACTCTCCTATTGAATTTTTGTTAAAGAAGAATAATGTCAGCCTGCCTTATGTCAATGATAAGCTTGCTCACTCATTACAAAAATTACCAGTTGTACAGGGAGGAACACCGGCGCAACAACTGGGTAGAGAAGCAAATAATGTATTGCTTAGAGCTGGTAATAACCTAAAGACATTTAGCGATGAATTTATCAGCACAGAACATTTATTAATGGCAATTTTACAAGGCAACGATAACGCTGCAAAAATTTTAAAAGATGCAGGCCTTACGGATAAAGGCTTGATTGCCGCCATTAAAGAATTAAGAAAAGGCGCTACTATTAGTTCGGCCACTACTCAGCTGGAATACAATGCACTGAATAAGTATGCCAAAAACTTAAATGAAATGGCTAAGCAGGGAAAATTGGACCCTGTAATTGGCAGAGATGAAGAAATAAGAAGAACACTACATATCTTAACCAGACGAAGTAAAAATAATCCTATTTTGGTAGGTGAACCAGGTGTAGGTAAAACAGCTATAGCTGAAGGGCTTGCTATGAGAATTGTAAACGGCGATGTACCCGAAAATCTTCGCAGCAAAACTATTTATGCACTGGATATGGGGCAGTTAATTGCCGGCGCCAAGTATAAGGGCGAGTTTGAGGAAAGATTAAAAAGCGTAGTAAAAGAAGTAAGCAGCAGTGAGGGTGAAATCATATTATTTATTGATGAAATCCATACACTGGTAGGTGCCGGCGGTGGCGAAGGAGCTATGGATGCCGCTAATATTTTAAAGCCAGCCTTAGCAAGAGGTGAATTAAGAGCCATTGGAGCTACTACTCTTAATGAATACCAAAAATTCTTTGAAAAAGATAAAGCTTTGGAAAGACGTTTCCAAAAAGTGATGATCGATGAGCCTAGCATAGAAGATGCTATCTCCATTTTGAGAGGTTTAAAAGACAGATATGAAACACACCATCATGTAAGAATAAAAGATGAAGCCATTATCGCTGCCGTAGAATTATCACATCGCTATATTACAGATAGATTTTTGCCTGATAAAGCTATTGACCTGATTGATGAAAGTGCTGCCAAACTTAGGCTAGAGATGAACAGTATGCCCGAAGAATTGGATAAATTAGAGCGGCAAATCAGACAATTAGAAATAGAAAGAGAAGCCATTAAACGAGAAGATGACGAAGCAAAATTGAAAGAATTGAATACACAAATAGCCAATCTAATTGTTGAAAGAGATACCTACAAAGCCAAATGGCAGGAAGAAAAAGGACTGGTTGAAAAAATCCAAAATGCAAAGGCACAGATAGAAGAACTTAAACTACAAGCTGAACAGGCAGAACGAAATGGCGATTATGGAAAGGTAGCCGAAATACGCTATGGTAAAATAAAAGACGTAGAAGCAATTATTAAGAATACTACCGACGAGCTAAACGCTATTTCTGAAAAAAGATTATTGAAAGAAGAAGTAGATGCAGAAGATATTGCTGAAAATGTAGCTAAAGCAACAGGAATACCCGTTGCAAAAATGTTGCAAAGTGAAAGAGAAAAACTACTGAACCTGGAAGATGAATTACATCAACGTGTGGTGGGACAGGATGAAGCTATAGAGGCAGTAAGCGATGCTATCAGGAGAAGCAGAGCCGGTTTACAAGATCCCAAAAAGCCGATTGGTTCTTTCATATTTTTAGGCCCAACAGGTGTTGGTAAAACCGAACTTGCAAAAGCACTGGCTAATTATTTGTTTGATGATGATAGTATGATGACCCGTATAGATATGAGTGAATATCAGGAGAAACATTCAGTCAGCAGATTAGTGGGCGCCCCTCCCGGCTATGTGGGTTATGATGAAGGCGGTCAACTAACGGAATCGGTTAGACGCAAACCGTACTCTGTTGTATTGTTAGATGAAATAGAGAAAGCACATCCTGATGTTTTCAATATATTACTCCAGGTATTAGATGATGGCCGTTTAACCGACAATAAAGGTCGTGTAGTAAATTTTAAAAATACGATTATCATCATGACCAGCAACATGGGTAGTCAGATTATCCAGGATAATTTTGAAAATGTTACCGAAAAAAATAAACTGGAAGTAGTAGAACGTACCAAACTGGAGGTAATGGGCTTATTAAAACAAACCATCAGGCCGGAATTTTTGAACCGTGTAGATGAAGTTATCATGTTCCAGCCATTGATGCGTAAAGAAATAAAAAGTATCATCAAAATTCAACTGAATAATTTAAAATCTTTACTGGCACAAAATGGTATTGATTTAAGATTTAGCGATTATGCGGTAGAATATCTGGCTGAAAACGGGTATGATCCCCAATTTGGAGCAAGACCCTTAAAGCGTTTGATCCAAAAGGAAATCGTCAATCATTTAAGTAAAAAAATCTTAAGTGGGGAATTGGATAAGACAAAACCGGTAATGGTAGATGTGTTTGACGGAACGGTTGTCTTTAGAAATGAAGGGCAAATAAGCGTAGAAATTGCAAATAGATAACTACTATAATTTATTGATAATCAATATTTTATATATTTAATTGCTAAAATAATGTTAAGGCAGTTGGTTAAGACAAAAAAAATCCGTATTTTCATCAGATTCTGGATCCTATAGCACAGATAAAATAAATTGTAGAAATTTTCAAATTGGAAGAAAAAAATTATGGCATTTAAAAAAGAAACTGTAGAGATTATTGAACCAAAAGATATGTTTGTAGGCAACCCTAAAGCAACCATAACATTAGAAGAATTTGGTGAATATGAAAGTGAAGCCTGCGCTAAAGCAAACGAGGTAGTAAAACAATTATTGGACGCTTACGAAGGAAATATTCGATTTAACTTCAGGCATTTTCCATTAACTAAAATACATCAACGTAGCCTAAAGGCAGGTGAAGCAGCTATCGCTGCCGGTCAACAAGGTAAGTTCTGGGAAATGCACAACATTTTGTTTGCAAATCGTAGAAATCTTGGCACTACAAGCTTAAAATTATACAGCAAAGAAGCTGGTGTAGTTAACAAACGTTTTTTAGACGAATTGGTTAATGCTACTTATGGCTGGCACGTACAGGGCGACTTAAAAGAAGGCATGGACAGAGGCGTAAAAGATGTACCTACCTTTTTTATCAACGGTGAAATGTACAAAGGAAAAATCAGCTTTGACCAGATGAGCAAGGCAATTGATGTAATATTAAAAAAGGCCAAGCGAAAGGCAGCAGTAAAGCAGCGGGCCTAGGTTAGACGACCGACGACTGACCACGGACGACAGAATTTTATATTCCATTGTTCATCGACTATGGACTATAAACTATTCAAAAACTGCTGAATAGTTTGAGCGTTGGTTACATGCAAATCCCCAATTCTTGTACGACGTAATTCGCTTAAATAAGCACCGCATCCGAGAGCAGCACCAAAATCATTGGCCAAACTTCGTATATAGGTGCCCGTAGAGCATATTACTTTGAAATAAATAACAGGTAGTTGTATATCAGTGATAATAAACTCTTTTATAAAAATTTTCCTGGGCTCAATTTCTACCTCCGCCCCTCTTCTTGCCAGCTCATATAAGGATGTACCTTCTTTTTTAATAGCCGAGTAAATGGGTGGCTTTTGTAAAATTTCTCCTGTAAATGCCTTCGTTGCCTGATGTATTTGCTCCTCAGTGATGTGTTGATAGTCTTTTACATCGGTAGGTTTGCTTTCTAAATCGTACGTTGGTGTGATCGCTCCTAAAGTGAAGGAACCGGTATACTCCTTTTCCTGCGCCATATATTCGTTAATCTTTTTCGTAAATTTTCCAGTGCAAACGATCAACAGACCTGTCGCTAAAGGATCCAATGTTCCGGCATGCCCTACTTTTTTTATCCGCAACGTACTTCTTATTTTTCTTACCACGTCAAAAGAAGTCCAATGCAGGGGTTTGTCAATTAAAATAACCTTTCCCTCCTCATATGCCTGGCGAACAACGGGATCTACCATAACAGGTGCCAGTGTTGGCTGCTCATCTTTTTTTAAATTTTTATGTCGGTAAGTAATCTTTTTCGGCATCTGCAATTTTTTACAAATGTATTATTAATCACTGATGACCGGATAAAAATCCAAAAACAAAAAAATCAGATATTATATTTCACAAAAAATTATTACTGAAAAAGTTCTGTTTATTAGAATTAATACCAGCAAGGTCCTCTATATTTAACGGATCATAAACCTTATTCATATTAAAAAACAAATAGGCCCTATTTTTTGTTAAATATTGGTCTGGATATTGTTACTACTATTGGTGATGATTATTTTTACATAATATTGAAAACTATTGTAAAAATGTTTAAACTTATACTTGTATCCGCCATATCTTTTGTCACCATACAATCTTGTGCACAGAAAGATAACAATACTAATAAAAGCAATCATACTTCTATGGATAAAACATCTCATGACAATAACGTACATACAGACACTGCCACTTTTGGTAACGGTTGCTTTTGGTGTACCGAGGCCATTTTTCAACAATTAGATGGCGTAATAAAAGTTACCAGTGGTTACAGTGGTGGCAAGGTAGCCAACCCAACTTACAAAGAAGTATGTACAGGTAGCACCGGACATGCCGAATGCCTGCAAATTATATATGATCCTGCTGTTATCACTTTTGATGAATTGTTAGAAGTATTTTGGCAAACCCATGACCCTACTACTTTAAACAGACAGGGCGCTGATGTAGGCACGCAATATCGAAGTGTTATATTTTATCATAGTGAAGATCAAAAAGTAAAAGCAGAAAAATACAAAGCTGAACTCAATAAAAGCGGCGCCTTTGATAAACCGATCGTAACTGTTTTAGAACCGGCATCGGCATTTTATTCTGCAGAAGATTACCATCAAAATTATTATAATAACAATTCGGGACAGGGATATTGCAAAATTGTTATCCGGCCTAAAATTGAAAAATTCAGAAAAGTATTTAAGGATAAATTGAGGCAGTAAAAGTAAATTTTACATTTACCCAATAACTTCAATATTAAACGGCTTTCAATTTAACTTTTGCATTGAGATAAATCCTCTCAAATTCAGGAACAGTAATATGAAAAGTTGATGCCAATTCTTCTTTGGAATATCCCAAATCATTTAAATAAGCACCAATAATTTCATTTATTATTCCGGGTTTTTCAGTTGGTATAACTACTGGTTCTCTCTTTTTATAACCGAGACTGCCCATTTGCATCCATAAATAACGATACTGATTACCTGTAACCATACCAAGTGTGTTTGAGTATCTTAACAAAGCGCCCATTGATACATACCAGTATCCTTTTAAATCTGCAAGTTTTTCAATAGTCACTTTAGCTAAATAAGGTTTTATATTATTCTCAGGCACTAATAACTCAACTCCAAATTGGTATGCTTCTGCTTCCAAATCTCTTTCAGGATCAACTTTTTTTCCAAAGTGCATTATCAAATGACCCAGTTCATGTGCTATTGTTAGTCTGTACCTATCAGGCGGCAAACTCTTATTTATAAATATGACAGGGATATTTCCATTAAAAAAAGTACTAAACCCATCCAGTTCTCCCAAATCAAGAGCAATAATTACAATACCATTGTCCTCGATAAATTTTGTAAGATTAGTTATTCGTCCTTTCGGTATTCTCCAAAAATCCCTCAAATGTTTTGCACACATTGCAGGACTGCCGTCTTCCAGGATATCCCACGTTGGTAGTTTTGCTTCTGGCAAATCTATTTCATCTAGCATAGATATAAAATGCCATTCTGCAATTGTCATTTGAGCGATATATTGCTTCATCTTTTTTACGGATGTTGAAATTTTTCTTCGATAATGCCCTTCAACTGGCATTACCTTTTTTTCCTGATAAAAGAAACTTAGTGGGAAGTCTAAAATCTTTGATATTTTTTCAACAATTTGAGTATCTGCTAATAGTATTCCTTTTTCAATTTTTGATAGTGTCCCTTGTTCAATACCGATTTCAATAGCCAAGTCTCCTTGTGTAATAAGACGAACTTCCCTTGCAAGTTTTAATATCTGTGCATTCAGCTTTTGCATAGCAAGTATTTTGAAATTGTTTAAATATCATCGGTTCCGGTTTTTTTGTTACCGCCTTTGAATTTCCTTTTCAATTTTATACGTTTTTCAATATCGTTAATGGTTTTGTTTTCTATTTGGTCAAAATCTAAAATGGCCTGTTCGGCTGTATATTTTCCAAACTCATCAACCCATTCAAGTATATCGTTTTGCCAACATGCTACATAAATACCTTTAATATTAGACCACGTTTTATCAGGTATATATCCAGCAAAAAGAAAAGTAGGCTTAGTAGGAAATCCATCAATTTGCCCCTGCTGCATATACCTTTTATGTTGGCGAGTATAAAGACTTCTAACTGAATAAGTAGAATCCATTTTTTTAAACCTTATAAAAAGAGAATCTTGCAGCACCATCCCAAAAACACCTTGAAAATCGTCTACGATAACTCCATCTTGTCCGGTAAACTGGCCTCTAACATATTTTTCAATATGATCATGTATAATACCAGCCTTCGTCCGGGGCTTATAATTAACAGGGCCTCCATCAAACGAATTTGAGTGTTCTCTAATTTTTAACCAATCGCCAAATCCGCTTTTAATAACATGAAGTAAATCCTTATGTACTGACTCTAAAATTGGCTGTGCTTCTTTCAAACGAAGTATTTCTCTCATTATAAATATTTTCCCAAAACTAAATCATTTTTGCAAAAATATCAAAAAATATTCCGCAAAATCATAAAAAATTATTCTGACAAAAAGCATCATACATTTATTAGTGTAATTTAGATTTTATAACACAGACGGCTAATCCATATAAACGAGTATTGAAAAAAATATTATACATGCATTCTAATCACTCCTTCACCACCCTCCTCAATTCCAATAAATTCAAACTATTAGGATTAAAATTCTTAATATTGGTATGCACCAAGTGAATGGCCATATCATACCACAACGGCACAACAGGTGCATCGTTCATTACCATCTGATCCATTTGCCGGTACAATTGGTATCGAATGGAATCGCTTTTTTCCGCTAAAGCTTTCTCATATAATTGATCAAATGCCGAATTGTTATAGCGTGTGTAATTCGGTGGCGCCGGATTCTTTCCATAAAAAACACTCAAATAATTCTCAGCATCGGGATAATCTGCAATCCAACTGCCTCTGAAAAATAAAGCCTGAGATTTAGATGTTTGCTCCAATAAGAGACTTTTCTGAATAGCTTCTACCTGAATGGAAATACCAACTTGCCTAAGTTCGTTGGCAATATAACCGGCCAAATCTGCATAAATAGGAATGGTTAACAATTTAATAGCAGGCAATCCGTTACCCTCAGGGTACCCGGCTTCTGACAGCAACTGTTTAGCCTTTACAGGATTGTAATGATATCCCTTCACCACTGTAGAATCAAATGAAGGCAATCCGGCAGGGACAAAGCCACTTTCGGCAGCAATACCAATCGAATTTCTCAAATACAGCATCATTTTTCTTCGATCAAAACCATAATTGATAGCCTGACGAATTTTTTGCAACCTCAATGGTGACTGCTGCACTAAGGGATTCTTCTCATCAACCAAAATACCTAAATACTCAATATTCAAATACGGATGTTTTTGCAACAAAATTTTTCCCTCCCATTGTTTTTTAAGATTGCCGGTTTTAGTCAACACTTCATCTTTAAAAGAAGGATCAATATCATCAATGAAATCCAGGCGTTTTTGTTGAAATTCCAAAAATTCCGTACCTTTGCTGTCTGAAAAACTCACCTTTACACCATCCAAATACGGCAATTGTTTCCCCACAGCATCTTTTTCAAAATAATGTTCGTTTTTCTTTAAAATTAATGCCTGCCCCTCTTCCCAGGCCACAAAAGTGAAAGGCCCTGTTCCAACAGGATGGCGGCGAAAATCAGCTCCGTATTTATCTACTGCTTCCTTAGGTACAATGGAACAATACTGCATGCTCAAAATTCCCAAAATCGACTGAAAAGGCTGTTGTAATTTTAATTGGAAAACGGTATCATTCAATGCTTTAAAAGCTTCTACCGAATCTACCCGGCTGTTAAATATCCAGGCTCCGGGACTGGCAGTATTTTTATCAATTATCCTATTAAAACTGTAAACAACATCATGGGCTGTCAGCTTCCGGCCTTTTCCATTTATAAAACATGGATCATCATGAAAAAAAACATCATTTCGCAAATAAAAAGTAAAAACTAAATGATCCTCTGAAACATCCCACCTTCTAGCTACCAAAGGTACGATCTGCATATTGCTATCAATTTCTACCAGGGTACTATATAACTGATGTACTGCCCACATTACCTGCTTATTTTTAGCAAATGCCGGATCCAGCGAAGCAATACCGCTGCTTTCATTGTAGTGAAATATTTTCTTGTCGGTATGCTGATGACGATTACAATTGATAAATGATAAAGTACACCACACAAGCAGTACAATCCTACCAATAAAATTATTTGTTAAACGGTTCATGAATTACAATAAAGAAGGGTAAATTAGCAAATAAATTAATTGATTCAGACTTTAACATGAAAAAAATAATACTTTTTACTCTGTCATCTATCATCTGTCATCTATCATCTACCTATGCACAGCCCTTCACCCATGCCGATACTTTACGAGGCAGTATTGGCACCGGTAGAAGCTGGTGGGATGTAAAAAAATATGATTTGCATGTAAAATTTAATTTGGAAGATAGTACGATTAGCGGGTGGAATATTATTTCATTTGTAGTAATTGGCGGCAATACCGAAAGCATGCAAATTGACCTCCAGAACCCCTTAGTACTAGACAGTGCAATATCTGAAAATAAAAAACTAACATTTATAAAATATGAGAACACATATTTTATAAATACTCCACAAATAATTAATAAATCACAATATTTTGGTAAGATAACTATTTATTATCATGGCAAACCCCGAATAGCAAAACATGCTCCTTGGGATGGAGGATTGGTATGGCAAAGAGACAAAAATAACAATCCCTGGGTAAGCATAGCCTGCCAGGGTTTAGGCGCCAGTGTATGGTACCCCTGCAAAGATCACCAAAGCGATGAACCCGATAGCGCTGAAATGCACATTACCTGCCCGGATACATTAACAGCTGTTGGTAATGGCCGCTTCCGCGGAAAAGAAAATAATGGAGATGGAACAGCAACTTACCACTGGGCGGTTACTTCACCCATTAACAATTACAATATCATTCCCTACATTGGTAAATATGTTCATTTCGGAGAAGAATACCAGGGCGAAGCAGGTAAATTGGACATGGATTATTGGGTACTGGATTACAACCTTGAAAAAGCAAAGCAGCAATTTGCAGATGCCCCTAAAATGATGAAAGCATTTGAATATTGGTTTGGCCCCTATCCTTTTTATCAAGATGGCTATAAGTTAGTGGATGCCCCATATTTAGGCATGGAACATCAAAGTAGTATAGCATATGGTAATGGCTATCAAAATGGATATTATGGAAAAGATCTATCCAGTAGTGGATGGGGGTTAAAATGGGATTTTATTATTGTTCATGAAAGTGGTCATGAATGGTTTGGTAATAATATTACCACTAAAGATATTGCAGATATGTGGGTACATGAAGGATTTACAAATTATAGCGAAACATTATTTACAGAATATTATTTTGGCAAAAAAGCAGCCAGTGAATATATAATTGGTGTGAGGAAACGTATTAAAAATAACATTCCCATTATTGGCCACTATGGTGTGAACAATGAAGGAAGCGGTGATATGTATTTCAAAGCTTCCAATATGATTCATACCATCCGACAGATAATTAATAATGATGAAAAATTCCGAAAAATTTTAAGAGGAATGAATAAAACATTCTACCACCAGACCGTTACAACGAAACAAATAGAGCAATATATCAACCAACAATCCAATATAAATTTTGACAAAGTCTTTGATCAGTATTTAAGAACCATACAAATTCCAACGCTGGAGTATAAGCTCAATGGCTATCAATTAACTTATCGCTGGACTAACTGCATCAAAGGCTTCAATATGCCGGTAAAAATATCTTTTAAAGGAGAAAGGTGGATTAAGCCTACACAAGTTTGGAAAACCCTTAGCTTATACCCTGAAGGCGACAATTCTTTCAAGGTAGATGAAAATTTTTATATCAATACCAAAAAGGTAGATTAATTTAGCGCAAATAACCGGCATGTCGCAAATAAGAAGGCAAAGTATTATATCATCTGTTATAGTATATATTGGGTTTGCCTTAGGCTTTTTAAACACTTACCTGTTTACCCGTGAAGGTGGTTTTACCAAAGAGCAATACGGTCTTACCAATTTATTCATACAGGTAGCAAGCTTAATGTTATCGCTTTCTACCTTTGGCATGCAATCTTATATTTACAAATTTTTCCCTTATTATAAATCTAATTTACCGGAAAAGAAAAACGACATGCTCTCCTGGGCGTTAATCGTTTCACTAATTGGATTTTGCCTGATTATTACAGGAGGATTAATTTTTAAAGATTTAGTAATTAGAAAATTTAGCGCCGGATCAAAATATTTTGTAGATTATTATCAATGGGTTTTCCCATTTGGCTTGGGCCTTACTTTATACAGCATTTTAGAAGCATATTGCTGGCAGTTGCGAAAAACTATTTTCACCAATTTTTTAAAGGAAGTCTTATTTAGATTATTTGTCACTGTGTTAATCATCTTTTCTATGGCCGGGGTATTAACATCGTTTGATATTTTTATTAAAATTTATTCTTTCGCCTATCTGGCAATTGCCCTAATAGCTTTAATATTTTTAATCAGCAAAAAACAATTTCATTTTACATTATCTGTCAGTACCGTAACAAAAAAATATTTAAAGAAAATTGTTACCTTATGCAGCTTTATTTATGCCGGCGGTATAGTGTTTACCTTATCTTCTGTTTTTGACACTTTGGTAATTGCTGCAGCCTTACCCAATGGATTGGCATGGTCAGGGATATTTGCACTGGCACAAAATATTTCCAGTTTGATACAGGCGCCGCAGCGTGGCATCATTTCGTCCTCGATTGGCGCATTATCACAAGCCTGGAAAGATAAGGATCTGGAGAAAATTAATCGTATTTATCATCGTTCTTCCATCAATCAAATTATATTTTCTGTAGGAATTTTCTTATTAATATGGTTAAACTTTGCTGATGCTGTTTCCACTTTCGGATTACAAAAAGATTACCTGGCCGCTCAATGGATTTTCTTTTATATTGGCCTAACCAAGATTATTGATATGGGTACTGGTGTAAATGCTCAAATTATAGGCACTTCTACCTTTTGGAGATTTGATTTCTTTACCGGTATAATTTTATTGGGAATAACATTACCTTTCAACTACATACTTACTAAAAATATGGGGGCTATTGGCCCTGCCATTGCTAATTTGTGCTCCTTTACAATTTATAACCTTATCCGATATTTCTTTTTACTGCGGAAATTTAATATGCAGCCTTTTAATCGAAAAACACTTTATGCGATTATGCTGGGTATCGGTGCTTACTACATTTCCTACTTCCCTTTTCATGCACACTATGGGTTATGGTGGATTATTATCAGAAGCTCTTTATTTTGTATAATATATGGAGCAGGTGTTTTGTTATTTAAATTGTCTCCGGATATTTTGCCTGTATGGAGAACAATTTTGAAAAAAATTGGATTGCGATAAATTGGTAGGTTACACTATTATAACCGATCGACTATAGACTAAAAGAAAAATTCCTTCCCTTCAACTTGAATTAATAATTCTTTTTTCCCACCCTTCTCTACCCTGCCAATAATCTGAGCATCAATACTAAATTTTTTAGCAATTTCAATAAAAATATCAGCAAATTGTGGGTTGCAATAAACTTCCAGTCTGCACCCCATATTAAACACCTGATACATTTCTTTATTATTACTACCACTATTTTTTGCTATGATGTTAAATATTTCAGGAGGGTCAAATAAGTTATCCTTGACAATTTTTAAAGGCTTAGGCAGATACTTCAAACACTTAGTCTGCCCCCCTCCACTGCAATGGATTAAGCCGTGAATTTTATCAAAATGTTCTTCCAGTAATTCCTTAATAACCGGCGCATAAGTTCTGGTAGGGCTTAATAATAACTTCCCAATAGATGTTTCAGGACTATTATTTGTAGCAGGCAATACATCGGAAAGTTGATGAGTCCCAATATAAACCACGTCGTCAATTAGTTCCGTATTATAGCTCTCTTTAAAATTTTCTGCATAGTGTTTGCTCAATACATCATGCCGGGCGCTGGTTAGCCCATTGCTGCCAATACCACTGTTATATTCAGTCTCATAGGAGGCTTGTCCATAGCTGGCAAAACCAACAATCACATCACCTTCTTCTATTTTTTCATTAGTGATGATTTTATCTTTAGGCCATCGGCAAGCCATTGTTCCATTAACTGCTATAGTTCTTACCACATCACCTACATCGGCTGTTTCACCACCTAAAAAGTGAATATCGATACCATAATTTCGCATTTGATTAAAAAACTGCTGCGATCCTTCAATAATCCGCTCCAAAACGGCACCGGGTATTACATTTTTATTTCGATCAATGGTAGAATTAAAAATGATCTGTGTATAAGCACCTACACACAAAAGATCATCTAAATTCATCACTATGGCATCTTGGGCAATTCCCTTCCAAACAGAAATATCTCCCGTTTCTTTCCAATATAAATAAGCTAAAATGCTTTTGGTACCTGCACCATCAGCATGCATCAGATTTACATACTCCTGATTTCCACCTAAAAAATCAGGATATACTTTACAAAAAGCATAAGGAAACATTCCCTGATCCAGGTTTTTAACTGCCTGATGTACTTCTTCTTTTTGGGCTGAAACGCCTCTTTTGTTGTATAACGACATGTAAATAATTGAAGTTACACAAAAATAAATATTCATTATTCAATATTCTATACCCAATTTGCAGTTATTTTTGTAACTGCTTAACATGCTTGTTCATACAGATATACAAAAACTGCCGGTATTTAAAAATGCGGTGATCACCATTGGTGTTTTTGATGGTGTACATACGGGTCATCAGCAGATTATACATTTAATGAAAACGGAGGCTCAGGCCATCAATGGAGAAACCGTTCTTATTACTTTTGATCCACACCCTCGTACAGTTTTACAAAAGACATCTGATATCAAGCTTATCAATACTTTTGAGGAAAGAGTAGCCTTGTTGGAAAAATATGGCATCAATCATCTCGTAGTCGTTCCCTTTACAAAAGAGTTTGCCCAACAAACAGCGGAGCAATATATTGATCAGTTTCTGGTAAACACATTTCATCCTCATACTATCGTTATTGGCCACGATCATCGATTTGGAAAAAATCGGGAGGGTAATTTTGCATTATTAGAGCAAAAAGCCAGCACTGCTCATTTTAAAGTAAAAGAAATTCCACCACATGTATTGCAGGAAGTTGTTGTCAGCTCTACCCGAATACGGCAGGCGCTTTTAGAAAGCAATATTGAAATTGCGAATAAGCTTTTAGGCTATGATTATTTTTTTAGCGGACTAGTAGTAGAAGGCAATCGCCTGGGCAAAACCATAGGCTATCCAACTGCAAATATACAAATAAATAACGAGCATAAGTTAATTCCGGGATATGGTGTATACGCAGTGAACGTACTACACAAAGATACGAAATTTTTGGGAATGATGAATATTGGCACCCGGCCAACCATCGCTGGTACTATCAGAATTGTTGAGGTAAATATTTTTGATTTTGACGAAGAAATTTATGGCGAAATATTAACCGTTGCCATTAAAGCGAAACTGAGAAGTGAGATTAAATTTGATACACTAAATACATTGAAAACTCAGTTGGCAAAAGATAAAGAAACTACACTAAGATTATTAGCTTAACCAACATACATCATTTTTACCACCATTTCTTTCAGTAAAGAGGCCTGTGAAGTGTTGTTACTATCAATTCCGATCGATTTTAAATTATATTGATGCAATAGCAATAAAACTTTTTCCAATCCCTCCAAACCATATAGTTGCATAGTCGTAAGGACATTTTTTACCGCTTCCGGATTGTTAAAAAATAGGGATTTAATAGCGGTTTCACTTTTATTCGGCATTCCATACACAGACAGTATTTTGCTAAAACTGCTATAAAGCGCCGGCAAAATCATTTGTATGGGTGACGCCTTCGGATTGCTGTCAAAATATTGTATAATTTTAATAGCCTTGGATAAATCTTTTTTCGCAATAGCCGCCTGCAGCTCGAAAACATTGTACTCCTTGCTGATACCCACATATTGCTCAATATCGCTTTCCGTAATTTCTTTTGTATTTTTTAAATTTAACGACAGTTTATCAATCTCATTAGCAATCCTACTTAAATCATTTCCGAGGTATTCAGCCAAAATAAGTACGGAGCGACTGCTGATGGTATAACCTTTGGATTGTACAAAACTGCTTATCCATTGTGGAAGCTTATAATCTCTTATTTTTTCTGAAAGAAATATTTCACCAATATTTTTAACAGACTTATAAAATTTCGTTCTTTTATCTAATGTTTTTCCTTTGTAGCCAACAATAAAAACCGTAGAGGATAGCGGATTTTCCATATAACCTTCAAGCTTTTCAATATCTTTCATTAACTGGGCTTCCTTCAGAATTACAACCTGGCGATCGGCAAACATCGGGTACTTTCTGCAGGTATTTACAACCGACACCCAATCTGCATCTCTACCGTAAAAAATTGTCAGGTTGAAACTTGCTTCATTTTCCGGTAATATATGATGCTCCGCATAATGTATCAACTGATCTATAAAATAATCCTCTTCACCTTCCAACCAGTACACCGGCTTAAAGGCTTTCTTTTTCCAATCAGTTAATATTTTTTCTTCAGCCATATTAATACAAAATTACAATACAATTGATAATGAGATAATGAATAATTGATAATTAATCGTTTAATCAAAATTATATGCATTCATTACTGCTAAATTTTCTAGAATTTAATTGGCTAAATAATATTTTGAAGTGTTATCACTATTATGTAAGCTATGGATTTTTGTGTTAAGCTCCGAAGGAGCAACATATTAATAGATTAAATTTTCATCTCCCTGATAGAGCTCCGGAGGAGCGATATTTGTATAAAGAAATTTTAATAAAGGTAGTGTTATTATTGATTATTGTCCAATTTCTAATAGGTAAGATTGTGGATTGATGTGAAACATATCGCTCCTCCGGAGCTCATTAATATTATATGGCTATAGCTACTAATATGACGCTCCTTCGGAGCTGTTTTTATCAGAATTATATTTTATCCAGCACCTCAAAATATTATTTAGCCATTTAATTAAATTATTCAACCATTTTATATAAATTTGTAATATGTAAAAAACCAATCCATGGCATTTGAGAATTTTCCTACAATCGAACAACCTAATACCGAAACTGCACCAGCTAAAAAAAGTTATGTACGTGAAATTTTAACCGGCATTTTACTAGTTGCATTACTGGGCACTTGGGCATATGTTATTTGGGATAAAAATAAAACCCAAGAAACGATCAAAGAAACGAATGCACAATTGGCTGTAACTGCAAATGAGCGAAACGACCTGATTAAAAGAGTGGAGGAATTAACCCTCCGGTATGATATGATTAAGTCCAGTATTGCAGAACTTCCACAACGTACTACCGACAGTAATATTATTAGAAAAAATAGAGAAATAGAAGAGAAAAAGGCAATGATTAATCAATTATTGTCTAAAGTTAATGCCACAAAAGAAGAATTGGAAAAAGCCAGGCAACTTATCAACTCACTGAATGAAGACATTGTAAAATACAAAGTTCAAATTGAAACATTACAGGGTGAAAAAATAGAGCTGTTAAAAGAAAATCAAGCCCTTACAGATGAAAAAATAGCCATTACTCTGCAAAAAGAAAAATTTAAAAAGGGATATGATTCTGCCAACTCTGTCATTAAAGAGAAAGAAAAAATAATAGACGTTGGTTCTACTTTACATGCCAGCAATTTTAATATTGTTGGTATCAATGAAACCAAAAGTGGCAAAGAAAAAGAAACCTCTACTGCAAAAAGAGTAGATAAGCTTAGAATTTCATTTGAAATTGATGAAAACAGAATTGCTAAATCGGGAAGAAAAGACCTAATGATAACGATTACAGGCCCCGATGGATTACCTGTTATTGACAACCAGTTGGGAAGTGGTAAATTTATCACCCGTGACGGACAAGAAAAGTTATTCACCACTAAGATTCAAATTAATTATACGCAAAGTCAAATACAAACTGTAAGCTTTGACTGGAGACAGGAAACATCCTTCTCTACCGGTGAATATAAGATAGAAGTTTATCACAACGGCTACAAAATTGGAGAGGGTTATCGCAAATTGAAAAAAGGCGGAATTTTTGGATAACAAACATCGTAATATAATTTTCTAAAAAAGCGCTCTGATGGAAGCCCTACCGGTATGAACAGTTCTGGCAACTCCTGGTTTTCTTCCTTCGTATTGAATATTAACTTCGATATTACCGGCCAATCGTCGGGTGTATTCAATATTCCAAAGATAATTTTTGCCGGGTAAAAGTCCGTCCAATAAAATATACCCCACCGTAGTATTGGCTGCTCCCTGATATGCATGAAATTGAATGTAATTGAAAGTTAATTTCGCATTCAACATACTATTGGCTAAAATGTTATACCTGAATTCTGTTGACACTGATTGATTGATAGATTTTTCCAAAGAATCAATTACATTTTGTTTATTATAAAAAGTGTAGTTAACTCCCAGGCGTAAATTGGTTCCATAAATGTATACTAACGATGGCTCAATACTATATTGATTAATACGGTAATTTCTATTGTTAAATTTGGGTCCTTGTGTAATCAAAGTATTCCGTCCATGGCTGGAAGCAATATTCCCGATAAAATTTTTATTGATTTGTATTCTTGCTTTTCCTACAAAGCTTCTAAGCTCTCTACTCTCAAAGCCATAAGATAGTAAAGATTTGTCGGAGGTTACACGATGGGTAATGTCAAAGCCCCATTGTGTATTGGTTCTATTAAAATAGATAGTATTCGACAAGAAAGTATGTAAGCTAATCAATGATGTATCTACCAATTGCCTGTCAAATGGATTAAATTGAAACTTACCATTTGAAATATCTTTTTTACTGATCTGCAAAGCAGAAGATGTACTGGTTTTATATAGTATTTTCTTAAGTCCCTTCAACGACAAAGGTCGAATAATTGCCTGAGGATTTAAATCAAAGCTATAATTAAACTGGATATAATTTGCTTTTACATATTGATTACCGGGAGTAAATATTTTAATATATTTTTTTTGATCCTGAAATATGGCTATCTCAAATTCATTTAATTCAGGAATTTGGTTGTTGTTATAATCAATCCAGGTATATTCCCCCTGACCGGCTGGCACCTCTATAAATGAGAACTCCCTCCTTTGCTCCTGCCCTGCTCCCAGTTCATAAAATACATTTCCATTAAGAAATCCTTTAAATTCATTAATAAAATATTCGGTTCTTCCTAAAAGGCTTTCATCCGATCTTTGCTTACTTACCAATGCATTTTCTATATTCAATTTACGATAAGTAAGATTAAATTTCACCTGATGCTTATCATTACTTAATAATTCAGTGAAAAAATTATAGTTATGGCTTCGATCCGCTTTTAGCAATTTATTGCCCAAGGGTAATAAATCATTTCTGGTAAAATAAGAAAAGCCCCATTTATTTAATTTGTCCGGATTTGATTTAACATACGCCTGAAAAATATTGAAAGAAAAACTTAGAGGAGATAAAGTATCAAAAATGATGTTTCGTTGCTTATTATGCTCTCCATTGTAACTTACACCTACCTGCATATTCCTAACCCGACTTAAGATTTTACTGATATCAATGCCCGGTCTGATGAATGACCCCTTCTCCACATTACTTTTATTAATGGAGGTATACTGTAACCGGCTACCCATTCTCCAGCCATGCAACTCAAAAAAATTATCTACCGACTGCCGAAACCCATGATAGTCATCACTCCTGTTATAGGTCGTTACTTCGACAGCAAGTCTGTTGCCTGTACTATCGCTTATATTTACAGATCCTGACGCAATATGCTCATCTGCGTTAGTGATATTAAAAGGCAATCCCCAGTCACGTAAAAACTCTACATTACGCAATCTCTCCAGCGGTTTAAAACGATTTTGTACATATTCATAACCCAGCCGTGTTTGAAGTCGCCAGTTCTTTTGAAAAAGATGCAGCCATTTATTATCCTGCATTAACTGCCATTTTGTTGCCCAACCCTGATCATTTGCTTTTTGTTTTGATGAAAATAAATTGATATCATATTTGCTAACTGCCGTTTCTACTTTTATTTTAGTTGAATTATTGATAGCATACTCCGTTCCCAGAGAGATCATTTGCATTTGCTTAGGAGATATTAAAAGTACAACCGGCTCCCATTCTCCTTGCTTTACCCCATTTACATCCGGTGCTATCCATTTAAAAACCTTACCATTGGCCGCATTGAAGAGAGGTACATAACTGCCTTTCCCTGGCCCCATATAGGTAAATGATACATTGTAAAGTGTATTTAAAGGCTCTGTAGTGTAAACATATATCAGTTCGTGCTGATTACCGTTAAATAAGGTATCAATTTGTTTATACAAAATTTTATTTAAAGAAAAAGTATCTTGTATTGCATTAGGATAATAAGCTGTTTCGATATCATCGCCTACATCGGCTAAAAATTGCTTTTGCTTACTATCCAATGTTTGATTAATGGATGAATTTTTAGCATCGGTATTAGAATAAGCTGCAATAGAAACCGACAGCTTATTTTTAAAATTAAATTCATCGTTCACATAAATTTGTGAATTTAAAAAGTTTCGATCAGCATATTCAAATTCGATTTGAATACGACTATCTTTTGTAATTAAGCGTTTAGGGGTAAACGTTATTTCTGCTGTATTATAATTGATTACATAATCCTGATCTTCTCCACGCTGCATCAACATCCCATCAATAAACACCCTCTCTGTATTGGCTAGCACCACAAAAAAAAGATCATTATTGGCTGTAGCCAGCCTGTAAGGCCCCTGATTGCCTTCTACCGGTGTAATATAATTTCTGGTAAACTTACCCTTTGCAATGGCGCCACTTACTAATAATGAATTAGAAGTATTTTTATTGATTCTGTTATCAGTTGAGAAGGAAACCCCTTGCAAACGTTTATAAAAATTTAAAAAGTAATTTTTACTTTGCCGGATATCTATATCTCCGAAATTAGCCTGCCACCCGCCTTTTTTTATCTGCAAATAAATCCTGTCAAAATCTCTCAGATCCTGTGTATTGCCTTCCGGCTGAATGGGAATATTATTATCCGTAATGGCTGCAGTAAACTGCAGGCTATCACCAATAAGCCCATTCAACTGTAAGTTCATGGTTGAGTTCACCACAGCATCCTGGCTATTGCCAAAAGAAATGCCCCGGCCGAAACTTCCTACCGACTCAATATTACCAAAATCGAGAAAAGAGGTAGCTGATTTGTTTTTATAGTTCAGGGTAAAGGGTTGCTCACTAATAAAATTATTTCTTACACTATCATAATTAAACCCACTAACCGAAACATGTAAATTAAATGGAAATACCCGATAGATAACCCATACACTATCATAAGGTGGTTTTACCAGCCATTGTAAGGTAGCCTTCACTTCATCTACTACATAAGAAGTAGGAATTACATGGGGGATCTGAATTGTTTGGGGAATAATGCTTAACGAATCTAACTTTATAAGCGACGCAGCAGTGCTGATATATTTCTTATGTACATTAGACAAGGTTGCAGAAGGAGTACCCTGCCCGAAGCAAATTTCAATAGAAAAATGAAGCAGTAATAGGAGGTATAGCTTTCTTGCCTTCAACCTTACTAATTTGTTTTTCTAAAATTAAGAATTTATTAGTAACGCCGGTTAGAAGTTCATAATAGAATAAAATATAAATAAAGTTGTAGGATTAGGTATTTGGTTCACAAATGAATACCTATGTTACTTTACTCTGTTTACTTTTTTGTCCCGAAGATTCGGGACAAAAAAGTAACAAAAAAAAATCAAGGCTGCAGAAAAATAGCTGAAATTTACTGCATTTCGCTATGACGAAAAAGCTAAAGCCCAACATTTGAATATATATCAGCTCATACTACTATCAACTTTATATTAATTATCTTCATTTTCGCCATTAAACGCTTCATTGGTAAATTTCTTAACGCTATTTTTCTGAGGCCGGCAAAAAGAATGCAAATTAGCTACCTAATCCTATAAAGTTGAATAGCGGTATACGGTACAAGTGAGTGACACAAGGATGATGAGTAACGAACTAATGTTCATACCAAAATAATATACTAAATGGATAGTATGTTGGATTAAACTTTGTAAAATTACGAAAAAAATTGCAAATAGTGCCTGGTATTAACGTATCGTTAACAAAGTACAGGGGTAACCCTGAATTGTTCGAAGTCTGGTTATGAATTGCCCTGCCCTTTAGGGCAGGGATAAAATATAAGCTCTTTCATATGGCTTTAGCCATATTCTTTGATCACAGGTATGAACCTCAGGGCAAGCCCCGAATCCTTTTTCCGCAGCAAGCTGTGGGGTATTATACCTTCCGCCTTCGGTCCCGCCGATTGCGGGATTCGACTTACAATTTTTGCTGCTTCACCTTCGGCGAATTGCAAAAATTGAGTCTCACGAATAAAAACAGGTGGCTAAAGCCACCTTTATGAGATAATAACATATTCCCCGACCTAAAGGTCGGGGCAATTGAAGAAAAAGGGCAATTGAAGAGAAAGTAATGACAATTCAGAGCAATATTTTGTCAATTAAAACATAAAATATTATTGCAAAGCGTTTCGAACACATATGGTATAACCCTTATATTATTCCTCCGAAATCATTCCGGCATTAATATATTCTTTATATAATCTTGCAATATTGGCCACCGAAATACCTTTAGGACATTCTGCTTCGCAGGCATAAGTATTGGAGCAATTACCAAAACCTTCTTTATCCATTTGCGCTACCATATTTAACACCCTCGTTTCTCGTTCTGGGTCGCCCTGTGGCAACAGAGCCAACTGGGATACTTTGGCGCCTACAAAGAGCATGGCACTACCATTTTTGCAAGTAGCTACACAAGCTCCACAGGCGATACAGGATGCTGCATCGAATGCGTTATCAGCTTTATGTTTTTCAACAGGTATAGCGTTTGCATCTACCGCATTACCGGTATTTACTGAAACATACCCACCAGCCTGAATAATTCTATCAAAGGCAGTTCTATCAACTACTAAATCTTTGATTACCGGGAAAGGCTTGGCACGCCAGGGTTCTACCACAATGGTGTCGCCATCTTTAAATGCCCTCATGTGTAGCTGGCAGGTAGTAGTTTGCTTCCAGGGGCCATGCGGTTGGCCATTGATGTACATACTACACATACCACAAATACCTTCACGGCAATCATGATCAAAGGCTATGGGCTCTTTGCCTTCCATGATCAATTGTTCATTCAACACATCAAACATTTCCAAAAAAGACATTTCTGACGAAATATCCTTTACTTTATATGTTTCAAAATAACCTTTATCGTTGCTGTTTTTTTGTCTCCACACTTTCAGTGTGAGGTTCATATGATAATGTTCCATATTGTTAAGCTTTAAATTGCTATATAACTTTATCGATCAAATTTATACTTTTTTATGTTGATACCAGCTTCAGTACCTTGTAGCATCATCGTCTAGCCTTAGGCTAGAGTACTTCATCTACCTACCACTGCTCATCATTTTGATCTCCCAATTCGTGTAATTTCCACCTGAACAATGCAGTCGACAGGGCTCTAATTTATATTAAATTTTTCTATAATTACTATACTCAAATGGTCTCCAGCCAAACTGAGTCCATAAAAAGTAGAGCAACTTATGTTTTAAATTTTTAAAGTTTTTTCTCTTAATATCAACATCCGGCCTCCAGTTTTGTTTACTCACCAATTCTTTCATTACGTCAGGATGCGTACCTTCAAATTTAATCACTGAGTCAATTTTGGAATAATCAAATTCTAATGATTTTTCTTTTTGTTTTTTAATCCATTCCTCGTAAGATTCAGTTGCATTCCAAAGCCGTCCAAACTCAGTGTATTTGTCTTGCATCACTATCGGATTGCGTACCCAGCCATAATGATAAATATAAGCATTAATCAGCTTTACATTCAACTTCCGATTGCTATTCCACCTAAATCCTTGTGCATCCCGATAGCTGCGTATATTTTTATTATTCCGAATAATTCGTATTTCCTTAGAGTACCATTTTCTTCCATCTGCTACTAAATCATAACTACCATAAAAATGACGATAGTTAAACAGTAGTCCCTCTACTCTCTTATCGTCTTTGTATCGTTGCATGGCATTGACAATAGTTGTATGATACTGTTCATGCACTACTTCATCCGCCTGTATGTAAAAGAGCCAGTCAGCATCCGTTGCTGTTGCATCCATCGCTTTATTCGTTTCTTCAGCCAGTACCCTTCCGCCTTCTCGTAAACTTTTATCCCAAACTGAATGAATCAATTTTATTTTATGCGAATCAATTGACTGAATCAGTTCATTGGTACTATCTTCAGAATCACCTAAACAAATCACCATTTCATCTACTACCGGCAAAATAGATTGTATCGATTCTTTTACCGGATAACCATACTTAACAGCATTTTTTACAAAAGTGAACCCACTTACCTTCATGGTTATTGTTTATGTATTGAAAAGAGTTCTCATCAGTGATTATTTACTTATATCAAACTTATTTAAACTTAATAATGGTTTGACTTTTCTTTTTCCTTTCTTATCTACCAATACTTTACATCCTTCCTGAGATATTTCTTTCTTGATAAATTCTCCTGTTAGTAAATTTTCATCCTCTTCCTCAGTAGCGGCAAACTCTCCCAATTTATCACAGTATGCAACATTCCAGTACCACAATTTACTCCTCCCAATTAGTAGCCAGTTATTATTTTGTAATCTGAATTTGTGAACATATGACCACCGCCAGGCGCTACCTCCGTAGTGCGATATCGACAACACATTATTTTTTATAGATATTTCAGAAAATGGATCGCCGAATATTCCACCGCAAGATCTACACATTATTGCCTTATCTGATTTAGCAGACAAGGTAAAGCCATTATTACTTTTTAATAAAATCAACAAAAAGCGTTGAGGAACATCTTCATCATTAATTGTTACACCAATCTGATCTTCCATTTCCTTAGCATGTAAGGCAAGAACAGCATCTTCTTTTCCGTCCTTATTCAAATCGCCCCAGGCAGTTTGTAATGTGTCATAACCCTCAGGTATAAACACAAAAATATCTTTCCCGGTTGCAGGAATATTTTTAAAAGCATTTTTCTGAGAAAAAGCTCCTATTGAACTGATAATAAATATTATATATATTAATATTTTTATCATATTTATTTATAACTTCTTTGCGATGGTTTAACGATTTCAAATGTCAATGGTTCTTTATGCAATTCCCAATTACTTTCGCCTTTCATTTCCCATGCTGCTACATAACTAAAGTTAGCATCATCTCTTAACGCCTCTCCTTCTTCTGTCTGGCTTTCTTCTCTAAAGTGTCCTCCACAGCTTTCTTTTCGCTGCAATGCATCCAGGCACATCAATTCACCCAGCTCTAAAAAGTCTGCAACCCTGCCGGCTTTATCTAATTCGGTATTCAGTTCATCTACTTTTCCGGGTATTTTTACATCTTTCCAGAAACCTTTTCGCAACTCCCGAATTTCTTCAATAGCCGATTTTAGACCATCCTCATTTCGTGCCATTCCGCATTTATCCCACATAATCTTTCCCAAACGTTTATGAAAACTTTCTACTGTTTGTGAACCTTTGATATTCATCAGTGTTTCCAGCCTTTCTCTTACCATTTTTTCTGTTTCTTCAAATGCAGGATGAGATGTTGGAATGGCCGGCGTTCTGATTTCATCAGCCAAATAATTACCAAGTGTATAAGGTATTACAAAATAGCCATCGGCAAGGCCTTGCATAAGTGCTGATGCCCCCAGCCTGTTAGCACCATGATCGCTAAAATTAGCCTCTCCCAATGCATACAGTCCCGGAACGGTAGTTTGTAATTCGTAATCTACCCATAAGCCTCCCATGGTATAGTGCACCGCCGGATAAATCCTCATGGGTGTTTCATATGGGTTTTCTCCGGTAATTTTTTCATACATTTCAAAAAGATTTCCATATTTTTCTTCCACCACTGCTTTTCCTAATGTAATCAGTGTAGCATCATCTGCATGATCATTACCCATTTTGCTGGCTTCAATTTTTCCGTATCTTTTAATGGCATCAGCAAAATCCAGGTACACAGCCATTTTAGTAGTCCCTACGCCGTATCCTTCATCACATCGCTCTTTGGCAGCTCTGGAGGCCACATCTCTGGGTACTAAATTCCCGAAAGCAGGATATCTTCTTTCCAAATAATAATCTCTTTGATCTTCGGGAATATCCACCGGCTTCCTGGTCTCACCTTTCTGCTTTGGCACCCAGATGCGACCATCATTTCTCAATGACTCACTCATGAGGGTTAACTTACTTTGATGATCGCCACTAACAGGAATACAGGTAGGATGTATTTGGGTAAAACATGGATTGCCAAAGAAAGCTCCTTTTCTATGTGCTTTCCATATGGCAGTAGCATTACTACCCATTGCATTGGTACTTAAATAAAATACATTACCGTAGCCACCGCTACATAATAAAACTGCATGACCAAAATGTCTTTCTAACTCTCCCGTTACCAGATTACGTACTATAATACCTCTGGCTTTGCCATCAATTTTCACAATATCCAGCATTTCATGTCGGGAATACATTTTTACATTCCCTAATGCCACCTGCCTTTCCAAAGCGCTGTAAGCACCTAATAATAATTGCTGACCTGTTTGGCCTGCTGCATAAAATGTACGCTGAACCTGTGTACCACCAAAACTTCTATTACTTAACAACCCACCATATTCCCGGGCAAATGGAACACCTTGTGCTACACATTGATCAATAATAGCTCCACTTACTTCAGCGAGCCTGTGTACATTGGCTTCTCTGGCTCTATAGTCACCTCCTTTTACAGTATCGTAAAATAATCTGAAAACAGAATCACCGTCGTTTTGATAGTTCTTCGCAGCATTAATACCACCCTGAGCAGCAATGCTGTGTGCTCTCCGGGGTGAATCCTGGAAGCAAAATGCTTTCACCCGATAACCCAGCTCTCCTAAGGCTGCTGCTGCAGAGGCTCCGGCTAAACCGGTACCGATTACCAGTACTTCCAATTTACGTTTGTTAGCAGGATTTACCAATCTCACATGTCCTTTATAATCACTCCACTTTTCATTCATTTCGCCCTGAGGAATTTTTGAATCTAATGACATATATAAATTTGGTTAATTGATAATGAAATAATTGATAATGGATAATTATTTTCGACTTCTTCTTTATTAATCGATCCATCCAAAATAAAAAGCTAATGGCATCAATGTAAATAAAATACATATGATAACGGTGTAACCAACTCCCAATGATTTAATAATAGGTGTATATTTTTTATGATTAACTCCCAGTGTTTGAAACGCACTTTGAAAGCCCTGCAGTAAATGCCAAAATAAAGAAATGATACCGGCAACATAAATTACTACCAGCCACCAATTACTAAACTCTTCCTTCATTTCAAGGTACAAATTATGGGGCCGATCTCCGCCGTATAAAGCAATTTTAGTACCTACAAAAAAATTAGAAATATGTATTATTAAAAAGAATAATAATAAGGTGCCCAATAAACCCATTGAGCGGCTGTACCAGGTACTGTTTTTGCTTGGATCATTCACAGCGTATTTTATAGGTCTTGCTGCTTTATTTTGCTTCCATAAAACCAAGCCCTGAATAATATGCAATATTAACCCGGCAAATAGTCCAACTTCCAATATCCTTAGTATCCAATTGTGGCTCATAAAATGGGCTACAGTGTTGAAAGTAGCTCCATTGTCATTTAAAAAAATGCAGGAATTCACACCAACGTGAACTATTAAAAACGTGATTAAGAACAGACCGGTAAGGCTCATGATAACTTTTTTCCCGAGCGATGAAGTAAAAATCGATTTCCAAGTCATATAACAAGAAAGTTTTATTGATGGTGTGCAAAAATACAACACTAAAGGGCAAAATCCTCTTTATAGTAACATTTTATTTAAGATAAAGTTTGCAGAGTTATGGGTTGATTGAGAAAGGTATTAAGGTATTTGGTATTAGGGTATTACTTTCTATGAACTATTAACGATGACCCATGATCTATCAACTATCATCTACCATCCAATCTACGCAGCATCAAATTATCAATTTGTTGAAAAACCAAATCCGGCTTTAGAGTGCGCCATTGGGGGAAATCAATTAATTCAATATAATTATTTAACCTTGTTCGCCTGAAATCATATTGACTTTGAGAAGGCATATCCAGAATCACAATCCAGCCATTATTATCTACTATTTGCTCTCTCCATTCTTCATAGTAGCTATCATCACTACTGTGAAAATTCAGCACATTTTCTGCGATTAATATAAATTTAAAAATTCCTTTATCGTACAACTGATCGGTAACATCCCTGCGTAACGTCATGATATCATTTTCAATAGCATCATTCCACTCACCTAACAATTCGATGATGGCATAATTTTGATCATAATCGACAAAGAGCAATTTCATATATAGTGTACGTGAGCCAAACTCATCCCATTGTGGATGGATGTAATAATTGTATACCGTTTGAGAAAATTCAAATTCACTATACGTCCGACCGAAAAAAGGTGAGTTCTCATCTTCTTCAGGCACATATAAGTGCCGCCAATTATAAAACGGTTCAATATTTTGCATACATATTGTGACTGGTCAATAATACAGGATAATGGTCTAATAAACCAGAATACTACACAATACAAAGTTCTTACAAATAGATGAGAAAAGAAAGGAAGACAGGCAATAATTATCGTAAATTAAAGTACAATTTATAGGCTATTGCCAATGGTATAGTAACCCAATTAATTCGTATACATTATTTTTTACGGAACAATAATTTTATCCGTAAAAATGGTACGCTTAAAAGAATCCGTTACCTTAACAAGGTACATACCCTTAGCCACTTTTTTTTGCAAATATATTTTTTCTATCTGGCCAGAGCTCAATACCATTGTTTGCTTCGTTAATATCATTTTACCTGAAAGATCGGTTAAGGCAATATTATACAATCCTTTTTCCTGTCCGAAGAAAGATATATTAAGATCATTATTGATTACAGGATTCGGAAATACATGAGCATCTCCCGAAATTAAATAGCTATCAGGTAAGGATGCAGGTACTGTACCATAAGTTTTGGCATTATCAGCTTCTTTTTGATGCAACAGATTAGCATTAGCCAAATCTGAAGCTGTAAAAGGTATTACTGAAGTTTCTATTTTTTCTGCTTCCCAATTATTAGTATTCACTTTATATAATCCCTGCAAAACATTCGCACTGCTTACCACTAAGTCTCCTTCATCATTTACTACTGCACCATTAGTCGTAAAGCCTGCCGGTAAATTTTTAATACTTCCTACTAAACTAGCTACTTTATTATTTATATCAATAGAAAAAACATTGTGATTTGCCGTAACAACAATTAATTTACCAAAAGCATCGGCTACCATATCTCCTCCCCAACCGGAACATTTATTATGAATGGAAACTGTACCATTATTTGCATCATCTATAAGACTGCCTAAATCTTCCACTTTTGCTTTTTTGCCGGTAGAAAACCTGATCAAATGGTTGGCATCATTGGTTAAAGCATATCCATATCCATCAGCCCCCATAACCATTCTGGTAATATGTTTATCTTCCGTTTCGAAAGACTCTTTTTTATCAATGGGTAAAATATCAGATTTTACGATGCTTAGGCCAGGCTCTTTCGTATTTAAATCAACATATCTGATTTGCGAAAAATACAGAGGAGCAAAATATAATCGATTGTGATTTCTATCATATGCACATGCTGCTATTCCTGATAAGCCGGATTGTAACTGTTTATCACCCGACCGAACATTGTCAGATGCATTTACTTTATCAGTTTCAAAAAGGGCTTTGACAATACGTCCATTCCTGATATTGATTTGTTTGATATCTGCCCAAAAAAAGGGATTATTCTGCTTACCCGTAATAGCAAATGTTTTATTGGCGTACTGTGCAGAAGCGGCAAAAAAAGTAATGCTCAATGTTAGGAGTAGTAAAATTTTTAGCTTCATGGAAGAAAGTTTTAGATATGATGCTGAAGTTAATAAAAATACATATATTTTCCAATATTTTTATTACCCAACAGTATTAAAACTTTTAGATTTTTATATTAATAAATAATAATATTTAAAAATATTTTATATATTACTATTTGACAGAATATTTATCAATTATTTTCTTCACACTACCTTCCTCCAGCAATAGCTGCCTGGCTTTCTCATAATCTTCCCAACCGAGCTTTTCCATCACCATTTTTACACCTCGTTCAATAAGTTTATCATTGGAAAGTTGCATATTTACCATTTTATTATCTTCCACCCTGCCCAATTGTATCATTACGGAAGTAGAAATCATATTTAAAACTAACTTTTGGGCCGTACCACTTTTCATTCGGGTACTTCCTGTTACAAATTCAGGTCCTACCAGTACCTCGATTGGATAATCAGCCATCTGACTAACCGGTGCGTTTTTATTACAACTTATACTACCGGTAATAATTTTATTGTCTTTGCATTGTTGCAATGCCTGTATTACATATGGAGTAGTGCCACTGGCAGTGATACCTACCACTACATCTTTCACTGTTACTTGATGCTGCAGTAAATCTTTCCACCCCTGATCTACGTCATCCTCGGCAAATTCTACAGCACTCATTAATGCCTGGTTACCTCCGGCTATAATGCCAACCACAAGCCCTGGTGGCACACCATAGGTGGGTGGACACTCACTGGCATCCAAAATACCTAACCTACCACTGGTACCGGCACCCATATAAAAAAGCCTTCCTCCTGCCAGCAGTTTATCTGCTATGACTTGTACCAGGGGCTCAATAAGCGGTATGGTTTGTTGTACCGCTGCAGCTATTGTAGCATCTTCTTTATTGATGTTTTGTAAAATTTCCTTAATCGTCATTTTCTCTAAATGACGATAGTTTGATTCACTCTCTGTTACCTTGATAAATTTCATATTACTTTAACGATGGTATTTAATCATCCCATCAATTGGATTTTTCATGACTGTTCCCAACTGCAACTCATAACTATTACACATCTCCTTTAACACATCTTTAAAACCAGCGGCAATACTGCCTACAAAATGTATGGGTAAAGTCCAACTTTCTCTGTATTTACAGATATGGTTAAAAAAGAAGGTATTAAAGCCATCTTCAATAATGTTTTCAATCATATAATGGCCTCTGTTTTCAGCTAAGAAAATTGCAAAAGATGCCAAATAACGATTGGCAAAAGGTTTTTTATATACAGCATCTAATATTTCTGTGGTATTCGTATTAAACCTGGCAATAAATTTATCAATCAACTCTCCCTCAAAAGTATTGTAAAGAAAATATTGCAACACTTTCCGTCCCAAATAAGCTCCGCTTCCTTCATCGCCCAGAATATAGCCTAAACCGGGACTATTTTTCACAATTTTCATACCGTTAAAATAACACGAATTGGATCCGGTTCCTAAAATAGCCACTACACCCTTATCGTGCCCACATACCGCTCTGGCTGCACCTAATAAATCATGCTCTACATCTACTTTAGCGCCAGGGAACACTTTTTTTAGTGCACTATTTACAATTTTCTTATTGGCAGTAGCGCTACATCCTGTACCATAATAATATATCTCATCGGGCTGAGAACCAGCCGGAAGCTTTAGTTCCTGCCGGATAATGGTTTGAATTTGATCAGCAGATAAAAAATAAGGACTAATGCCCTGTGTATGAAATATTTTTTTCCTACTACCGTTTATCCAGGCCCAGCTTGCATTGGTGGAGCCACTGTCTACAATTAATTTACCTGCCATTGGCATATTTTTGGTTTGAAGTTAAATAAAACCTTTTTACTAATATCAATTAAAAATTAAAAAATTTCAATTAATTAACTTTGCAATATGAAGAATAAAAAAGTGATGGTATGGTTGCCGCTGCTTTTCAGCGTAACTATGATTGTAGGAATGTATTTAGGATATAAAATGAAGGAGGCCATTCCGGGAAGAAGTTTCTTTTATGTTGAAAAAAGAAGACCTGTACAAGAAGTGCTGGATCTGATTGAAAATAAATATGTAGATAATGTAGATATGAATCGCATTACAGATACCGCCATTCAGGCAATTTTATACCAGCTAGACCCACACTCTGTTTTTATTCCTCCGGATGAAGCCGTGACCTTAAAAGAAGATCTGTCAGGCAGATTTTTTGGTATCGGGATAGAATTTACCGTTATAGATGATACCATTAATGTAACAAACGTATTAAAAGACGGTCCTTCCGCACAAGCAGGTATAGAAACAGGTGATAAGTTATTAAAAATTGATGATAGCACGGTATCAGGTGTAAAAATAAGTTCGGAAAAAGTTAGGAAACTGGTGAGAGGCGCCGAGGGCAGTGATGTAAAATTAATACTGTTACACAATTCTAATCAAAAAGTAGTAAACGTTAAAAGGGCCTCTATTCCATTAACCAGCCTGGATGCCAGTTACATGGTTAATAACAGTATTGGCTACATCCGCCTCAATAAATTTTCACAGGAAACATACAGAGAATTTATGATTGCCCTGGAAAACCTGCAAAAACAAGGCATGACAAAATTAATGCTGGATTTACGAGACAATGGTGGTGGTATTTTGGATGATGCTGTAGAGATAGCTGATGAATTTCTCGACGGTAACAAACTTATAACATACATTGAGGGTAAACATTCAAAAAAGAAAGAATATAGATGTAAGCGCCCGGGTTTATTCGAAAAAGGTTCTTTAGTAGTTTTGGCCGATGAAGGCTCAGCCAGCGCCAGCGAAATACTCGTGGGCGCCCTGCAGGATTGGGACAGGGCTACGATTATCGGCCGCCAAACATTTGGCAAAGGATTGGTACAAGAACAGTTTGCCCTTAGTGACGGCAGCGCTTTACGCCTTACTATTGCCAGGTACTACACTCCCCTGGGTAGAAGTATTCAGCGATCGTATAGTAATGGTCAGAAAGCATATTACGATGAAATTTTCAATCGCTATCAATATTCAGAAACAGGTTCCACAGATTCCATAAAAAAAGATTTAGGCAAAGCTTTTATAACCCATGGCGGTAAAACAGTTTATGAAGGCAATGGCATTACACCGGATATTTTTATTGGGTTCGACACTACTCTCAATAATATCGATCTGACTAAGCTTTATCTCCATAATACCATCAGCGATTTTGCATACAAATTCTATATCACTAATAAAAATATTTTAGCAAAATATAATAATAACATAGATGATTTTATAAAAAACTTCTCTCTTCCGGAAAAAGACTGGAACCAATTTATTTTGCAAGCTTCCAGGGATAGTATTAAACTGGACAAGATCACCTCCAATGAAAAAAAGGCTATTGACAACCGCCTAAAAGCTTACATAGCACGAATTGGTTGGGATAGTAAGGCTTTCTTTCAGACACTCAATGCCAGTGATCCTGCTTATCAAAAAGCAATAGAAATTTTGAAATAATGGATAATTGGGTAATTGCCTGTCCCGCCTGCGGCGGGAATAATTGATAATGGATAATGAATTTTATCAGCACATTAGCATATCATCACATTATCACATTAGCATATTTATACGTAACTTTGCAGATTGAATTTTTATCATATTATAATAAAAATATATGTGGCTAAATAATATATTAGAAACCATTGGCAATACACCTCTTATCAAAATAAATAAAATCACCAGGCATTTACCCTGCACTGTATTGGCAAAAGTGGAATATTTTAATCCCGGCAATTCAATCAAAGACAGGATGGCACTGAAAATGCTTGAAGTGGCCGAGCAGGAAGGAAAGATAAAACCCGGAGGTACTATTATTGAAGGTACAAGCGGTAACACAGGTATGGGACTGGCGTTGGCGGCCTGTGTAAAAGGTTATAAATGTATTTTTACCACAACCGATAAACAATCAAAAGAAAAAGTTGATATTTTAAAAGCTGTAGGAGCTGAAGTGATTGTGTGTCCTACCAATGTGGAACCCGAAGATCCTCGCTCTTATTATTCTGTTTCAAAAAGACTGGCAACAGAAATACCCAATTCCTGGTACGTAAATCAATATGATAACCTGGCCAACCGTCAGGCACATTACGAACAGACAGGGCCTGAAATATGGAAGCAAACCGAAGGAAAAGTAACCCATTTGGTAGTAGCTACCGGTACCGGAGGTACGATTATTGGTACCGCCCAATATTTAAAAGAAAAAAATCCGAATATAAAAATTTGGGCAATTGATACATATGGCAGCCTGTTAAAAAAATATTTCGACACCGGCGAGATAGATCAGAAAGAAGTTTACCCATACATCAGTGAAGGCTTTGGTGAGGATTTTGTACCTGCCAATTACGAAATGAGTTTAATAGACCGCTTTGAGAAAGTGACAGATAAAGACGGCGCTGTAATGGCCAGACGTATCGCCAAAGAAGAAGGCCTGTTTTGCGGCTATAGCGCCGGCAGTTGCTTACAAGGGCTGCTACAATTGGTTACCGGCTCTGATGGCAAATGTACATTGCAAAAAGATGATGTGGTGGTTTGCATTTTCCATGATCATGGCAGCAGGTATGTTGCTAAAGTGTATAATGATCAGTGGATGATGGAAAGAGGTTTCCTCGAAGTAAAAACATTTAAAGACTTAGTAAGTGGCCGTGGAACAAAAAAGCTCATAACACTATCACCAACGCAAGCTGTATCTGAAGCTATTGAACTGATGAAAAAATATGATATTGAACACATACCCGTTTTTCAGGAAGGAAAGAATATTGGCTCCATATCAGAAGGCGGCCTCTTTAGTAAAATATTAAATAACCCCGAGATTAAAAATCAGGCGATACAAGACGTAATAGAAAAGCCTTATCCGGAAGTAGCATTCGACACACCGGTAGAACGTTTAAGTACTTTTATATCTAAAGAAAACGGAGCGGTGCTAAGCAAAGATGAAACCGGCACTTATAGCATTGTTACTAAATATGACCTTATACAAAGTCTGGCAAAATAAAAAAAATAATTTTCCACTTTTGGAGGAAAATGGATTTAATAAAAAAATATAATAATATTATAATTTTTTATATATGCCTGCATTATATATTCATATAGAGTACTTTTACTAAGTATTTTTACTATTTTACGTAATTTCCACATGCTAAAAATATAGCAAAAACACTCTTGCAAAATCACATTTAATGTTGCAACTTTGTGTTAGAAGTTGATTGATGTGATTTTATATCGTATATCAATCGTATCCAAATCCTAAAAGAACTGAAATAAGTTGAATTCCAGTATCCGTAAAGATGAAAAACTAATCCAATATCAGTCAACTTCTGCTTTAAATCCATTGTTAGTGAAAAACTAATGTGCTTGATCCAGAAGAAACCAAAAATGTATTGGCAAATGCCACCCTCCCTGAAAACGTGGAGAACATTAACCAATTGTTTTGGTAATGAAATGTTCAAATCCTATGTTCACTGAAAAGTGAATTGAAAACCAAAAGGCTTGAATTAACATCTGTTAATTCGCTAAATTTCCTTAGAAACCACTAGTGCTTGGTCGGTTCTAAAAAATTGAGCTTCCACATTCTTGTGGAAGCTTTTTTCATTTTAAGAACTTAGTTTTGGGTAATGATACTCACATCCACCCATAATCTTTCTTACCATCCGCAAAGAATTGTATCGCTTGTGCCTTCACAAACAGAACTACTCTACTATTTACAATTAAACGAAAAAATAGCAGGCATCACTAAATTTTGTATCCATCCGACTGAATGGTTCAGATCAAAAATAAAAGTAGGCGGCACTAAGAATATTAATTTTGACACTATTGATAATATACAACCCGATTTAATCATTGCCAATAAAGAAGAAAATGAGAAAGGGCAAATTGAAAAGTTAGCAGAACGTTACAATATCTGGCTCACTGATGTAAAAAATTTATCCGATGCATTACAAATGATCAATGACATCGGTATTTTAACTGATAAACAAAAAGAAGCCGGGCAACTTGCTGAAAATATAACTAAAGCATTTTTGCATTTAATCCCAACAGCTAAAACAATACGCACTGCCTATCTAATCTGGAAAAATCCATACATGACAATAGGTAGTAATACATTTATCCACGATATGCTAAGCAAATGTGGCTTGCAAAATATTTTTGAAAATGAAAAAAGATATCCCGAAACAAGTATTCAACAATTGATCGATCAAAACTGCCAGTTAATTTTACTTTCCTCAGAACCCTACCCTTTCCAACAACAACATGCAGAAGAAATTGTCGCTCTAATTCCCGATTGCAAAATTTGTTTGGTAAATGGTGAATATTTCAGCTGGTATGGAAGCAGGCTTTTATCAGCACCTCCATATTTTAGCAATCTCATTGAAAATATCTTTAATAAATAAAACAGAAAAAGTTAAGGTTCTTGCATAACAGGTATCCATTAATTGTTCCTAAATTCACTTATTTTTGCACTTCACTAATAACCACAAAATCTGTATTTTCTAAAACGTAAAAAATAAATATCATGGGTAAATATAGAGCCGGCGTATTATTTGGAGAAGAACTGGAAGCATTGTATAATGATGCCAAAAAGAATCAATTTGCTTTACCAGCCGTAAACACTATCGGTACCAACAGCATCAACGCAACGCTGGAAACTGCTGCTAAAGTTAATTCACCCGTAATCATTCAGTTTAGCAATGGGGGCGCCCAATTTATTGCCGGTAAAGGCATGCCCAATGATGAGCTGCAAGGCAACGTACGAGGTGCCATTTCCGGCGCCTTGCACATACACAATGTTGCCAAATATTATGGTGTGCCGGTAGTATTGCATACCGATCATGCTGCAAAAAAATGGTTGCCCTGGATTAGTCAGCTTATTGATGCAGGAGAAGAATATTTTAAAGAAAAAGGCCATCCGCTATTCAGCTCACACATGCTTGATCTATCAGAAGAACCTATTGAAGAAAATATACAAACATCAGTAGAATTTTATAAAAAAATGCAGCCTTTGGGCATGAGTATCGAAATTGAATTAGGCGTAACAGGCGGTGAAGAAGACGGTGTAGATAATACAGATGTAGAAAATGACAAGTTATATACACAACCCCAACATGTTGCCTATGCTTACAAAGAGCTAAGCAAAGTAGGTAAACTTTTTACAGTAGCGGCAGCTTTTGGCAATGTTCACGGTGTGTACAAACCGGGCAATGTAGTGCTAAGACCAGAAATATTGAAGAACAGCCAGGATTATATCGAAAAAGAGTTAAAGACAGGCCCCCAACCCGTATATTTTGTGTTTCACGGCGGAAGTGGAAGCCCTCAAAATCAAATTAGGGAAGCTATTAATTATGGCGCCATTAAAATGAATATTGATACGGATTTGCAATGGGCATTTTGGGAAGGAATATTGAATAATTATAACGCTAAAAAGGATTATTTACAAGGACAATTGGGCAACCCTGAAGGAGCTGATAAACCTAACAAAAAATACTACGACCCCCGTGTATGGCTCCGCAAAGGCGAAGAATCTTTCATAAAACGTTTGGAAGTAGCTTTTGATGACTTAAATTGCATGAATAGAAATGCATAGTGTGTGAACATGTGAAGATGTTGAGATGTTAAGACGTAAAGATGTTATAATGTGAAACATAATTTTTTATATACATCTCAACATTTCAACATTTCAACACTTTAACATCTCAACACTTTAACATCTCAACATCTTATCATGATAAAAGACGAAGATTTTGATGTCAATTTAACCGGTGAAGAAGGTATGAGCGATGAAACCCGGTCTAATTGGTTTAAGCGGATTAAAAAGGGTATTCTTACTTCTACCAAAGAGAAGAAAGATGCTCCGGAAGGATTATGGGCTAAATGTCCATCCTGCAAATACACCTGTACTGTTGCAGATTTGGATGAGAATAAATTTGTATGTCCGCAGTGTGAATTCCACCACAGAATCGGCAGCGCTGAATATTTCGCCATACTTTTTGATGAAAATCAATATGAAGAATTATTTGCCAATATAAAATCCAAAGACTTTTTAGGCTTTGTGGATTTAAAGCCCTACAAACAACGCCTGGAAGAAACCTATGCCAAAAGCACTATTCATGATTCTATGACGGTAGCTCATGGCAAAGTGAATGGCCATGATTTGGTAGTAGCCTGTATGGATTTTGAATTTATCGGCGGCAGCCTGAGTAGTGTAATGGGAGAAAAAATAAGTCGGGCCTGTGATTATTGCATGGAGTACAACATTCCTTTCATGATTATTAATAAAAGTGGCGGCGCCCGGATGATGGAAAGTGCCTTTTCATTGATGCAACTTGCCAAAACATCCGGAAAATTATCGCAACTAGCTGATGCTAAAATACCCTATATTTCGCTCTGTACCGACCCTACTTTTGGGGGCACCACCGCATCATTTGCCATGCTGGGTGATATTATTTGCGGTGAACCTGGCGCTTTGATCGGTTTTGCCGGACCCAGAGTTATTAAAGAAACCATTAAAAAAGATTTACCCCCCGGCTTCCAACGCAGTGAATTTTTATTGGAGCATGGCTTTTTAGACTTTATCGTTCATCGTAAAGAGCTAAAAGATAAAATAGCCAGTCTTTTGGTATTGTTTAAAAGTTAATTTTTGGGTACCAGCATTTGTTCTTCGATTGAACATCGTTGCGACGCATTCCTTTCATCAGTAGTACTGCTATTGAGCTTTAATCAAAGCGAAAGTATAATCACAAGGTCGACAACCTTTTAAAGGTTGTCGACCTTTAATACTAAACCGCTAACAAGGTTTATAAAATAATTATTAATTTTTTGTTCCCACGGGGTCTTTTTAGCAAAAAAGACCCCGTGGAGACGGCTAAATTAATATTTTGAGGTGCTGGATAAAATATAATTCTGATAAAAACAGCTCCGAAGGAGCGTCATATTAGTAGCTATAGCCATATAATATTAATGAGCTCCGGAGGAGCGATATGTTTCACATCAATCCACAATCTTACCTATTAGAAATTGGACAATAATCAATAATAACACTACCTTTATTAAAATTTCTTTATACAAATATCGCTCCTCCGGAGCTCTATCAGGGAGATGAAAATTTAATCTATTAATATGTTGCTCCTTCCTTTAGTTTTGTTTTATAGAATTTTTCTATAAGATACTATTATTACTATAGTTTTCTTTTTTGGTACTTTTTTCTTTAAAACCAAGTATAAAATGTGAATATGTTAATTTTATAAACCAACCGGAGCTTAAAACAAAAATCCACAGATTACATAATAGTGATAACAGCTCAAAATATTATTTAGCCCATTTGTAATCATTAATAAATTTCGTAATTTTAAATCAAAATGTGAAATATGATAATTGAAAGAACAAGTAAGGAAATTATTATACGTATCCCGTCCTATATCGACACAGCAGGATTACAAAGTTTTATTGATTTTCTAACATATAAGGAAGCAACCGCAAAATCAAAAGCCAGACAATCGGATGTGGACGCATTGGCCAAAGAAATAAAAAAAGGTTGGTGGGCAAAAAATAGAAATCGATTGATTAAATGAGAATTGTTGTTGATACCAATATTATTTTTAGTACTTTATTAAATTCAAATAGCAATATCGGCGACCTCCTATTTAATTCTGATAAATATTTTGAATTTTATAGTTGTAGCTATATGCGCTTTGAAATTCAAAAGCATTGGGAAAGACTAAAAAAAATTTCAAAATTATCAGATGAGCAACTTCTAACAGCTTATACAATACTTCTATCAAAACTAAAATTTATAAATGAGGAAATTATTCCAACAGAAGTATGGATTGCATCAGAAAGAATTACAAAAGGAATTGATGTGAATGATACAGATTTTGTAGCCCTAACAAAATTTTTAAGAGCAACTTTGTGGACGGGTGATAAAACGCTTTATAATGGTCTTAAAAAAATGAATTTTAAGAAATTGGTAAACACAACAGAACTCCTCACTCTTAGAAAAGCTAAAAACCAAAAATAGACAACTATAATTTCTTGTAAATAATACACTCCCCACAAAAAATCCCCTCGATATAAACCGAAGGGATCTTTAAAGTATAGCCATGAAAAACAGCGTTCAATCTCTCAGCCACCGCAAAAGTGACAAAGAGCAATATTATTTAGCTTTCTTCTCGTAGCGTTTCTTAAATTTATCGATACGACCTGCCGTATCTACCAATACATTTTTACCGGTATAAAACGGATGTGATGTATTCGAAATTTCCAGCTTGATAAGCGGATACTCATTACCATCCTCATAAGCGATGGTTTCTTTTGACGGCGCCGTAGAACGACTTAAAAAAGTAGTACCATTACTCATATCCTTGAATACTACCATTCTATAACTTTCCGGATGAAGCCCTTTTTTCATATTAATTTAATTTTTAATACGGATTTTGCCGTATATGTTGCTTTAAAATGCAAAATTACGTAAAAATATTTAAATGGAAAACTAGCGTTTTTCTAACAAGAATTCTGGCGAATTACACCAATTTTTTCAATTAATAGACAGTTCTATCCGAAACTCAGCTCTTCATATTAACATATTGCATGGCAATACCCAGGTTCCAGCCCTTGCTGGCTTGTATAACAGATTGTAAATCATCAATTTTCTTCCCGGTCACTCGTATAATATCATCCATTATCGCCGCCTGCACTTTTATGCCACTATCTTTAATCAGCTTTACAATCTTTTTGGCATCGTCCTGCTTAATACCATTCCTCACCGGTACTTCCTGTTTTACTACCTTACCACTTTGGAAGGGTTCTTTACTCAAATCGTATATTTCGGCGGCAAGCCCCTGCTTCATACTCCGGCTGATCAGCACATCAATAATTTGCGACAACTTCATGTCGCTATCGGCCTCTAAGTTTACCTTAAAATCTTTTTTATTTAAATCAATCTCTACATGACTATCCTTAAAATCAAAGCGATTGATTATTTCTTTTTTAGTGGTGTTAATAGCATTGTCTAACGTTTGCAAATCAACTTTGCTGACAAGATCAAAAGATGGCATAACGAATTTTTTACCAAAAATAATAAAAACCTGCCTCATTGAGAGACAGGTTTTTGGGGGCATTAAATAGTATAAGTATTTTTCTCGTCAACGCCTTCCGCCAGCGGCGGAGACGTTGCACTGGCATCTTATTAATTACTTCCTGCCTTTATCCTGCTTTGCTCTTCCGCAGCACCACCAATTTTACGTTTGGGAGCTGCTGCTTTACCCTTACCAAAGCGGTAGTTGAAGCTTAAAGTTACCTGACGGCTGTCTCTGCTTTGCTTAAACCAGGTATCAATATATGAGTATTGAGCGGTGCCTTTAAATTGCTGAGACCACAATATATCTCTAAAGCCCATTTTCACGGTACCTTTATTTTTTAGCACAGATTTAGATACTCCGCCATTTAAAGCTCCCAGCGCATTGATCACTATTACTCCATCAACGCCCCGGCTACGATAGAAACCACTCAATTCAGCGTTCCATCCTTTACCCAAACTCATTTGTGTACTGGCATTAGCAGTCAACATATTTCCCTGTACATCTACATTGGCTCCGTTAATAAATCCTTTAAAACGATTGTTGCTAAAATTGCCATACAAATTCATTTTCAACCATTTTTTTACCGGTATCAGCGCACTAACGGCAACCCCTACCTGCTGTTGACTGGCAATATTACTTTTGGTTACAAAGGTTTCTTTTGTAGCTTCATTTTGATCAAATATATCGTTGATAATATCTGTAGCTTTCGTATAATTTAAAGTAGTAGTGAAAGCTCCTGCGTATGTATGCGATAACTCAATATTATGACTAAACTGAGGACGTAAATTAGGGTTACCTACCTGGTAGGTGTACTTGTCCAGGAAAAAGATGAACGGGTTTAAATCACCATAATCCGGGCGCTCAATTCTTCTTCCATAGTTCACCGAAAAGTTATTTTTTTGATTCATATCATAATTAACATACACCGTGGGAAATAACTGTGAATACTTACGTTCAAATTTTTCACCGGTTGTAAGTTGGTTACCATTGGCAATGGTATTCTCAAAACGCAAACCAACCTGTGTACTCCATTTTTTGCTCAGCTGTTTATTTACATTCACATAAGCGGCTTGTATTTGTTCATCATACACAAAGTGATTGCTTCTTTTATAATCAGGTACCATATTTCCGTTGATTACACTGTCATAACGGGCATCGTTATCCGTTTTTACATAACTAAATTTTACACCGGCTTCTAATTTGGCATTTCCTTTCAATGGTTGCGAATAATCCGCTTTAGCGCTATAAATAGTAATATCAGAAGGTATGCTGCCTTTCAGCGTATCGCTCGGTGCAATTTTATCATTTTCAATGCCAAAATAATGATTGCTTAACGCCTGATCGGCGGTAGCGCCATAGTTGATATAATCCACATCCACAGTAAGCTCCCTGCCGGCTGAATCAAACACATGACGCAGATTAACATTACCATTAAAATTTCTCCATCGGCTATTCATATCGGTTCTGGCATAGGTTCTGGAAAGCAAATCACTGTTACTATTTTTTAAATAAGTGTTGTTAAGATTGTTAAATTTTTCGGTACTCACAAAACCCGATACCGCAGCGCCAATGGTCGTTTTTTTGGTCAAAGTAAAATCCACCCCTAATTTGGCATTATTCGACTGGTTCTTATTGTACAGGTTGGCTTCCTGGTCAAAAATAGACAACAGCTCTTTAGAGTTTTTATCCCTGAACTTGCGTTGAATAATAAGATTATTAAATCCCCGATCGTTGCGATAGCTGTAATTACCAAACAGGTTTACATTTTTATTACGGTAATTAAAATTGATGCTCTCGTTCAATTTAGGATACCTGCCCTGGGCATAGTTCGAAGAAACACTACCATTAAAGCCCACTGTTTTAGTTTTTTTCGTTTTAATATTGATCACTCCGGCATTACCGGCAGCATCATATTTGGCAGAAGGGTTCGTCATGATTTCAATTTGCTCCAATTGAGCAGCAGACATATTTTTGAGCATGTTGGCCAAATCCGGTCCCGACAAATAGCTCGGCTTACCATCAATAAACACCTTCACACCCTGTTTACCCTTCAGGCTGATATTACCATCTTTGTCTACCGTAATTCCCGGTGATTTTTCCAAAACTTCAATCGCCGTAGCGCCCACATTGCTAATCGATGCCTCTACATTTACAATCGTTTTATCCATTTTCCTTTCAATAAATGGCTTGGTAGCTGTTACGGTTACCGCTTTCAGGCTTTTTTCAACCGGCAGAAGTTGCAATACCCCTAACTGCGCCTCCGGTTTGGCAGCGCTCAGCTCAAAAGAGCTGCTGTACACTTTGGAGTGACCAACCGAAGTAGCCAGCACCAGGTAAGTACCATCCTGTATATTCTCAAAAGTGAAGTTGCCGTCCTTATCCGTAACGGCTGTTTTTATCAGGGAAGAATCTTTTGCTTGTAGAAGAGAAATGGTAGCAGCATCGATCACTTTTTGGTTGCCACCATCTTTAATACTACCGCTAATTTTTCCGGTATTTTGGGCATTAGCAGACAAAGCAAAGGCTGTTGCAGTCAAAAGACTGAAAATTTTGTTCATGGCTATACTTTTTTTGTTGTTTTAAATGGCTGTATATTGTCGAATACTTAACAAAGATAAGTACTTTGTATTACATAGTACATTGTTTTATATTGAACGGTAAAAGAAAAGGATGAATGGTAGTATCTGAAGTATGATACGGTAAACTCGGGGGTTTTGTTACAAATGAGGGGAATTTTTATGGAGAGTAGCTTAGTATGTTTTTATTAGGGGCTGTCAACATATATGCATTTTTTTACATATGCTCCCGCCTTTTGTAGTAGTGCCCTGCCAACGCACCCACCCGCCGCACAACGGGCAGCTACTACTGCCAGTCGGGCAGCCCATCAACTTTTGTACATGATTGAACAGATGATTACCAGAGGCAATCATTAGCATTTTTGGCCGAAAATTAAACCCATAAGTGTTCGCAACATATCTCTGCCCTGAAGGGCAGGGATACAAAATATAACCTCAGCAAAATGGCTTTAGCCGTATTTATTGATAAGACAGGTGGCTAAAGCCACCTTTCGAGATGACACCAGGCTTCCCGACCTAAAGGTCGGGGCTATACAGGATATGTTATACAAAACGCACATATGAAACACTAGTGCTACATTCAGCTGACATTTTCTAAAATCGCCGCCTTCGGCTATGGCGGGGCCTTTGATAACAATTCGCACTAAATATGTTTATATAAATTGGGAAAGTCTGATATCAATCCATCTACTCCGAGATTTATAAGTCGACGCATTTCTTTAATATCATTAATAGTCCAGGGAATTACCTGAATATTTAATCGATGACACTCATCAATTAGTTCTCTAGTCACCAAAGAAAAGTGAGGACTATAAATACTTGGATTAAAGCCCAAATTATTTAATTGCCATTGTAAGTTTCTATGGTCATCATCTTCAATTAATAATGCAGTTTTTTGATTAGGATATTTTTTATGAATATATCTTAACGTTCTTGGATCAAAAGATTGTATAATTGTTCTCTTTTCAATTTTTTTATTAATAACTACATTCATCAACAAGTCTGAAAATATTTCAGGATTGGGATGAAATATATTATCAGTTGAGGGTAAACATTTTGTTTCAATATTATAATAAATGTTCTTTAGATTATTATTATAAATGAAATTTTCTGTTGAATCTATTAAATTACATAATAGTGGTTTAGAAACTTTAATCTTTTTTTGATCTGCAAATCTTGGGTGAGGTTTTGAACCTACATCAAAATCTTTAATTTCATTATAGGTCATTTTGTAGATATTAAATTTTTTTTCCTGATTTTCTAAGATGGTATCATTGCTGGGAGTTAGAGTTATTTCGTGATTGAAAAAAGGATCATGGGAAACTATGATTTGACTATCCTGAGATACAACAGCATCCATTTCCAGCGTATTTACCCCTAACTTTAATGCTTCAATCATGCCTGGAATTGTATTTTCTGGAAATAACCCCCTGCAACCCCTATGCCCTTGAAACGAGAATGTTTTAGGAATAGTTTTCATGGTTCTATTTGAAGTGGAACAAGAAAAAAAAGATATGCATATGATAATCAGATATCTCATCCAGTAAATTTATTGATCATCCGAATAATTACAGGTATGAACCCGGGGCAAGCCCCTAAACTTTTTCCCAGCAAGCTCAGGAATATTATACTTTCTGTCTTCAATCTCACCGATTGCGGGATTCTACTTACAATTTTTACTGCTTCGGCGAATTGCAAAAATTGAGCCTCACTAATAAATACAAAGTTAAATATTTTTTAGCTTTGGCAATTCTAATTGAAATTTGTTCATCATTGACATCGTTATTTTAACCAATACGGTAAGTGAAGAAAACTTACGGCAGCCATCCTTATGGAGTTCTCACTACTTGTGTAATATGAAACCGCTAACAAGATTAATAAAAATGTTCCACGACCGACAGCCCAAAACTTAAATTTTTCTAAAAAATGATGAACGGCTATTGTATTTACGATAAAAATCGTATATTGCATACGAAATTACTCGTATTATGCCCAATCATAAATTAATAAAACCTACCGAAAGTGAGCTGGAAATACTCCAGGTATTGTGGGATAAGGGCGCTGCAACTGTGAGAACGGTACATGAAGCAATTGCCCAGACGAAAGAGATCGGCTACACCACTACCCTCAAACTGATGCAGATCATGTTTGAAAAAGGTCTGGTAACCCGTGATGATAGCAGCAAAACACATATTTATACAGCTGCCGTTACCAGAGAAAAAACCCAAAAACAATTATTAAATAAAATGATTGATACCCTGTTTGCCGGATCAGCTACCAATCTGGTGCTGCAGGCTTTGGGTGGACATCATGCCAGTAAAGAGGAAATTGAGCAGATTGAAAAATTAATTGTTGATATTAAGAATAGTCAATAAAAAGTTATACCCATGACTGCTTTTTCTTACAGTTTATGTCTGAGTATATTACATAGTTTTTGGCAGGCCGGACTTTTATATGCCTGCTATTTTTTATTTGAAAAAATTTATGCTCATGCACAGCCACTCCATAAGCGGAATTTTCTGTTTGGCCTATTAACTGTTCAGTTGGTTGTATTCGGCATTACTTTTTATTATTGTTGGAATGAGGTTATCAGCCACTCTTTTAACTACGATGCTTATAACAGCACCCTACTGCTAAGTATCCCCTCGCAGCTGGAATACTTTACGCCCTGGATTATGTTCGGGTATGTATTAACGTTAGTATATAAAATTTCAACTTCTTTATTATCCTGGAAAAGTTTAACAGGTACTTTCGGCAAAGATTTACAAAAGCCGTCTATTGATTTAAAATTATTCTGCCAGCAAAAGGCAATGCATTTGGGCATTAAAAAAAATGTTCAAATCTGGCTAACTAATCATATTACTACACCTGTAACCTACGGTTTTTTAAAGCCAATGTTGTTATTACCGGCTGCACTCATTACCAAATTATCTCCGGCGCAAGTAGAAGCATTGATATTGCATGAACTAAATCACATTAAAGCGAACGATTATTTGCTAAACTGGGTAATGATTGTAATAGAAAATATTTTCTTCTTTAATCCATTTGTACGGATCCTTTGCAATAATATCCGATTGGAAAGAGAAAAAGCCTGTGATATTCAGGTGATACATTTTAATTACAGCCCCATTGCTTACGCAGAAGCATTGCTGGAAGTAAAAAAATATCAACAACAGCAACAACTATCATTTCAACTAGCTGCCGTTGGCCCCGGCAAACAGTTTTTAAAACGAGTACAGTATTTCACCAATAAGAATTTGAAAATTAATTATGCCCCAAAATATTACCGCACTTTGCAACTCACGGCAGTAGCGATTTTTTTGCTCATCATTAGCCTGGCTTTTAATTTTCTAGCCATCAATATAGGGCCGATAGCCAACAACCCTACCCAGGCATGGACATTACCTCTGTTCAAGAATTATCACCTGATGGATGCTGAAAGTGAGTCGCCTATTTTCAGGGATATAAAACCTGTTTTTGCGGTTAATGATAATCCTCCTGCAAAAAACATGGCACGAACTGCTAAAGTGAGAACTGTAACTGTAAAAGTAAAAAGTACTCCTGTAACAAAAAGCCGTGAAATTGTGTTAAAAGATAAAAATGATGAAGTTACGAGCAGCATTTCCGCAATACCGGTAGCTTTTGCTGATCCTAATAACAAGGAGGAAAAAGAAATCATTATTCAGGAAGAATGTTCCGGCACCGATAAGAAGGTCATAAAATCTTATAAAATAAGTAATATCAATGGCGAATGGGTGCTTGAACCCAATTGGATTGCCTCCAGCGATAATATGCCATCTGATAATAGTAACCCATCTGCAGATTCAACCTCGGCTAATGCTCAAAGCCGGTTAGCTGAACAGTAGAAGAATTGCTTAGTTTGTTAATTCAAACTTCTAAAATCTACCGGTACCAGCTTACTTACACCTGCCTCCTGCATGGTTACGCCATAAATAACATCCACGGCACTCATGGTCATTTTGTTGTGCGTAACGATGATAAACTGAGAGTTTTCGCTGAATTGCCTGATCATTTTGGTAAACTTGCCCACATTGGCATCATCCAGCGGTGCATCTACCTCATCTAAAATACAAAATGGCGCCGGCTTAATCAGGTAAATTGAAAACAATAAAGCAGTGGCTGTAAGTGTTTTCTCTCCCCCACTCAGCTGACCGATGGACGATGGCCTTTTCCCTTTAGGTTTTGCAACAATATCGATAGCTGTTTCCGCTAAGTTTTCCGGATTTACCAATATCATATCTGCTGTATCATCTTCCGTAAATAAAGCTTTGAATACTTTTTGGAAATTGCTTCTTACGGCATTAAAAGTATCTAAAAACTGCTGATTGGCGGTTGCTTCTACTTCCTGAATGGTTTGTAAAAGGCTGTCTTTAGCGGTTACCAGATCATTTTTTTGTTCTAAAATAAACTCATACCGTTTTTTCATTTCGGTAAATGCTTCAATTGCTGTCGGATTCACCTCACCAATATTTTCTAACCGCTTGCGTAAGCGTTCGTTTCTTTCCTGCAATTCTTCCAATGGTGTTTCTCCCATTCGAGGTTCATCGATAATCGCATCTAAATCAATTTTAAACTCCACATGCAATCTTTCTTTCATACCTGCCAGTTGGAGTTTCAACTCAGTAAGCTTATCTTTTATCTCATTGAGCAAAGTATCGATAGTTTCCTTAGATTTTTGTTTTGTCCGTAGTTCACTTTCTTTTTCAGCCAATGCGTTGCGGTGATTATAATATGCCTGATCTGCTTCATTTAGCTTTCTTTCCTCTACTTCTTTATTTTGCAGCATGGCCACCAGCAGACTTTCTAATTCACTCAGCATGTTACCTGTTGAAGCAATTTCAGCAATAGCATCTCCCAACTGGTTATTGCTGCTTTCGATTTGAACCTGTAAGTCTTTTAATTGATTACTTTTGAATTCAAGTTCCTGTTTAAGTGCATTTACTTTACTTTGCTGGCGAGTAAATTGCAGATTGCTTTCATTAAAGGTAGCCGTAGCAAAATTATATTCCTGCTCGGCCAGTGCATAATCTTGTTCGATTGCCTGCATTTTTTCGGAAAGCTCCTCTAATTGAGCATTGTATTTATCCAGTTCCTCTCTGGTGCTGGCAATAGCATCGTGGTTGGCTTCTAATTGTACATTTAGTTCTTCCAGCTTTGCATTACTACTTTCTTCTACGTGGCACAAATGCTCCATTTTATTATGTAAAGCGAAAACCGAATTATTAAGCTGTTGAATATCATGCTGTGCCTGCTTAATGGCATTTTCCTTCAACTGTTCATTATAAGCGATTACTTCATTGTGACGGGCCTGGATGGTTGCTTTCAGGTCTTCTACAACTTTAGTTTGAGCATTAATCTCGTCAATTAATTTTTCCAGATTTTTTGCTCTTCCTATTTTTTTACCTTCAAATAAACCGACGCTACCTCCACTCAGTGAATATTTTCCTTTTACATATTTCCCATTTTTTTCTAAAATGATGATATTATCATTTTGACTGTTATTTTGTAAGGCTTCCTCATTTTCTGCAATAAATACATTACCCAATAAATGATGGGCCAATTGAGCATATTTAGTATCTACTTCCACTACACTTAAGGCTGATATCATGCCATCTGGTTGGGCATACGCCGGCACTTCTGATGTAAATTTATCCAACAGGAAAAAGTTAGCTTTCCCCTTTTTATGTTCGTCTAATAGATGAATGGCTTGTAATCCCTCTGCCAGATTATTGACTACATAATAATTCAGATAAGGCTCCAATACATTTTCAACAGCAGTCCGATAGTTTTCTTTTACATAAATAATATCAGAAAGTATGGGAGCTGTATGATTCCAGCCGGAATTATTGTGCAAGAATTTTACACTTTCCGGGTAGCCCTCCATAGAGTCTATCAGGCTTTTTAACAGGTCATGTTCATTTTTTTTGCTATCGAGTTTTCTGTTCTCTTCTGCTAATTGATTGCGGAGGCCTTCCAAAAGACTTTGTGTTTGAAGAATCTGTTCTTTGGTATATTCATGCTGTTCCTGCAATTGCTGCAAATCAGCCTTTTTTTGTTCTAATTCCTGCTCTTTGGAAGTCTTTTCGGTTTCTAATTGTTGTAGCTGGCTTTGACGATGTAGTTTTTCTTCTTGTAACTGGTGGATCGCCCTTTGCAGGTTTTGAATCGAAGTATCTGCTACCGCAACTTTTTTCTCTGCTTCGAACTGGTAGCGTTGCAAGGCATGCGTTTCTTTTCTTAACTCATCAATACCGATACGTTTTTCATCAAATATTCGTCTTTTGTCTTCCACTTCATTTTTCAAATCATCCAGCTTATCTTCCAGTTGTTCGAGTTTTATCTCATCCTCCTCAATTTGTGTGCTGGTAAACCGTATGCTATCGTCCAGCCCTTTCAATTGTCCTTCTGATTTATCTAAAAATTCTTTCAGACTGGCTTCCTTCTCTTTCAAATGTTGCAAACGCTGTACGGTAAGGCTTTTTTCACTTTCTTTATTCCGCAAATTGCTCAACAAATTATTGAACGACTGTTGCATTTCCTGCAAAACCTTCTCCTGCTCAATAAATCCAAGTTTTTCCTGTTCTAAAACAGCTTCTTCTTTCGCAATGGCCGCTTCCAGTTCAATCCGTTTATCCACTTCAGCCTGCTGCTGCTCATTTAAATCACGATAAGTAATGTTAAAGCCCTCTAAAGCAGCTTTCGCCAGTTCAATACTGGTTTCTTTATATTCTTTTTTTATTTCAAAATATTTTTCAGCTTTTTTTGCCTGGCTTTCGAGTGTTTTTAACTGATTATTTATTTCAAAAAGCAGATCTTCAATACGGGCTAAATCCTGTTCGGTAGCATCTAATTTTAGCTTGGCTTCTTTTTTACGGGTTTTGTAAATGGTGATGCCAGCAGCTTGTTCCAGCATTTTTCGACGGCTATTTTCCTTATCTTTTATGATATCATCCACCATGCCTAATTCAATAATGGCGTAGCTATCGGTACTCACACCGGTATCCATAAACAGGTTGTGAATATCTTTCAGGCGGCATTGAACGTCATTGAGGCGATACTCACTTTCACCATTTTTATAATATTTACGGGTAATGGTTACGGTATTAAATTCGGTAGGAAGCAGGTTTTTGGTATTTTCAAAGGTAAGGCTTACTTCTGCCAGACCGCTGGCGCTACGGCTTTTGCTACCGTTAAAGACAAGGCTTTCAAGGTTTTCACTACGTAAATTGCTTATTTTATGCTCCCCGATTACCCATCGAATGCTATCAATAATATTGCTTTTACCGCAGCCGTTGGGACCTATAACTCCAGTAATTCCTTCGTCAAAATTCAATACAGTTTTATCGGCAAAACTTTTAAATCCTTTAATTTCCAGACTCTTTAATCGCACGTTTTCTAATTTTTAAGTTTGCAAAGTTACGTTAAAATATACAAGCCATATTCTTATTACTAAGAAGCATAATATTATAGATCGTAATTATTTTTAGTGAGGGTAAAAATATACTTTTCACTACACATAAAACCTGCAAACAGACCAGAGTAACCATCAAGTTATACACAGATTTTTCACATATTGAAGTATAAAGTATTTTATAAAAATTAAATATTAATGATATAAATATTATATTGATTATTAGTAAATTATCAATTAATAAAATTTAAATATAATAGCAATTTTTCGATATATTTAATAAATTTACTATTAATAAATTACTAAGCTTTCCTTTCTGTGGTAGTAATATAATCAGCCTTAATATAAATCTTTTGTAAATCCTTACCAGCGGGAGGTGTAAGCAGTTTACCATCATAAGAAAATCGGGAACCGTGGCAGGGGCAGTCCCACGATTTTTCTACCATATTCCAATGTATGGTACACTTAAAATGGGGGCATGTACAATTTACAGCATAGAGTTCATGATTTTCATCTTTATAGAGTCCCATAACACGCCCTTCGTGTTTGATGAATTTACCTTCTCCGGGCGCCATATCGGCTATTTCATTTAAGCGCTCTACTGCTAATTTTCCAAATACTAAATTTTTTACTACATCGATTCCTTCTTTAATAAAATGGTTAAACCCGGCAACAGGTTTTATACGCTTTGGGTTAAACAATTCCTGATAGATACTATGCCCGTTGACCAATATGTTTGAAAGTATAAGCGCTGCCATAGTACCGTACGTCATACCATTGCCGCTATAGCCGGTTGCTACCCATATATTTTTACTACTGCCGGGTAAATTTCCGATATAAGGCAAGCCATCGGCCGGTTCGTAGTATTGGGATGACCAACGATTGCAAACTTCTTCTACTTCGAAATAAGTTCTTACGCAGCTTTCCAGCCTTCGCAGGCATGCTTCCGTATTTTCTTCATGACCAGTTTTATGATCTTCGCCACCAACGATCAGATATTTTTTGTCATCAACTTTCTGTGTACGGTAATAGTGGTAGGGGTTGTGCATATCATATCCTAAAGCATCAGGGTAGTTATTATCTTTTAACCTAACAGCCAGGGCATAACTTCGATAAGGGGCACATCTGAAGTGTAGCAAATTGATACCGGGCGGTATATGAGTGGCATAGATTGCATGCCTGGCTTGTATTACCCCTCTGGTAGATTGAATCTCTAATACATCACCATCCTTAATATGAGTAACTCTGCAATGTTGAGCTATTTGTCCACCCAGTTCTTCAAAGGCTTTAGCCAGCTGGAATATGTATCGCACGGGATTAAATTGAGCCTGTGCTTCGATACTGGCTATTTTAATGTATGGAAATGGGAAGGGGCTACTATCTGCATAATCCATCGGCAAGCCAAGCTTCCTGGTAGTTTCTACCATTTCATCCAACTCTTTATCCTGCTTTTCATTCAAAGAGAAAAAGTACGCTTTTAATTCGCTGAAATCGCAATCAATTTTATATTTTTCAATCAGGTATTTTATTAAATCAATAGATGCTTTGCCGGCTTGTGCCAATAACCGTGCATTTTCTTCACCAAAATTTTTGATGACGGTGTGATAAGGTGTGTCAAAAATGGTATTGATGTGGGCCGTAGTTCCGCCAGTAGCGCCATAAGCCAGCGTTTCGGCCTCCACCAATAAACAAGATTTACCTGCCTGCTGCAATAGTAAAGCGGTAGTTACTCCTGTAATACCGCCGCCTACAATAACAACATCATAAACTTGCTGACGAATAGTTTCGCTATACAGTGATCCATAATCAGAAGTATTAACCTGCCAAATACTTTGTGTGGCACAGTCTCGTTTCATAAGTAATGATTAATAAAAATAATATTACTTTAAACGAATAAAATTATGCCAGCTTTAAATACGTATTAATCTCTCATGATGTGTAGACTTTTTTACTCAGGTTTGGGGTTTGACGTTTGGAGTTTGGGGTTCATAATTATAGGTTGAATACCCTAATACCTTAATACCTAATACCAAATTACAAATTCCCAATTCCATCTTTAATCTCTTTTCGTTTTAATTCAGCCTGGTAATACTGGAATAGAAAATCATATACGATCAACTCTTGTTCCCTGGGACTGGAAATAAAAAGCCGATTTAAGCTCATATGAATATAGCTGCTCATTAAATCATCGATACTTAAACTTATTTTCTCATTATTTAATACAAGAAGTATTTGTGTAGCAATATTTTTAAAACTGAAGCCTTTATTATTAAATATATCCAAGAGATTGCCGTCCATTATTTTATTCTCCTGATTATTGAGCACGCTTTGCAGGATAGGCTTATAAGCGCTATATTTTCTGTTAATTTGCTGAAATAAAGATTTATTCGCATTAAACTCCTTTGCAAAACTTTCTTTCAACATTTTCAACAAATTATATTTTTGTTGTAACGAAAAATTGAATGAGCACAACAGTTCATCAACTGCTTTTAACCCCCACAACCATCTGATATTCTCCCTTTCATCTCCTGCTGTTTGTTGTAGAAATAAAAGTTTCTGCATACTATCTATAAAAAACAGGCTTTCAGACAACTCCATGGTGGCGCTATTATATCTTTCCAATTCACGCTGGTAGGTATCTAATTGGGACTTCCATATAATATGTTGAGATTCGAGAGGGGCCATCTTTCGGGCTACTTCCTTAACGACATCTCCAAAAAACATTTTATCCGTTAAATGAAATCTTAATCGAAGATGAAACTCAGGATCATTGTATCGAACAAAAAACCACTTATCAATTTTCTCTTCGTTCAATAATTTTGTAACTACCGGATATACTATTTCAGATAATATGTTATCGGCTGATTTAATTCCACAGTATAATTTGAAATAAACCCATTCGAAGCCAGGTGAATAACTTCTTTGTATGGGTGATTGAAACATATTTTTTCTACTAATGACACTATACGTTTTTTCGGTTTTAATAAGTGTTGCGATAAATTCATTGGCATAATACCCTTCATTCTCATTTTTTACAATTTTATGATTAGCAGGAAGATACTCTTTCAATACAATAGCGTTTCTATTTTTTATAGTATGTACAAATGCTTCTATTGATAATTTACTTTCAAAATCGATTAATAGTTCGTTATCTCCATCAACTAATACTGCATATTTTGGGATTTTCCATTTAGATATAAAATCTGTTAAGAACTGACTGTTATTATTGCCTGGCAAAATATTTTCAAAATCTTTTTTTTGTAACTGCCAGGTGGCTTCAAATAATATTATCTCTTTATATACAACTCTGGGCAAAAAAGAAAATTGCCTGGCTATGTTACCCCACTGAAAAGACAGATGTCCCCGGAGGCCTTGGGTTTGCAAATCGCATAGAAAATGATAAATCGGCAAGGAAGTATAACCATAATTGTGAGCGTTACTTAGTCTGGGAATGATTTCTTTTTGCAGCTTTTTAGAAATTAATTTAACGGAGCCGTTTTTTACTGACACATATAAATCACTTAATGGAATTTGGTTTTGAAGTGGTAATGATGATTTAGCTAAAAAAGGAATTTCATATTGCCGGAAAACCGGATGCAACAACACATTTCCGGTTCGATCTTCGGGTAAATGTACAATCTCCGCAAATATAATGTCCGGATTGGCCCTCTCTTCCCGGGCTGCAATATCCATAGCCAGCTCTCGTATGCCGGTATTGCCATGTGCAAACCGGCCAAGTAAATTGATAGCACTGGATCCTCCGATACTCTCTAAAATAACTTTTCCGTCTCCTACCAGCTTAAAAAAAACGGAAACAGAGGGTGGCAAGTGATTCCAGCTAGTTGCAAACTGTTTCACATCTGCTTCGGTAAACTCAATTTCAAATAGTCGTTTACTGCAAGCCATTTCCAACTTTTTCAATAGCCAGCTCATTGAATCACTCCAAGTGATGCTGGTTTCAGCATCATTTTTTGAGGGAAGTAAGATATCATCTAACAGGGGCAGGTCATTGCCCACCAAGTTTCCATATCCAATACCTGTTTCTATATCTAAGACTGTCAATAGGGGCATTTCTTTCGACTCATATCTTTCCTGAAACTTTTTTATAAATGTGCTCAAATGAACATTATTTTTTTGGGTATAAAGTCCACTTAGAAAAGAGAATGCTTCGAGTAAAACATTTTGAATTTTATCATTCAAATCCCGGACAACCGGTTCTCGAAATAAGTCTACCTGAAACAATTTGCTTTCTTCAAAAGGCAGATTTAGCTTCCCAATATCATTAATTAGATCCTTATAAATGCTTACCGGATTATTACCTGCTGCATCGATGCTTTTGATTTTACGATCAATATTTTTTAATAACTCAATAATACTGGTAATTTCTTCATTTTTATCATGGTTTATAATATGCAACACATCTAACACCTGTTGTAAAAATTCTTTTCCTGTAATGGCTGGCTCTAATTCATTTACCAGAATTTGCTCTGCTATTAAGTTGTCAATAAAAGGTATAATCTCCTCATTCGGGGCTTTAGTTTTGTCGATAAGAAGCTGAACCATTTCATCAACTGTAATTCCCTGTTTTGCATATTGCAATATATGCTCCAGGTATTCGGAGTGAGATACTGCACTGATTCTATGGTTCCTTTTTCCGTTTATATATTTATATTCTATGTACCATACTTCATCAATTACCTGATAGATACTACTGTTAGGAAAATAACGTAATCTGTTTTTGATGGCTGGCATCAGCGCCAATTGCTGGGCCAATCCACACAAGAAGTGCATATCCAGTCTTGTACTGCGGAAGATATCACTTTCAGTATATTGAATATTCGTCTCATTTGCACTCCAATTGACCAATGTACAGCTGGCAAATTTTCCGAACGGCGTACACCGGCTATACATCCTTTGGTAATATTTAATCAGGGCTACTGTAATTTTTTTAATATCCTTTTCCGTTTTAATGCTACCCTCCCTGAGTTTTATGCACTCATTATGCAGCACAGGTGATGCCAGATAAATTGCTTCCACGAAAACAGAACTATGTAACAGTTCATGTATTATATTTTCTTTCTGATCGACCTCAAATGCAAAATATGGACTCCGCAATACTAACTTATCATGAAATGTATAAGGGATTGTTGACATTCTTATCTTTTCTGAAATAATTACGTAGTAGCTAAGATAAACAATGAGATATAAATATGGAACATTGTTATAACTTAATTATGTCAACATTAAACGTACTTTTTTACGCATCAGGTTTAATGTATCAATGTATTTTTCTCTACATATTTGGGCTATGTAATAAGCAGCCATGTAAAGTTACGAATTTTTTTTCATATTAATACAAATTATTGATTATAATGCATTTATGAAATACTTTGTAAGAAAAAAATTTAAAACCCTCCATGACAAACAGGGGCAGGCATGCTGCTACCTGTTTTACCATTCGGAGGTGATTGAACTAAAGGTGCTTTTCGGTTTTACAGCAAACGGCCTGCTCATCGCATCATTCGGTAATGTCGATCGATAGTTATCAAAGCAATGGCTGAGCATATGACTAAGTAGGCGCTATTTAATTTGTAGAGCTTTTTTTTTCTTTTTCCAGAAAGAATTTTTTTTGAACCAGGACCCATACTGGCGCAATAAAATGAATACAAAGTATATAATAAAACAGGTAATCAAAATAACATAAAACTGAGCCCAGGTGTAAGAGTTTAACATAATAGTTGTTTTTAAGATTAATTAATTCACAACTATTACTGCAAAGACCGGGCAGAAGCCCATACGCAATTCATCGTATTTTTATAGGAGAATTTGAGTATTTTTTAAATAGATGCATTTTGATACGTATAATTTATTCAGATTTATACGTGTAATTTAGATAATTATTAATAAAATGATACCCATCACTTTCTTGTGGAGGAATATTAATATCAGGGTTTATACCCATAAAATCGAGAGGTGGGGTTTTTCCGTAGAAGTTTTTGGTTCTTGGTATTAATAACTTGTAATTGCCAGTTGGACTATCGAATGTAATAACACCAACATTATCAATAGCACCCCATGTTCTTTCTCCGGCAATTATAACTTTTTTACTTTGTTGACACATTTTTATAAACATTTCTGTAGCACTAATGCATCTATAGTTTGTTAATATGATAACTTTTCGTGGAAACATTTTAATAGAATCAAACATTATTGTATCCGGTTTCAGATAGATAAAAGATCCCCTATATTTAATCATTGAATCCAAAAATTCTTTATCACTTACATAACTTTCAATCTGACTTGAATCTCTACTTTCTTGCTCAACACGTTCTCTTTGTTTTTCGATAAAGTCGTCCGCACAATACCTAAATTGTTCACCGGTAATAATTGGGTTTGTGAAAATATAAGGGAATAAGGAGCCATACACACCCCAAGAACCGCCTGTATTGTTTCTGACATCAATAATCAGATTTGGAGTTTTTTCAATTAGCGCTTTATTAACTTTTACCAAGCTATCCACCATACTTTTAGCTGAAAAATCTGATCTGGGAATTTTTATTGCAATGGTATTTGTATCCAATAATTTTAGCTCTACTTGATCTTCAATCGGAATATACTTACTTAGATATCCGGGATAATAATCTTTTATTCTTGACCATCTTGATTGCAAACCGGTTATTAAAGTATCTGTTGCAGGAAAATATGAATAAACACCTGCCATAATCCCTTTGCTACTGATGTAATTGGTAATATTGTACTTATCAATCTTATTTCTGGTTATATAAAATTTAATGCTACCCCGTTTTACACTTTTATTTGCTGACTCAATTACAACCGCTTCTAAATAACTGTCTTTCCTCTTCTGGGAGCTTTGCAGATATATGATGTGGTCGTTATAATCCGATAGCCAATAGCCTTCATACTTGCTTTTACTATTTTTTATTTTACCATTAATCTCCTTCATTTTTTTTTCACAAAAAATGCTATAAAAGTAAATTGGCTTAGTACTTTGCAATCGCATGTGCAAATCTTTAAAAAACATAACCGGCTTAATAAGCTCTTGAAACGTTGCAACAGAATCTGCTTCTTGAAGAATATTTTGTTTTACAATAGTGAGCATATTCTTATATCTGTCGTTATATTTTTCTTTATAAGCCGGATAATTTTTCCTAATTTTCTCTTCTATAAAATGAAAATCCTGAATATTTATTTTGGTATTTTGTGCTATTGAAAATTTTGAAAATGATAAGAATAAATATAAAAAAATGCTTAGAATTATTCTCATAAAATATTTAATAATGTATATTTTAACTTACTCAGATTCAGTCTATCGTAAACTATAAAGCTGCGCCATTTATAAATATTAATTCTATTTACCCAATTTCTTCAAAATATATTCATACCAATTATTCTCCGTTGAGGGTATGGTTATATCCGGGCTAATGCCTTTAAAATCTATGGGTGAATCTTTTCCATAATCCATCTTTGCTTTGGGAATGAGTAATTTATAATTACCACTTGGGCTTTCGAAGGGAACAATTTCAACATTATCAATAGCACCCCAGGTTTTCTCTCCGGCAATGATTGCCTTTTTACTTTGGTGGCAAAACTTTATAAACATTTCGGTAGCGCTTGCACATCTGTAATTAACGAGTACTATAACTCTTTTGGGAAATAATGTTATTGAATCAAACTTATAACTAGTATTGGTATCAGCTTTCTCGTAATAAAAACTGCCTTTATGCGTAATCATACTATCTAATTCTTCCTCACTTTCGGCTAAGAACTCTTTAAGATTTGAATCAATTTTACATTTTTCTATATACTCCTTTTGATGGTTAATAAAATCTTCCGAACATCGTACATAAGCCCCTCCCGTTAAAACCGGGTTGGTAGATATATAAGGAAACACCGACTTATATACTAACCACGAGCCTCCAGTATTATTTCTTACATCAATGATTAAATTGGGAGTTCTCTCAATTAATGCTTTGTGTACACTAACCAGGCTATCAACGACATGTTTTGTTGCAAAATCTGATCTGGGAATTTTTATTGAAATATAATTCGAGTCAATAATACTTACCGAAGCATTGTAATCGAAAGGAGTATATCCTTTTAAATAATCAGAATGATAATCTTTTAATCTGTTCCACTTAGCATTGATACCTGTCACCAAAGTATCCCTGGAAGCAAAATAAGAGAAGACCCCTACCATAAGCCCTTTGGAATTTAGGTAGGCAGTAGTATTGTACTTGTCAATTTTATTTTTAGTTATGTAAAACTTTATACTACCGGGCTTTGCATTTTTGTTGGTCGTTTCAACTATAATTGCTTCAAATTGATTACCCTTACTATTGTCTGCTTTTTTAAGGTAAATAATATAATCATTCAAATCAGATTTCCAATAACCTTCTACATCGTCTTTAACGTTAGTTTTTTGTTTGGGGATTTCTTTTAACTTATTTATACAAAATGCGCTATCAAAATTTATCGGCTTTATGGAGGATATTACCAGATGCATGTCTTTAAAGAGCAACACAGGAATAGTAAGTTGCTGAAAAATACTTATAGAATCTAGGGAAGAAGATGACAATTTGGTTCTTATTGTTTTTGCCCATTTATTATACCCGTTATTTTTTTTATCAAAATAACCTGAGTAATTGTCTTCAATTTTTTTTACAATAAAGTCCAAATCATTTATACTTGATTTATTTTCCTGAGCGGAAATACTTGTCGCAAAAATTAGTGTTGCAGCTAATAACGTGTAAAGTTTTAAGTATGACATTTTCTATTGATTTTTATAATATTGTTGAACAAATTTTACCCAATCAGCCTCATCATCAGAAATTTCGATATCTGGCTTTATGCCAGTATCATCGTATTTGCCATCTGTTTTAGTGAGTTTTCTTCTAACAGTCCCCACCCATAAGTTGTATTGTGTTTTCGGTAATTTATAAGTGAGCATATCCAAATAATCTACAGCTCCTGCAGTTGGCTCACCAAAAGTTCTCACCTTATTACTCTGTTTAAAATTTAAAACCAACAGCTCAGCAGCGCTCCTGGAGCCATGATTCATTATAATAGCTACATTCCTAATTTGGTTAGGTTTCGGTTGGCAAGCAACCGTATCACTTTCCCAGAAAAGAAAATTATATTTATTCTTTTCCATTTTGCCAATATAATCTTTGTATTCTTTAATATTTGACGTATCATTTATTTTGATATAACGCTCTAAATCACTCTTTGCATCATCAATAATATCATCGCTACAAAGCTGATGGCCACCACCAACAATAATTGGTCCGGTACAAATGAAAGGAAATAAAGGTTTATAACACCTCGAGGTACCACCACCATTATTTCGTATATCTATTATTAAATTTTTTGATCTGGATATGTAGCTTTCATTAGCAGTTATAATGCTATCATATAACTTTGCATTATTGCCAGAAAAATCAGGCATTCGTATAAGAACACTATTGCTATCAAGAATTTTTATTTCAGGCTTATAGCTAAATTGCCTTTTTAGGTTTAACATTCCATCTTTATAGTCATTAAGCTTTTTAAATTTAGCATAGGAGCCTACAATTAAAATTTTATCATTTTTTAAAAAAGATTTTGCGAAGATTCTGGCTACACTCCATGTTAGTGAAGTATAATCTGAGCTAAAAGCATGCTTACTTTCTGTATTCATTTTCAAAATACATAGCCCAAGTGGTGCCCTTTTTACAGTTTCAACAATGTAGCCGTTGTATTGATTCTTTGATATTTTCTTTAGAAAAATAACAATACCATCGTCTTCATCCATCCAATAACCTTCATAATTATCAAAATGCTTAGCATTCCTTTCTATATACTCATTTATTTTAATCAAATTTTTATTACTTTCGATACTATCCACAGCATTCAATATCAATTTTCGATATAGTGAAAGGTGGTAATCTTTAAAATAATTGGTTAGTTTAGAAAGCAAAGCCAGTGTATCTTTTGAAGATGATTTTTTTATTTGATCAATTATCTGATTAAATTCTTTTTCATTCACCTTATCCTTATAACCTGCATATACATGTTGAATTTTTTGTAACAAAAAACTCAAGTCTTCCTGGAAGGGGTTTTGTGAAAAAAGGTTGTTGCTAAGCAGCAACAAAAAGATAACTAGCAGCTTTTGCATATTTGTAAGAGTCTATGAAGTAAGTTTTTTAAGCAGTTCTATTTTGTTGGAAACATTTGCTTTTTCAAATATATTTTGAATATGTTTGGCAACAGTTCTTTCAGCAATATATAAATTTTCTCCAATTATTTTATAAGTATGTCCCTCACGCATTAATTGAATGATATCTATTTCCCGGGGTGTTAACGCATATTTTTTACAGTTTTGCTGGAAAATATCTACTATGGGCTCTGTATTTTCAGGCTTTTTTTCAAAACTTTTTCCCAGTAAGCTAAAAGCCTTTTGTGCAGCTTTTAGAAAACGGGCAAATGAAACCGGTTTGAGCAAAAAATCTATCACATCCAATTCAAACCCTTCTAAGGCGTATTGCCTGTGAGCTGAAATAAAAATGACCTTGCTTTTTCCATTGATAGCTTTGATAAAATCAATTCCACTGATATAGGGCATTTGAATATCCAAAAAAACAAGATCAATTTTTTGTTCATTTACGATATTGATTCCTTCAATGGCATCCGTAGTAGTGGTGATTAAATTTAAAAAAGGCGTTTTGGCAATATAGTTGGCAATTACATTGATGGCCGGTTGCTCATCATCAACAATCATACAGTTTAACATATAGTGTGCTTATAGGTTTTGGTGTCATTACTGAGTTCATTTAGATGTTCAAAATAAGGAATTGTAATGTCTTTTTTATAGGTAGAATCGTCTTCAAAAGTATGGATACTAAAATTATCAGGGTACAGCGATTGCAGGCGTTGCTCAATATTAGCCAGTCCAATTCCGGTTGACGGTTCCCGGGAGCCTGTTTTTTTCTTATTGAAGGTGGAAAGTAGTATATTCTTTTTAGCCTCATCAATTTTACAATGTATAATGGCCGGATGGTTGCTGTCGTGCAAATCTCCGTGTTTGAATACATTTTCTACCAGTGTAATAAGCACCATAGGCGCTATTAGCTTACCTTCGGGATGGCCCTCTACTTTGATTTTAATATGCAAGGACCCCACAAACCGCATTTGGTGAATATTGACCACATTTTCAATATGTTCAATTTCTTCAGAAAGCTCTGTAAGTCCGTTATTATGTGAGTAATCTTTTAAAGAATACCGCATGATATCCGATAACATCAATATCCCATCTGCTACATAAGGATGCTTCTCCAGCGTTTCAGAATAAAAAAAGTTGAGACAGTTGTAGAGAAAGTGAGGGTTTATTTGGGCCCGGAGGAAATTATTTTCCATTTTAATGTTCTCATTCTGCAAATGAAGATTTCTAGTTTTCAAATCGAATAAAGCTTTTTTATCATTGATTGTTTTAAAATAGTACCAGTAAAAAAAACCATACATTGCAAAATGCGAAATCCACCATAGTCCAGTTAAAATAAACTGATCCCATTTAAAATCAACTTTAGGAAAGCTGGTATAAGTAGGGAAAAAGTAATAGTATAATATGTACTTCATTGAGTAATACCAAATGAATGGTATTGGTATAAATAAGATTCGTAAATAGAGGTAAGATTTTTTAAATTTTTCTAATAAACTAATCGTACAATAAAAAATACTTATGGCTAATACATATTTTGCGATTTGATCTTCAATTACAAAGCTTTTTGGAGATTGAAGCCTAGATATACTCATGCAGAGGCTGGTATAAACAATCCAAAATAATAAATGATATAATATCCTATTATACTTCAATTTAATTATATTTGTTTAAGATATATTCTACCCACTTGTCATCTGGAATATTTAATTCAATATCAGGCTTTAGCCTGCTATTTTTGGATCTAATGGTATCTACTCTATTGCTTCTACTCATCGGATAATAAAGCTTTAAAAAGTTGCAAGGCAATATAGTACTTGAATTTATATCATTATAATCGACTGATCCTGCCGTGGGATTGCCAAGAATAACCACTTTCTTTGATTGCTTGGCATACATTATTAATTGCTCAGTTGTACTAGCGCATTTCTCATTTATTAACAAAAATATCTTTTTTGGATTAGCATAGATTGAATCAAATTTAGTTTCAGTTGAAGCAACAATTTCTACTAATGTATCAGGTTGCGCTTTTAGCTTATTTATTATATTTTGAAACGAGGTTCTAATTGTTTGAGGGAATGTAGTATCGTTATAGTAATTTATATATTCTTTAATGTTGTTTTTAGAAGATCGTATGGAGTACCCATCTCTAACAAATGTATTTGTATATAAGAATGGCAAAATCTTCGAAAAGGTTATGTTTGAACCACCACCATTATTTCTCAAATCAATAATTAAATTGGGGATAGTTTCAATAAATTTCTTATTAGTGGCCATTAAACTATCTGTAATGCCTATATTTTCAACAAGAAAATTAGGAATCTTTAAATAACAAAATTTATTATTTAATATCTTAAATTCAAATTTTGGTCGCTCGAATGAATTTTCAATTTTTATTCTTGTAAATCTTGCATATCTACCGATTTTAATTTCGTCATTCATCAATAAAACATCTGCATTTTTTGATGTGTGATCTCTTAAGTAATACTTGGCTTTATAAGCATTATTTTTTGCTTTTTGCAGCTCTAATTTAATTTGATTTTTATACCAGAACAATGAATCCCCCTTTATTATAAAACCCACAAATCTGTTATTTCTTGTTTCAATTATTTTAATAGTGTACCTTTTTGCATCATCAATCCAATAGTCTTCTAAAGGGCCTTTTAAAGAAATATTTTCTCTTTCTATTGGATAAATTACTGGGAAGTTTTTTGAAAAAATTTTTCTTATTTCATCTGGAAATTGTTTACCATTAAATGAAGTATAGAGGTGCGGATCATCAAAGAAATCAAAATATTCATTTAATATTTTATAACAATCATAATTAAAAATACCAATCTTTTGGCTTTTATTAATAAGATTTACTTTCATCAATTTGTATTGCGAAATTTTATTTTCAATCTTGTCATGATATCCTGCATAATCTGCTTCTATAGAAGTTATAATAGACTGGATTGTATTTTTACAATTACAAGATTGAGCATTTACTTTAAAGTGGAATAAAATAAATGTACATAAGAAATAAGCGAAAAATTTAGGCATATACTTTTATTTAAAAAATAAAAAGGTGACTGTCTAAAAGGTCCAAATTGCAAATAAATTATATTTGAATGTATTAATTCAAAATAAATTTAAAATTTATTAAACAGCCATTTTAAGCACTTTTTAGACAGTCGTATCATATTAATTTAATTACAAGGATCATCATAAACTCTAGCTGAAATACAGGCTACACATGAATTAGTTTGAGGGCCATCACCGCCGTTAGTTGGATTTATTTGACCACCATTAATAAGGTCAAGCTGATTGGGTACAAACTTCGCAATCGTTCTCTTATTAAGTTTAATTTTACCCTCATTAGGCATTTGCTCCTGTTGTTCATTTTCTGATTTGAAAAATTCATTCTTTTCCATTGTTTTTAATTTTAAAGGTTAAAAATATAAAAATTATTAAAGCGACTTTATACAGCGAAAACAATACCAAAAATTAAAAAAGTCAAAAAAACATTAAAAAAATATTAAATATTTATTTTTACAGCAAAAAATTACAGAATAATAGTAATTTTACTTGGTAAAAACCACATTAAGATTTTCTTTTAAGCGACTTTTAGCCTTTCTAGTAGGTTTAGCAGCATAAATCAGCTTAATACTTGCAAAAAACGGGCAATATACCGTACGTAACTTATCGTATTTTTATACGCATAATTGAGTATTTTTAAAAATAATAAGCGTAGCAACCATACGTAAAAGAGGCTAATTCATCCTGCTTTATTCATTTAACATAAGACAATAGTCCCAACTGAAATCACTTTTCAAATAGCTGAGTAATACCAGCCCAACCCCTGCAATGCCTTCCAGTAATCCAAAATTGGTTTCCTGCGTTTTTGAAACAGAGTTGTATTTTTTAAAGCCGGCAGCACCATCCTGATGCACTGCAAAATCAAGTGTTTTTTGTATCCAAAAATCACAAGCATTCTTAAATATTGTTTCTTTTGTAAAATGATACATCCTGTTGTACATATGGGCAACGCCTGCACTACCATGGCAAAAACCTGCATCATACACCAGCGTATCTTCTAAAGATTGCCTTTTTGCACTGTGTAAAAGCACTTCCAAAGAGAAGTCCAATACGCTTTGATCCTTAAAAGCCCCACCTGCCTGGAAAAGTATATATGCCATACTCAAATCACCGTAACACCAGGCAAGCCGGCTATTTTTATCTGCCTTATCGCCTACTTCTTTTATGGTAGGAAAATAGGATTGACTTATATCTTTATTAATATACTCCATCAAACAATTAATAACATTAAATGCCAGGCGTTTTGCTTCTGCTGAGCAAATACCCTGATTATAACATTGTATACAAAATTTGAGAACACTTGTTATCCCATGCGACAAGCCAAAATTAATTTGATTCGGTATTAGTTTATTTTCTTCAAAACTGTAATGTGGAATAAACGTTTTACTGGTGCTTTTGTGTAGGATGGCTTGAAACGTATTAAAAAATTTCTCATAAAATTTTCCTAAGCCGTCCCCCCGGGAATACAATAAATGATAAGCTATCCCCAGGGCGCCATGCAAAAAATCGTATCGGTCATCTTGCAGCATGTCTAATGCACTTATCAATAAATCATGGTCATCCTCACACATGAATTGCCAATCCTCTTTATCTAAAATATTCTGCTTATATAAGTAAGTAAAAAACCAATTAATACCTGCTTTACCATCACAAAAAGGGGTATAACTATAATTGATTGAATGCTCCGCAATTTTTTGCACTGCTTCGCCCAGAAATTTATCACTATCCCCGAAATATTTTGAATATAAATACTTGAATAAACAGCTTCCACTTTCACCACTCATCAGTGACGGAGGCTGTAAGGAATGCCCGGTAAGTTCAGTATAAATATTATCAATAACCTGGCGTATCTCCATTTGGGTTTATTGTTAGTTTGGGAAATATTTCTGGATGTATTTTCTATTTTTGCTTTATCCGAAATACGAATTCAAATGTAGCATTAAAATTTTAGAATTATACTATATTGAAATAATACTAACACATTCTTACTTTCAGCTAACTCCTGCATTATTTTGCCAAAGCTGGTAATAATAATTTTGTGAATGTAACAACTCTGTATGGCTCCCCTGCTCTACCAATTTCCCCTCTTTGAGTACTAATATGCTGTCACAATTTTTTACAGTACTTAAGCGATGTGCAATAATGATAATAGTTTTATTTTGAGCTTTGAACCATTGCAAAGTTTGTTGTACTTTTTTCTCACTAACAGGATCAAGACTTGAGGTCGCCTCATCCAAAATTAAGATTTCAGGATTTCGATACAAAGCCCTGGCAATAGCAATTTTTTGCCTTTGCCCACCAGATAAATTTACACCTTGCTCACTTAAATAAGTGCTGTAAGTATTAGGTAACCTTTCAACAAAATCATTTATACCAAGCATTTTTGATAATTCCAACACTTTTTGCATATCCGGTTCTAATTCGCCCAAAGCTATATTTTCAATTATGCTACCGGCAAATAAATCGATATTTTGCGGAACAACCCCTACATTTTTTCTTAAACTTGAATTACTAATATCTTGAATATCTAAACCTCCAATTGAAATAATTCCTTCCTTCACAGGATACAGATTTTGCAGCAAGGAAAGCAATGTAGATTTACCACTTCCACTTTCTCCAACTATAGCTGTACTTTTTCCTTTTTGAATGGACAAGTTCAAGCCTTCAAAAACAGTTGTTCTTGTCCCATAACGAAAAGTCACATTTTTAAAATGTATATCCCCTATCAAATCAGGATTTAGAATTATTTTATTCTTATCGCTACTTTCAATTTCAAGGTCAATAATCTCAAATAATCTATCAGAGGCAATTAACGCATCTTGTATATTTTTATTAGCGCTAATTAAAGAGGTAGCAGGCCCGGTAAAGTATCCGATTAAAGCATAAAAAGACAGTAACTCTCCGGGTGACAATTGATGTTGAATTACAAAGTAACTACCTGCCCACAAAAGAATAATTGTGAACAATTTGGTAATAAATTCAGCCCCAGAGCCTATATAAATACTATAGATACTGCTCCTATAGATTGAGCTCAAAAGACCAATAAATTTATTTTCCGTTTTAACGTTTGAATATTGTTCCAAGCCAAATCGCTTAATAGTGCCTACCGCATTTAAACTTTCAACAAATTGTGTTTCCAGTACTGCCCCACTTTCCATGATCTTTCTTTGCCATCGTTTATTTACTTTATTACTTATAAAATAAATAAGTAAGTAAACAGGAATTACACAAAGCATGAGCAATGCTAACTTCCAGTAATAAATAAGCATTAATATAATTGAAAATGAGACAATAAAAATATTTACAATAATATTTAGAGCTGTTTCATTTATGAAAGATCTAATTTTAACGGCATCATTGACACGACTTATTATTTCACCAACATTCATAGTATCAAAAAACCGTTGTGGCAATGACAATAAATGTTTATAATAACCTAATATTAATGTCGCATCAATTTGTTGTCCTGTTTTTAAAGCAAATAAATTCTTCTTTGTTCCCAATATAATTTGAAAAAATAACAGTACGATCATAAGAATACTCAATAAATTCAGCAACCTTAAATTCCCCTCTACTAAAACAAAATCAATAATTTTTTGCACATAAACAGAAGTAGACAATCCAATAACTGTATAAATTAATGCGCCAAAAATTGCTTGCAGCATTATACTATTATGAGGCTTTATGAGTTGCCAAAATCTTTTTGCATTACTGGTTTGTTTATTAGCGCTCACAAAGCCATCCCCGGGAAGCAGAAGAAGCAAAATTCCTGTCCAAATTTTTTGGAATTCGATATATGTTTTTTTATGAAATTTTCCATCGGCAGGGTCAAAAATTGTAACTGATTTTTTATCTACCTTATATATAACAACATAATGCTGTAATTTTTCATCAACAATTACGTGAGCAATTGATGGTTTAGGAATTTTGGATAAGCTCTCAAATGTACCTTTTACCCCTTTTGCCTGAAAACCCATTTGCTCAGCTGCTTCTATCAATCCTGTTATATTTGTGCCTCGCTTATCAGTACCTGCAAACTGCCTTATACGACTTACCGGCATTTTGAACTTGTAAAATGCTGCAACAGAAGCCAAACAAGCTGCTCCGCAATCTGTCATATCTCTCTGCCGTATTTTTACTCTTTTTAATAGCATTTGTTAAGCTGTTTTTGTTGGCGCACTTGGATTTATCCAATCATCGATTTTATCGAATAATAGTTGCCAGAAACTTCTTCTTGCTACAATAAATCTAGCTTGCAAAGTCATCCCTTTTTTTAATACTCCGGAAAAACCATTTTTTAAATGCAGTTGCCTGGCATCCAGCAAACAACGGATTTTAAATACAGGCTTGTTATCAACAATTGTGTAATCGTTGTCTATAGAAAGTATTTTTCCGGTTAATATACCAAAGTAATTATAATCAAAAGCATCAATCTGGAAAGTAGCTTGTTGATTTGGCTTTATTAAGCCAATATCTCTTGTGTTTATGTAGCATTCTGCAACAATATCTGATTCAGGCGAAATTATTCCTAATATCTCACCGGATTGCACTATACTACCTTTATAATATTTATTGAAATTTTGGATGATACCATTTATAGGAGCCCTGATAGCATAAAAATCAGCATCCAGGGTAAGTTGTGAATTAGCGCTCTGGAACTGATTTTTTTCTAATTGATACCTGACGAACTCCGATTGCCAACTTGCTAATTGTTGTTCCTGCAAAGCTTTGATATTGGCAATTAATTTTTCATACTCAATTTCTTTATCAAACATTTCTTTTGGAGCTAATGTTCTATCTATTGATAAAATTGAATCCATGTACAACTCCTTCTTAACTTTCTTCAGTTGGGCATGCAGCTCCGAAAGCTGCAATATAAAACGACTTGTTTGCTGCTTATAAACAGGGCTTTGCAAAGTGTTTATAATACTGTTGTTAAAGATTCCTCTTTGAGTCAATGTTCTTAAATCATTAATAAATTGATCTCGCTGGCTAATTTCAAAATTATTCATTGACTTTTTTATGCCAATGTTTTCTTTGCGGAGCTGAATAACAATATCTCCTTTTCTTACCGTATCTCCTTCTTTAAAGTAAATGCTATCAATGATGGAAGTAACAGAGGATCTCAATTCTGTTTTTTCATCCTTTGGGCGTACAATACCCTGCGATTTTACGGAAATATCAAATTTAATGACAGGCAACAATGAAATGCTTATAATTGTTATTAACATCACCAACCAGTAAATGGAAATATTTACACGCCTAATTTCAGATAGATAAGAAATTCTATTATCATTAATAAAATCATTAACCATGTTAGAAAAGAATTAGTTAACAAATAAATAACCATAAAAATTATAGGCTGCATGTAATAATGCTACCAGCCAAAATGCGATTTTTGTCTTTTTATGCACATTAAGGAAATACCAATTCATTATTATACCTCCTACCAGTGCCATTAATGCATAAAGTGGATGATATAAATGAAAAATAGAAAAAAGAATACTTGGCAGTAGTATTAATAAGGGCTTATTATGAATACTAATTTTCTTTAATAGAAAATTGGGCAGTAAATTAAAAATTAATGTTTCTAATATTGGAGCTATAACTATTACTATAATGAATTTTTCTATTTCCGAAAATTCTGACAACCCACTATTATTAGATGAATAATGAAAGTATCTACTATTCAGATAATTGAAAAAATACCCATTAAGAATAGCAACTGAGAGGCAAGTGATAAAAAGTAAAATATTTTTTACTCTGGCAGACATATTATAATCTATAATGAATAAATTAAGTAGCAAATGTTATCAATTGCAATGCTAGGGGGCAGATTTTTCAACTTATAGCAATATTCCAATAATTCGCTCATAAGTGTATACGCTCTATCAGAAATAGAATTTTTATATCTTCTTTTTAATTTAGTTTGTTTTAAAAAATAGCAGCAAATAAATAAATTATTTTGCTGCTATAATTAATCAATTAGTGGACACATAATCCGGCATTACTGCCACCTTCTTTAGCAAAGACTACTGCACCATGCACCACTGCGCCTACACCATAGGCTATCCAATACCAAAGTGACTCTCCACCGTTAATTTCGCCAGCCTGTTCGAAATCTAACTCTTGTAAATCCGAACTAATTTTTTTAAGTTCCATTTAGAATAAATTTTTTAGTGAACGAAATAAATTTGGCAAATTTTGAAATAGCCAAATAATTAAAAAAATAACAGCGCCAAAAGCAATCATTTCTAATGTACTCATTTTATATTGTTTTTTCATGAGTTTATTAACGATTGCTTTAATGACGAGGGGTTCCTTTCCAACCATCCGCTAAACCTTCACGAATATCTCCAAAATTATTAGCAGCAGACACTACCAGCCCTATTACCAATGCCGGAGGAAACCACCAAATACCTCCATTTGTTTCATTTATCTCAGCCTTAGTTAGGGGATAAACACCCATACTGTTAAAATTTGATGTTTGTATCATTTTTAATAATATAATTTAATTTATCCTCACCTGTCTTTCGCCATGGGTTGGATGTTCGGCGTCCAATTTTTGAGTGCTACGGAATGCACTACCTTTTTTATTTTTTCTTTTGGTCAACCAGGGCTTAATATCCAGCAATCGTTGCAACTGATTACTATTATTGAGCAAGAAACATACAAATACCCATACGTATTTCATCATATTTTCATACTAAAAAATGAGTATTTTTAAAGGATTTAAACAGGAATCAACTGGCATTAACAACAGTCGCTACACGTACGGAACCACAATCTCTTTTTTATACCTAAAATCATCTTCAAAAGTATGGATATTAAAACTATCAGGGTACAGCGATTGCAGGCGTTGCTCAATATTAGCCAAGCCAATTCCGGTTGACGGTTCCCGGGAGCCTGTTTTTTTCTTATTGAAGGTGGAAAGTAGTATATTCTTTTTAGCCTCATCAATTTTACAATGTATAATGGCCGGATGGTTGCTGTCGTGCAAATCTCCGTGTTTGAATACATTTTCTACCAGTGTAATAAGCACCATAGGCGCTATTAGCTTACCTTCGGGATGGCCCTCTACTTTGATTTTAATATGCAAGGACCCCACAAACCGCATTTGGTGAATATTGACCACATTTTCAATATGTTCAATTTCTTCAGAAAGCTCTGTAAGTCCGTTATTATGTGAGTAATCTTTTAGCGAATATCGCATGATATCCGATAGCATCAATATCCCATCTGCTACATAAGGATGCTTCTCCAGCGTTTCCGAATAAAAAAAGTTGAGACAGTTGTAGAGAAAGTGAGGATTTATTTGGGCCCGGAGGAAATTATTTTCCATCATTATATTGTCGTTTTGCAGAAGGAGGTTTTGATTTTGTAATTGTAACTTTTCTTTCTCTGAAGTATACAACTTTCGCTCAGATTTAATATAGTTTGTAGCATACCAAAATAGCAAGCCATAAACAGAGTACGATATAAATAGGAAGATACCGTCAGTATAAAATGTATTTACTTTGTATGGATCAAAAATCGGTTTACCAAAATGAGGAAGTAAAATATAAAGTAAATAGTATCGAATAATCAAATAAATAGCAATCCCAATTAGCAAATAGAAAAACCCAAGCACCCGGCTTCGCTGAAAAAAAAATGTGAAAACAATATTTACACTATAATAAAATACTCCAATAAGCAAAAGATTTTTAACAAAAAAAGTAAGAAAATCAGCTTTAAGATTGCTTTTTATGGCAGCAAAAATCCAAAGAAAAAGTAAATACGCTGTCCAAGCTATTATATGTTTTCTTATCTTTTTCAATTTTAATTTTTAGATCGATATTCTAATAAAATCACTATCCTTCCTCCTAACAACAAAAACCACACAAAAACACATACGCAACTTATCGTATTTTCATACGTAAAATTGCGTATTATTTATGCTTGGGAATAAAATTATTAGCAATTGAGCACACAATTACTTCACAGCGAAATCAATCTTAATGGTAATAGAAGCAGTTTTACTTTTTGAAGTTGTATTAAATACACCGCCATAGCTGTAATCTTCATTACTGTTTTGGCCGGTAATTTGGAAAACACCCATCGTAGCTTTTTTAATTTGTCCTAAAGAACTATTAGAATTTTTTGCAATCGTTTCGGCACGAAGCCTGGCATCAGCGCTTGCTTTGGCCAATAAGTCAATTTTTAACTCTGATAATTTGGTATAGTAATAAGAGGGCGCCGAAGAATTAAATTCGATACCGCTTTCGATCAACTCCGTTATTTCCCTGGAAATTTTTTCCACCTTGTCAATATCTTTCGAATCAACCGTTACGCTTTGACGCAGATTATACCCGGTAAAAGTTGAACCAATTTTTCTTCCTTCAGCATCGTATTTCTCATCAAAATCTTTATCAATAGAAACGGCTGAAAAAACCATTTCGGCGTCTGTAACGCCTTTCCCTTTAAGGTATGCCCGAATTTTCGCTTCATCTTCTTTGAGCAAAGTGTAAGCGCTCTTCAATTCCATTTCTTTTCGGGAATAATTACCGGTCCACACAATCTGGTCACTTACAAAATTCTTCTCGGCCAGGCCGGTTACCGTAATGGTTTCAGTTGCCTTAAACTTGTACTTATAAGCATTTCCAACCAGGAAAAGGCCAATAATAATAGCAACAGCAATAGCAATGGGGGCGATGACATTTTTCATTTTTTTTAAATTTTGATTTTTATTTTTAACACGAGTTGTTACCCTGCCCGACTGTGCATCGTTCAGGTGGGGAATTGCACGGATAATTTAATCACATGCAAATAATTTTATATACATTTTTTTGAATATGAACGATTGTACCACTAATTTATGCATGTTTTTTGGTGAAAAGAATAATGCTGATTGATTTAATTATCATAGATGCAAAAACATTTCATTTTTCATAAAAAAATATTAAAATTTTTAAAAATTAATTTTTATACGAACAAATTCGTATTTTGTTGCCCTAAAACAATCATTTCATGATGACAAAATCTATTTATTTTACTGCGCTGCTGCTGGCGGGTGCACAAACTTTTGCCCAACCAAAAGTGATCTCCCAGGCAATGATTTCTACCAAAACAATCATCACTGCACCTGAAGCTGAAGAAGACATGGCCAACCAAACCATGCACTCAGGCGATGGGGAAGAAAGACGTATTGTACGTTTTGGTGGTGAAGGTGAAACTCAATCGACCACTTACCTGAAAAATGACTGGGTAAAGACTGTCTCACAAAATGATATGGGCAAAACAACTATTTTTCGGGATAATGCCAACAAGAAAACAACCACTATTATGGAAATAATGGGAAGAAAAACCGGCTTCTATGCCACAGATGAAGAGCAGGAACAAATGCGTAAACAAATGGACAGCCTCATGCAGGCAAGAGGGAATGATGGCGGATTGATTACTCCCCGAAATTCAACAGTGAATGTAGATGTTGCTTATGTGGATGAAACTAAAAAAATAGCCGGCTATAATTGTAAAAAAGCACTACTCATTGCCACCAAATCCAATGGTAATAAAGATACCAGCATAGTGTGGTACAATCCGGATATCAAATTGCAGGGCATAACCACCACCGGTAGCATGGGTGGGTTCGGAGGTATTAACCGGAACAACAATCAAACCAATGGTTTAGCTAAAATAAATGGCTTTGTGATGCAGTACGAAGCAAAATTAAACAGAGGCAGGGTCATGTCGGTAGAAGTTACCAAATTAGCATTAGACAAAGAAGTAAACGATAAAGAATTTGAAATACCCAAAAATATTGATCTCAAGCCCCTGAAAGAGATGCAAAACGGAGGAGGTATTCAGATAAGAATTGGCGGGTAAAAGTTAAATACAAGATAATAAGAAGGCCTTTGGAAATTACCAGAGGCCTTTGAAATTTTTTATTGCTCATCGGCCGTAGGCCCATAAATACTTGGCAACAAAATATTATTCAATCGAAGATACACTCCCAATTGGGCTCGATGATGTACCAGATGGTTAAAACACCAGGTTCGAAGTACTGCCATTTTAGGCATCGTAAAATAAACAGTATCACCATTTCTCATCGTCCAGTTTTCCATTAAAGTTGCATCACTGGCATTGCCAAGATCTTCCATGGCTTTAGCCAAACTCTCATCATACATTTTTAATAACTCTTCGTTGGATGCAGCTACAAAAGGCTTATACTCCGATTTGGCAAAATCTAATTCAGTAGTATTAATGGTCATGCTGATCCAGCCGGGCAATTCTGCTATATGTGTAGCCAGCCTAAGCATGGTCATGCTTTTTTCATGAGGTTTCCAGTCGGGATTGGTAAAGGGTACCAGCGCCAGGATTTTACGAGTTGATGCTCCCTCCTGTTCCAATTCCGGCAAAAGGGTTTGATTCAGCGGCATTGCCTCCGCCATTAGTGAAGATTGATTAAATGACATAGATGTAAATTTAGGCATACAAAGTACAAAAAATATTTGAGTTTTTGTAGCCCATTAAAAAAATAGAAAAGCCCGGTAGCCTCATTTGAATCAACAACACCCATTCGGTGGTCGGCGGTCTGTCCGTCCAACTCCAATTCGTGTTGCTAAAAAATCACATCTTATCTACCTCAGAACGTTTTTTATCATAATCTGCCGATTTTTTAGCATCCCCTTTCGCCAGATAAATCTGGCTTAAATAATCCAGCATTGATTTATAGTTTGTTTTTTGGGATGCTTTCAATTTAGGCTGTGCTGCAAAATATTTGATAGCCGCTTCTGCATAAGGAATACAATCATTCAAATTCTTCATAAATTTCGCCTTCAGGTCGGTTTTCTTTTTTGCATCCTCAGGCTTAGTCCCTTTAATAGCCTTCATGGCATCATCACAATCGGCAGCCGCCGCATACAAATGACGGGCCATCAACACATTTGAGTTGGGTGTTGAATCCTGCTGAATAGCAGATTTTAAAACATCGTTTAATTTATTGCCTAAAGCCTCCGCATTTGCAGGCTTTTTATCGCTGGTATACAGTGCATTGTATAGTTCTACCGCATAATTATAAGCAACCACAAAGTTAGAAGGGTACTTTTGATACATTTCATCATACCTGGCAAACATTTTATCCTTATCCTTCTCTTTGGTCAACGCACTCATCTCTGCATCCATCCAAAAGCTGTCAGTAGGATACAATGTTTTACCTTTATCAATAATAGACTGCATTTTTGACTGATCACCCTTTTTCTCATAATAATCCACTAAAAATTGGTAAGACTCTAAATATTGAGGAGCAGTTAAATTGGCATTTACCAATTGTGTATACAAAGCTGCCGCATCATCATCTTTTTTAGCCAAACGAGCAGAAATAGCCGTATTTAAAACTAAAGAAGTATCTAACGAACCAAATTTGAATCCTTTATAATCAAAACCATTTTTATTAATGTATTCCTCTACCAATAAGGCATTTTTAAAATTCTGAAAAGCCCCTTCGTAATTTTGAGCATTAAAAGCAGTAGCACCTTTATCAAAATAGCCGTTATATAAATCAAAAAGCGAACCATACGACTCATCCTTTAAAAAGGCACCCTTCGCATCCAGCTCTAAATACTTTTTAAATGCATTGAATGCTTCCATTTTACAATCGGCAGTGCACAAGTTATCATATTTAGGCTCACGAGATAAGCTATTGTAAATAAATCCTTTATAATACCAGGCTTCTGCATTCTTTTGATTTTTCTCTACCAGTAAGAATTTATCAACTGCCTCCTTGGCCTTGTCAATTTGATTAAGTAAAGCAAATTTTTTCACATCATCCAAACTCTGGGCAAAGCTTTGAATGCCACCCACTAATAACAGCAATAAAAAAGTTATTTTCTTCATCTGATAATAATTTAAAGCGCTAAAGATATTGGATTATTAGCGATTAGGGACAAATTTTGAGCTAATTTTTTGGTAAAGAATAAACACTGGCAAATAGGAATAGTTATGACAATTACAAGTATTTTTTTATTTTGGGCGTGTCCCGCCTTCCTTCCCCAGCCTGAAGGCTGGGGCTAGTCAGTCGGGTCGGGCTTTTCGGACGACAACCGACGACTGTCTACCGACCACTGAATAAATTCAATTGAAAATTGAACATTAAACTCATCTCCATCTTTACAATTAAACAATATTAAATTAGTGTAATTCAGGTTATTTCGTATATTCTTTTATATTTACGACGTTTTTTTGCAAAAAAATCCCGTAGATACTAAAAAAATCCAATTATCCATTATCATTTAACAAATTATCCATTATTTATACGTATAAAATTTATATATTTGTACGTAACATGTTATTATGAATACAAAATTAACACTCAACCTGGAACAGGATATCATCGAAAAAGCAAAATCTTATGCAAAGAAGCATCATATCAGCCTTTCCAAACTTATTGAAACCTATTTGCAAAAAATCACCAATGAATCAAAAGATAAAAATATCAAAATCACCCCTCTGGTGAAAAGTCTATCCGGCATTATTCAACTTCCGGAAAATTATGATCATAAAAAAGAATATGCCAATTATTTAACCAACAAATACAAGTAAATGGGAAAAGTATTTGTTGATTCTGACATCATTCTGGATTTATTAAGCGCCAGAGAGCCTTTTTATCAACATGCAGCCGGCTTGTTTTCGCTGGCCGATAAAGAGCAACTAAAAATATTTGTTGCCTCCTTATCTTTTGCTAACTTAAACTATATACTCTCCAAACAATTTTCCCCCACCCAGGCAAGAAAACAACTGCTTAAATTTAAAACCCTTGTTACTGTTTTGGCTGTAACAGATAAAATTGTTGACTTGGCTCTCTCTTCCGATTTTAAGGATTTTGAAGATGGCATTCAATATTTTACAGCAGTTGAGAATGACATTGGAATTATTTTGACAAGAAATTTAAAAGATTATCATTCTGCTCACATTCCCGTAATGACTGTAGAAACCTACCTAAAAAGCAGATAACCCTTTAGTTATATTGATATTATATTTAATATGTAATATTATTTAATCCAAGTTTCCTGTTTTATAAGACATATTTAAGTTGATAAGCAAAAATAAAG
>CAZPHA010000008.1:0-86029 GCA_964586215.1 uncultured Ferruginibacter sp.
ATTTTTTTGAAATGCAAAAAAAATGTAATTTTAGGAGGACTGAATAGTTACAAAATTATTATTCAAAAAAAATTTTTACGGTTTGGTAAAATGATCTGTTGGCGGCAAAGTTAACTTTACTTTGTTGTATATCAGAAAAACTTTGTAACCCGAATAAGCCGGCAGCATTTCCTTTATTGATGGCAATTTCCAGATAGCCGGCAGCGTTAAATAAGGCCAGTTTTTCCCCTTCGGGGACATCAGCATAAGTATGGCTGATTTTTTCAATTATTTCATCTCTTTTAAAAACAATTTTAAAATTTCTGCCTTTACGTCTTTTCTCAAATTCATCTTTGGTAATATTTACAATAACATTTTCAAAATTATCGATAAAAATAATTTGCCCATCCAGCCAATTATCACCGTATTGGGGAACCAAAGAATCCTTTACATGTATAGAAGGTGCAGAGATGCCTATTTGTTCCAGAGTTTTTCCTTTTATTATTTCATTAAAAGCATGTATAATGATATTACTGTAAGCTATAGTATTGGTCTCCATATCAGAAGGTATCGGAAGGGCTACTTTTTGTGATGTCTCATCAGGGAAAAGCATATTTAATAAGCCATTATCGGCGCAGCCGAAGTAATGATCTTTATAGTGTGTCAGCAGCAGGTGTGGTGTATTTTGATGAAATAAATTAAATAAAATGAGATGAAAGGTGCCTTTGGGAAAATGTGGTAATGCGTTTCTACAAACATAAGCAGCATGGGGATAATTAAAAGGGATAAGCTGATGAGTAATATCAATAATAGAAAAATCAGGATTAGTTCGCAAGATTTGTCCTTTGATGGCGCCAACTAAAAAATCCTGTTGGCCAATATCTGATGTGAATGTTAAGAGAGGCAAGGGTTTTGTTAAATGATGACCATGCGAAATTAGCCTTTCACGTTCAAATTATAATGAAAAAATACAATAAATATTGTGTATCCTACTTTATCAGCTTACCTTTTTTAAAGAAAAACCCTTTTACCATTTTATCTGCCAGTTTAGGAAAGAATTTATTGAAAAAAACTGTTCGTTTACCGGTAAACGTTAGCACCAGTGTTCTTTTCTTTTTTTCGATAGCTTTTAAAATATGATTGGCACATATTTCGGCGCTCATCATATTATTTTCATTCATGGGGCTTTCGCCTTGCGGTTGTCCAGTATCGTTTAGGGCTGCCTGGCGTATATTGGAGGTAGTGAAGCCGGGACATACCCACATTACATGCACGCCATCGGCCATCAACTCTGTTTTGATAGCTTCCAGCCATCCATTCATAGCAAATTTGCTGGCGCTGTAGCCGCTTCTGCCGGGTAAACCTCTATAACCTGCAATGGATGATACCCCCACTATAATCCCTTTTCTTTCAATTATGTAGGGTAATGCCAGTTTGGTGCAATATACTGTACCATAAAAATTAATGTCCATCACTTTTCTTACTACTTCTACATCCATATCTTTTAATAATGATCGCATAGAAATGCCGGCATTGTTAATGAGTATATCAATTCCACCATAAACTTTAATGGTTGACCGTATAAAATTTTGGCAGTCGTTGTAATTGCTTACATCACAAACAACTGTATGAAGTGGTTTGTTAGAATATTGTACCTGCAAATTATATAGCTTATCCTGGTTTCGTCCGCAGGTAGCAATTTGAGCGCCCAGGGGAATTAAGGCATCAATTAAAGCTCTGCCAATACCATCACTGCCGCCAGTGATAGCTACCACTTTATTATAAAAGAAATTGTTTGCCATAAAGGCAAAAATAGGGCAGTTAATCTATTGTGAATAAATATTTTACCTAATTATTCCAATATTGGTTGAAAAACCTTTTAAAAAGTTTGTAGTAATTGCTTTTTACCTTATTTTTGCACTCCGTTAGAAATAACGGTGTCAGATTCCGTAGCTCAGTTGGTAGAGCAATACACTTTTAATGTATGGGTCCTGGGTTCGAGTCCCAGCGGGATCACATAAGGGGACAAAGCCGAAATTTTGAGGTTTGTCCCTTTTTTTATTTCGCTGAAACCCTTGCCAATACTGCATATTAGCCTTGCGGCTTCGTTAATCCGAGCGGTTCGATAATGTTCTCCGTTAAATTCTAATTTTTCAGGAAACATCGAACCAATAATTTCCCTTTTTAAAATAATATCCGCTTCCTTATATATTTTATCAAGTTGATCCAAGATATTTAATGCCTTATCCAGCACCGGCTGGTAATCAAAAATTGTGCTTATTTCGGCTAACTGCCGTTCCAGCCCAAGAATGGATGTTTCGCATTCCTTTTTTATGCTTCTGTAGTCTTCAGGATCCAGGCTATCTGATAAAAGGAGATTCCGTGCTTTATTTTGCCGGTCATTTAATCTTGCTATTTCATCCTTGATTTTTGTTAACTCCTGTGTCCTGTTTTTACTTTGCTCACTATATGTATCATGGAGTATAATTTTATATAATTCTTTCATTCCGGGATGGAGTTTACATTTGGAAAGCTCTTTTATAAAAGAATCATTTACACAATCAGCTTTAAATCTTACGCCGCAGCTGCTGGTACAATGATAATAACCATAATACATCGAACGGCCTTTACTGGCGCTGGCGGTAAGCATTTTATTACACTCAGGACATTTTAAAAATCCTCTTAAAGGGAACCTTTCATCAGATGTTACAGCTGTTTTAGCCGACTTTCTCCGGCCTGTTAAAATATCCTGTACTTCATAAAATAAACTTTCGCTGACTATGCCCTCATGTTTGCCGTTCACAAGGTATTCCTTTTCATCTTTATAGCCTTTCACCTTTATTTTTCCCATATATAAAGGATTCCTTATTGTATTCCAAAATGCATTTTTACTACCTTTATAGCCTTTTAATTTTGCCTGTTTCCAAATACTTTCCACCGTGTATTGCCCCGTACTAATCTGCTCAAATATCCATACAATCAGGGGGGCGCTTTTTTCGCATGGAATAATATATTTTCTTCCATTATCAGAAATTTTGTTAAGGTATCCACATGGAGCTTTTCCCATATACCTGCCTTCTTTCTGTGCCCTTCTCATACCGCTCATTACATTTAAAGCCCTCCGGTCATTTTCAACCTCCGGAGCAGCCAGGTAAAAAGCTAACATCATTTTGTTTTCGGGTATTTCCAAATTAAGAGGCTGTTCAATGGCTTGCGGTTCAACTCCTAATTTATTTAGGGTGCTAATCATTTGGTACGCATCTCCGGCATTTCGACTGAACCGATCCCACTTTGTAAATAATACCAGAGTAACCATATTTTTATGCTTGCGGATAGTCATTAGCAATTTTGTGAACTCGGGCCTGCTAAATGTTTTAGCGCTATGATCTTCAAAAAAAGACTGGACTACGGAAATATTATTCAGCTCGCAATAACGAGTAAGTATTTCATGCTGGCTACGCTGACTATACCCGGTATCTGCCTGTTCATCCGTACTAACCCTTATGTATAAGAATGCTTTCTTCATTTTTTATGGTTGTGGCAGCTAATTTATAAAGAAAATTTACAATTCTTTTGGCTTCTTTTTCGGTTACACTTAAACCGTGGGTACTTAAAATTTCCACAGCCAGTTTGGGCGTAACTCTTCGTTGGTGTTTTGGTATGGTAGCAACTTTACTCAATGTATTATTGATTAAATACATATAATAGTTTTTTAGGAATTTTCATCCAATCTGAATTTTCATCAACCATAATTACAATACCTATTAACGTTAAGGCTAAACAAAGAGTTATTGCCATCCATACAATTAGTAAAATTGCTGCTGCCAAATATTTCATATTAATTTGTTATTTATAAAATTTTAATACTATGATCCAACTTTTTTTTAAATATGATAATGAAGTAATTGCTACCGTACATAACCTTTCCAGGCTATCCAATAATGCCGTATGGAAACTATTTACCGAAGCCGTAACCCAACAAAGCAAATCAAAGCTTATACATGAGTTTAATGACATCAGGGATAGGTTAGAGAATGAAAATGCTATCATCATATATAATTTTGATCCGGTAACCCAGGAGTTTCAACCTGAATATTTAGCAAACGGTGAATTAACTCGTTTAATTCAGGATCGCTTGAAATAAACCCTGTCTTTTCTTCTTCCTCATATTCGATGGCACTTTCTAATTGTTCTTTTAAGAATGTTAGGAGTAGCTTATGTTTAGGCATTGCTTTTACTCTATACCTGAGAAGTTTTTTCCCTCCTTCTAACTCAATACTCTCAATAAATTCCTGTTTCATATTTTAAAGTTTAAATTTTTTATTATCTATGTCTTGCAGCCAACATGGCATCAGCATATTTATAGCGCATTACTGCCTGGTATTGAATTATAAAATCAACTAAAGTCATTGGCTCATCAGGATCAATTTTTATGTTTAATTTTTCAGCTAACTGAAATAATGTTTTTTCAGATTTTATTTTAGGAATAAGCTCATGTGGTAGGGAAATAGCCAATTCGTCCCGAAAAGTTTTTATTGCATTCATACTTATTATTTTAAAGTTGTACGGTATTGAAGTAGCTAAAGCTATCGCCTAGAATTTCTTTCATATGATTAGGGCCATCCTGAATAGCGCTCTTTATATCGCTTATCAGGCCTGTAAAATCTTCATCAACTTTGCATGAAATATTATTTAAAAATGCCTGTATGCCAAGTCCCCATAATGTTTGTGTCGGTACTTGTTCAAGTTTTGTAACAATTTCTGCTTTTGTGTGCTGTGGTATCATTGTAAACGGTTTTTAGGGTGGATAATATTTTTTTTACTTTTCTGGTGAGGTTCTATAATGAAAGTGCGATCATGTGTGTTATGAATATTACGAATACTATCTTCTGCCTCTTTTTTTGAAGTAAATACTTTAGCACTATTGCCTTCCTCTGAAAATTCAGGGATTAAGCTATAATTGTATCGTAATGTAAATGCAGTAATAAATTTTTTCCTTCCACCAATAAGGGTGGTAATTACATAAGTTGCCATTGGTTAGTTATTCGGTTTTGTCAGTATTGTTATAGCCTGTTGTACATCAATTTTTTTGGATTCGATTGCTTTTAATACCATGATGGCAAATACATCCGGCAGGCGATTTGATTTTTCTACCGTCATATCAAACAGGCTGCTACAGTGCAACTCATACTCCGTATTATTCCGGGTAAGCATATAATCCGGAATAAGCCTTTCCATATCTTTTATCTGGAAGGCTTGTATGTAAGTAGGTTTTTCGATGGCATCGGTATGCTTGTTGCCCTGTATGTAGTACTCATCTACATCAAAGATTGTTGTAGTTAAAGTTCCGTGTTCATTTACTACCCTCCATTTATAGGCTGTATTAATTATTAAGCCTAGCTTCATCAATCTATAGCAGATATTTGGATTGACAAATTCTTGATAAGAAACTAAGTCCATGTCTTTGTTATTCATTGTTAAATAGGGTATTTTGGGTGAGGGATTGTTTTGGATTTTGTTCTAATTTGCTCTGCCACCACTCCTGTAGCAGGTTTGCATGTACGTTGATGTTCCTGTAAGTGTAATGAAATGCTATATGTACTAATTTGCTGTCACTTGTAAGATTTTCCTGGTGTAAATAGTATCGCTTTAATAGGTCTGCCTGGTAAGCAGCCGGTTTACCAATATTAAGATAGCTGAGTATATCACTTATGTTATGGAATTTAAATTCACGTACTGCCACAACCTGAACGATTCCCATTACCTGATTTTTTAATCTTAACTCCAGTACGTTGCCACAGTAATATTTTTCAATATCAGCAATTCTTATATCGCCGAAATGATCATTAAACAGTTTGCCGTTAGGGTTGGTGGAAAAACTTATTATTTGCATATTAGCATTTTACAGGTAGAAGTTTGTTAAAATTATTAATGGAGTACTTCGTCTCTTTTTGCAATTCGTGCTTTAAAATATTTTATCATCAATGCTGCCTTGTCATTGTCAAATACTTTTCCATTTAAATATTGACTTAAGTTACTTGGAGTTATGGGGTTTTCTTCCATAAATGCAGCTCTGTCGGAAGGTGTGATATCTTCTGCAAGTTTTTTTAATTCTTTTGCAAACCTTTCTTTCTGTGTTAATTTATTGACAGTTTTTTGCATTTTGTAAAACTTTAAATTAGTTTTGTTTAAATTTAGAACAAATGTAAAAATATTTTACAAAATGTAAAATAAAAAGACAAAATATTTTTCCACACATAATTAACAACAATGCTTAACGAAGTCGAAATTTTGAATAAGTATATAAGAAGTAATTATAAATCTCAAGATGAATTTGCTAAATCTATAGGTATGACAAGGCAGAACTTGAACTACCTTGTAAGGAATGCTAAGCAAAACAATGGAATATTTAAATATGATTTTCATCTTAAATTACAGATGTATGGAATAAATATTTTACAACCTGTAAAAGGTGTTTCTCTTCCTCAAAAGACTACTAAAGTTCATGCACATGATGAAGTTTATGAATTAATGGATAATGTTATAAAAAGTCAAAAAGAAACTATCAACGCTTTGAATCATACCATTGAATCTTTACAGCGGGAGATACAGCGGCTTCAACAGCAATTAGAGCAAACGGCTGTCCATCAACAACATGGTACGGGCCGGCGCCGCTCCGCATAGTGTGGAGAAATACAGATGTCGTGGGAAGTTTAGTATGTGGATTGGCTTTTATTTTATAGAGATTATTCTGAAGAACGTAGGGTTATGGATTAATAAATTGTTTTTTAAATATAAATTCAAAATAAAATTATGGAACACAAGTTTAAACAAGGTGATACGGTTGTAACAACTGCCGGTCACAGGCATTCACCAGTTATGGTAGTTAAGTATGCGGATGATAACCACTGTATTTGTATTTGGTATAATACAACCACTTTTCGTTTTGAAGAATACAAATTTCCTGTAGAAACATTGGTTAAATTGTAAATATTACAATTTCATTAGCCATTCGAAGTACTTGTTTGCAATTTCCAAAGTTTCCTTATCGCCATATCCATGGCTTTTTGCTAATTGCAAACATTGCATTTTTAGTTCAACTATTTTTTCGTGAGACATAGTTTATTATTTTTAAAATTTGAATTAATAATTATTTTCAATGTTATCCAGATACCCTCATTTTAAAGGCGATCCGTATAAAAAATCATTTGACTTTATTGATATTATTCTTCTTGGTGCTCCTGTCGATGGTAAGTTTACTCTTGAAGAAATTATTAAAAGCTCTAATCTCGAAATACTTGAAAAGGATATTGCTTTACACATAAAACATGAATTACAAAGAGTACTTATACATGATATTGGGTATATAGAAAACATTCCTAATAACATTTGGCATTTTCGTCTTACGCAGTTAGGAAAAATTGTTAAAGATGCCGGCGGACACTTTGTATATCTCAAACAGTTGAAAAATAAAGAAAATGCCGATAGAGAAAGGCAAAGGCTTAACGACGAGAAATTAAAGTATGATGTAAAAAACGCTAAACGCATATTTAAAACTTATTGGTGGACCTTTACTTTTGCAGTTGTCGGACTTATTATTTCTTTAGTGTTAGGCATTCTAAAACTATTAGAAGTATTCCGCATATTACATTCGTAATCACAAGCACTTGAAGTACAACTAAATGTGTTTCCGTTATTTCTTTTAATTTAAAAAATCCAATGATCTTTTTCATGTAACAAACTTATAGGCATTACAAGGCCATGAAAAGGACATTAATCCTCCGCTTTCAACATCCACTCAAATTGCAGCTTTCCGGTATCGGTGAAATTATATCCGCCCTCATGTAACCATTGAGCAATTTTATCGGCTGAGTAAGCATTGGTAGGATATAGCTTTTGCATAGCCTGGTAAATTTCAAGGGTACTCATCAGTATTGTAGCCTCCTGTAATGTAGCGGCAGGACTATAACACTGCAATAAATAATTTTTGATTTTTTCTAATAAGCCATCAACAACCGGGGGAATTTGGGTAACGGGTTGATTTTCGGTAGTAGTTTGTTTTTGCATTTCTCCGCCTTTTTTAAATAAATAAAAAGTGACAGGTCACTGCAAAGACTCCCTAAGAAGCTACCAAACTTGCATTGGTTTGCCTGCCACCATAAGGTGGAGGCTTCTTTAGGGAATAGTCTTTGCAAGGCGAATATATAAATCAATCTTGAATTAAAGATAATTTTCCGTTAGTAAAATATAAATAGGATAAATATTTTTCTCCATAAATCCATTGTTCTGTCTTACCATATTTTGTTATTGTAGTATTTATGTTTGTAGGATTACCCCAAGAGGCGATAGCTTGCTTTTTTGACATTCCTATCCATGCAATTCCTTGTAATATTTTTTTAGCTTTTAATAATCCATTTTGCTTAATAAGTATACTTAGTTCATTCATATCGTAACAAAGTTTTGGATTTTTGTCATAATTGATTTGAGCCGTAGATAGTTCAATCGTATCACTCTTTAGATTAGTAAAATAATATGTTTTATTATTTTCACCAAAACGAGTGTCATTTTCAAAATTTATCAATGTCCATTTCTCTAATACATTAAACTTTATATTGTCGTAGGGGAAAAACATGTGCTCATTAAAAATGTATTTTTCCCCAATTATAAAATTTTGAGCGTAGCTAAGTACAGAAATGACCAATAAGAATAGTACAAATAATAAATTAATAAATATTTTCATAAGAGTACATTTATATGTAAGCAAACATACTGAAATAATTTACAGCTATAACGGAGTAAGGCTAATTGTCAACTTCCCATCCAAAGGTATTTTCCTTTCAATTTTGTATGGCAGATATAATATATTATCTATTTCATAAATATTATATGCTTGTAATTCAGATAGCAATTTTTGACTGGCACGTAATTCTGTTTTTACAACATCATTATTTTCTTTAACCTGTTGCCATGATTTGTGAAAGTTAGTTGCTATTCCATCTTCACCATGCCATGATAAGCTGTATTTCTCCACGATATTATTATTTTTATCCCGATTATGACTAAAGCTGACGGGTACCGTATATCCGCCACCGATGGGTAATTGTTTTACATAAAAAATCCGAAGTCGAAAATCGTTTAACACCACCGTTCCTTTGTTATTCCGGTAGCTGCCCAACTGTCGTGTACCAACATAATTGCGTTTTTTATATAACGCTTCGCCGTTGTCATACTCTACGTAAGTACATAGCGTACTAAGGTTGGGTGCAATGTTTCTTTCACCTTTACCATTGTTATATTCGTAAAGGTTTTCCGCATACGCATCCCATAAAATCGGATTATTCAAGGCATTGGCAACACGGTAATACAAATTGTCCGCCTGCACAAAAACAATGTCGTCGGTTGTAAGCTGCTGGTTTAAATTGAGATTAGCCAAATCAGAAAATTTAGCAACTGTTGCAACCAGGTTCTTATCCTTTAAATCTTTGACCCTGTCGCTGTAGTAACCATCGTTACTGTCCCAGGTGTAGTTAAGCTTATAGCCGCTTTCATCACCTGTACCTTCTACTGTTGCGGTAAATTCCTTACTGCAAACATCGTTGAGGCTTAGTATATTCCTGTTGGTGATTGTTTGCTTTCTATATACCAGCTGAACATTGTTGCTGCCGTTAAAAACAGGATAAATATTAAAAAAATCAAAGATGGATTTTAAAAAATCTTTTATCTCCATTTTTGGCAAATGGTTGGAGGGATAAATGCTGCGGTTAATGTCAACATTGCTTACATAGTTTTCTATGCCATAATTATTGAAAATAACCAGGTCGTCAAAATCCGAACTGTCGATAAAGCTGCCCGATGCGGTATAGCCGTTTTCAGTAAATATTTTTTGTAGTACGTATTTCAGCTTAAAAAAGGGTACCGTAAAAAAATCCACGTATTCTTCCGTGCCACTGGTTGCAGGTAGGGTAGGGTTACCACTTTGCGGCCTCCCGAAGAAATAATCAGGACCATTATTAAGCATTAGATTGTTCACGGTGTCTTTGGCCAGAAATTCCGTAGTATAATCGGTACGTCCTGTATCAATAAATCCTTCAATTGCTACGGGAGCAAACACAATATATGGATAGTCGGGTTCATTACCGTGCATTACATCATTGGCAAATTCCCTGCTATCCTTGTTAGTCCACTTGATAGTTCCTCCAAGTTTTAAATCCTGTAAAGTCTTGCTTTTAATCACACTACCAAACAAGCCTTTAGTGCCGGCTATACTTGCATTAAAACTTCCTTTTTTATAACTGAATAAGCCGCTACGCTCCAGGATAGTCAATTGTGCATTTGTCAGCTCCGGGAAGCCCCTGTCATACACATCACAGCGGTATTGCTTAGGAGTTGTATTGAAATTTTGTAATCTTTCTGCAAAGCCGAATAACTTACGATTACGATCTGTCCAGGGCAGTTCTACCGGCAGGCTGTATAACCCTGTGCTTAGGTCTTCATCAAAAATTCCGGAGAGATCCTCAATTTCCAATTCGGTATTCGGGTTAATATCCAAAAAGCCTTCATAAAATGGCCCGTATAAATAAATCTGAAGCATATGTTAATATTTTAGCTAAAGCCACTTGCTTTTTTTGCAGCCTCAAACAACTTTTCCTTTTCCCTGTACTCTTTAATGCTGACTACCGCATGTAGCTTGGTTTTCATATTTTTTATTTCTTCGGTATTTTCTACCTGCCTGGCAATAAGCTGTTTTAATAGCAGGTTGGTTTCGGCAGTGTTATCCGTAGTTTGATTATCGCTGATCTGACGAACAACTCCACCCTGAGCCATTATTCGTGGCAATTCAGGATTAATCCTTGATGAGCCTGCCATTTGTATTACCGCTCCACCGGCCCAATTAACACCGCCTGCCCTGCTGTTTAAAGCGCTGGTGATTTGTGCCGTAGTGCCGGTAACGGTATAGCGGTTTTTATCCGTCATGGCTGCCGCAGTAATAACGGCTTCGTCTCTTTCAATTTTTACAGGAATACCGCCGCTGGGATCGCTATGCTTATCGCCTGTAGTAAACCAATTACCTTTTGCCAGTTCAGGTAAAGGAGCATTTTTAATAGCAGCTATTTGTAAGGCTCCCGCTACGCCCATAGCAAGGGCTAAAGGAATACCAAATGGCCATCCACCTCCGGCTACATAAGATTTTACAACAGCTGCTGCAGTATCTGTAATAGCCCTGAATAAAGCCAGCGATTTTTCCCTTTCCGCTTGTTTTCTACGTAACTCTCGTTCTTTTCTATCCTGTTCCTCATTGATCTGGTTAACTCTTTTGTCATATTGTCCCTGACTAAGTAGTTTATTATCCAGCTGATCCTTATAGCTTTTTTTCTTCCTGTCGTTGGAGGCTTTTTCTTTAGCAAACTGTGCGTTTTCCCGGTTAGTAATAAACTGGTTAAGGCTATTTAATGCATCCTGAAAAAATCCGACATACTGCATAATGCCGTCGATCTTATCAATGATATGTTGCCTTTCTAAATCCTCTCTAGCTTTAATTCTCTCAGCATCTTTTAATTGGTATAACTCACTTAATTCATCAAGAAATTTAGTTTCCTGTTCAAATTGTAGTTGTAATAGTTTTTTATTTGCTTCCAATCTTGCATCACTTCCCGGGCGGCTGGTGATAACTGCACGTTTAGCTTTAGATAATTCTTCACGATCAGCTATTTCCTTACGTTTTTCGGATTCATCAATAGCATCCTGCGTAGTTTCTTTTTCTTTATCCTTTCTGAATTTCTTTAAATCCAGCACTGCCTTTTTTACCGCCACATTTGAGCCGTTGACAGTGCCAATCATTATACTGGCATATTTTTCAGCAATCTTTATCCGATCGTCCGTTCCATCCCGTTCTATTTTAACGAGGGCCTTTTCATATTCTTCCTTACCAATTTTCCCCTCAGCATACTCTTTGGCTATACTGATCTTTCTGTCATTGTTAAGTTCTTCGCTATCAATTAATGCCTGCTCATATTTTGCAGCTTCCGCATCTTCTATACGTTTTTTATAGTATTTCTGAAAAATATTATCAAGTTCAATTTGTTGAGCCTCCTCAATTAGTTTTTGGTCTTCATTAAATTGTTTTTGAGTAATAGCACTTTTAAGGAAAAAATCTTTAGCCTTTGCAATTAAAGCGGCGTACTTTTCTTTTACTCTTTGTATTTCTGCTTCTTCCGGTTCTTCGCCTTTTATCTCAGCCTGTTTTTTTAACTGTAACAGTTCATCGTAAAATTTTTCCGCATCTTTTTTTAAGTTGTCACGTTCTTTGGCCATTCTTTTACGCTCTTTTTCGGCAGCTTTGGCCGCTTTCTCCGCAGCTTTTTTTTCTTCTTCACCCTGAGGTATTGCTATATCTTGTGTTTTTTGCCCGGTTTTTTTACCAGAGCCAAATTCATCAAAGTATTTTTGTCGGGCATCTTCCAGTTTTTTTGTTGCTTCTTCGTATGCCTTTGTACCTTTTCCTACCTCTTTAGCAATATTATTCTGTGCTGTTCTTGCTTCAGTTATTTCACGTAACAGGAATTGCTTACGGGCATCACTTTGTTCTTTTGTTTTGGTAACATAGTTATCAGTAGCTGCATTAATATTACTGGTTTGCTTATCAATTTCCTTATCTACCTCTTTAATGGCAGCTATAAATTGAGCGCCAATAAAATCAGCGTTACTAAAATCTCTTTTGCCTGCAGCATTTCTAAAAAATTCAGCTGCCTTATCGCTCAGGGCATCAAAGTTTCTGGATGCTTTAGCAATTTCAAGCTCCTGCTTAATTGTTCTAAGTTCAATACCTTTCGCAAACTCCCGGTCTTTAATCTGGTTGGCAGCTTTTAAATTGGCATTGGTTTCTAATGCTTTATTATACTGATCCAGGATTAGTTTGCCTTCATTAGTAGCAATGTTTTCTAATGTTAGCCTTCCTAAATATTCAGGACTTATGGCAATTAATTTTTCCAAGGCATCTTTACGTGTACCCAAGCTTATTGAGTTATCTTTTACTACTGCTGTGAGGGTATCGAGCTGGCTTTTTTCCTTCGCCATTTCCTGGTTGGCTATTCGTAAAGTTTCAGTATGATAATTAATTTGTTTACTACTATTATCAAATGCTTTTATTAAACCATATACTGCACCTGCAATTAAGCCTACAGCAGTTACAACTAACCCAATTGGTCCTAAACTTCCTTTCAAAACATAGCTCCATAGCTGTGTTGCTGCCGTAGCCAGCTTTATTTTTCCTGTAAAAAGTTCTGTAACTACTATGGCTGCCAGCCTTGCCCTGGTGGCAATATCCTCCGCTAGTGCGATTCCTTTGGTTATTACGGTATTGTAAATCTTTACAGCTGTATTTTTAACAATTGCACCACTTTCATATAGGCTTACTATTGCACTTTGAACCATTGATGACCTGAACAGCGCTATACCGGCAATTAAGGTGGCCAATGCCGCTCCGAATTTTATCACAGGTGCAGGTATAGCCGCTACAGCTCTGATAAATGTTAAAGTGCCTTCAACTGCTCCCTTTAAAAAATTTGTTACACCGGGGCTTGTAACCAATTTATTAAACTCTTTTCCTAATTTATCAAGCGTAGCTCCGAATGTCTCATTTTTTAGTGCAAAGGCTTCATTAATGGCCGCCGTATCCTTAAGGGATTTATTACCGAGTTCAATTTTTTCTCTTAAAAAATCACCTTTTTGACCTAGTGCCTGTAACACATCGACTACCCGAGCACCTTCTTCTCCGGCATCTTTAAAGCTGCTGGCTATTTCAGCGAATGAAGCTTTATTTTTGGTAAGGCCTTCTGCAAATTGTATTAATGCTTCCTGCGGGGAGTTAGCAAAAGTTTGTGCAAATTTTTTGACATCAACTCCGGCAATTTTTGCAGCTTTAGGTATATCGGATGCAATAGTGTTTAATAACTTTTGGATAGCCGTACTGCTGCTTTCACTTCTTTGCCCCAATTCTTCCAGGCCGGCTCCTAAGCCAACGGTAGCACCAAGGCTTAATCCCGATGCTTTGGCCACACCTGCTACACGTTGTGTAAAATCAGCAATAAATCCACCACTGGCGACACCGGAATTGGCTAATTCTACAAAGGAATTTCCCAGCCTGGAAATATTATCTGCATTTACCTTTCCGTCAAATACATTAAGGATTTTCCCTAATTGCGTAGTGATCTGGTCTGCATCCCCCAGCTCATCGCCCAGAGCCACTACCAGTTTATCTACTTCCTGTGTAAAGCCCAGTATATCATTTTTGGCTACACCTAATTTACCTGCAATAATGGCGATTTCTCGTAAGCCTGCCGTACTTGTTCTGGTATCAAGTGCCGTAAGTTCTTTATTGAGACTTTTTGTTTCTTCTGCCGTCAGTCCGGTAACCCTTCGGATGTCAGCGAGGCTATCACTTAACCTGCCTGCACCGTTAATTATGCTTGTGAATTGTGAGGATATAAATTCGAAGCCTAAATAGGCTGCTGCAGCTACACCAAACTGTTTAATCTCATCTTTTATTTTACTGAAAAAACTTGAAAACCCCTGTACGCCGTTTCTTACATCGTATAGTCTGCTCTCTACTTCTTTAATACTTTTGCTTAGCTCTTTATATTCATCACTAAAGGGAATTACCGAACCTCGCAAAGCCTTTAAAGTATTGAGTTCTCTTATTAATTCCTTTTGTGTAAGAGACGTAAGGCCGATCTGCTTTTTAAGCTTATCCATCTCATCGGTAACCTGCTTAAGTTCGGCTTTTTTGGCAATGTATGCTTCGGTACCTTTTTTAAGACCTTCCATTTCGGACTTTATATCTGCCGCTTTTTTACGCAGATTATTAAGTTCATTTTGGGCCTTATTCCCATTGACGTTTACATTAAGATTGATGACATCTGTACGTACGCTCATATTTTACTGCCCGAAGCATAAAGTGGCTATCGGGTTAAGTAAAATTGATGTGATTTGCAGGCTGTAAAAAGGACATTCTAAATTCCAACATATCCTGTTCCTGGCAATATACTAAAAGTGTTACTATTGATTCTTGGATATGGCCATGGTTCATAGTCTATATATTTTTCTTCATAGACATAAATTTCACCTTCGAATATTTTCACTTTTGTTCCCGTACCAGCTATACTGCTATCCTGATCGCCCTCAATAATATTCGGATCAAAATTTTGTTGTATGAAATGATTGCGCCAGTTAAACGTAATACCCATTCCTGTTACATCTATCGGTTGAGTACCTCCGGGATCATTAAAGAAATCTATCCATACTTCACCAACTCCCTGGTTATAGTTTGGTTCATTAATATATTGCATATTTCTCAATACAATCTTAGCAAAGACATTTCCGCTAAATTGTCCTACGTTAATGGTTACCGTTGCGGATACGGGAGTGCCACCACCAAACTCTTGTATATTGTAAATAAAAGAATCCGCACCTATAAAATTACTGTTCGGTGGTGTATAGGTAATAATTCCGGCCGCATTAATGTTATATGTTCCGCCTTTCTGTGTATTGCCATTATCCGGTATTACTTCAATGGCATCACCATCCGGATCGTAATCATTAACGAGTACAGATCCTTGCAGAATGATGGGAGAATTGTAACCGGATGCTATATTGTATATATCCGGATTTGCAACAGGTAAGCTATTGCCATTTATAACAAGTTGTATAGTAGTAAAAGGTCCTACATTAGGAGGATTTACATCTTCTTCGCATAAAGTACGAGCCTTTACTGTAATTTCTTCCGTACCATTATTAATGGGATTATTAAATGTTTGCTTAATAGTTTGCGCATTTCCGGTATAGTAAAATGTTTCTGTTCCATTGGAAGTAATTACCTGAACTTCTACTCTATCATAAGGTATTTGCAGCGAATACATTATCTGCAATAAATTTTTATTTAATTGCTTTACAACTAAAACTTCTACCGCCGGACATGTTTGATTAAGGGCTATAGTACCTGCCGGAGTATAAAATATATTATTGTAAGCCCGTTGCCATTCAATTTGTATGCTTAACAGGTTTTCTTTATTTGAGAAAAATTTTACATTCTTATTATTAATGATTATGGGTAAAAGTTTACTTTTTTCAAGTTCCATTTTTTGAGTAGAAAGGAACAAATCTCTTAACTTATCAACTACCGATTTACTTATAAAACCGGTATCACCTTTAAATTTTGGTGTTTCCTCAACACTTTCATCAATATTCTGTGGTAGCAAATTGCTATTACTGTAGTAAGAGGGAGTTACTGTTCGCTGTGCATTTTGCCTGGCATAATCCGCTTCAAAGTCTACTGAACCACGTAACCTGATAGTATCCAGTCCTCCAAGACTGTTACGATACAATAACTGGTATGTGTCGTAAAAATTTCTGTGATCAATATAATAGGTTACAGGTGCGACGATAGCAATATTACTAGAATTAACGACCTTCACTGAGTAATGAACAGGCCATTTACCAACTGGAACCAAACTGTTCAATTTAATTTGGTTAAATCCTATTGGCACACAACAAATACCCCACTTTCCACAGAATACGGTGTAAGGAATGTCATATTGAATAACAGTATTATCATCCAGAGTTATATCAATCATAACTTTTTGAACTTTATTGTCTGAATAAGGATAAGTCCAAAACAAGTACTTTATATCTTCAATATGACACTTTTCATTTTCAGTTATAAAATGTAAAGGTTTTTTATCAATAATAATATTTTTACTAAAAAATGTATTCGGATTCCACTGGTCATAACTCATGCCACCCTTGATTGCATAAAGAACAGATGAGTTTTGAACGTTTCCAATAAGCTGGCCATCTTTTTGTAAAAGATATTGTATACGGTAACGCTTTCGCTGGCTAAAAGCCTGAACCGGTCGTTGTAAGGAAAGTTTTGGAGTATAGTATTCTAAAAACGGATCTATGAGCGTTTGTACTTCAATCTTCACCTGTCCGTTTGAATCAGGATAAAAAGGCTGTGTTCTTGCTTCTATAAAATTATTATTGCCAAATGTGCTTTCAACCATAACTTTAATTACAAGCCTTATATCCTGTGTTTTTTCCATAGTTCCGTAAGGTGTAATGCTAAAAATGTATGGCATAGGATTGCCGGAAAATGAAATTTCAGGTGGTTGCTTGATTAATACTACTTCCATTTAGGTTTTGTTTTGCATTTCTTTTTTAATAGCTTCAATTGCTTCTTCCGTGTAACCGTAGAGTAATTGACTTTGTAAAAAGCCTAGTTTTCCATAGGCTATTTTGCTGTATATTTTTTTGGGTTTTCTTACTTTGTCTTTTACCTGTGCAATACCCACTTTATTTTTGCTCTGTAAGGCAAGTTTCGTACTTTTTAACCCTCCCAGCGGATGGCTACGTCCGGCACCCATATCAACAAAGCGCAGGTATTCTTTAAATGTCAGTTCACTTCGCCCCCCTGCACTTTGCTGGTAAACCTGGTAACTAAGTGAATTAATAGCCTCACCGGTCACGCCAACGCCGGCCCGTTTAGCTGCAATTTTTATCGCAGTAATTACTTCCTCATTGTATTGAGTAAGGCATTTGGTAATAAAAGCTTCTTTTAGCGGCATTTTTTGTTATTATAAAGATTCCCAATGTGTAGGCACCCATGGCAATAGCGTTAATCCGGATGGATAATACCAGCCATCCTCCTTTAACATTGCTTTTTGTTCATTAGAAATCAGTCCATTGGTATTCACATGGGTTCTAACGATAGTATTTAACGGAGGTAAAGAATCTGTAATGCTTATCCAAATAACTGGCTTATTAATAAATGATTTAGCCGGATAAGCGCAAGCTTTAGCACTTAACTTTAATCCGACAAAGCAAAATGTGATGATGAGTACTACGAAGATTTTTTTCATTCTGATTGATTTTATTGTTAATAATTAAGGTGCGACAGTAGTATGTATCCAGGTAACGCCGGTACCATTGAGGTCTAAATATTTATACCTGGTTGTGCCGGCATCATTATATTGGATAACCAGCTTATTTGACTTAAAGTAAAGATTACACTCGGTACCATTAGCAGGGGTAGTTGGAGTTAATGATGTTTTATATTTAACAAATGAACCAAAAGTACCATTGCCCTGGACATTTAAATTGCCGGATATATCACTGCTTCCGATTACAGAGAGTGCATTGCCGGTTACTGCGGTTTCACCACCAATAACGGTACGGCCTGTCTGATCAACCCATAAATCTGGATTGTTATCAAGCGTACCTGTAAATATGCCGGCGCCCTTTTGGCTATAAATCTGCCCCTGATCAGTGTCTGTACCATTTCTTTCCCTAATCATTATATAAGGGGTAGAAACATCAAACAAATCCCCGAATGTTACTGTTGATCCGGCTCCCGTTCCATAAAATTGAAGCCCAAAACTAGAAGTGCCATTGCCTCTCCTTAGATAACCATTAGCGCCATCGAATACCCACCTGTCTGTATTGTTAAGTCTTATGGTTAAATCGTTATTATTGGTGGTACCTATTGCAATAGCTCCTGCATCACCCCCTTTAGTCACTTTCCCATCAAACATAGTAGTAAGTGGAGAGGCGATGCCGCTTAAATAACCTATCTGAGTTGAGGTAATACTGGACGTAGTAATGAATCCATCATTATCGGATACTAATGCCATATTAGGTGTAAGCGCTGCCAACTTATTAACAGCAATGCTGCCGGACCATGAAGTAACGCCATTGGCATCGCTTACTAATACTTTACCGGCACCTTCAGACCCATTAACCAACCTAAGATTGCCAACAACATGTAAGCGCTCTGATGGTGCTGTTGTGCCTATTCCGACATTTGTATTCGCAGTAGCATCATTTTCTCCATCTATTGATCCCAAAATCAAACTGTTACTTTGAGATACAAACGCATTTGCGCCAATTGCAGTGGCATTAGTAAGATTATTAGAAGCTACCTCACTATTTGCACCTATTGCTGTATTTTTGCTCCCAGATTCGTTAAACATAAAAGTTCTAGCTCCTATAGCTGTGTTATCTGAGCCAGAGGTATTAAGCAATGCGTCCACACCATAGGCAGTGTTATTATTGCCAGTAGTGTTGATATATAAAGCTCTGGAACCGGAAGCCGTATTGTTCTCACCTGTAGTATTAGCCGCCAACGCATCCACTCCAAGAGCAATATTACGTATGCCAGAGGTGTTGTTAAACATAGCTCCCCAGCCAATTGCTGTATTTTGGTTACCTCCAGCATTACTATACAATGCGTAACGACCTACGGCCACATTGTTGAATCCTGAAGTGTTGGAATATCCAGCATCTCTACCTAACATTACATTATTTGCTCCATTGGTATTGGAAAACAAAGCATTGTTTCCTAAAGCTACATTACCAAAGCCAGAGGTATTAGAATTGCCAGCTCTGTAGCCAAAAAATGAATTTGTTAAATCAATTCTGCCTGCTTTTTGATTGTTAACCCTAATATTAAACGGCACATTATCCGTAGTGCCAATAAAGTTGGTACCATCTACTGTACCCGAGTTACCTGTAATGCCCCAGCTATTTGCTATAGCAATATTATTAAGGCTATCTACATACTTTTTGGATACTAAGCTTAGATCATCAAAGTTGCCATTGATATTTGAAGCGTAATTAAACTTTTTTGAAAGCAAACCATATCCCTTAAAAGTTGCACTATCTCTAACTAAAAACTTTTGATTGGCGATTAGTAGTTTATTTACTTCCCAAAAAGGGCCATATAAATAGCCTTCTGTATTTGCTTTAAATGAAACAGATTCACCATTAGCGGTAAACTCTGAAAAGTTATCAAACACAAAAGATTTATTATCTCCTTCAATAAAATTATTGCTTGTGAGTATTTTACCATCAGGGGTATTTAATGTTTGTTGCCAGGTAGGTATTGTATTAAATTTTTTTGCCGTATCAATATACTTTAACGCATCAAGAACTTTGCTGATACTGGTATTTACTTTTAACGGCGTAACCATTCTCAGGTTGTTGTTAATGATGTTGGCATCGGTGTAGTTTTTTGCGGCTTCAATGTAAGTACTGAGCTGTGCCGTTGCTAATAGCGGCGTTAGAAATACAAGTAGAATTAAGTGTTTTTTCATAATTGTGTTTTGTTTTATGGTATGTTAAAATCAAATCCTTCATTGAAACCTTCATCAAAACTTCCGGCTACATATGGCCGTTCTATTTCCACATCGGTCATTAATGTCGCATCACTTCCACCATCATCAGTAAGTTTTACCGAAACGGCAAAGCCTTCGCCATCCCAGTCAATAAGTATATCGGTATTGAATTGATTAGTAATTTGATTGCCGGGAAGTATGAGCGTCTTGAAGTTGTCATTAGTATCGTTATACATAACTTCATATTCAAAAACACCGTTGCCGATGGTCAAACTATCTTCACAATTCAGGGAAACAATATTTCCATTGATGGTACCCTTTATTATTGCAACTGGTTTTAATCCGCTTAGCAGTACGATGTTGCCGCTATAAAGCAAAATGCTGCTTGCCGTATTGGTAATAGTCAGGATGTAGGCTTTATTGCCGTCTTTCGTAGTGCCTGTTGAAAAATCAGCACTGACATAAGCATGTACGCAACTATTACCGATCTGGTACCACATGTCGTCGTCACACTCAATATCTTTTACCAACACTATTACAGGTGTATTCAGCAGGTTTTTTACAGTTTCATGCTGTATGTGATAGCTTCCCGGCAATACTACTTTTAGTTCGTTGCTAAACTTTTGGAATCCGGTTTCGCCAATGGTTTTAGCATCATAATTATTTTTTTCAGGAGCAAGACTGCATTCTATAAAACCTTTTTGTGGTAAGAAAACATGGGAATCTTTGATAATTACTTCATCACCATAATTTATAAATACACCAGGGCTTTTAATCCCGTTTTTGGCAAACCAGCTTACGGGAGCAAACAACACTTTATCGGCAATGCCGGAAGTGAGATGCTTTGGTGATTTTAAGTTTTTAAATGAGTACATAATTATTCGATAAAAGTTCCCTGGTCAGGTGCTATCCTGATATCAATATCATTCTGGAAATCGAAGTCAAACTCTACATAATAGCCGTATTCATTTTGAAAAAGTTTACCCGTAGGAGTTATATTGATATTGTACCGGAATTGTTTGAAAAGCGTTTTGCAACGATCTACATCCGGACCATAAGTATCCTGCCATATTTTTTTCAATAAATCATATACGATTGTTTCAGCAGTGGCATATGCTCGTTCCTGGTCGGAAAGGTCATTGGTAGCCGCATGTTCCAGTACTGTAAAACTTCCTTTAGGACGTTGGCGAACATCATATACCGTTTCACTGCTAAGGTTGTTTTCATACAGCTCAATTAGCAAGGCAGGAAAAGAAATTTTAGTACGTAATCCGCTGATTACTTCCTCATTGTTCCATGTTGTGAAACGCTTTCTTTCTATATCGCCATCGCCGGTTTCGGTTGCCGGATCATGCTGTATATCCTTATGCTTTACCGCCAGTTGCCGGAAATAATCAATATACTTGCTTACGTTATTTTGCTGCATCGTATTGCTGTTGTAATTCTTTTGCTTTAATTGATTCCAGTTCCATTTCCATTAAAAATTCCTTTAAAAGTGTTTGTCTTATTTCATTGCGACTGCCGTTTTTCGGGCCGGCTCCGGCATGAATGCACTTGGTAAAAGCCAGAAAATCTATTTCATCATTTTTGCCGGCGGTTCCGCCAAAAGCATTGGGGAAGTATAAAGGCAATTGTTCTCTGCATCCGGCGTACCACAGAAAAATGGTGTATAGCTTCCATGGCGCCAGCTTCATAAAATGTGGAACCATTTTATCAGCATTGTATTGCACAAATCCTTTTGAAGGGTGATTGCTACAGTATTTTACATTTTCAGGCCGGTATAAGATAGCTGCCAGATGGACCAATGGCTTTTCGGAAGGGTTGGTTTTAAATTCATTGTAAAAAATTTCTGCATCCTCAAACTCACCACAGGTAAGAGAATTAAAGTCATCCTCAGGGCCAAAAAGCTTTTTCTTCGTATACAGACTTAGAAATCCGGAAATTTTTAAAACCGGGTATGGCTGTTTGGTTAAATTATTTTTATTGTATATGAAGTCAATGAGCGGCAGGCCGTTTATGGTAGCATCTTCCGCATCCATTCTTTTTTCAATGTCTTTAATGTTGCAGCGGCTTTTCAAAATGCTCAAAAATACCATTGCTTTGGCGGCGGATGGTACTTTAAAGTTTTGTAAAATACTTTGGCTGACAATCTCCAATTCGGATAGTAAAAGCTCATTCCATTCGGTAGGAAAGGAGATATTTATGTTTACTTTACCGGGCTGGTATAAATTGATTTCCGTCACGCTGCTAAACTACTTTAGCAGGCAGTGTGTAAAAAGGACAAAAGAAAAAGCCACACTCAAAGAGCATGGCTTGGCTGAGAAGTTTTTAACGTCAATCAAAAACTAAAGTTCCACAGCCATTAGTTCACGGCCTAATGAATGCAAGGCCATTTCAATTTTTTTAGCTTGCATCGGACGAGGTCTTTTAAGCCCTTTGGCATAATGCTGTAATTGTTTTTGGTTAATGCCGGTAAGCCTTTCAAAGGCAGCATTGGTGAATATACCTCTGTAGTAATTTAACAGGCTTTCAGCATCAAACTTAAAAGTAAAGCTATATTTCTTATCAGGGATATTCCCCAGTTCTTTTTGTAATTCAAAGCTTTCCAGCACTGATTTTTTAGCTTCCAATACGGTATTCCCAACACCACTTATTCCTTCCAGATTTTCAGCATAAGCCCAGAAAGCATCTTTACTTCTTTCAATTATAATTTTTACTGTTTTCATATACAATTTTTTAAAAAATGTGGTTTATTTCAATCCCATCTCTTTTTTAATTTTATTTTCAATTCCCTTACCCATTTCTTTGGCTCCGTGGAAAGGAACGGGGTAAGTTTTGCCATCTTTTTCGTAAATGTAATGGCTGCCCGATACTCTCAAAAGCTTCCATCCATTTCGTTTAACCAGTTTGTGAAACTCACTTGACTTCATAGAGAACCTGTTTTTGATTGACATACTAAAGGTAGTAATATTTCTACCATTTACAAACTTTTTGCAAGATTTTCTTGTAAAACTTGCTATAGTTCGATGAGCACATAGGTATATGCTTTCTTTTTCCAATCTTTGCCGCAATATTTTTGTGCCAATATTTGTGCATTGCTTATGAATTTTTGCCATTGGGGTTTGGGTATTGTCTGGCATCCTTCGGAAGATGTATTGTAAATACCACCTTCATGTATGTTTATCCCAAACCAGCCGGTATCTTCTCCTTTACCATCTCTGATGACTGTTACCTTACCTGCCCGTTGGCATAAGGCCAGGTATTTTCCCCGATGCAGATCAAATGTATATACCGGCCAGATACCCGGTTTTAAATTGGCAATACCCTGCTTAAAAGCCGACGGATCCGTATTGGCATTAAATGCTAGGAAATTATCTTTCCCTACCAGGAAAATAGCATCATCGTACAGCTTACGATCATTTTCACCCGGCTTTCCCATGATATTTTTATAATAGCCACGTATACCTGTTATAAAGAAATCAGGCAGTATAAAACTGGGATGAGCTTTTTTGATCAGGCTTACTACTTCATCTTTTGTTATTTGTGGGGTGTTGGCTGGTATGATAGACATTTAGCTGAGTTTTAGTGCTCAGCTAAGGTAAAAGGTGAGGGTATCATATAAAAGGACAAGAGGGACAGATTTATAAACTATATACCTTTATAATTAAATATTAGTGTAATGATATTATGCTTTGCGTATCTGATTGGTTCAAGAATTTCTCTATTATATGTTTTCTCGTTAGTTAACTTATGTTCATCATTAGAGAAAGCCGTAGTTAGGATAGTTACGAGGTTTTCAATTTCAGTTTTAATATTTTTATAAAGCTCATCATTAATTTTAAGCATTATATCATAAAAATCGATTCTGAACTTTGCAGCTGCATCATTAACGGTACGATTAAGATTAATAATTTTTTCTTCGTTCATATCATCTGATGTAATCCAGCTTTTTAGTGACTCTAAGTGCTCAAAAAAGTTTTCTAAATGTTTAATATTTGGCTGGATAATTAATTCCTTAAACCATTGTAACTTAATATTCTGTTCGTTTAATTTTGCCGTTTTCAGATCAGATTCTTTGTTTTGTTTTTTCTGATAAATAAATACATAAAAAGCTAAAATAACATTAATAACAGCAATGATAACTTGCGCAATATCTGCAAAATCCGAGAGTTGAATGCAGGAAATAATATAAAATATCTGCATTATTAGTTTAGTTTGCTAAGGCATTTTCTTCTCTTAATATACTTTCTACTGCTTCTTCTAAATCACTCTCAATGTTATATCGTCCTGTTGTTTTAAATTCAAATTTATTGTAAAAGCCTTCCTTACCTAATTTAATAATAACATTAAATAAAAACTCTTCTAAAAATGACGGATTAATTGATCGAATATCGTCGGGTACTATAATACTAATTAAATCGTATTGTTTCTCTAAAGTATCAATTTTAGATTTTTCACGCACTTCTTTCCCTCTGTCTCGGCCAGTAAAAACTTTAGACCCGACATTACGATACTTCCCTAGTAAAATTTCGGTTTTCTTCATTAATTAATTGTTCAATATTTCTGTAAGTTAAGCAAATTTTTGCAGAGATCAAAGTCCCTGGAAAATAATGGGGTGTAAAATTAACAAATTTATCATCAGGGGCCTCCTCAATTTTGCCTGTACTATTAAAAGTCATCATCTGACGAGGCTTTTTTTCTTTACCCCTAATAACGTTTTTTAACGGATAAGTACCATCAAATATTATACGGGTATTTCCGGAAATTAATGTTAATTTAGTAAAATTATCTTTTCTATTGTCTCCTTTTAGCTTAAAAAACCTATCAATAAATCTAATTGACCCTTTACCCCTGTTCCAATCTTTTAAGGAAGTTACACCTTCTTGTAGAGCATATAATGTCCATAATGTTTGTTCCTCAAATTGTGCGGATTTAAAAAAGCCTTTTTTTGTAAAATGATCTGAGAGATTTTTCATTTGATTTATTACTTCAAAGTTTTTGCAGTCGCTATTTTTAAATGATTCATAAATTGTTCTGCCGAAGTTGAATATAGCAAGCTTAAAAGTACCAAGATGATTATTTATTTCTGTAGGTTTTGTAAAATAACCAATAGCATATCTATATCTAAATTTAGAATGTTCTTCAGCATTAGCCATTACTTCTCCTACAACTTGTGACAAATTCGTTTCTGCTTCTGCAGTTAAAGTATGCCCCATCTCCTCTAAGCACGACAATACATAATCTACTATTTGTGTTTCATGTCTTTCTTTTAATCTGCCTTTTTTATCGGATTGAGAATCGCCAATTTTAAGATGTAGTGGAATAAAATCTGGTTGATGTTTTAATTCAAAATTTTTTAAATTTTTATATGCACCAATAGAAAATAAAACATTTCTAACTTCTTTATTATCAATGTTTATCGGCTTAATTTTATCTATTTTTAATTTATGTCGATTTTTTATACATTTATTGTAATAGTTTATAAATCCAGCTAATATTAAGTCCATACATGCAGAGGCCTCAATATCTAAATAAGTGCATAATTTATAGTCTATTATAACTGTTTTGCTGCACTGATGAAGCAAGACATAAAACAATCTTTTTAAAAAAAACATCGACTTTTCATGATTTTCTGATAAGGAAAATACATCTGGAACTATCAATATTCCATCTTCTACTTTTGGTAATTCTTCATCAGAAAATTCTAAATATTTGGGAATAAGGAACTTTATTAGGTCTTCATATTCTGGTCTTTTTTCATTTGAATTATAAAATTCATATTTAGGCGGAGCAAATGGGATATTATGTATATTGCTTTGAGACCTTAACAGTGAGATAAATCTTTTAAAACCAGCTCTCCTTAATCTCTCATTTTCTCTTCTTTTACAAGATTTAACGAAGTTTTTATGGCTATTATATAATAAATAAGTTTTTCTTTTCTTTTTTTTCATTTAGGCACTTAAAAATAAGTGCGAATGTACAAAATATACAGAATTAGCTGATGATGTGTATTATTGCTTCATCTCTACCAGAGGATCTATGAAAATTTCTTTTAATTTATTAATAATTTTTTGATTTATTATTTTTCCCAAAAAGGCGCCTCAACTTTATTAGCTTCTGCAATTCTTGAATCTTATTTTCAATTATTGATGTATGTATATGATGAACATTGGCGCTTAGTTTCTTTTGATGTTATAATGATAATGATGTAATAAAATTACCTTAATCATATTTTAAGATATTTCTAACTATTCCTTCAATTTTTAATTCTTTACTAGCAATAAAAGGATGATATTTCTCGGTGTTTAAAGAGTGTAGTATTACATTGTTATCTTCTTGTGTGTATTTTTTAATCAGCACATCATAATTATTAACACAAATCACTATATCTCCATTTTCTGCGGTATTCTGTTTTTGGGCAATTATAATATCACCTTGTTTAATTTTAGGTTCCATTGAATCTCCTTTTGCTTCAACAATAAAAGCTTCCTCAGCAGGAAATTTTAATAACCTTGATGCAATTGGAATTCTGTCAATGGGGTTTCCATCTAATATTGATCCAGATGGCCCACATTGAGCTAGTCCATACTTATTTATGTAAACTATAGGCTTTTCTGGATCTTTTAAAAGTATATAATCTTTAGGGTTATGTGGATTTCTTTTAAGATAACCTTTTTTCTCAAGTTGTTGTATGTGATGGTGTACAACACTCGGAGAAGCTAAGCCAAGTTCTTCTTGTAGCTCTCTCATTGTTAAAGGTGATTCAATATTTGACTTTAAAATTTTTAATAATCTTATTTGGCTATCATGAAGTATTCCCATTTTGTAAAGATAGCCTTTATAGAACAAAGTGTAGAACATGTGGATAAATTTTTGTTCTAATGATATTGCAATATTTTATTTTTGTTCTATTAATTGTTCTATGAGAGGTTAGCCCACTCTCTTTATTGGGTAAAAACGAAATACTATGTAAAAATAATTCAGTTATTCGAAACGGTAAGAAGAAAGCCGTGTTACTTCGGTTTATCAAGGATTGACTGAAAACAAAGTTTCTTAAAGAAATACAATTAATCATTAATTAAATTTTTTAAAAATGGCAAAATTTCACATTTTTGAAAGTACGAACAAACAGTATTATTATCATTTAAAGTCCAGTAATGGTGAAATAATCCTTTCCGGAGAAGGGTATATTACACATTCTGGCTGCAAAAACGGTATCGAATCGGTTAAGGTAAATTCTACTAATGATTTCCGATATAAACGACTTATAGCCGCCAACGGTCAATACTATTTTACTTTAACAGCAGCTAATGGAGAAACTATTGGCCAAAGCGAAATGTATTGGACTGCCCAGGCAAGGGAAAATGGCATTAATGCAGTTAAACGTGATGCCCCGATTGCTTCTATTGTTGATCACACATTACAGAGTACTTATTGAAGGTTATTCTGATTAAAAGGTTATCTTAATAAATTGTGATAACCTTTTTTTATTATTTTTTGTTCGATAACCAGCTAATTAAAATTTCCTTTAATACATCAATAATCTTCTGTACCCACCATCTTTTCCAGAAAGGCGCTTTAGCTTTCTTTTGTTCCAGTTCCTGTATTTTTTCTTCAATGATTTGTTGAATAGCGGTCATATAGTAAAGGTTTAAATTGTCAGGATTTTGGCAGGGTTGTGTATTCTTCACCGTTGGCAAGTAAGGTTTCCAGGGCTTCCATAATAGCGCCTATTCCAATGGTACACCATAATTGTATTTTGGCTACCAGTAAAGGGTCAGGAAGGCCCCAGGATTGTACCATTACATTGGCGGCAACGGTAAGTATGCCCACTGCTTTTTTCAATTTCCGGAACCATTTAGGAGCCGGTTTGCCGGCATTTTTAGAGCTGATTGTTGTTGCCATTCTTTTTACGTTTATAAAGTTTATCAATGAATTTTTTGCCTAGGTAACCACCCACGCCGCCAACAATACCAAACCATAGTACTTCCGTGGTTTTATACACTTCCAGGGTAAAGGAGCTCCAGTCCAGCTTTAAGAAAATGCCTAAAAAAGATACGGTTACGCCGCTGATTACGGCTACAATGTCATCTATGTGATTGCCATGCATATTTGTCGTATTTATGCCATCCCGAATACTCCTTTGAGGTCTGCATTCGGGGAAGCCTTTTCATTTATATTGTTAGTGGTAAAGCCTATCCAGTCAGGGAAATCAGCTTTATTATCCTGTAAAAATTTTGTTGTATTCGCTAACCATTCCTGCCCGGTTGTAATGCAGCTTTTTACCAAAGCATTAATGGCCTTATCATTGGCTCCGGTCCTGGTATTCTCATTGTCATTGGTGGTGGATGTATTACTTGCTACTACCGATAAGCCGTTGGCATTAATACGTACATTCATTTGCGGTACCGCAAAAGCCACGGTATAATTTGCAATGGCTTTTTTAAGTTTGAAAAGCAGTTGTTTTTCCTTATCCGTGAATGCCGGGTTATTGGCCTGTTCTTTTGTTTTCAGGCCATTGGTTAAAGTATCACCTAAAAACGGCCGTATGATATTTTCTTCCACATCCAGCATTTTGGTACGCATAGCCCAATAATTTCGGTACGGCGATTGTGACGGGTATAAATCATTAAATTCATTACCGGTTTTGATAAAAAGGCTGCGGTACTGCTTAAAATTATAGGAGGCCGTCCACTGCGGATAATCAGCCTTGTTATCTTCCAAAAATTGTAACAGTAGTTCCGTGGCATCTTCGCCTTCACGTAAGTTGGCTTCCTTAAATTTAGCCCCCTGGTATTGAAAAGCCGTTTTGTTGGTAGAGGTTTCAACACGTTGAGCGCCGGAATCTCCGAGTATCACATCTGCTTTATCGATATAGTAACAGCAAAGCATCGGCCCTATAACCATCCTGCACTGCAATAACAGTTTTTTATTGGGAGCAGTCAAATTATCTTCATTAGGCTCGTTGTTGTAAGCCGTATCCAGTGCGCTATACAATTCGTGGCCTAAAATGTTAACAATATGCTTTTTCTCTACCATCCGAAGCGTAGGTATGATAGAAGCGAAGTTTATTTCTCCAGATAACTGAGCAAACTCTTTTATTTTTTTTGAATCTTTAAATAACATCAGCTTACTACTTTTTGAGTGCCTTTATTTTTGTCTAAGGTTGTTAACTGCGTATCTCTTATCCTGAACACAATATCATCTCCCCACTGGTTATAATCTCTTGCTAAATACAATGGTTCCAGCAATACCTGCCGTTCAAGGTTAAGCAAGGCATTATATACCAGGTATGCCTCCCTGATATCGCTGCCACTACCGCCGCCGCTTCTGTGGGTGGCTCCGGGCATCCCTGCACTGAATAAGGAAGGGTGAACCTGCATCGCCATCAATATTTCCACGTTGGCAGCGGATGTGGTAATAAGGTCTTTATCAATGTTGGTTTTATCTTCTATACTTTCAATCGTCACCTTACCATATTCGGTTTTATCGTGTGGAGCTATATCAAAAAATGAAATAAATGAATGAAAGGCATTTTCTTCACCGGTTAAGTAATCGTCCATATCCTTTAGCAACTTCCGGCGAGCTTCTCTTTGTTCATCTTCACTGAAGCCATGCCATTTTTCAAAACCATACTGCCGTTCAAAATAGGATTCGGGTACCTGTATATGGTATTTCAGGCGAAATGCTTTATTGTATAGTGTTTTTATAAGGGAAGGAACTTTACAGGCAATTTCAATCCATCCGCCCAGCCTTGCACCATCCCATGAAGGTACCTGGTAGTATGTCTTGTTTACCGACGGATAATTAACCGGCAGGATAGCCGATTTTAATTCTTTTGGTTTCCTTAGTCCTGCCAGTTTATCTGCAATTGCTTTTAAGCTTTCAACTGGATTGTACATATCAATACAATCCATTGCCTTGATAAACTTATTGTCGATCTCCGTTATTTGTTTGGGATTTTCTACCAGCCCGGCAATTTTTTTGGTAGGGTCGAATTTAGCAAACTGATCTTTACTGGCACCCCAAAGTTTTGAGAGGTAGATGTTTTCAATCCGTCCTTGATCGTTCATTTGTTTATATCGGCTATCGCAGCTCTCCTGGTGTACAAATCCTGTAATTTTTTTACCGTCCTTACTAAGGATGATTTCAGGAAAAGCATTGGAATACCAGGTCCAGTCCTGTAAGTACTCCATGAAAAAACGAAATATCTGCCTGCTTTCAATGAAGGCATAAACTTCTTTACCTTCCGCACGTGTTAGCGGTTTAAAAATTTCCGTTTTGCCATCATCCTCATAATCCATTATTCTTCCCGGTATAATTCCTGCACCGTATAAGGCTCTTGCTTTCCAATCCAATGCAGCCTTACCGATACCACAATATGACATTTGGTTTTCAATATTTTGAGGAAAGCGGTTATCTTCTCCCCAGAAAGCGACTTCCAGCGCCGACTGCAGCTTTTTAACGATGGTAGAAGTACCGCTGTTAGTGATAAAACTACCTGCGGAGGCCGAACTCTTGGAAAAGTATACGGCACTACCACTTGATTCCATGATTGCTATCGGGCCAGCCATGTGGATACTCATAAAACAGCCTGGTTGTTTAGGTGAGTAATAAGTATCGGATGTATTTTCCTTAACTGTTTATTAGGCAGTTCAACATTAATGGTAAAGTGCTGGTTGTGGAGAGGATCTTTTTTTAGATCGGTAGTACTTACGGTGAAGGTATTGTCTTTTTGCATCAGCTCCCGGCGTGCTATCCTGCATTTTTCAATTTCAATAACCTTGCCTCCTTTACCTTTCAATACATCGGCAGTAAAAAAGCGTAGGCTTACCCATGCACCTGTTTTTATTGTTGCTAAAACGTCTTTAAGGTCGATTGCCATGGTACTAAAGTAGTACGGGCGTAGTGCGGTAAAAAGGACAAAAAATAAATAACCTGTAACCTTTATTTTTCTTTGCTACTTTCTTTTAAGCGGAATAGAGAGAAACGGCATGGAGCAAAAAGAAAGTAGCCGCCATAAATCGGCGGCTATCTTGCATTAACGTGAAGCGTTGGCATTTGGTTCTACCTGTAGATTGCTGAAAACGTATGCTACAGGAAAAAATGACCGTTCGTTTTCTTCTCTGGTTTCTTCATCCTTTTTCCCTGCTTTTGGTTCACCCCACAGTAAAAGTGCCTTGCTGCCTTTTTTAACCTGAAAGCCTAGTTCCTGCCATTTTCTATAACTGTGTAATGTTGTATGGCCTTGCTTTGAATAATGTTTTATCAATCCTTCGTTAATGCTATTAATTGCACCTTCTTTTACAAGTATTTTAAAGCCTTGTGATAGTGCTTTTAGTTCGGTTCGTTTAGTTTTCATATGTTGTGTCATACTGTACGTTTTGAGTTTGTAAATTAAATTCTCTGATCATTAGGTCGGCGGCGTTTAATCCTACCAGATAGGCGTTACCGTTTGCGCCGTTGTGTTTCCTGTAATAATGGTTAAATAATGAAAGGCTAAAAGCGAATGTTAAGCTCAATTGCTGTAAATATTCCATGCAGTTATTTATACATTTCTGTTTATGTGTCATTGTCCGGTCTTTTGAAGTTGAGAAATAGACCCTGCCCGAAAGGTTAGGACAGGGTAGAGGGGATTACCATTTAAGTTGAGGTTCTAGGGCTTTGATTTTTTCCCTGATACGAATTTTTAAGTGTTTTACTACTTCTTCAACAATTTCAGTATTGTAGGTGCTGAACTCATTACGGCAATCATCCTGAATAGATAAGCGGCTGCGTTCACCGTCTTTTTTAATTTCAAAGTCGCTTAGCTTTTGTAAACTTTCCTGTAGTTTGTTGTACTGTGTCTGGAGATTAAAAAGCTGGTTAAGGCGGTGTAACCTGTCCTCTAACGGTGGTAATGTTTCGTTTTCTTTTTTAGTGGTAACTGCGATGGCTGGTGGAGTTATTTTTTCGCCATTGGATTTAGGGGTTACTGTAACCTCTACTTTTTTAAGAGCGTTCATATTTATTTACCAGTGTTTATAGAGGTGGTGCTCCTCTTTTAATTATGATGTAAATTACTATAAATCAACGAATTATCCAAAAAAATCAATACTTTTTTTAAAATATTTTACTCTTTTTTTCAATTTTTTATTGATAATCACCGACTTATTTTTTTGATTTTCTGTAAATCAAAAAATCAGTCAAAAAAACCGCGCCCACGCTATCGGTTAAAGGCGTTCGCCAAAGGCGCCCCTACAGGATATATGTAATTTTGGTTGCATATAAGGGATGCCCCTATGGCTTGTTGAAGAGAGGTGTTCCCTATAATACAGAAGTAGCATTGTATTTAATGTATATAAGTTCCCTACAGTTGCATGATAATGCTACTGTATCCTTTGAGTTAGCAGCAACTTGTATTGGTCATGCATTTAATTTATTAAATAAAAAAGCAGCAATACTAGTTGCTGCCGTGTTAGGGATTGAAGCAAGTACCGTGTACTGCAAAAAGCCCGACCAGCCGAAGGCTGGGAACACCCACCATTATTTTATTGTCATACCTCCACCACCTTTGCTCTCTGTCCCATATATCAAACCTGTTTCCAACATTCCGTATATCATCATATCCAGCGCATCACTATAATGCGTAGACTCTTCAGCGGGGAAATTCGGATCATGCTCACTTTTCTTATCTTTTCCAAAACCGTCTTTTCTTTGTTCTGCCTGTGCCATACACATAGATATAATCAGTTTATCACAGTTCTCCCTGTTGATTCTTAGTTTTCTGCTGTACTTCCCGGATTCTTTTAATAAATGTCCATACATCTGGTACTTACGGTAATGACTGGGTGCCTGGCCAACGTACATCGGCATAACTACCCATCCGGCTTTTCTTAATGGCGTAATAACATCATTATACTTTTCCGTTGCATTCTCACCGCCAACAGCCGTATGATCATACCAATAGTAGATTAATTTGCGTTTATGGTGTTTATAGTAAGCAATAAACAAGTCTAGCGCTTCTTTTAATTTATCAGGATAGAGGGCATGAATACCTTTTAATATTTTGATCTGCTCACCGTTATCCTGGGCGATCACTATAGGATGTATTCTTCTGTTATAGTCCAGTGATATATGTAAAGGTTGGTTAACATCCAGATCCTTATCCTTTCTGCAGTCAAGAAGTAATTTGTTTTGAAACTCGATATTGTCAAAGTAACCTTCATGTTCGGCAAAGTACCCGTGGTATTCTTCATCCAGATCAGGATAAAAGCCATCTTCCAGCTTTAACGGCCGTAAGTTTAATATCTGTGTATCAAACTGGAAGGTAGTCGTGTCACGTATTTGTTGCTTAATATAGTCTAATCCCAGCGCATGAATATTGTCAAGGCTTGATGCTTCATGATAATAAAGTAATCCTTTCCTTTTGTCATTTAACTCTGCATCAATAACATCCAGCTGTTTTGATATTTCAGCCGCAACAACTTTACCGGCTTTATTCATTAATGTTTTTAGCTGGTATCTTACTGCCTGCAGTTCCCATATTTCGTTTACTTTTTTTCTATCCATCTGATCCATCATGTCCAATATCCATCGGCCGGATGTGCCAATCGGCATATCCGTTGTAAAAGTCATACCATGGTGGTAAGGATTGTTTTCAAAAGCTTTGATAATACCTCTGTTGGCTGGAAACAGTTCGGTTTTCAGTTTTTCCTGGTTAAGCAGTTTTGCTTCATCACCAATAATCCAGTCAATCGTAATACCATTTGATGAGCCAGTTCTGTCTTGGCTTACCAGGTGTGCACCTGCGCCGTTCCACCAGCTTACGAAATATTTGAAATCAAGCGGTGGCCGGTATGGACCTGTCCATCTCCATTGCCGTATCCATTTTTCAGTAGGTTTCTTACCAATTAAATAATGCCTGCCCATCACATAGCCGATTCTTTCCCATCCGGCTATTAATGCCGGCAAAGTTCTTGTCAGCAACTGTGCATAGGTTGCACCGACAATTACACCGGTTCCCCTCGGCATAGTATTAAAATAGCATTTAGCAGATTTTGGAGCCAGAACACCTTCACTTTTACCGGTGCCTCTGCCGGCTACCAGATATTCCGTCGGTGCCCCGATCATCATACTACGCAGCTGAGGTTTATTGAAGTGGAGTTGTTTCTTCATAGGGAATATTTTCAAAAAGATCCGTATTAATGGCTACTTTACGTTTAGCGTTAATGGCTGCTAAAACTTCTTTCATATTGACATCGGGAGCACCTAAAAGTTTGGGATCAAATACGGCTTCTATCTCATGGCCTTCAAATAATTCCGCCGGGTTTTCTTCTTCATCAGGAAGCATAGCCATAATTGCAACAATATTTTTTTGAATGGCTCCTGCAGTTTTAAAATCTCCAATCTCAATACATTTGCGCTTCATATCTTTAGCGCTCTGCAGCTCTATTTGTAGCTCAAAACGCTTGTTAATATTGATTACGGATGTAAACAGCTCTCTGGCACAATTCATGTCTTCGTAAGCCTGGTTGATTTTTATGCCGAAACTTTTCATAAGCATGGTAATGACATCCTGTTCGGTGTATTTGCCGCTTACCAGCTGATTGTAAACAAACTGGTATCGCTCCAACTTCTTTTGTTGCATTTCAGTAAGCTCCACCTCGTTTAGCCTGTTACATAGGAACTGCTTTATGATTTGCCAGTCATTGGTTTTGGCAATAAGCAGTTCGGTAGCATTTTTTATCTGTTCTGCACGTTTTATTAAAAGGCTGGATACCGGTTCATTTTTTCTCATCGATCTAACATTTTTATTTTACTGCTATTGAGAATATCCATACTCATTGTCTGGGCAGGTGAGCTACCGCTTTTAGCCAGCTTTATGATACATTTTCTTAGCTCCATTTCTGAAGTAAGCCGGCCACTCTGAAAGTTCCTATAAATGACATTGTCTTCTTTTGAAATGCAATCCATAAAAAAACTTTCATCAATTTCAGTCATCAGGGCTATTTCCTTAGGTGTGAAAAAAAGCCCTGCCAATTCTTTTATCTCATTAAGGATAGATTCGTGTATGTCATTCAAAGATTTCAGCATTACTCATAATTTTTTCAATCCAGCCGATATGAAATTCAGCCAGCTCTTTGTTTAAAGAAATTACACCACATTCAATTCTGGGGTTTTGTGTCCAGTTTGCACTACCTACAATACTGATATAACCTGCCGGGCTTTTAATAACCGTCACTTTTGCATGAATGCTGGTTAAAAAAATAGAGCCAATATTCATCCCTGCCAGCTGGAATACTTCGGGTGTTCTGGTTTTAGCCCTGTAATCCAACAGCATCTTAATACTTTTAATATCCCCCTTTTCCTGTGCAAGAATAAGCTGCCTTACGGGAAATTCCCTGAGGGCATAAGTAGTGATATAAAGGTCTGCCTTATTATATTTTTTTAACAATTCCATTACCAGGTCGTGCATGCTCCAATCTCCATCACTGACATAATGAATACTTTTATCCGGGCAGATTTTTTGTAGCAAAGCATGAAGTTTAAAAGGGTTCTTACAAATAACAAAATCGTCCGACAAATCGGTGCTGTGTTGGAAGCTGCTATTATCGGCTTCTTTTAATCTTGTATATTCAATAAATCCCATCTTGCTGTCAGTTTTTTTATATTCTTTTCATGCTTTTGCAGTAGCTCTATACGTTCCGGTGTTTGCGGACGTTTTTTGATTTTATTGTAATTTTTCCTGAGGTTATCCAAGGTTTTTTTTACCAGGTGGTCAGGTAAATCATCATACTGGTTTTCCTCATTGTTATCTTCTGTATCATCAGGTAGCCTGCCATGTTGTTTTACATAAACTGCCCGGTCATATAGCTTGCTTGCTTTATTAAAAAGCACTACTACATCTATTGCCATTTTGCTGCGTTGCCGGACTAAATCAGGCCGGTTAACATCCTCGAATCCGTATGATCTTCCCATTGCAAATAATTCAGCTCTCAGGTTCATAGCTTCTTTATAAATCAAATCAGCTTCTTTTTTACAGGCATTATAAAGCTTCTCGTTAGGCTTCGTGATAGTTGCTATAGATTGGGTTCCTAGCTTCGTAATTTTTGTTTGGATGGTGGTAGTGGTGCGTTGAAAAGTGGCAGCATTTGTATCTGATTTTGATTTTAGACTATGGCAGATAGACAGTAATTCTTCTTCCAGTCGTTTGCTGTTGTAATCGGACTTTCCTTTCCTGAAAAGAGAAAGCAGGGCTGTATTGCTCCCTGTCATTGCATAAATAGCAACACCGGTATGATATTCCCTGTTTCCGTTTAACCATGCCCTTAAAGTTTCCAGCATGGTACTAAGTTACCCGGAGGCGTTCGCCTTATAAAGGACAAATTAATACATCTTTTTTAGAATACGATTTCTATACCAGTTATGCAGGTGTTCGGATACTTCGGTGATCTTTTTTTCATCAGTACTATCCCAGAATTCGAGGAAATCAAATGAATATTTCCCTTCATTATGGATAACCTTTACAATAAACTTAGGCTCAATAGTACGAATAATAAATTCTCCCTTGCTTTTTGCTTCGGTTTCGATGTGATGAATATAAGTCGGAAATTGACGAGCCATTGTAAGTGACTAATTTTTATACAGGTAGTGCTCCTGTTTAAGTGATGTAAAAATAAAAAACATTTCTCACATTGCTGCAAGAAATGTCATGATTGAGGTTTATGTATAAGACTAGTCTGCCAATACTTCCGGACCGTCTACATGGGCATAAAACTGTATATAAGGATTTTGCCATGTGATGGTGCCGCTGTAGCCTTTTACACCGTCTTTGGTGGTGCCGGTACCAAAGTCAGCCTTAAAATATGCGCTGGTGCAATCGCATCCCAATTGATACCAAAGATTTGCTTCGCAATTACTGTCTTTCGTGAGAACAATTAAAGGAGTATTAATCCAGTTTTTAACTGCCTCATGCGCTTCGGCATAGCTACCCGGAATAAATACTTTTAGTTCAAAGTCAAGTTTTTGGAACATCAGATCACCAATTGTTTTTGCATCCAGCTGGTTCTTTTCAGGGGCAAGCAATACTTTCGCAAAGCCTTTGCCGTTTTTGAACTCATGAGCCTCTAAAATTTTTACTTCATCACCTGGCGCATTAAAAGGAGCTTTGGGACATTTAATGCCACCTTCTACAAAATCTACAACCGGCGCAATCAAAAAAAACTCTGAGATACCGCTACCGGTGTTTTGCGGATTTTTTAAATTTTTATATACGTATGCCATTTTTTTTAAATATTGTTAGGGGTTAATAAATGTGGTTTACATAACAAGTCATAAGACGGTACTTACCGATTTTCTTTTAACAAGGCACGTCCATGTGATGGGAATGTCGGTTATGCCTTTTACCCTGACATAAATTTTACCATTGCTGCTATACAACTCGAACGTAGCTCCATCCAGATCAGCATCCACAACGGTAGTAAGCAAATCTGAAACGGTTCCCATGGTTAAGGTGCCATTGCGTTTGTTATACCTGCATTGCTTGATACCGGTAATACCGTAAGCAGTGTCTTTGGCATAGCCTATCATGGTTACCTGAAGGATGCCGATTTCATTATTTGAAATAACTAGACTGTCAATGTTGGTAAAAACATTATTCGTTGTAACGATTCTGTTACTTAAACGTTCATCATTGTTACGATTGGTAAACTTTGTTTGGGCGATTGATGTAACACTGATCAAAACTGCCAATGAAAAGCTTAGTATTTTTAATAAATTCTTCATAATTATTTTTTGAAAGTTGATTTTACTGTAGTGATTTAATTTTTTTACAAACGAATTGCTACACCAGCTTTTTTAGTATTCCCTGTCCTTCAAGTTTTAAAACTGCTTTTAACATTTCCGGCCTTAAAGCTGCATCCTCGGATAGAATAATATCAGTTTCACCCGGTAACCTGAATGCTGCAACCTGGAAAAGATATTCTTCACCATCAATTGATACCGGTGTTTCAGGGATAGGAAGTTTTTTTGGTTTGGCTTTGTCAATATTAGTCGTTGCTTTGGAATATGTTTCCAGCTGTTTGGCCTGGTCAGCGATGATCTGCATTTGCTGAACATTAACTTGTTCCAATTGACTAATTTTTTCAGCATGCGCTGTTACTTTTTCCTGTAACAATTCAAACTGTTGTTCTAAACTTAAATTTTCCGCCATGATAATTTTTATTTTACTCCGCTGCAATTACACAGCGGAGTTATGATACAATAAGGTTTAAATATTAGTATTAGATTAGTATTACACCAGATTCTGATCATTAGTAAACACTAAACCATCGTCAATAAATCCTAAGCCTATCCAGAAATCAGTATAAACTTTTACTAATCGGTCTACCTTTTCTACTTCCACGATATCTTTATTACTGCCACCTTTCATTGGTAACACTGCATTAAGTTTAGGAGTTGTCCAGATTTTATTACTACCTGTATGTGATGCTCTTCCTACTACTTGTATTTCTTCAAAATCCTGCACTGCCATTTGCTCACTCACCTGGGCATAATTGCTATTATATTTGAGGCGGCGGCCTTCTTTATAGCGTAGAGCTAAAGCACGACTCATATTTAATTGCATGCCCATTCCCCAATATAATTCTGGTATAGCTTTACAAAAAGTTTCCACCTGTCCACACCATAACACAGGATCGGCATTTGGAGCACCGGTAGGTATAGGAACTATAGTACCACCGTTAATTCCATCGTTAATAACTTTTTTGATGCCATTCATAACATCTGCAGCATTATTAGCTACGTTTGGTACCGGAGCTGAATAAACCGCTTTATAGATGGCTTCCATTTCCAAATCATGTTCAATCTGGCCCATAACATACTTTTCAATAAACCATCTTACGAATGGCCATTCCGTGCGATCCAATTTATTACTGGTAAGGAATGCGAGCCATTGATTTTTTAATGCATCAGGATAAAAAGACTGATCTACTTTTACATTGTAAAGCGGAATATCCTTTGGTGTAAATGTAATTCCACCTTTAGGTGTAAATGCTGTTTGGAAACCCTGCAATACTTCGGTATAAGCAGCATTAGCTTCTCTTAATGTGGTATCCTCCGTATCAATTTGCAGAAAGGCATCTTTGGTACCAAATGGTTCCCTAAGCCTGTCATGGATATTAGTTTCATTCTGTCCGGCATCAATGTAGTATGCCCCGAAGTCAGCTACTACCTGAGCGGAATTAATTACTGTCGGCATTTTCTAATTTATTTTATAGGTTAGTAAATTTTATTTCTTTCTAAGTTTTTTGTCTGCCCATGAGTTGATGGGATTGTTGTCATCCAGGTAGCTGGGTTCTTTACTGCTCTCCGCCTCATCTTGTTGTATAAGCAGCGTAGTACCGTTACCGCTACTCTGACCACCCAACTCGGTTATTTTGGCTTGTAAGGCTGCAATAGTTGAATTGTTTTTTGTGATGGTTTGGTTAGCATCATTTACCGATTTTTGAAGATCGTTAACGGTTTTTTCCAGTTCACTGATATTATTGTTAGCAACGGCCAGGTTGTTTTCAACCGCTTCGATAGCGGTTGTACTTTGACTGAGACTTTCTTCAATATTGTTAAGATGAGTTACGGTAAGCCATACTCCTTCATTAACTGCGCTTTCATCAAAGTGTTCTCCTTCAGGAATCAGTTCGTTTAATCTTGGGTATTTCATTTTTATAAAAAGTTTATTTTTTACGTTTAGATAACCAGGCAGCTTTACTAATTACCTGCTCAAACGGTCTTATCCCGTCTGCAAGCCCGAGTTTTATAGCATCATCTGCATAAAACATTTTTCCCGTATTCCATTCATTTTGGCTGGTAACTGCTTTTTCTCCCCTGGATGTTTTTACAAAAGCGATAAACTCGTCAACATGTATTTTCAAGTCTGCTTCAATGGCAGAATAATCACCAGCAATAGCGTCTCTGTAATCTTTGTTTTTGTCCTTGCTTTGCGGTGCATATATCTCGTGGACTTTTATCCCTTCTTTTTCGAGATAGCCTGAAAAATCAAAAAGAGTACAGTAGGAGCCAACCGAACCAATCTGATCCATTTTACTGCTGAAGTACACTTCATCGGTTGCACTGGTAAGCCATACGCCCAAAGAAGCGCTCATACCATTGATGTAAGAAAGGATTGGTTTGCCTGATTTTTGAATGGTACTGACAAACGGCTGTGCCGCTCTTGCTTCACCTCCCGGGGTATCAACAACCAACACAATGCTTCCCACATTATCACGCCTGTTCATTTCAGAAATGAAATTGGATAATTGTATAGATCCCGGTTCGCCACACTCACCATTATATTTTGTAATGGGACCGCTAACGGAAATAACGGCTACACTGTTTGGCGGTATATTCGGATTTGGTACCAGGCCGATACCCGGAGCAAAGGCATACAGCGGATATTGCTGCATGGTAGAAGGATCAATAATGATAGGATAGCTGATGCCTTCAAAACCGCTAAGCTGAACACTGCTTTTTACATGGGGTTGATTTTTTTGTTCAGTAAGATTAAAAGATTTACCCTGCAGCATTAATAATACCAATGGCAAATGATCTTGTGCCCATTGTTTATTAATGAGCCAGCGACCTCTCAGTATTGCCGATAATGTATGATTAAATGCCAATTAGTAGTTATTTGCACTACGAAAATCAATGGATTATTATAGCTGATAAAGGACAAAAAAAGCATTACACTTCATAGAACGGTGATGTATGCTCACTTTGCATAGATAAATCAATGGAGCAAATTTGCTGCCCTCCCTGGTTATTGTTTTCTTTATTACTGAATCTGAATAAAAGTGCCGCATCCTTATTGCCGATCACTTTCCAGCGGCGTTGCCTATCCATTGCAACGGCTACCATCTCATGGTATCTTATCGTTTCAAGTATTTGCAAAAGTTCAGGAGATATGTTGTTAATGGTTCCCTGTATAACAATATCGTAATATTCACCGCTACGGCTTGATTTTATCTTTTCTTCAAAATCATAGGAGTTTTCCGTTAATTCCAGGTTAAGCCATTGCTTACCCTCCGCCAGCAATACCTCGTTTATTACCTTGCCTGTTTCAAAATCAATTTCGATAGGTTCGGTTATCCATTCTCTGGGTACAATTTTTATTTTACTTATTCCTGCGAAGTAAGCGCCGGTTGTAAGTGTAAGATTATTGTATATCGGCTTCATGTACCAAAGCTAAAACGCAAGGTTTGCAAAGTTATCCGATGGGACAGTTCGGGTAAAAGTTTTTTGGTATAAAAGAGGCTTATTATTGCTTTTACGATAACGGTAATAATCTTTTTTCATACTGTCATCGCTCCAGGCTTCTACATCTATTCCAAGTCGTCGCCTTACTTCAGGCAGATTGGCTTCAAAGTTTGGAAGTATGTCAATGTAATGATCCATGTAGTGGTAAAACAAATTCTTGATCTGCTTTTCTAAAAATAGGTTGAAGTTTTTAATATTGGTTTCGTTAAGATAGCAACCTCTTTGTCTGTAGGTGTGCATACTGATAAATACTTTCATTGTAGCATTGTATCTTTTATTGCTGAATTCTGATTTCCGTTCATTAGTTTTATGTGCCAGCAGGTCGTATAACTTATTGCCTATCTCATGGTCGGTAGTCATTTTAGGCCACTCACCGAGCTTTCCGATCACATAAGCTTTGATATAGCTTTTGGTAGGTATTATTACCGAAACAAATCCTTTCATAATAACAGTTTCTCAAAAATATTTAATCTTTTCTTTTATAGCAGTAAACAGCCATTTCGGTATCAGGTTTTGTATTGGGATACCTGCTTAACCAATAAGCTCTCCACTCATGGCTTTCCATAGCTGTGGCAGGCATAGTTAAAACAGAAGGAACATTGGTAAATGCAATACGGGTAAAAGCAACCAACTGTACAAAGATGGAGTCTTCACCTTTTTGTATGACATATATTTTTTCAAAGTCTTTTTCGGTGAATGTTTCCCGGGGTGGAGCAAAATGTATTTCAATAAAGGCATCACACAATAGTTTGTTATTGCTGTTGAGTATTTTTAATTCTTTATTAGGAGTATTCATATTATAAAAATTAATTATGATAAAGATTATGATCTCGTATATATTTTTCTAGTCTTTCAGCTGCTTTATTAGCGCTTTTTTTACCGAAGTATATCAATATTATTAGTGATGCAGAAATGCCGGTTATTAATCCGCCGATGTAGCCATGAATAATAAAACCGGTTATAGCGAATGCCAGCATCAATAAGAAGCGGAAGTAGTCTTTTTTAGTCATAAAATTTTTTTGAAGAGAATATTTGTAAACCGTCAGTTTTTGGGGTGAGTTTGTTACAAAACTTTATAATCCTTTACTGTATTGAATTTGAGGCTGTAACAGGTTTGTAACAAAGTTTGTAACAAGTTGTAACAGTTTGTAACAGGAATGTAACAAGTTACGGTGGTTGGCAGATGTTTGTTACAAGGTTAAATGCTTTACTGTTCTTATTTTTATTAACATAAAAATAAACTTGTAACAAATGTAACAAGATTTTTTCCAGTCGAAAAAATGCTTTTTCGATCTGTCTGAACCGTAAAATTTCAAAAATCGGAAAGAAAATATTGCTACTACTACAGCCAGTCCAAAGCGGATGTTTGATGAAATGTAGTAGGAGGGCGGATGTAACAGGTTGTAACAATTCCATATTTTGTGATTATCGTGTATTTAAAAGGGTAGCTCGTTGCGTGGTATTACATTGCCTTCTACGGACACCACTGTCTCAGATAACTGACGGTTTTCAGCTCCAACGTCCACACTGTGAATTTCTTCCGGTCTTAAAAAGTATTTTCTTTTAAAAACCAGTGGCCTTCCGCAGTCGTTTACTTCTAGCCGGTCCATTTGCGCTTTCCCATCCCTGAAATTTTCAATGAATTTGGGATAGCTGTAACGGATAACTTTATACTGCTTGAAGATTTTTCCTTCAATCATATAGCCCAATATGTCAGGATATTTTCCCTGTGCAGCCGCCCTTGCTTCTTCAATGGTATTGTATTCATGCTCTATTCCCTCAACTTTCCATTTATGGTAAGGCTCTACCTTAAGATTATTGGTTAGCACATTACTGAGGTAGTTGCGTTCGTATTTGTTGTTGAATACTTCTTTGTGTACTACTTTTTGAGTCATCATTATTTCTTCCAATCCTGTATCCAGGAATAAATCTTTAAAATATTGCCTTAGCTCTTTTTCAATGGTAGGCTGACTATAGGCGATAACCTTTTTCAGTGCATCGGTTTTTAACAGTTGAGGGTCAAACCACATACGGCTACGGTTTTCAGTAGCCAGGGTACGTTTATTTAAAAAAGCAAGGAAAGAGGGCATCTCTTCAATAAACTGTTCATTAATATTCGGGTTATCATTTTTTAATACAGGAACTTTTAATATCCAGTACCTAATATCATTTTCGTTCAGTGTAATAAAGTTTTCCTCATTATTGGTAATAAGAATAAATTTTAAGAAACAATCCAACTCAACCTGTCCACGGCCTTTAGCGTTCATAAAGATTTTTTTGGCCGTGCTGAGAGATTTAATTTTTTCGATTACGGTTTGTTTATCAATTTTAGTTTCATCACAAATCACTATATTTTTAGTAGCCCAGTGAGCATTAAAGTCCCCTGATAAATCATTATTACCTACAATTGCGACATTAGCCCCAAACATGTGTCTTAAAAAGTTGCCAAAAGTAGTTTTGCCGGTACTGTTTTCTTTACTTACCAGGCAGATGATAGGTAGCTTTCTCCAGGGTTGCTGGTAAATTATTTGAAGGTAATCAAGAGCAAGATCTAAATTTTTGTACTCAACTTTTTTGCCCGTTTCCGGATGTGTATAAGAAGCGGTTTTTTCGCCGAATATGTGTGTAAGGAATTTTATAATAGTCGGGCAATCGTCAGCTGTGCATTCTTCTTCCTCAGGGAAAAAATCAAGTGGCGAGTAAACATTAAAGCAATTATTAATTACCTGCTGGAAATTGACATGGTCAGGTACATTACAAAACGCTTCGTATTTTGGTATATGTTTGCAGAAGTTCTTGCCGTGATCATCGATAATAGTGGTTTTTTTTCGTTCATTGAATACTTTTTCCAATTGTTTATACTGGTTAGGAATATGTAAAAATTTATAATAATGATCTGCTACTCTAAAATAAAGGTTGGCTTCGCTTGGTATTTTTATATCACAATCGCCGGTTTCTTCATTATACCGGTACCTGGTACCGTTGAATATAAACTCTTTATTTTTTAACTCCGGCCGCCGTTCGACATGAAAAAGGTAAAAATCCTTTACGTCGCTTAAATGGAAGTGTTTGAGCACTTTACTAAGGCCATAAGTAATATTAAATTTTTGGAAGTAAAAGCCTCCTTTGCTTACGCTGTGTAAGTCCTCTACAATATCTTGTTGCTTTTGTGGAAGCGTACAAATAAGATCGTCAATACCTTTTACCCGGTCACGTGTGGTGCCCTTATTTTCGCCGGCTTGAATAATGGTATCGGTATCAATATGAAAAAACCATTTTTCTACGTCCTGGTAATCATCCAGCAGGGTTTTAAAAGTTTGAATACTTTGAAAAAATCCCCTTGGCCGCTTGTATAGATCGATGCCATCCGTTAGTTCTTTTTGTGTAATGTCCAGGCAATCTCCATCCGTTAGCCAAACCATTCTTTCCACATTGCAGGATAGCATCAACCGTAAAATATCCTCATGCAGCTTACCCTTATCTTTATCCTTCATATGTGTGATGGACGAAAGCCCGATAATATCTACACCGCACATGGCAGCTTTGAAAGCCTTAAAATAACCTTCCACCAAGAAAAGGGTTTTAATTGGTTGCTTCCTTTCAAATTTATCTACCAGTTGAGGAGGGAAAAAAGGGTAGGTGCCCCCGCCTTTGGGTAGCCGGTACTTCATTACATCGTTACCTTTTACCACAGGTTCTTTTAGGCGTATAATGGAAAAATTCTTACTCCATCGGCTGCCTTCGGCTTTATGCTGGATTAATTGCCGGTCAAGGGTATAAACAATAATTTCTATACCTAGGTCTACCTCCCGGAATATGGGAACTTCGGTTATAACTTCGGTATGCTCATTGTTTATATTCTGATTTTGTATAATACCAATTTTGTTTATTTCAGGCGTAATGCCTAAAATCTGCATTCTTTCTTCAAAATAGGATAAAGCAGTCTCCGTGTCCTTGTTGCCGGTTGGTAATTTCTTTGCCATTGCTGGGTGTTAGTAAATAGTAAATACAATGATTTTAGGCCGCCAGGGCAGCCAATTTCTTTAAATCCATCAAAAAAAGATTCGAAAAAAATACGGGCGGGATCACCAAAACTACATCTCAAAACCCACGTCTGGCGTGGGTTTTGGCTTAAATTAGGTTATATGGATAGATTTTCGTAACTTTGCAGGGTTTTATAACTTCTTTTCAGCTTTGTTAACCTAATACTTCTATAATCTTCACCGTTAAAATGCTATTTTTCTGGAAACATTTAGCCCTTATTTTTTCTTTTTAAAATAATATCGGCTTTCTTAAATATTTTTTCAAGAAAGTTTTGTGGAATGTTTCTGCTGACAACCCCAAATTTAGGCAAGTTTATAGTAAACCGCTAACAAGGTTTATAAAATAATGAAACTGTTTAGACTTTTGTTCCCACGGGGTCTTTTTTGCAAAAAAGACCCCGTGGAGACCCATATTTTGTTTAAATATTTTACTTATCTTGTTAGCGGTTTAGTGCTAGTCCATTTCATCCGAAAATGAACAAAAGAAAAACCATACTCAAAAGAGCATGGCTTAGCTGAGAAGTTTTTAACGTCGATCAAAAACTAAAGTTCCACAGCCATTAGTTCACGCCCTAATGAATGTAAGGCCATTTCGATTTTTTTAGCTTGTGCCTGACGTGGTTTTTTAATTCCTTTAGCGTAATGTTGGATTTGCTTTTGATGTATGCCTGTTATCTTTTCAAAGGCGGCATGGGTAAATATACCTCTATAATAATTTAACAGACTTTCAGCATCAAATTTAAAAGTAAAGCTGTATTTTTTATCAGGGATATTTCTCAGCTCTCTTTGTAATTCAAAGCTTTCCAGCGCTGATTTTTTTGCTTCCAATACAGTATTCCCAACACCACTGATTCCTTCCAGATTTTCGGCATAAGCCCAGAACGCATCTTTACTTCTTTCAATTATAATTTTCACTGTTTTCATATACAATCTTTTTTTAAAAAATGTGATTTATTTTAATCCCATCTCTTTTTTAATTTTCTTCTCAATCCCCTTACCCATTTCTTTTGTTCCGTGGAAAGGAACAGGGTAAGTTTTTTCATCTTTCTCGTAAATGTAATGGCTACCAGATACTCTTAAAAGCTTCCATCCATTGCGTTTAACCAGCTTGTGAAACTCACTTGATTTCATTAAGATCTTGTTTTTAGATTAGCCCAATCAAAGGTAGTAATATTTCTACCATTTGTGTAATTTTTTATTAACTTTTTTTGGAAAACTAAGCTATTTGTGAAAAACTTCACAGCTTATACAGCCTGCCATCCTTTTCAGATGGTTCCTAGTTTTTTAATTTGTTTTATTCTTTCTTTTTCAATGTCAAATACAACTTTACGTGAGAGATGGATTGGACTGTCACAGATTACTATAATATTTTTATCAAAATAAATTAATTCCAAAACGGAAAATGTTGCTATAAAAATGGTTAGCTTTTTTTGAACAACATCTACAACTGCTAATCTTTGTGTACGATCTTCCATCCACAGAGGTATGGCTAGTTGGTGACTGCCGCCTTCCCATACCGGTGGCCCGCCATAAACGTCTGGTAAATTAAGGCTGGTCTGATCCGGCATTAAAATCCTACATTCTCCACTGAGTGGTCCTCCCATGGCAATTTCATACAAAGGGCCGTATTCTACTTTATATTGTCCGTCAGGAGAAGTCATGCCGGGTGCATCGTTGGGAAAATTCCAGGGACTGATGGAATGATTGCTCATAAAGTGATTTTAATCCTTAAACCTGTTTTTGTAAAATGTTACATGCTCCGGGAACTTCTGACGTAAAATGGATTTTGTTTATCATTTTGATAATTTTTAGTGCAGCCGTGCAAGCGCATTCTTTATTTTACCAAAACCCTTCTCAATATTTTCCATACTGTTAGCAAAAGAAATACGGATACAATTAGGCTCGCCAAAAGCTTTGCCCGTTACAACCGATACATGTGCCTGGTGTAATAAATACATAGCCAGATCATCGGCACTGGTGATAGTTTGTTCTCCATCTGTTTTACCAAAATATTGATTGACTTCAGGAAAAACATAAAATGCTCCTTCCGGTTCACTGCATTTAATGTGTGGGATTTCTTTTATCAATTCCATTACCCTGGCTCTGCGTTTGGTAAACTCCTGTACCATATTGTAAGTAGGTTGCATATCGCCCAACAATGCTTCAATGGCAGCTCTTTGGGTAACCGCATTGGCTCCACTCGTAAATTGCCCTTGAATTTTTTCGCAGGCTTTGGCTACTTCTGCATGAGCTGCAATATACCCCAATCTCCAGCCAGTCATGGCGAAGCCCTTGCTTAATCCATTTACAATCACTACCCGGTCTTTTAACCATTCAAATTGTGCAATACTTTCTGTTTTACCTGCAAAATTGATATACTCATAAATCTCGTCACTGATCACAAATACTTTGGGGTAATTTTTTAACAGCTCCGCTAATGCTTTTAATTCTTCACGGCTATACACTGCACCGGTAGGGTTGCAGGGAGAAGAAAATATGAATAGAGTAGTTCTGTCAGTAATAGCTGATTCTAACTGCTGCGGAGTAATTTTATATTTATTTTCTAAAGTTGTTTTTACAAATTTTACATTGCCCTGTCCTAATCTTACAATTTCTGAATAGGTAACCCAATACGGTGTTGGAATGATCACTTCATCATCAATATCCACAATACTCAGTACGGCATTGGCAATGCTTTGTTTGGCACCGGTGCTTACTATAATATTTTCCGGTTTATAATCCAGGTTGTTATCCCTTTTCAATTTGGTGCAGATGGCTTCCCTCAAGTCGAGGTAGCCGGCGACAGGAGGGTAATGGCTGTAATTATCATCAATGGCTTTTTTAGCAGCTTTTTTAATATGATCAGGGGTATCAAAATCAGGTTCGCCCAGGCTAAGGTCGGTAATGTCAATTCCCTGAGCTCTTAGTTCTCTACCCAGCTTAGCCATTTTTAAAGTTTCGGGTTCGTTGAAGCGTTGTAATCTGGATGATAATTGCATGATTTTGTCTTTACTAAAGTTCAAAAGGAGCCGGTATTTTTCTGCAGGCTCCTTTTGTTAATACAGTTATTTTTAAAATAAATACCTTTTATTTAAAAGACAGGTATGTATAAATTGATTTTTTATCACCGCTTAGCATTTCTTTTATTAAAGACGAAAATGCAGTATTATCTTCCGGTGCTTCTCCCCAATATTGAAGGCCAAGTTCATAAGATTTGTAATAATCATTCCAATCGTTAAAGTTAGCACGAGCAACCGGTAAAATTTTGGCTACCATAGCATTGCCTTCTTCTTTGGTAATGTAACCTGTTGCATATCCGAAACATACCATATTTACATAACGGGCAATATCCCATGCTTTGATACCGGCATTACCAAATTCTGATAAATGGTCTTTAATAAAAGTGGCCCGTTTTTTTAATGTTTCTTTATTTAAATCTAATTTCAACTTTTTGGCATCCAATTTTGCAATGGCTGCACTATCACCACCATTCTGTGTAAATGCATTTTTTAAAGTGTCAAACTCTTTTTGATGCCCTTCATTTAGCAACCATTCCTCTGTTTTTAAAAACTCTTCTTTATTGTTAACATTCCAATCAGATTGGAGCATACTACTAATTTGCGAACCTTGTGAGGTTGTATAGGGGTAAATAACATTTTCCACATAAGCTTTTTCCATTTCAGCGGCCGTAGGTTCGCTGCCTTCTGCCTGTACGGTATTGTTGTAAACGCTACCAACTCCACCAAACCCATGAATAAAATAAATACCACCTAACATAAAACCTGTCAGGTTGTCGTTTTTGATTTTATTATCGGCTGGTTTGGGAGCTGCTTCAATTGTAGATTTTTTTTCAGTCGTATCATTTGCAGGTCTATCAGCGTCAGACTTGCTGTTGTTACCACAGCTTTGTATGGCCATTACTCCCAATGTTGCTGCCAGAAAAGTAAAGTTTTTTAAATGTTTCATGTTTGTAATTAATTGTTGTTAACAATTTGGCAAAATTACACTTTTTTAAATAACAGTATGTATAACTTATGCTGTAGTTGATTTGACTACAGTTCAACTACCAATAAATTTTTGACAATATCCTTACTAAATACTTTTTTAGTTTTATTATTGATTTTTACATAAAAAGAATGGTCATATTCTTCAATCATTTCAATGCGTAATGTATCTCCGATTTTAAGATTATTCTTTGTTAAAAACTGTAAGAAACTATTGGAGTGCTCCGTAACGCCCATAAATTTAACTTTTGATTTTACAGGATAATTAAACAAGGGTTTACTTTGATGTTTAATAAACTTCCCATTTGCATCGGGAATTAAGTCGCCATGAGGATCAATTTTAGGGTAGCCTAAATATTGGTCTAGCCTTTTAATAAGTTCATCGCTGTTTACATGCTCTAACTGCTCGGCAATTTCATGCACTTCATCCCATTGAAATTTGAGGCTGTTTACTAACCATACTTCCCACAGACGATGCTTTCGAATGATTTTCAGTGCGATATTTTTGCCTTTTTCGGTTAGCAGCACGCCTTTCGATTTTTGGTAACTGACAAGCCTTTTGGTTGCCATTTTTTTTATAAAATCTGTTACCGAAGCTGCATTAACCTGTAATGAATCAGCCAATGCAGATGTTGAAACACTGGCATCTGTTCTTTCCGCCAGTTTATAAATGGCTTTCAAATAATTTTCTTCTGTAAATGATGACATTCAGTATTTTTTTGCAAAAATCGGAAAATATGTGTAAAAATAAATTAGGCTTGCCTAAATTTTAAATATTTCGGTATTCAACAGCATTAGTAGTAAAGCCTTTATTCAATAACTCCATTGCCTTCTGGATTCCGTAAAGGTAGTATGTAAAACTATTGAAATGTTGTTCGATAGGAACTTAACTTAATAAAATAAGGTTCAAATAACAATAGCAGTAACTTATAATAAAATTTAGGCAAGCCTAATTTATATTTTTTGTATATCAAAAATGTATTGTAACTTTGTGTCTGTAAGAAGTATGAAGTGGATTATTACTTTATGGGGTTTATTGTGGTGTTTTTCAGGCTTTGGACAGCCGGGCAGCCTGAGCGGAGTAGTGCTTTCTACTACTGGTAAAGCCATTCCCGGAGCTACGGTATCACTTAATGATGATAAAAATGTGCTTACCGATAAGGACGGACTATTTGAAATATCAGATATCACTTATGGTAACTATAACTTGATGGTTACTGCTGTGGGTTTTGTAACCTTTTTAGACACTATTTCGGTGAAACATCCAGTAGATTCCTTAAAAATAAAACTAATTCCTAAAAGTTCTCTATTAAACGAGGTGGTCATTTCCGGTACCATGCGACCTGTTTCTAAAATGGCCTCTCCAATACCGGTAGAAGTATATGCTTCTAATTTTTTTAAAAAAAATCCTGCCCCTAATATTTTTGGAAGTTTACAAATGGTAAATGGAGTGCAACCTCAGTTAAATTGTAGTGTTTGCAATACGGGAGATATCCATATTAATGGTATGGAAGGACCGTATACCATGATATTGATAGATGGTATGCCTATTGTGAGCAGTCTTTCTACTGTATATGGGTTGGCAGGCATTCCCATTAGTATGGTTAAACGAATTGAGATTGTTAAGGGGCCTGCGTCTACTTTGTACGGCAGTGAAGCGGTAGGAGGATTAATTAATATCATTACTAAAGATCCATTGAGTAGTGAAAAGCTAAAGTTGGATATGTCTGCTACCAGTATTGGGGAGCTTAATGCAGATGTGAGCGCCCGGTTTACAACTAAAAAAGCGACAGCACTCTTGGGATTTAATTACTTTAATTATCAACAAAAAAGAGATATTAATAAAGATAATTTTACAGATATTACCTTGCAAAATCGGATATCTCTTTTTAATAAATGGAGTTTTAAAAGAAAAAGTTCCTTAAATACCAGCCTTGCTGTACGATACATTCATGAAAGCAGGTGGGGAGGTGAGCTGCAGTGGACTCAAAAATATCGTGGTTCTGACAGTATTTATGGAGAAAGTATTTATACCAATAGGGTAGAGGCAATCAGTAATATAGAATTAGTAAAAGAATTGAATGTTGATATTTCTTATAATTATCATTTGCAGGATAGTTATTATGGTACAACTAAATATTTTGCTAACCAGCAGGTAGCTTTTGCACAGTTAAGGTGGCATAAAAATATTCGTAAGCACCATTTAATTATGGGTCTTCCTTTTCGTTATACTTATTATGACGATAATACACCGGCAACAGAGAAAAGCAATAATAATAATCCGGTACATACAATATTGCCGGGAATTTTTGTGCAGGATGAAATAGAAGTCAATAACCAACTCACCACTTTAATGGGGCTGCGGTACGATTATCACAATGAGCATGGAAGTATTTTTACGCCCAGGCTCAGTTTTAAATATGGGCTTAATGCCAACAATACTTTCCGCTTAAGCTTTGGTAATGGATATCGGGTGGTTAATCTTTTTACGGAAGATCATGCAGCCTTAACAGGAGCAAGAACAGTTGTTATAGCCAGTGCACTAAAGCCCGAACAATCCTGGAATGGTAATATTAATTATGCTGCTTTTATAAAGAAAAATAATGGATTTATTGGTCTGGATATGAGTGCTTTTTATACTTATTTTACCAATAAAATTATAGGTGATTTTTTGAGCGATCCGAATAAAATTATTTATGATAACCTGAAAGGCTATGCAGTTTCGAAGGGAATTACCGTTAATACAGATTTTAATTTTACCAATGGTTTAAAAATAATAGCCGGCGCTACCTGGATGGATGTCTACCAAATTGATAAAGATCAGAATGGTAAAAAGATCAAAACGCCTCAGCTTTTTGCACCCAAAATTTCCGGCACTTTTGCAATAAGTTACAGTTTGCCAAAATGTAATACGGCTATAGATGTAACCGGCCGTGTGAATGGCCCCATGTATCTTCCGGTTGTTCCCTATGATTTTAGGCCAGCAAAATCTCCATTCTACAGTATTATAAATTTACAACTCACTAAAAATTGGAATGATAATTTTGAGATATATGCCGGTGTTAAAAATTTACTCAATTTTTTGCCTAAATATCCCATCCTTCATGCTGATGATCCATTTGATAAGCCCGGAGGAAAATATTTTGATAAAGATGGCAAGCCCCGGCCCGATACCAACCCTTATGGTTATACGTTTGATCCTGGTTATAGCTATGCCTCGATGGAAGGTTTGAAAGGTTTTTTGGGGGTGAGATGGATTCTTCGATAATGATACAATTGAAATAAGTAATACCAGATACATTATTTTTATAAAATATACATTACGTATTTTTTTAATTTAAAAAAATATGTATTTTGTAATCTAAATATTGTCCTTATTAAAAAATTTGCTTATGAAAAAGTTGATCTACACTTTTTGCCTAAACGTTATCATTTGTTTAAGTTCATTTTCTCAAAATGTGGGTATTGGCACTAAAGCTCCTGCTTATCCGCTACATATTTTGAGTAGTGATAGTAATTTGCTTTTAATAGACAGGAAGGTTGATTTGAGTGCTAATCTTTCTAATGGAATTTTGTTCGGATACAATGCAGTAACTTCCAACCTTTACAGGTATGCCGGAGCCATTAAGGTAATTGGGAAAAATATTCAGGAAGCCAGGCTGGGATTTTATACGTATGCATCCAATTTGCCGTCAGGGTTACTCGAAAGAATGTCAATAATGGATGATGGAAATGTAGGTATAGGTACCACAAACCCTTTATATAGGCTACACGTTGCCAATGGCAGCAGCTATTTTTCGGGAAATGTGGGTGTGCAAACTGCTCCCACTGGTTCTTATAGCTTCGATGTATCGGGAGCTACTCGTTTGCAGGGGGATGTTAGAATAGATGGTATTCTTAATCCTAATAATCCTTTAGCTATCGGCAATAATACAACAATTGAAGGTACACTAACAGTGGAGAATGGTAAAGGGATAGTAAGGAGCACAAGTGGTACTCAAATGAAAATTAAGAGAACCTCTATTGGTCTTTCCTTTAGCGCATTGGGCGCCGGTTCAACAGTTGCAAGTGGATTTCTTGGCTTTGGAGAGAGTTTTAGTGCTGTTACCGTTTCTATGGGACAATGTTTTAATGGTACGGGTGATTGGGCAAAATTATTGATAGTGCCTTTTAATATTGATTTGGTAAATAATCGATGCCAATTCAATGTAACAAATACAAGTAACTCAGCTATAAATTTTACAGGTAACTGGGATGTACTTCTGGTAGGTAACTAGAAATTAAGGTGCGGTTTTTTTATTAGTGAGACTCAATTTTTGCAATTCGACGAAGGCGAAGCAGCAAAAATTGTAAGTCGAACAATCTCGCCTTTGGCGGAAGGTATAATACCCCGCAGCTTGCTGCGGAAAAAGGGTTCGGGGCTTGCCCCGAGGTTCATACCTGTGATTGTTATTATTAGATTTTTTAAATCTTCAATCTTCAATCTAAAATATTAAATATTACTTATTCAACTCTCAAAAAAAGCCACACTGCCTCCCACCCATTCTTTGTCTTTATTGTAACGGGTTCCAATCATTTTGCCTTTGCTGAGCCTGGAAAGGTTGTGTACTGCCTGAGGCCTGCTCCATCCATTTTTCCAAAAATAAAAAAGTCGTATTTCAGCTTTGGCAGGTATATCCGGTGTTTTAATTACATCTGCATATTTCACTTTTCTTTGTAAAATCCAGTTTTCCGGATCTTTCACTGCCTCAATATCTTCCCTCTTTACATCAATGACTACACCCATGCCTGCAAAGGAAAATAGAGGTTTTAGGACATAATTTTCCAAATCAGCAGGAATTTGTTGTAATTCATTTAAAAAATATGTTTTGGGTACAAAAGGGTTATTAATAAACGGCAGGGTGTACTTACTGATTCTGTAAAACCAGTTAGGGTGTGGCGCCCATTCTACATCATAAGCCTTAGTAAGATCTACAATATTTTCTAAACCCTTCTGTTGTTGCAGATCGTCAAAAATTAAACGGTTATAAATGCGTTTAACCTCCGTTTTTTTACCATTATTATTGTAGTAAAGTTTATTGCCATCTTCTATCAGTTGTGTAAGACAAACGGTTTTGATACCTAAAACCTGTTCGGTACAGTAAAAGTCAATTCTTGTTTTTTGTTTTTCTGGAAATATTTCCAACAGGATGATATTTTCAGGAGATAAATCACCAACAATAATTTCTTTTAGCAATTGCAGGTAAGTTTCTTTGTTATAGCCATTGAAGTAAGCAGAAAAATTGGCCGGAACATTTGCATATCCCTGCGTATACTCCGTATGAAATGCCTGAAAAGCAAAGAGGCTGGGGAAGCCCTGCATTTCGATTAATTGTGGTTCTAATTCACCTGACTCGTTTTCACAAATACCAAAATCAAATACCACAAATTGCGGGTGTGCATCTTCGTTAGGTACTTTTACATTAGCTGGGATACCACGTTCAGTTAATTGCTTAAATTCAGGATGTGTTATTACATCAATAATATCTTCACAGGCAGACAGCATTTTTTCTGTAAACTCTTTCGGAATAAAAACGGGGGTTTCAGCATTTCTGAAGTCTAATGCGCCAGGGTGAAGATTTTCTATTTCATTAATATATTTCTGATATTTCTCGGCAGAAAAATTTGCATTAAATGCATTGCGTAGTGCTGGGATCATTGATGTATTCTTTGTTCAAATCTACTTAATAATTATCAATGATTGATTATTAATTATTTTTAATGTTCAATATTCAATACTCAACTTTCAATGTTCATTTAATGGAATATGGTATATCGAAAATTTCTTAACCAACTTCTACTCCCAAACCAATAGCATTCATTAAAAAATTAGGAAGGATATGTGCATAAGTCCACATGATTTTTTCGGGATCGTTAAGATGTTCGATCATAGACTGCCATTTTTCAAATCCATGATTTTCGATCACCGTCTTTTTCCTTTCCTCCGTTTGCAGATGAAGGCTCATACCAATGGCATCCGCTTCCGGATGAAATTGTGTACCTATCATGTAAGGGTTGAAACGAATGGCCATGATGGCTCTTTCCAATGGTATGTGTGGTCTTTCTTTTTCTATGGCTAAAATAGTTGCTCCCATTTCGCGGAGGCGTTGATGGTTGGGCTGAATTACCTGATAATCTCTACTGTCCACAGAGTAAAAAGGGTCATTTAAGCCTTCAAAAACAAGCTCCTTTCTGCCCTCCGGCATCAAATGCATGGGAAAGACCCCAAAAGAGGTACTTTTTCGTTTGCAAACAGTGGCCACCTTATAATGTCTGCAAATCAGCTGAAAAGAGTGGCATATGAAAAATACCTGTTTTTTTTGTAAATTTGCAGGAGAATTGTTCCAATTTTCAACCTTTTGGAGCCAGTTGAAAAATACTTTTTCCCACTCGGCTCCTTCACTTTCTAATGGGCTACCCGGCCCTCCCGAGGAAATGTAAATATCATATTCCAAGCCCGGAACTTCATTTTTAAGCCGTACATCAAACTCATCCCAAATTATATCAATGTTGTTATTCTCAGCGAACTGATTAAGTATTTCTCTAATACAACGCATACCCTGATTCGCTACCCCCTCATACATATCTAATAACGCCACCCGTACTGACTTTTTGTCACTCCAATTCATATAAAAAATAGTAGTAATATTATTATTAAACAGTTTAATTTTGGTAATCAATAAACGTACGGATGCAATTATAATTGCTGTATTTGTGCCATTATTTCCTGCATTTCAATAGCATGATGGCTCTCTTCATAGATACATTGACCATTTTTTATTAAAATAACCTGCGGTGATTCGTGATGAACATCAAATTCGGCAGCTATTTTATTAGAAATTTCTCTGTGTTTTAACAGATCCAGGTAGTAAAATTCAAGCTCAGGTTGAGTAGAAGCGTTTTCAAGCCTGTTTTTTATCAAATGGCTTACGCTGCACCTGGTGCTGTGTTTGAAAATTAATTGTGGGGTATATTGGGAGCTTTCTCTAATTTCCTTTAATTGCTTCTCCTGGTCAAGTATTTTCCACTCCATGTTCATTTTTTCTTATATTAGTGAATAATCTTTTCAGTCATTGGGCAGCCTGTTTTCCGGCTTGCTCCGCAGCCAATAAAAGCAGATGCTGCGAAAAGGACAAAAATTAATAAAAAAAATGTCTTTCTCATTACTTACAAATTAAGATTAAAAAAGTATTTTGCAGTATTACAAATATAAGTTACAACGGCTGAATTAAGAAATCATTATGTCATATTATCTTATACCCGATAAAAACACCCTGTTTCGTACCACTTAACTGTGGCTGTTTCATCGCCCTTATAAACAACAAATAACCGTAAACAACCGTACAATTATGCTGCAATTAACCAGGCCCATTGCATTTTTGGATTTAGAAGCGACCGGCACCAACTTATCTACAGACAGAATTGTAGAAATAGCTATTATCAAACTTATGCCCGATGATTCCCGCCAATTAAAACGTAAAATTATTAATCCACAAATTCCTATCCCTAAGGTGGTTAGCGATATTCATGGTATTACGGATGATATGGTAAAAGATGCTCCAACTTTTAAGCAGGTAGCTAATGAAATCAAGCAATACCTCGAAGGTTGTGACTTAGGCGGTTATAATAGCAATCGCTTTGATATCCCTTTATTGATGGAGGAGTTTTTAAGAGCCGGCTTGGAGGTAGATTTAAGCAACAGGAAAATGGTAGATGTGCAACATATATTTTACACCATGGAACCCCGAACACTAAGTGCAGCCTATAAGTTTTTTTGTGAAAAAGAATTAGTAAATGCTCACAGCGCACAAGCTGATGTTGAAGCAACCATTGATGTTTTTTTAGCGCAATTAAACAGATACCAGCAATTGGGCAGCACTGTAGAAAGTATTTTGCAAAAAATAGGAGAAGACAAAATAGTGGATTATGCCCGAAGATTCGGTTTTGATGATAAAGGAAATGAAGTGTTTAACTTTGGCAAATACAAAGGACGTTGTGTGGCTGAAGTACTTAAAGCCGAACCGCAGTACTACGATTGGATGATGAAAGGCGACTTCCCTTTGCACACCAAAAAGAAATTAACAGAAATTCTTAACAGAACCCTGTTAAAAAATGTATAAATCATAGCTGTTTAAATATTATTATAAATCTCTATACCTTTTTTTGTAAATTTGAAGCATCAACCAGGCACTATAGTTGGAAAAATTAGTTATCATACCTACTTATAACGAAAAGGAAAATATCATTGCAGTTGTAGATGCTGTAATGACTTTATACAATGATTTCCATGTGCTTGTAATCGACGATGGCTCTCCCGATGGTACTGCACAAATTGTACAGTCTTTATTCCCGCAATATCCCGGTCGGCTTTTTCTGGAGCAACGTCAGGGCAAGCTGGGCTTAGGTACCGCCTATATTCATGGATTTAAATGGGCCTTAGAAAAAGGCTATCAGTATATTTTTGAAATGGATGCAGATTTTTCTCATAATCCACAAGATTTGGGAAAGCTTTTTCTAGCCTGTAAAGATGGAGCAGATGTAGCCATTGGCTCTCGCTATGTAAAAGGCGGCGCCATCGCTAACTGGCCTGCCGGAAGAGTTGCGTTGTCCAGAGGGGCTTCCTTTTACACACAACTGATTACCTGGATGCCTGTAAAAGATCCTACTGCCGGATTTGTATGCTATAAAAGAGAAGTGTTGGAAGCACTTAATTTGGATGGGATCACTTTTGTAGGCTATGCCTTCCAGATAGAAATGAAATTCGCCGCCTGGAAACTGGGCTTTAAAATTGTAGAAGTACCCATTACTTTTGTAGATCGAAAACTGGGTGCCAGCAAAATGAGTAAGGGCATTGTAAAAGAAGGTATTTTAGGCGTATTGAAGCTGCGCTGGCAAAGCCTATTCAAAAATTACCGCAAAAAAGTAACCAATCATCTTCCGGCCGGCACTGTCACTTTTTCCAAGTCTGATATGGCAGTAGAGGGCAAATAAAATACATTTAATCAGGGGCATTCATCAGCCTATCGTTTATCAACAGTAGTTGCGGCTGCTCCGGGGTTCCGCCGTCGCCTTCCCTGTCTCGGCCCAGACGAGAGGCTCCGGCCAGGCCCTTCGCATCCGCCTGCCCGTCAGCATTAGTGCATATTCCAAGGTGGTCGAACTTGCAAAGGTCGACCACCTTCTTAAAAAACTTTCTCATACTTTATGTAATCCACCTACTTTTTGCATCTATAAGTTAAAATGAGCGGTATGAAATCAGTTACTATTCATATTCCGGAGCCCTGCCACGAGAATTGGGAGGCCATGACACCCACCGAAAAAGGCAGGTTCTGCAGCTTTTGCACCAAAGAAGTAGTTGATTTTAGTAGCATGAGTGATGCGGAAGTATTGAATTATTTAATCCATAAAAAAAATGAACCGGTTTGCGGAAGGGTGTTGCCTTCGCAAATGAATAGAGAAATCAGCAAACCGATGACGTTTACCAAAAAAGTTGCCTGGTACTGGCGATATATGGTAGCAGCTTTATTGCTCTTCGCCAAATTGCCAGGCAAGGCACAAAAAGTCAAGGTAAATGTAGGAAAAGCACATAGTTATCATAGCCATAGCAGCTATGAAATAGGAAAGATGGCAGCTCCAAGAGTAGATACGATCGTTACCGAAATTTACAAAGGGCGGATTATGGATGAGAAAGGCAATGGTATTCCCGGGGCAACGATTACACTGACAAATGATGCACAGATAAAGGCTACAACTGACAAAGATGGGCGCTTTAATATTGTTATTCCTAAAAATACTGCTAAAAAAATATTGATTAGTGCATTAGGATATGAGTCAAAAGAACTTTTGTTAAAGAAAAACGCAAAAAAGAATATGGTTAAACTAAAGCAGGAGCTAAGTTTTTTGGGCGAAATTGTATCTTTTGATAATGATTAAAAAATATTAATATTCTATCGATATAAACTCTGTCTTTTATTTTCCCGGCCCAGACCGCTGTCCGTATGGCCATTACACTAAGGGGCGTCTGGCCGGTTTTTTATTGAAAAGCCGGATGAAACTGTTGCAACGTATCTCTTAAATATTCTCTATCAAGATGAGTGTAAATTTCAGTAGTGGTTATGCTTTCATGGCCCAGCATTTCCTGTACGGCTCTTAAATCGGCACCGCCTTCTACCAGGTGAGTGGCAAAGGAATGCCGAAAAGTGTGTGGGGATATACTTTTGGTGATACCGGCTTTTTGTACTAAATCTTTTAGCATTAAAAAAATCATTACCCGACTAAGTTTGCTGCCTCTGCGGTTTAAAAATAAAATATCCTCATTACCTGCTTTAATAGCAATATGATTTCTAACATTGTTTTTATAAATATTGATGTACTTCACAGCATCTCTTCCGATGGGTACCAGCCTTTCTTTATTTCCTTTTCCTATAATTCTGATAAATCCAACATCGAGGTATAAATTACTGATACGCAGGTTAACGGTTTCGCTTACACGAAGTCCGCAGCTGTACATTGTTTCCAATATGGCCCGGTTTCTTTCTCCTTCGGGTTTGCTTAAATCAATTTGCTGAATAATCTTTATAATTTCTTCAAAAGACAAAACATCCGGCAGCGCTCTTTTTAATTTAGGCGATTCCAAAAGTGTTGTAGGATCTGCCGTAGTAATTTGCTCTAATGCACAATATTTAAAGAAACTTCTTAAGCCGGAAATAATTCTGGCTTGTGAAGTAGGCGTCATGCCTAATTCATTGATCCATTGTACAAAATTTTCCAGGTCTTTTAATTCGAGTTGACCAGGATTTTTGTAATCATTTTTTAATTGTAAATAATCCGTCAGTTTATTAATATCATTGATGTAAGCCTCTACAGAATTATCTGCCAGCGACTTTTCCAGTTGCAGCCATGCCTTAAAGCCATTTTTATACGCTTCCCACATTTTAGTTTTATTTTACCGGCAAATGAATTTTTTGGAGAATTTAATTTTAATTTCGCTGTTTAATTTACATACTTACCACTACAATATTAAATAAAATAATGCTCCCCGTTAATATCCGATCATTTAAGCAAAAAGTTAAGGCTAATAAAAGAAAGTTCAGGTTATTTTTAACCAGGCTGGAAAAAAATACTCCCAAAAATTTGGATAAGTTAACTCCGGTAGTGGAAAAAGAGGTGTGGCAGGAAGTAGACTGCCTTACCTGTGCCAATTGTTGCAAAAAAATGACGCCTACCTATACAACATCCGATATCAAAAGAATTGCCGCACATTTTAAGATGACATCGGCAGAGTTTAAAGGTAAATGGTTGAAATATGATAAAAAGGATAAGGACTGGCAAAATGTACAGCAGCCTTGCCAGTTTTTAGATATGAAAACCAACATGTGTAGCATTTATGAAGTCCGCCCTTTAGATTGCTCCGGTTTTCCTCATTTGCCCAAAAAGAAAATGGTAGATTACATGCATGTACACAAGCAAAATATTGAGTATTGCCCTGCCACCTATAAAATGGTGGAGAAGATCCAGGCGGCTTTGAAGAAGTAATATTTAATATTGGGATAATGCTAAATGTTTCTCCAATAAATATGAGCTCCGTTAGGAGCTGCATATTAGTAGCAATAGCCATTATACAAAAGATAGAGCTCCGGTAGGAGCAAAATGTTTAATATCCACCCTATAATCAAATCATCCATGAAAATTTTCTCTTTAAACATTATTATCATAATTAACATGTCGCTCCTTTGGAACTCGAATAAAAATAATTGTTAAGGCTATTGATATATCGCTCCTGTCGGAGCTTTAAATTATTTGTACATGTTTTAAAATAATAGTAGGGGACTATAAAATTTAATTAATTTCAATATCTGATAAAATCCTTCGCCTTTTAGGTGGAAGTAATTTAATTTTAACGGGTGATATTTGTTAATCTTACAAACTAACATCCTCTATCAAAAAATATTCTACTGGTTGATCTTTAATCATTAATATGGATAAGATATCCAATTGAATTCTTTCCCATTGCGGATGTTGATATACAAATTCTTCTGCGGCACCCAGCAGGTGCTTGATTTTTTTAGAGGTTACTCTTTCTTCCGGTAAACCCATGTACAGGCTTCGCCGGGTTTTGATTTCAATAAAATGAAGCACACCGTTTTTTTCAGCAATGATATCCACTTCCCATCGGCTATGGCGCCAGTTTTGATGGAGTATGGTATAGCCATTTTGCTTTAGATAGGTAGCAGCTAATTGCTCACCGATGTTGCCGGTTATATTGTGTTGTGCCATAATAGGTTAGCGTTATAGCACAAATTACACGAATTAGTTCGAATTACACGGATTTTGATATTTTTTGGTCGTAAAAGTGATAATATATAAATGTACAATTTTCAATGTACAACGCTCAATGTTCAATTATTTTATGGTTGTTGGTCGTCAGATTAGTTGACAGATGATAGTTGATAGATGACAGTTTTATTTCGGTTGTCTGTGGTCGGTCGTCAGTAGTCAGTAGTCAACACAGCGTGAGGGAATGCAGCGGAAAGCCCGCAGTATCGCCGCAGGCGATACGAGGACTTGTAGCGAAAAGCCCGACCCTGTGAGCCTGTCAGACGGGGACCGGCAGACAGGCTCACAGGGACACGCCCAAATTACTTCGCAAAAATCAAACAACCTCACAAACTTTTGATCAGCACAATTTATTACTTATTTTTGCGAAATATAAAATCGTTTATTATGAAATATAATAAGTCGCTTATTTGGAGTTTTATACTGCTGGTAGTGGTTGCATCACTATATAGAATAATCCCCGGGAGGCCCTGGGGCTTTGCACCGCAAATTGCTATTGCTATTTTTTCAGGGTCAATTGTGAAGGACAAAAAATGGTCATTTTTAATGCCTTTGGCTTCCATGTTTTTGTCGGATTTGTTATATGAAATTTTATTTAAATATAATATAACAAAAATACCAGGTTTTTATGAAGGGCAACTGATTAATTATGCCATGTTTACCGGCTTAACTGTATTGGGATTTTGGGTAAATAGCAGAAAAATTACCAGTATTTTCGGCGTAGCTTTAGCAGCGCCTACTGCTTATTTTTTAATTTCCAACTTTTTGGTATGGATGGGCGGTGGCGGATTAGGCAGGCCTAAAACTTTTGACGGGCTGATCATGTGTTATAACGACGGGTTGCCATTTTATCCCAATAGTCTTCTGGCGACGATACTATTTTCCGTAATATTTTTTGGCAGTTATTATTTGTATACGAGAAAAGCGCTGATTGTAAAGGAATCATAGGTCTTTATAGTTAATACTTAACATATATATAAATTATTTATAAAGTCGGCATCGTTGGCCGGCTTTTTTTTATTAAGAAAATTATAATCAATTTTATGTAATTCGGCAAGTTTTGCATCTTTAAATAAACAAAATAAAAATTTCTATTATGAACGCTATTGCAAAAAGTATTATTTATTTGCCTATACTGGCAATTTTTTCCTGTACATCATCAGATAAAAATAAGCCGGCTGATCAGCAGCAGGGAAAGGCTGATTCTACTCAAAAAGTTTCCGTTAACAGCATTCAAAAAAATGATTCCATCGATCCGAAATTTACAGCCACCTGGGCGGCCTTTGTAACTGCTGTTAAAAATGGCGATTCAAAGGCATTGAAAGAATTGTCTACTGATTGTGTGCTTTGCGGAGAATGTTTGTATAACACTGATGCGGAGAGTAAAGCATACAACCAATTGCTTGACAAGGCTAGTGATGCAAACAAGAAAGGGAGCAAATTTGACATGGACGATTCCCTAATTGCAGCAAAGGGATATTATCCGATAGATAAATTTATCAAAGAAGATTTTGCTATTGTATTTGATTCTGCAATAAAGTCACGTATAGCTGATCCAAAACTTATTACCATCACTAATAATGAGCATAATCGTAAACTATTTACAAAAGATTGTATAACAAAAAGCACAGAATTAGGCACGCCTAAATTGCTGGAAGTGAATCTGGATGCCGGCCAGGGTGATGGTGAATTTGGCTGGACCGCTGTATTTGCTTTTATTGAAACGAAGAACGGATATAAATTCTGTGGATTTTCGGCTGTTGGAGGTTAAAAATTGTAATTCAAATTAATTTGTATAAAGAAACTCTGAAAAACCATCAAACAAATAAAAAGGTGCTCCGATTTCATGAGCACCTTTCTTATTTTATTAGTTATTTTTTATGATTTGCCTTTATTTTTATTACCAGTAGGAGTGGCTGGTTTTTTATTTATATTGGCTAACACTTGTAAGTTTTGTTGAGCTCCGATAAAATCAGGATATTTTTTTAATGATTCCTCGAAATACTTTTTTGCCATTTCCAGGTTTTTGGCATCCATCTGCAGAATACCCAGAATGTTTAATGCGGCAGCATTGGCTGGTACTTCCTGTACAGCGCCATTGGGAAGGGTAAAGGCAACTGCTATTCTGTTACTATTACTGTCCGCTACTACAATTTTCAAATTGTTTTCACATTCAGCAATACGTTTGAGTTCATATTGTACCAATGCCAGTTGGTAATTGTAATAAGGATTTTTTACTTTCTGGCATACCTGTTCGAAAGCTGTTACAGCGCTCTTAGCATCCCCTAAATTTTGGAAACACTCTGCTGAACGGGCTAATGCATTTACATTGTCTGGTTGTTGTTTCAGTATTTCCTGTGAAAGCAATAAAGCAGGGTAGTATGACTTTGTGGCAAAGTATAAAATAGACAGGGTATCTTTATAGGCAAAGCCCTGAGCGCCATTGTCCAATGCTACATAACCGTGTAGTGCATTAATTGCCACTCTGGCATCATTATAGGCAATGCTTTGACGGTAAACGTTTAAATAATGTTTTTTTAAGCTATCTGTCATGGCTGTTTGTGACAAAGCATAGGTAGAAATACCCACAATAAACACGAATGTTTGAATAAACTTTTTCATACTATTTGTTATCTAAATTTTAATTAAAGATAAAGATTTGACAAAGATTTACAATTTGTTTGGGAAACTTATAATTATTTTGCAAAGATGAAGCAATTCATGTTAATAATATTAAATATTTTAAGTTTATATGTACATGCACAGGACTCAGATACTTTGGTGCATGTAGGGGCTAAAATAGTTACGCTTTCTGAGGTAGTGGTCAACAATAAACTGAATATTCCCACTTTTATTGAACGAATCAAAAATGATACTTCTTACTATAAAGCCTTTAAAAACTTACGTGTATTAGAGTTTTCGGCCATAAATGATATTCGTATGCTGGATAAATCAGGGGATACCAAGGCATCTTTGTTTAGCAAAACCAGACAGGTACGTACCAACGGCTGCAGATTTACACAAATACTGGAGCAACAGGTAACCGGTGATATGTTTACCAGCGATGGCGATTATAATTACTACACAGCACAAATGTATGCTTCACTTTTTTTTGCACCACAGCCCATATGTGGTGAAAATAATATTGTGAAGGGAGTGGAGTTTTCTACAGAAGGTAAAAGTGGTCTTGATAAGCATAAGGAACAGCTTAAAATATTATTTTTTAATCCCGGCCGGCGAATCAGTGGTATTCCATTTTTGAGTAGTAAAACGGCTATTTATGATGATGATATTGCAGATAAATATGACATGACGATAGACTGGGATACCTACAACAATACGCATTGCTATATTTTTAAGCAAAAAGTAAAACCGGGCAATGAAGATGATGTAATTGTAGATGAGATGACTACCTGGTTTGACGATCAGACCTATGAAGTAGTGGCAAGAAATTACAGCTTGAGCTATGATGCCGGGGTGTATGATTTTAAAGTAAATATGGAAGTAGTGATGACAAGAGTAAATAATTTGACAGTACCTTCTTTGATCAGGTATAACGGTAACTGGAAAGCACTTTTTAAAAAGAGAGAAAGGGGCGTTTTTACAGCTACCCTCAACTTCACAAATTAATTCGGGTGGTTATATTTTTTTATGATGAATATAATTTCTCCATTTTTCAATCACAGCTTCCATATCCTGGGGCAAGGGGCTGGTAAATGTCATTGCTTCGTTTGTGCCTGGATGTATAAATCCTAATTCTTTAGCGTGCAAGGCTTGTCGTGGGCAAAGGCTAAAGCAGTTTTCTACAAATTGTTTGTATTTATTAAAAATTGTCCCTTTTACAATTTTATCGCCTCCATAAAAATCATCATTAAATAATGGATGCCCGATATATTGCATATGAACCCTGATTTGATGCGTACGTCCTGTTTCCAGCCGACATTCTACCAATGTTACATAATGAAATCTTTCCAACACTTTGTAATGCGTAATAGCTTCTTTGCCATGGTCGCCTTCAGGGTAGGCTGTGAATAGTTTTCTAAATCGTAAATGTCTTCCTACATGAGCTATGATAGTACCTTCTTCTTGCTGTACATCACCCCAAACCAGCGCTACATATCTTCGGTGTACCGTATGATTGAAAAACTGTTTGGCTAAATTGCTCATTGCGCCTGTATTTTTAGCCATTACCAGTAAACCACTTGTATTCTTGTCTATTCTATGTACCAATCCAAACCTTGATAAATCTTTTTCTTCGAGATTAGGATTTTGTTGTTTTAAATAATAGGCTACACCATTGACCAAGGTGCCGTTATAATTGCCGCTTCCCGGGTGTACCACCATGCCGGCGGGCTTATCAATTACCAACACGTCCTCATCTTCATACACAATATTTAGGGGTATATTTTCCGGAATAATCTCTGTGGTATCCGGAGACGTTGTATCCAATACAACGATTTTATCAAAGGCTTTTACTTTATAATTGCTTTTTACAGGTTTATCATTTACCAATACCAATTCATTATCAATCGCCTGCTGTATTTTATTACGGGTGGCTCCTTCAATGCGATGCATTAAAAACTTATCTATTCTTAGAGGCTCCTGGCCTTTATCGATGGTGCAGGCATATTGTTCGTAGAGGCCTTCATTTTCCGGTATTTCTTCTTCAGAAATGGGTTTTTTATTTTCCATTTAAATATTATAAAATATTTATTATCAATTTATTATATATTATTAATATAATATAATTTTAAAATTTCGTATCTTTGCAAGTTAAAACATTGTATTGGATACTCATCAGGTAATATTTAAAGATTTAGGAATAGTGGATTATAAAGCTGCCTGGGATTACCAGGAGGAGCTGCTGCAGAAGAATGTAGCGATTAAATCTGCTTTACGACAGCAGCATCAATCTGAGGACTTTTCAGCTACAACGGAGCATTACCTGCTTTTTTGTGAACATCCACCCGTGTATACGTTGGGTAAAAGTGGCGAAATGGATCACTTATTGGTTACAGATGAACAGTTGGCAGACCATGGTATTCAGTTTTTTAAAACCAATCGGGGCGGTGATATTACTTTTCATGGTCCTCAGCAAATTGTAGGATACCCCATTTTAGATTTGGAAAAATATTATACAGATATCGGGCGATACCTCCGCAATTTAGAAGAAGTGATTATTTTAACCATTGGAGAATATGGTATAAAAGGTGAAAGAAGTGTTGGTGAAACGGGGGTATGGATAGACGTCGGTATAAAAGGTCGGGAAAGAAAAATTTGTGCTATGGGAGTAAGGTGCAGCCGTTGGATAACCATGCATGGTTTTGCATTAAATGTAAATACGGATCTGAGCTATTTTAATAATATTGTTCCCTGTGGTATTCAGGATAAGCAGGTTACTTCCATTGCAAGAGAACTGAATCAAAAAGTTGATTTTGATGAAGCTAAAGAAAAAGTAAAACGCAACTTTGAATTGGTTTTTAAATCAAAACTGATAAACTAACAAACCCCAAACCCCAAACCCCAAACCTCAAACCCCAAACCCCAAACAGTTAATGTTTCCCATCTTTAGGTACAAAAAATTTGTTCTCTTCAACAAGTTTTCCGTTTTCAAATAATTTAAAATAAAACCATCCTGAATGAACAAAGTTTACTTTTTCAATAATATAATATTGTTCCGGTAATTTTTTGATTTCAAAAATCATATTTTGCCTGTCATCAAAGAATTGGATAAAGAAATTTTTGGTATCTGCATTGGGTAAATTAATCGCTACGTTATTATCTCTGCTTGTAAAAATTTTTCGACTTGGATATGAAATGATATCTTCATTGCCTGTTGGTGGGTTTTGCTGCCAGGGATTGATATTCGTAAAAGCACTATCAGTGTAAGAAGTTCTAACGGGCCTTCGTGAAGGCGTAATGATATAGGATCCGCCTTCAAAAGCAACAAATACCCGATAATACATTTTTTTGTAAGGAGGTTTGGTGTCGGCATAACCATTCTCAGCGCTTTGAGGATTTAATACCGATCCGATGGTATAAAAGTTTTTAGTACTATCATATGACCGCTGAATATTAATGTTGGCAATAGGTTTTTTGTAATTGTTTTTCCAGCTAACAATAATTTGCTCATTGATATTTTTAATGGTGATGTTGGGCAAGGTATCCTGCGCTGAAGATGGCAAATAATTCAGCAATACAACAGATAAAAAAATGGTGGCTATTTTTGTCATAAATAAATTAATCGGCAAAAATGATTTTTTCATTTGCTTTGCAAATATAAAAGGATGTTAAAAATTAAAATAATAACGTTTTTTCCGGTAAGGAATTATTGCCTTGTAAGCCGCCTGTGTGAATGATCATAATATTGCTTTGCGGAGGAAAAAATTGTTTTTCTATTAAATCTAATACGCCAAAAAATACTTTACTCGTATAAACAAAATCGGTAGGTAGTTGATATGTCCCCCATAAATAATTCATAAATTTTAACAGGTCAGGTGTTTTTTTTGCGTAACCACCAAAATGATAGTCGGGAATGATTGTATAATTTTGTTGATGTATAGATCCTTCTGTAAGATATTGGATTCTTTCATCAACATCCAGCAAGCCTTTCAATACATTTAAACCAACAATTTGTGATTTTTCCTTATTATTCAGTATCAGGCCGGCCAGTGTGGTGGCCGTTCCTACTGCACAGCAAATATGGGTTGGTTGGTGTGGATGTATATAATCCATTATTAACGAGGCGCCTTTGGCTCCGAATTGATGAAACCCACCTTCGGGTATAATAATGCTTTTATTGGGATCAATATACAATTTTTCTAAAAAGGCGGGGTCATTTTGGTGTTTGTATGCTTCTCGTGACGTAAAAATCAATTGCATGCCATATTTTTCGCATTCCAGAAGGGTAAGTGAGGGCGTGGCCGGTCGTTCTCCTCTTACAATTCCCGTACATGGAATGTTGAGTTGATTACAGGCAAATGCAGTAGCTATGAGGTGGTTAGAGTAAGCGCCACCATAGGTTACAATAGCTTTTGAATAGGCCTCAGCCCTCTGTAAAAAGTAGTATAATTTAAAAATTTTATTGCCAGATACGATCGGATGCACTAAATCGAGCCGTAAAACGTTTACTTGTATATTGGTAATAGTAAATACCGGATCTTTAATCTGTTGAATTGGTATGTCTTTTGGTAATAAAAACATATAAAATAGCCTGATTGTGATTAATTTTGGCAAATTAATATTAATAAAATAAAAATTGAATATGAAACCAACACTTTTAATTTTAGCAGCAGGTATGGCAAGTAGATATGGTAGTATGAAACAGACGGAAGGCTTTGGCCCTTCCGGAGAAACGATTATGGACTATTCTATTTATGATGCTATTCGGGCAGGATTCGGTAAAGTTGTTTTTATTATCAGGAAAGATTTTGCCGAAAACTTTAAAAATATCTTTAACAAAAAGTTGGATGGTAAAATCGCAGTGGATTATGTATATCAGGATTTGAAGGATTTCGTAGATATGGAAATACCGGCAGGAAGAACCAAGCCCTGGGGAACGGGGCATGCTGTATTATGTGCCAAAAATGCCATCAAAGAGCCTTTTGCGGTAATTAATGCGGACGATTTTTATGGTAAAGATGCTTTTGTAAAAGCAGCCAATTTTTTAAAAAATGCCTGTAATGAAAATACTTATGCCATCGTTGGATATGAGTTAGCTAAAACATTGAGTGATTATGGCACGGTAAGCAGGGGAGTATGTGAGGTTGATGATCAGCACAACCTGGTCAGTATTAAAGAAAGAACAAAAGTATTTAGAGAAGGTAATTCAATTGTTTATGAGGAAAACAATATTAGTTATCAATTGCCGGCTAATTCAATAGCTTCCATGAATTTTTGGTGTTTTGATCCTACAGTTTTTAATCATAAGGAGAGATTATTTCCACAATTTTTAAAAGAAAATATTCATGATATAAAATCTGAATTTTTTATACCCTTAACTGCAGACGATTTTGTTAAAAATGGCGGAAAAATTAAGGTAATTCCCACATCATCTCAGTGGTTTGGTGTAACTTATAAGGAAGATGCTCCAAATGTGAAAAATAATATCGATGGTTTAATTGCAACAAACGAGTATCCTCATTCGTTATGGCAAAGCGAATTCGCATTAAAGGCTTAATTTATCGTTTAATCAGTGTCATCATTTCAAGTAGTTCGCCGGTTTTTTCCGGTGAAATGGGGATTTTAGTTTTATTTTTCAAAATAATATATCCGCCATCAGATTTCACATAGTCTGAAATAAATTGAATATTTACAATGTATGATTTATGGCATCTGAAAAATAAAGTATTTCTATTCAGCACTTCTTCAAAATTTTTTAGCGTTCTGCTTACCATAAGTTTAGTATTATCGGCAAATACTATTTCGGTGTAAGAACTGGATGCTTCCAGAAAAAGTATATTTTCCAATTCAATAAATTTGATAGTATTACCGGTAGGGACGGCAATTTTATGTGGCTGATTTAAATTTTCTTTTAAAATCAGATAATCTTCCTTTTGTTTCTTTAGAAGTTTTTTATACCGTTCAACGGATGTAACTAACTCGTTTGGATCTATGGGTTTTAGTAAATAATCAACAGCTGAAAGTTTAAATGCCTGTATAGCATATTGATCATAGGCGGTGGTAAAAATAATTGAAAAGTTAATCTCATTCGCATCAAAAAAATCCAGCATTTCCAAGCCACTGTGTCCGGGCATTTCTATGTCTAAAAAAACAAGGTCTGGCTGATGTTTTCGGATGGCTTTTACACCGGTAGGCAAATCATCACATTCAGTTACGATATCGATATCATCGCAGTATTCAATCAACATTTCTTTTAAAAGAATTCTTGCTCTTTGCTCATCGTCTATTATGATGACTTTAATCATTGTAGAAAATTTTGTGTTATAGGAATATAGATCATTACGGTAGTACCGGTTGGGTTATTATTTTCACCTGTTTTGTCAATGTATTTTACAACCATTTTATTGTTGATGCCACGGTTTTTATTAAGCAGTTCCAATCTCTTTTGATTTGCATTGGTTGCAAATGAATTATGTTTTCTTAGTTTCGCCTTGTTAATTTCTTCGGATTGTTTTCTTCCTATGCCATTATCATCAATTGTAATCATCAAATTACCTACATCTTCTTTTACGTCTATAATTAATTTTCGATCGTTTTTTTTGTGCAATAAGCCATGTTTAATGGCATTTTCAACATAAGGTTGTATGATCATGGAGGGAATATGTACAAATTCAGCATCAATACGGTCTGCAACATGAATGGTAAAATCAAAATTATCGTTGAATCTTACTTTCTCAATTTCCAAATAAATTTCTAAAAATGTCAATTCCTCATTAAGTGTAACGCTTTCTTTATCAGACATTTCAAGAATGGTACGAGTAAGTTTAGAAAATTTGGATAAGTAGATAGTAGCATTTTTTTTGTCTCCACTAAAAACAAACGATTGAATAGAATTTAAAGCATTGTAAAAAAAGTGTGGATTCATTTGTGCTTTGATGGAAGTAAGTATAGATTTGTTAAGGCTTTGTTCTAATACATTTTTATCAAGTAGTAGTTTGTTTTGCTTCTCAAGCCGGTAGGTTCTTGTTCTATAAAATGCGTATGCTGCAGCCAATACCAGAGCGCTACAAATTGTTATAAACCATGCTTGTTGCCACCAGGGTTTTGCAATAGTAAAATGAATGGTTTGAGTTGGGTAGTTATTATTAGCGACTTCTCCTAACTTAAATGCTATACTGTAGGTCCCGGGTGCAAGGGCTGCTAATTTTAATATTCTGGATTCAGCAGGAGCTGGCTCCCAATCACCATTATTGATTTTGTAATAGAGAGGAAATTTAGAGTTGGTTTTGAAAGAAAGGATGGAATACCTGATTTCTATATTATTTTGTGTATGTGAGAATTGATGAGTGCTGGTAATATCAACTTTTTGATTGTTGACGGTGATACTGTTAATGATGAATTTAGATACAGCAGGTATGTGAATGCCTGAGTTAAAATCTTTCATTAATACATAATTGCTATTAGCTATTAATAACTTATCCTTCCACAATACCAGATCGTTGATTTCATTGATATAAATAGATGGATCAATCAATTTCTCCTGTTTATGTTGCAAGTCAAGGATCAATAATTTTTGTGGAGTCATTAAAAATAGAAAATGTTTATCTAGTCCTGTGTTTCGAATGCTTGCATTCTCAAGGCCTTCAATATGATGTAAATTTTCAATAGAGTCGTTAGTATAAATTTTTAGCATTTTGTAGTCCAACGATTTCGCATATACTACATTTTCATAAGCATGTAATGTTGATATCTTAAGGCTTTCATTATAATACTTTATTTCGTAAATACTATCGGGTGTTAGTTTGAAAAGGCCGATATTGGTCGCAAAATAGATGGTATTCGATATTCTATTAAAAGTAACTGCTTTTCCTCTTTGCCCGTATAAAAAAGAGGCCCGTTCCGGATTATTGAGGTAAGAAACTCGGTGGCGCTTAAAGATGTCATCCCAAATATCATAACCTTTGTCACAAACTTTTAACAGGCAGCAATCTCCTGTAGCTGCATAGGCATAATATTTAGTGCTTACTTTCTCAAAATCTTTAACGGAACCCGCTACAGTAATATGTACTTTTCCGGCATTGTTTATTGCTCTAAATCCAAAATTTGCCAAAACCAGCTTATGCCAGGTAGTATCGTATTCAAGGTCATATATTCCTTCATTTGAAAAACCGCTGTAAATATGTTGTGTAAAAAAATTGCTTAGGTTGGTCTTATATATTTCTCCTTTAGAGGATCCGGTGTATAAATAATTATTTCGTAGTGCCATACTATAAGTTGCTATTCCGTTTAAAATGACTTTTGAAGATATATCCGGAACGAATAAAAGGCCTTCTGTAAGGGTTCCAAACCAAAAATTACCTTCTTTATCTTTAAAAACATTCGAAATATTTTTGCCTGGAAAGTATGCTTTACCGTTATTGAGTGGAGTGCCTGTTTCATCAAATACGAATACCCCCTGCGGCGTGCAAAACCAATAAATATTATCTGAGTAAGTAGCAAAATGAATATAGTTAATAATCGGCAAAGGAAATTTAGTAATTATGGTATCATTTTTTATTTCATAGCACATTCGCATTTTTACATATGCCATGTTAATGAGAATCCCTTCATTTTTCCCTTTGAAAACACGTGATGGCGCTTTTTGAAATGGATGATTGATGATTTCTCGTCGGGTTAAATGCAAATTGCGATCAATTTTAAATAATGTACCATGATAAGCGTCTTTATACCCACCCAATAAATAATAATTACTTTCAGACTGGAGGCTACTGGAAAAATTGGAGATGTTATCCAATGGAATGGATTTTACAATCTTTAATGTACCGAGATCATATATATCTACGTTTTTTTCTCCGGGAGCTAATAATTTATCGTTAAGAATACCATAATAAGTGAATAGTGCAGTTTTTTTATGTTGTAACGCTTTTAATGAGTCATTTTCAACATAAAAAATTGCTCCGTCAAATGTTTGATACCAAATACGGCCGTACTTGTCTTCCTTAATAAAGCTGCCCGATTTAGAATTTTGCCCTGTAAAGCTGTAAGTTTTAAATTCATATCCGTCATACCTACTCAAGCCTTCATTAGTAGTAACCCATATAAAACCTTTACTATCCTGAAAAATATCATAAATAGAATTTTGAGGGAGGCCATTGTTTTTATCAATAGGGATGTAATAGGGATCTTGTCCGTAGGAAAAAAATAAATTCAGCTTTAATAATATAAACAGTAAAAAATACTTCAAGCAAAAAACTTTGATTCGGTTCAAAAGTAATAAAAGCCCTTCTCATTTACTAGTAAGAAAGTGTTAAATGGTATTTGTCAATTATGATTGTATAAATTACACTAACTCGGGATGTGGTTTCACTAACCCGGTAATATTATAATTTGTCCGGGTGAGTAATTTTACGGCTGAAAATATGAGAAATGCTTTTTATATGATAAGTAAACAAAAAATATTCGTTTTAGGGAAATTATTATTACTGGTAATGCTGCTTTATTCTTGTGGTAAGAATGCCGATGTGCAAAAAGAGGCTGAGGTGGTTACGTATGCTGGAGGAAGTAACGGCTATAAAGATGGAGAAAGTAAAATAGCACAATTCGATTTTCCTACAGGATTAACAATGGATAATAGTGGCAATCTCATTGTGGCAGATGCCGGATGGAATAATAGTAGAATTAGGAGGGTAGACAAAAACGGCTACGTAAGTACCCTGGCAGGTACCGGACAAAATGGTTTTCAGGACGGTCCATCTGTCCAGGCTAAATTTTTTTCACCTTATTGTTTAGCTGCAGATGCGATGGGAAATATATATATAGCAGACCAAAATAATTGTCGTATTCGCAAAATAGATAAAAATGGAAATGTAAGCACTTTGGCAGGAATGGGAGAGAAAGGTTATTTTGACGGACCTGGCAATCAGGCTAAATTTTATTGGCCAAAAGGTATAGCAGTAGATTTAAATGGGAACGTATATGTGGCTGATTCAGAAAATAATCGTATTCGTAAAATAGATAAAAATGGTAACGTAACTACTTTAGCAGGTACTGGTGAAGCCGGTTTTAAAGATGGAACTGGTAACCAGGCAAAGTTTGACCAGCCTTCAGGTATTGCTGTAGATAAATACGGAATTGTTTATGTAGCTGATACAGATAATAACAGGATTAGAGGAATAGATAAGAATGGAAACGTTAGCACAATTGCTGGTAATGGAGGCCACGGATCTTTAGACGGGTGGGGAACACAAGCAGCTTTCAGCTGGCCGACACAGATTGTTGTTGATAATTTAGGAAATCTGTACATAGCTGACGATATTAATAATCTTATTCGTAAAATAGATGTTCATTCAAATGTAAGCACGGTTGCCGGTACCGGAGTTATAGGATTGAAAAATGGCCCCGTAGCTCAAGCCCGGTTTCATCGTCCGATGGGTATTACTGTTGATGGTGAAGGCAGTATTTACGTTGCTGATACCTATAACAACTGCATCAGAAAAATCTTAAAATAGTATAAAAATGAATATAAGGAATGTATTAAATGTAATATTTGGTGTAATGTTATTGCTTATTCTTGTGGCAACTTCTTGCAAAAAACAGGAAGATGCAAAATTGGAAGTTACTACCTATGCCGGTTCTCCTGAATGGCAATATAGTCAATTTGGTTATCCCTGGGGTATTGCTATCAATAGTAGTGGTATCTTGTATATAGCAGATAAAAGTTGTCATTGCATCCGAAAAGTTGATAAGGCCGGACTGGTATCTACATTAACTGGCTACAGTGACAGCAATGGTTTTGGAGGCTATAATGACGGGTCTTTAGGCGGTGCAAGATTTGACAGGTTATCGGGTGTTGCAGTAGATGCAGCTGGTAATATATATGTCGGAGATACCTTTAATGATTGCATTCGAAAAATTGATCAAAATGGTAATGTAACGACTTTGGCCGGAAGCCCGGGCAGCGGTTATAAAGATGGTCCAGGTAATGAGGCGAAATTTTATTGGCCATCACAATTGGCTACAGATGCCAGCGGTAATGTATATGTAGCAGATGTAGGAAATCACCGCATTCGTAAAATAGATAAAAATGGCAACGTAACGACTTTGGCCGGTACAGGTGAACCTGGATTTTTGGATGGGCCGGGTAGCCAGGCAAAGTTTTACCAGCCTTATGGCGTATGTGTAGATTCTAACGGAAATATATATGTAGCAGATTATGTTAATGAGCGAATTCGTAGGATCGATAAAAATGGAATCGTGAGTACAGTGGCCGGAACCGGAGTGCCGGGCTTAAAAAATGGTCCGGGAAATCAGGCGCAATTTAGAAGACCATTGTCGGTGGCAGTAGACAAATATTTAAATGTATATGTGGCTGATAGAGATAATAACTGTGTGAGAAAAATTGATTCACAAGGCAATGTAACTACATTGGCCGGAACCGGTGAAGCAGGATTTTATAACAGCTCACGCTTAAATTCAAAATTTAATCATCCAAGAGGAGTAGCTGTTGATAGTGAAGGTAATGTTTATGTTGCAGACACTGAGAACTTTTGTATCAGAAAAATAAGCCAGGAATAGTTTTCTATTAATTATATTTTTTAGGATAAATAAACTCAAAAAATCTATTATTAAAAACAAACAATTTTTATGAAAAACCATTTTTTTGACAATTTAAAGAATGAAATTGAACCGTTAAGGCAGCAGCTGGTTCAACATGATGTGTATTCCAAAATTACAGATTTGCAAAGCTTGAAAATATTTATGGAGCATCATGTATTTGCTGTTTGGGACTTTATGAGCCTCCTCAAATCTTTACAGCAAAAACTTACCTGTGTAAATGTGCCCTGGTTGCCAGTCGGTAGCGCTTCTACAAGATTTTTGATCAACGAAATTGTAACTGGTGAAGAAAGTGATGTGGACGAACAGGGAAACAGAGTAAGCCATTTTGAACTGTATTTGTCAGCAATGGACCAAGCCGGATGTAATTTAGGTCAGATACAGGAGTTTGTAAAATGTATTCGCAGTGGTGTAGGTGTAACTGAGGCACTTGAAAAGTCGGAAGCAAATGTAGGAGCAGCACAATTTGTAAGGAATACTTTTGAAACAATTGCATCCGGTCAATTGCATGTTATAGCAGCAGTATTTACGTTCGGAAGGGAGGACCTTATTCCTGATATGTTTCTCAGTCTGATTGATGAGATTAAGAAACAGTTTCCGCAGACAGTAGATATTTTCCGTTATTATATTGAAAGGCATATTGAGGTAGATGGAGGCCATCATTCTCACCTGGCTGCAGAAATGACACAAGAACTTTGTGGTAATGATGAACAAAAGTGGCAGGAAGCTACACTCGCAGTAAAAGATGCAATTAATGCCAGAATACAATTGTGGGATTGCATTTTACAGCGGGTTGAAAAATGTAAAAAGCAGGAGGCGAAAAAACAACTTGCTTAAATAGCTATTCGAATAAGAGATGAAAAATATATTAAGCGATCGGGATCTTACAAATAAGGAAGAAAGTATTTGTGAAAATTGTGGAATAGCCGGTGCTCTCATATCATTGGCTTGTCTGGGACAGCACCTTATTTTGATGAGCTTGAGCTGGGTTGCATACGTTGTTATCGCAATCTACGTAATCCAGCTATTAGGCTTTATCTTTTTAATAAGAAAATCGGATGCATCAATAGCCTTGTTAATTATCGGTACCTTTTTGATTTTCCTGTTTCACATTTACATGATAATGATTTTATCATTTTCATTTGTATTATCGCTGCTAACATTTTATTCGGTTATTGTATTGCCAGTATTTCTGGGGTCTGATATACCGGGTAAGCTAAGGAATCGAAAATTAATGAGAAAAGTGGATGCTGAAATCTGGAAGCATAAAATTTATTAAATTATTAAAAATTGATTATTAATATATTATAAATATTTTTAATGAGTAATAATATACATAATGCCGAAGACTTGGGTGCTGCACTGTATGAGTATGTTGTTCGTCAATTTGTAGTGCAAAAGAAAAATTCCGCAGAGATAACAGATATGCTTGTGGCTAAAGGATTTAATCACTCTGATGTGTACACATTTGTAAAAGATGTTGAACAAGTAGTTTTTAAAGATAAAAAGAAAAAAGCTAATAAGAATATGTTTTACGGAGGGATATGGTGTGTAGGTGGAATAATTGTTACAGTTGCATCTTATTCTGCTGCCTCCTCCGGCGGCGGCAAATATGTTTTTGCATGGGGGGCTATCATTTTTGGGGCCATACAATTTTTTAAAGGATTGGCAGATGCCTCGTAAATTTTTAAAGAATATAAACCTGGAAATATGAAAATTTATTTAAGATGTTTAATTGTTTGTATAGCAGTAAGCGCTGTTATTTTTTCGTGTAAGAAAAGTGAAGATGTTTCTTTAATTGATGAGGATATGGTATATGTAGGTAGTAACGACTATAATCTTTATGCGATAGGAGCTCCGTCCGGAAAAGTAAAATGGACTTTTAAGGGAGATGCTTATTTCCGTTCTACTCCTACTATTGTAAATGGGATAGTTTATATTGGTAATGAAAATGGTAAACTCTATGCCATTAATGCTGCAAATGGTAAGCTAATATGGCAATTTGATGATGGAAGCGCTATTGGTGGAACTCCGGCTGTTGTAAATGGGACACTATATATTGGATCCAGCAAGGGCTATTTATATGCCCTTGGTGCAATGAATGGAATGTTAAAATGGGGGTTCCACTCGGATAGCTATATTTCTGCAAGTCCGGTTGTGTCAAATGGAAAAGTTTATTTTGCCAGCGGAAATAAAATGTATGCTGTTGATACTGCAAAAGGAATAAAGCAATGGACTTTTACCGCAGTAAAGTATCTTAACAAGCCTGCTATAGAAAAAGGGGTTCTTTATACCGGAGGCGGCGACAATAAAGTATATGCATTAGATGAGAAAACCGGAATAAAGAAATGGGAGTTCACGGCAGGGAGTTATGTGACACAAGTGCTTGTTAAGGATGATGTTGTATTTGCAGGAAGTGATGATAATAAATTATATGCTCTTGATGTAAAACAAAACGGTGCAAAAAGATGGGAGTTTCTAGCAGGTGGTACAGTAAGAAATACTACTATTAAAGACAGTCTTATCTATTTTAGTTGTGAGGATGATAAAATTTATGCACTTCTAAGTATCAATGGAAAAAAGAAATGGGATTTTAATATTGAGGGTTACGGCGGAGGGCCTACCATCGCTGATGGGGTTTTATATTGTGGTGGTGACCATACTTTATTTGCAATTGATGCCATTGAAGGTAAAAAGAAATTTTGGGAATACACAACCGGACAATGGGTAATCTCAACGCCTACTGTGGCGAAAAAGAATGGGGAAGTTTTTTATGGGAACTTTTTTTAAGATTATTATAATAACGAATCATATATCTAAAATATCATTTTAAAAATACTAATGACATAAAAATGGGAAAATTTACCAAATTGAATAAGGCAATGTTGATTGTATTGATTGCTTGTCTCTTTGTGCAGTGTAAGAAAGAGGATGACATTGACTATAACTCATTGAATTCAACTGTATATATAGGTAGTTTTGGAAAATTATATGCAATAGATATAAAAACCGGTAAAAAGAAATGGGACCTTTTTTGTGGTAATGATTCCCCGCCGGCTATCGTTGACAGCATATTATATACCGGGAAATGTGCCATCAATCTGGCTGAGAAAAATATTAAATGGCAGCTTGGTATTAATGATTTTTACGAAGCAATTTTAAGCCCCTTTGTTTACAAAAATTTAGTGTATGTTGGCACTGCAAGTGGTAAGTTGTATGCACTTGATGCAGAAACCGGTAAATACAAATGGGAGTTATCTCTTGGACATACTGAATACTTTTTATCTAATCCTACAGTTAGCAATGGGCTATTATACGTTGGTGGTAGGAACCCTCAGGGTATGTATTGTTTTGATGCTTTAACTGGAGTGCAAAAATGGAAATTTGACCTTAACGAAGCAGTTAATAGCAGTCCGGCGGTAAGTAATGGTAAAGTATATTTTGGTACTACGAAGAGTAAATTTTATGCTTTGGATGCAGCCACCGGAAAGCAGAAATGGGTATTCGCTACCGGTGAAACTTATGGTTTTTATTCTTCACCTACAATAAACAATGGTACTGTATATACAGGTGACAATAGCGAAAAATTTTATGCTTTGGATGCAGAGACAGGAACTAAAAAGTGGGTATTCTCCGGTAATGGTCCTTTTCAATCAACACCTACTGTATTTGGTAATATGGTTTATGTAGGTAACAATGATAGCAAATTATATGCCATTGATACACTAACCGGCAAGCAGGTATGGAATTTTCAAGCCGGAGGCTGGGTGTACTCAAGCCCGGTTATAGCAGATAATATTTTATTTGTAGGTAGTAATGATAACAAGCTGTATGCTATTGATCCGGTAAAAGGAAAGAAAATATGGGAATTTACAACTGAAGGAGAAGTGAGATCAAGCCCTGTGGTAATCAATAAAGATGGTGAAGTAGTTTATAGCGGCATTAGTGGACATAAACAATAAATAATTAAAAATGAAAATTAGAAAAAATTATACAACAGCTTTATTATTAGTAGTAATTACACTTATTTCATGTAAGAAAAATGGGGATGTGGATGAAGTTTCTGATGAAGAGTTAGTTTGGTATTCCTTTCATGGTAATAATCAACGTACAGGTTATGTCGATAGAATGCCTCAGACAAATAATTTGCTGCAGCCCAAATGGACATATACAGGTATTGGAAGTAAAGGATTTAATGGTGGGTTTGCTATTGATAGCAGACATATTTATTTTCCTGATGAGTTAGGGGAACTAAGGGCTATAAAAAGAGAAAGTGGTCAGCTGGAGTGGAGCTATAACCTTTCTTCGATTTCGGGAGCAGGTTTGCGAAGGACACCAAGCATAGACAATAAAAATCTATATATTGGCGCATATCAAATTGTTTATGCATTTGATAAAAAAAATGGAGAAATTCTCTGGCAATATCAAACTGCCGAAGACAATTACTTTGGTAATACAGTGGTAGATGATAAGTTTGTATATGTTGCCTGTAATAAAACAATTTATGCCATAGGTAAATTCGATGGAAAAGAAAAGTGGCATTTTACGGTTCAGGATTACATAAATACTCCCAGTATTGACGATGCAACCATATATTTTGGGAGTTATGATAACTATGTTTATGCCTTAAATAAAAATGATGGCTCTTTCCGATGGAAATTTGCAACCGGAGGAAAAATCTATACATCACCAGCTATAAGCGATTCGTTACTCTACATCGGCAGCGCTGATAAAAAGATGTATGCATTAAATAAAAAATCTGGAACAAAAAAATGGGAATATATTACTGGAAATGAAATACACAGCACTGCATGTGTGGATCAGGAAAGTGTTTATTTTGGAAGTTTTGACAATAAGTTATATTCACTCAATAAAAGTAGTGGAAATTTTATTTGGAACTATGATCTAAAAAATTATGTTTTTGATGCGTTAGCCGTTGATAATCAATTAATATATTATTGTAACCTTGGTGATGGAATACAAATGCTGAATAAATCTGATGGTAGCTGGGTATGGGGTATGGGTTGGGCGCAAGGCGTATACAATAGAGAAGGCCTTGCAATCGATAAAGATGGGCTTTTCACAGGTGGTGCCGGTAATAAAGCTATTCGGGCATTTATTAATTAAAAAATGGGAAATTACATACTTACTTACTCAATGATGATGAAATATATTAATAAATATTTTCTGAAAAATATATTTTTACTGTCAGTTATCCTTCCATTTTTATTTTTCAACCTTCTAATCCTGATTTCGAACAGTAAAGTTCAAACAAGAAGCTATTTCCATAATTTAAAATTAAAGTATGTTCAATTACTTTCTTTTTTTACTCACTTTTATCAGCTTATCCTGTAGCAATAAAAATAAACCTGTTGGTAGTAAAAAGGATAATGTGAAAAAGTTTGAACTAATACTTCGGGCTGAACAGAAAAATATCTCTGCATCATTAATGGACTCTACCAGGCAGGTACTATTAAAGAGATTGAAAAGCGCCGGATATGAAAATGTAACAATAAGTATTAACAGTGATAGTGGCAGACTAGCAATACTAAGTGATAGTTTCATTAATATATACAATCAGTTGTTAAAACCCTGCAGAGTTAAGATTTATGAATGCTATGATAGAGATGAAATGAATAGTATTCTAAATTCAGTTAATACAACTTCCATGAATTCTTCACAAATAAAATCATTGGATACTTTAAAAAATATTATTAGTAATGAGGCATGGAGAAAGTTTGCGCCAACTCTGATGGCAACCATTTATCAAACCAGCAAACAAAAATTTGATAATCATTATCAAAATGTAAAGCCATTTTTACCTGTTGATGTAAAAATGGCTTTACGTGAAATGAAAGATTCTTATTTGCAGAAAAGTAAGCCCATGTTGGAAGTATATTTTTTGAAAGATAATTTATTTGCCTTTGATACTTATAGGTATATTCAACATGTTAAAAGCGATTTTGATGATAGAGGAATGCCAATCATAACAGTAGAATTAGATGAAAAAGGAACAGAGCTATTTTCGGATATAACAGGGAAAAATGCAGGCCATACCCTGGCAATATTGATTGATGAAGAAGTTTATACTGTGCCACTTGTAAACGAAAAAATTACCGGTGGAAAATTTGTTATAATTGGTACAAAAAGTCTTGAAGAAAATAATAAATTGGTTAAAGCCATTAATGCCGGCTATCTTCCTGTCAATCTTTTGGTAGAGTCGGTTGATTTGAGATACTTATTAGAAAATAAATTAGAATTATGAGAAAGAATATTTACAACATTTTTTTGTTAGCCATTGCTCTTATTTTGTCAACAGAATCTTTTGCTCAAACTGAGCCGTCAACCCCAAAGGGAAAAAGCAGCTATAAGAATTTTTGGAACTACGTTAAGGGATCTGATGAGAAATCATTGCGTTCTGCCATGTCATACCTAAAAGACATAAAGAAGAATGAGCCTGGTTTTAATACTGACGAAATGTACAAAGAATTAAAATCACTTAAAATAAAAGTGTATGGGTCGGATGGTGCCAGCAGGCCGAATACAACTTATGGCAATGAGCGATTTGATCAATTTTGGAAAAATATTGCAGAAGAGGATTTGGACAAAGCGTCTGTCAATTGGGAACGACTGCTGGAAGCAGAACCTGATTACAAAAATACTAAAATGGAAAAGGCATTAAATGACCTTGAGAAAAAATCAGAGCAGGCAGAATCCGCAAGGGAAAAGTCAATTCAGGATAAGAATGATGCTGTTATGCTTGCTGTTGATCTTTCACAAATAATTAAAATATTATTTACAGAAAGAGATTTATACGCATACTCAGATAACTTATCTGACGCTGCCCAGAAAAATGCTGACTATGAAAAATGGCTTGAGAAGATGCAGGCTATAATAAAGGAAATAAATAATAAACAACCGGGAAAGGCAGAGAAATATCTAGCCGAAGCTGAACAAAGGGTAATAGACTATTATCTGAAAAATAATGAAGATGTTGTGAAAAATTTATCCGATGAAATAAATAATACAACTGACCCTACTAAAGCTCGTACTAATTACATTTCTCTTTTATACAGGAAGGCCTATTGGCAGGTAGTGCAAAAAATTTATCCTAAAAATAGCGATTTTGCAAAGGCTTATAAAATAAGTGAATCAACGCTTAAAGCCTTTGGATCTTTGGAGCAGATTAATAAGAATGTCGATAAAAATTACCTGGCTATGGTTAATAAACGACGCTTGCCGGATGCTGTGGTAAAAGATCCTAACCTGGAGATTGCTTTTAAGAATGCATTTGTTACCAGTTGTAAAGCAACCAATAGAGAGTATGTTTTTGTAAAAGCAATTATTACATCGTCAGATTATATCATTATCAGAAACCAGAATACGGGAGTGGTTACTCAAAGAGCCAGAGACGGAGTTATCGTATTTAAAAGTAATGGTAAATGTTACTATAATGATTATAGAATTTATCAGGAATTTGTAGGTAATTCTTTTACAGGCGCTCAACAAGGGTATTTTCAGGAGTCATATATACGTGAAATTAATTGTACTTTTATACAATGAGCAATTTCGAAAATTTGTTAAAATAATTAAGAAATTTATAGGCCAATTTTTAGCAATGATGGATGTGATTAAAGTTATGTTGCACGATTTGTAAAAGATTAAGTTTTAGTGATAAAATCATTGTGAGTGATGCGCAGGATTGGTAAATTTTTTGATCTGAAGCCTTATCTAGAAAATATAATGGAATTATGAAAATCAAGAATTTGTTTGTAGTAGTATCAATAATAACTGTATCAAGCTTATGCAACATATCTTTAGCTCAAATAAAAGCTACTACTGAAGACGGTAGAACAGTTTTATTATATGATAATGGAATTTGGCATTCAATTGATGAGATTGTCATTCATCAGGAACCTTTTATATTGCCTTACCCTTATTTTAATGGAAAGTTAGCCTTAGGAAAAAAAGTCTACCCTGCTACATTTTCTTTATTAAGATCATCTCCTGACAATTATTGGGAAGATTCTTTGTGGTTTAAGGATAATAATATAAAGCTACCTGAATATGAAGTGCCGAATTCTTTTCGCCATATAATTGGTAACATCCCTGCTAAAGTTCCGAGGTCATATCGGGAAATGCTACTCATAAGAGCTATTTATTCTGAAGATTGCAATTTTTTAATATATGGTGTTAATTTTTCTTCGGGCAGATACCTGATAATCACCGATCGAAATTTTGATAAGGTGCTGTATGTACTTGATTTTAAAAATTATATGTTAAGTCCGGATTATGTCAAGAGTGATTCTATGTTTGTAGTACAGGAAATTCGCTGGGCAACAATAGAAAATGATGTTCTATATTTTTCTCATGGACACCTGACTTATGCCTCTTCCTCAAAAAATATGAACGCTTATATTTCGGCCTTTGATCTAAAAGAGCAAAAAATTATCTGGCAATCAAAACCACTGGTTTGCAATTCTTACAATTTCGAATTGTATAATGACATGATTATCTGTGGGTATGGCTTCACCAAGGAAAAGGACTATTTATATGCATTGAATAAATTTACAGGAGGAATAATTCATAAGCAGCCATTAAAAAGTGGTCCGGAATATATTATACGTAAAAATGACAGCCTATTTGTAAAAACTTATAATACAAACTATCTTTTTAAAATTCGATAAGTTATTGATCTGTTTTTCTTATTGATACAGCATCCCTCTAAATAATAGAGTTAGGAAAAATAATAAAATCTCAATTAGTAATGTATAAAATAGTATCTACAATTTTTTCTTTACTGCTATCATTTGCAGTTTGTGGTCAGAAAATTTCGGGATTAACAGTCGATGAAAAAAGTAATATGCCTGTTAAATATGTAAGTGTTGGTATAAAAGGAACCACTATTGGTACAATTTCAGATAATAACGGTAGATACTCTATTGAGCTTAATCAAATAATGGAGAATGATACCATCGCATTTTCATGCATTGGTTATGAATCTGTTCTAATGAAAGTTTCAGATTTAATGGCTGTAGAAAATAAGAATATTTTTCTGAAAGCCAAGGCTCATCAACTTGATGAAGTGGTTATTTCCTCAAAAGAGTATATACAAAAAACACTCGGTGTAAAAAATACTTCCAGTATAATATGCTCAGGTTTCCAGGATAATTTTCTCGGCTATGAATTGGGAATTTTAATGCATGCAAAAAAGCCTGCAAAGATTAAAAAGGTAAATTTTCATATAGCATTCTGCTCTTACGATACTATTTTTTACCGCTTAAATGTGTACAGGAAAAATGGTAAAATGAATTTTGAAAATATCCTTCAGTATCCTGTATATATTGCACTGTCAAAAGATTCTGTTAATAATAAAATTACTGTTGATTTAGAAAAAGAAGATATCAAAGTGTCGGGTGACTTTTTAGTGACCCTTGAAAATGTTAAAGATCTGGGTTATGGGTATTTATATTTTTATGCTATTCCATTTCGTAGTACCTATTATAGAAGAACAATGCAGGATCAATGGCATAAAAAGTTTGTAGGCGTAAGCATTAGTGCGGATGTAGATATGGAAAAATAATTTTTTGGGATAACAGGTTATAATTTTTTATTTCAGCATATTTTGATGTAACTTTTAAAATCCAAAATATAAAACCTCTAATATTTCATCAAAAGAAGCGGTAAATTTTATGCTGAAAACATGTTTTCCCATATTTAATTTATTAGGAGAAAAAAAGAAATTGTATCCGTAATTGATGTTGATTAAACCGCCGGCACTTAGCCCCAGCTCCGGCCTTATTGCCCATGCAGAATTTTTCCTGTCTGTATAATATATTACTTCTCCGGTTGCGTTAAATAAAACAAAAGTCTTTGTATATCCTCCCGAGTTTGACACGATTTTAACATAAGTAATTGATAATCAATTGTTATATAT
>CAZPHA010000009.1:0-3939 GCA_964586215.1 uncultured Ferruginibacter sp.
CAATTCACAATTCACAATTCACAATTCACAATTCACAATTCACAATTCACAATTCACAATTCTCAATTCTCAATTCTCAATTCTCAATTTTTAATTTTTAATTCTCAATTTTTAATTCTCAATTTTTAATTCTCAATTCTCAATTTTTAATTTTTAATTCCCTAAGCAACTTTCAACTTACTTAACTTACTGCTGCTGAATTTACGTTGAGCATATTCCAGACTTACCTGGAAAGATTTTACTTTTTGTGAAGGCAGTTCAAACATAGCATCTGTTAAAATACTTTCGCAAATACTACGCAAACCTCTTGCACCCAGCTTATATTCCAGCGCTTTTTCTATCATAAAATCAAAAACCTCCGGTTCAAAACTGAGGCTAATATTTTCCATAGCAAATAAGCGAACAAACTGTTTGATCAAAGCATTTTTGGGCTCTGTTAAGATATTTCGTAAGGTTACAGCATCTAAAGGATTGAGGTAGGTAACCACCGGAAGACGGCCTAATAATTCAGGAATAAGGCCAAATTGCTTTAAATCCAAAGCGTTGACAAATTGCAACAGGTTTTTCTGATGATACTCCTGAGTTTCTTTATTTACATTAAATCCGATGGCATGTGTATTAACACGTCTGGCTATTATTTTATCAACTCCATCAAAAGCGCCACCACATATGAACAAGATATTTTGTGTATTAACTTTTATTAGTTTTTGCTCCGGATGTTTTCTTCCTCCCTGAGGCGGCACCAACACTTCAGCACCCTCCAGTAGTTTCAGCAGCCCTTGCTGCACACCTTCGCCACTTACATCCCTTGTAATAGACGGGTTATCGCTTTTACGGGCTACTTTATCAATTTCATCAATAAATACAATACCTCTCTCAGCAGCGGCTATATCATAATTACAAGCCTGTAACAACCGGCTCAGCATACTTTCCACATCTTCTCCAACATAACCAGCTTCTGTAAATACAGTAGCATCCACAATTGCAAAAGGAACATTCAGCAACCGGGCTATTGTTTTGGCTAATAATGTTTTACCGGTACCCGTTTCTCCTACTAAAATGATATTACTCTTCTCTATTTCTACGTCATTCTCCACTTTTTGATTCAACCGTTTGTAATGATTATATACGGCTACTGATAACACTTTTTTGGCTTCATCTTGTCCAATCACATATTCATCCAAAAACTTCTTGATTTCTACTGGCTTTTTAATGGTCAATTTGTAAGAAGAGGCAGGCTTCAATTCTGCGGTAGCTGCCAGTTCCTGAAGAATAATTTCCTGTGCATGCTCTACACAATGCTCACAGATATGGCCATCCTGGCCGGCGATTAATATTTTAACTTCCTCTCTGCTGCGGCCACAAAAAGAACAAAATAAAGTATGATGTTTTGCCATGTTATTTATTACAAAATATGGAAGGCTCTATTGATTAGATTGCTTGCAAAGTTAACGTTAAAAATTCAATTTATGGATTGGAACAATCAGCCATGCTAAATAATAGCCCTATTTTTATATTAATCCATACCATCTTAAAATACTAAAAGATACAATATCCAGTGGTCGGTCGTCAGTTGTCTGAAAAAAGCCACCTTACGGTGGCAAATTGTATGCTTATAATTTTATAATTTATTGACAACATTATCTACAATACCATAGGCTACCGACTCCTTAGCATCCATCCAGTAATCTCTGTCGAAATCTTTCATGACTTTTTCAAAGGGCTGGCCACAGTTATCCGCTAAAATACGGGCTCCCATTTCTTTTGTTTTAAGGATTTGTTCAGCCATAATTTCCAGGTCGGCGCTGGTACCCTGGCCTCCACCGCTGGGTTGATGGATCATTACTTCTCCGTGAGGAAAAATATACCTTTTACCTTTTGCTCCACCACTTAATAAAATACTACCCATACTGGCAGCCATACCCATACAAACAGTACTTACCGGTGAACTGATCATTTGCATGGTATCATAAATAACCATTCCGCTGGTAACTACACCCCCCGGACTGTTGATATAAAAAGTAATGTCTTTACCCGGCTCAATGGCTTCCAGATAAAGCAACCGGGCAGTGATATCTTTAGCGCTTTTATCATTCACCACACCCCACAAAAAGACTTTACGCTGCTCGATAAATTTCTTGTCGAACTGCCAGCCGGCCATCATTTTTTCCATCGGAGCATCCGGAAATTCATTAGGGGTATCTTCATCCTCCAGGCGAATTATGCTTGTCTTATAAAAGTTCATTATCTTGTAAGGTTTATATTTAATTCAATTATCAATTATTCTCGCCAAAGGCGAGACAGGTAATTATCAACTTTTCTTTTGCTTTTTTGGGTTGGTTACCAACACTTCATCCACCAGGCCATATTCTTTAGCTTCCAAGGCCGTCATCCAGTAATCACGAGTACAGTCTGTAGCCACTTTATCGGCATTTTGGCCGGTATGGATGGCAATGATATCATACAGTTCTTTTTTTAGCTTTTTAACTTCATTAACCGTAATCTGGATATCGCTGGCCTGTCCACCTGCGCCGGCGCTGGGCTGGTGCATCATAATGCGGCTATGTTTCAAGGCAGTACGCTTACCGGCTGCTCCTGCACACATCAAAACCGCTCCCATGCTGGCGGCCATACCTGTACAAATTGTAGCAATATCCGGTGTAATAAACTGCATGGTATCATACATACCCAAGCCGGCGTAAACGCTACCGCCCGGGCTGTTGATATACATTTGAATATCTCTGGTACGATCGGTACTTTCCAAAAATAAGAGCTGGGCAGTTACAATATTAGCTACTTCGTCGCTAATAGGATAACCCAAAAATATTATTCGATCCATCATTAAACGGCTGTACACATCCATCACCGCAATATTCATAGGCCTTTCTTCAATAATATTGGGCGTAAGGTTGGTAACATTATGTTTAATATAGCCGCCTAACGTATTGCTACTGATGCCTTTATGTTTAATGGCATATTTTTCAAACTCTTTTCCAAAATTCATATTGATAATATTACTTTTTATATTGCCTTATAAGATATGAACGGCCATTTGTTGGGGTCATAACTCTAAGCAATTAGCGATTAAAGATAAAATATATTGTGTCAAATACCTAATTTATACCTTTTAATCGTCATTCCGTGAGGCATAAATTAAAATATACTGTACCAACATTGCTATGGATGCCAATGCCGCTACCACATAGGTAAGCGCTGCCCATTTTAATGCATCTTTGGCTTTTTCATGCTCCTGAGAAGTGGTAATATTGGTAGTGTCAAGCCATTTCAATGCTCTGTTAGAGGCATCGAACTCAACCGGTAAGGTTACTACAGAGAAAAGTGTTGTAACGGCAAACAAAACAATCCCCACTAATAAAATCGTTGCATTACCTCCACCAAAACCAAACATTCCTAAACCTGCCAAAATTACCCATTGAGATAAAGTGCTACTTACCTGTACTACAGGCACCAGCTTACTACGCAACATTAGCATGGAATAAGCTGTAGCATGCTGTACCGCATGGCCGCATTCATGAGCAGCAACCGCCGCCGCAGATACCGTTCTGCCTTCATAAACTTCCGGACTTAAATTCACGGTTTTATTGGCGGGGTTATAATGATCTGATAAAAATCCGTTAACAGAGGTTACCTGCACATCATATATTCCATTGTCTCTCAACATTTTTTCTGCTATTTCCTTACCGCTCATACCGCTACTGGTGGGTACTTTTCCGTATTCAGTGAATTTACTTTTCAGCCTAAACTGAACGACCATCCCTATTACCATAAAAACAAGAGAGATGATTAGAATTTCCATCGTCATAGTTATAAAGAAATTTTATACCATGAGTACAAAAAGTGTTCCTGCTTTAAATAACTGACAGAATTGCAATTTTGGAGGACCGACGATGGATTTAATAAAATTTTGAGTCTCCACGG
>CAZPHA010000009.1:4039-82939 GCA_964586215.1 uncultured Ferruginibacter sp.
GGTCTTTTTTGCAAAAAAGACCCCGTGGGAACAAGAAAGGTTATTTTAAATGATAAAGTGTTCCTGCTTTAAATAACTGACAGAATTGCAATTTTGGAGGACCGACGACGGATTGAATAAAATTTTGGGTCTCCACGGGGTCTTTTTTGCAAAAAAGACCCCGTGGGAACAAGAAAGGTTATTTTAAATGATATTACTTATACTGTGGAACTATACCATTCGCCAGATCCACCATTTTCTTCAATCCATCTTCAGGAAGATTCCCTTTTTTAAACTCTGCTAATACGTCTGGCAATTTGTTAGTCATCTCTAATAAGAAGTGTTCTTCAAATGCTTTTACATTTTTTACTGCTACCTCTCTGAGTAACCCTTGTGTTCCCAGATAAATGATAGCAACCTGCTTTTCTACTGCATACGGAGTGTATTGAGCCTGTTTTAATATTTCTACGTTTCTGGCGCCTTTGTCAATCACATTTTTGGTAGCAGCATCCAGGTCGCCACCAAACTTAGAAAATGCCTCCAGCTCACGGTACAAAGCCTGATCCAGCTTTAAGGTACCGGCTACTTTTTTCATAGATTTAATCTGAGCATTACCACCCACACGGCTTACAGAAATACCTACGTTGATAGCAGGACGAATACCGGCGTTGAACAAGCTACTTTCCAGGAATATTTGTCCGTCAGTAATAGAAATTACATTGGTAGGGATATAAGCTGATACGTCACCAGCCTGGGTTTCAATGATTGGCAAGGCCGTTAATGATCCGCCACCTTTTACCAGGTGTTTGATAGAATCTGGTAAATCGTTCATTTGTTTAGCAATTTCATCTTTAGCAATCACTTTTGCTGCTCTTTCCAATAAACGGCTATGCAGATAGAACACGTCACCCGGATAAGCCTCACGGCCCGGCGGACGGCGAAGTAGTAATGATACCTCACGATATGCTACCGCCTGTTTGGATAAATCATCATAAACGATCAATGCTGGACGGCCTGTATCACGGAAAAATTCTCCGATAGCAGCACCGGCAAAGGGTGCATAGAACTGCAAAGGAGCAGGGTCTGAAGCAGATGCCGCTACGATGGTTGTATATGCCATAGCGCCGTTTTCTTCTAATGTTTTCATGATACCGGCAATGGTAGAAGCTTTTTGGCCAATTGCCACATAAATACAGTATACCGGCTTACCAGCCTCGTAAAATTCTTTTTGATTGATGATGGTATCAATACAAATAGCTGTTTTCCCGGTTTGTCTGTCCCCGATTACCAACTCACGCTGCCCACGACCAATTGGGATCATGGCATCAATCGCTTTGATACCTGTTTGGAGCGGTTCTTTTACCGGCTCACGATAAATTACCCCTGGCGCTTTACGCTCCAAAGGCATTTCATATAATTCCCCTGTTATAGGTCCTTTACCATCAATTGGTTCACCCAACGGGTTGATTACACGACCACACATGGCATCACCTACTTTAATAGAAGCGATCTTACCGGTACGTTTTACTTTGTTACCTTCTTTTATTTCACTGTAATCCCCCATCAATACCACCCCAACATTATCTTCTTCCAGATTAAGTGCAATTGCTTTTACACCGTTTTCGAACTCTACCAGTTCACCGGAACGTACATTGTTCAATCCATAAATACGAGCAATACCATCTCCTACCTGCAATACAGTACCCACTTCTTCCAAACTGGCACCTGCATTAAAATTGCTTAATTGCTGGCGAAGAATTGCTGAAATTTCATCTGGTTTAATATCTACCATTGTTTATAAGTTGAATATGTTAGTTGATTGGTTGCTAGGTTAATTAAGTAAATAAGCTAACCTGAAATCGGGTGCAAAGGTAGTAATTAACGGGTTTATAGCAAAATTAATAGAGAATTTATTGGCGAAAGACTATGATACCCCTATTATTAGAACAGGTAATTGTTTTCACTATATGAATAGTTTCTTGCATAAAAAACTGCCTAGGGCAAAAACCAGGGCAGTAAATAGAAAACTAATTGCAAAACTGAATAGTTACTGTGCAATACCGAGTAAATTACAGGCGTCTTGGTAGCTAATTTTAGTAAAATCAACAGGGATAGATTTACCCGGTAAAACAATGTGTTGCATATCATTATTGCTAATACTTCCATTAGCCTGTCTGCCTCCTGATATTAGACCGGGAATAAGAACATATCTGTATTCAAGCGATTGAGGAAGATTTATCAATACAGGTTGTCCCGGATATGACTCAGGAGTAGCTGATGTGAATCTGCACGTATTATATGTATGACGATATATAAATATTTTGTTTAAATTGTAAATGCAATTGACCTGATTGGTTGCTCCTCCTGCATCGCTAGTATATGGTAAAGCATATGGTCCGATACTTCCTACTCTAAAATAAGTAATCATTACTCCGGAGTTAAGTATTGCACTACTTAGTGAAGGCGCATTTAAATGCCTCACTCTAAGGCATGTGCCATCTATCGTTGTATCTCTTGAGTTGTAGGGTGATGTAATCCATGGAGAGTAGATTACCTGAGCAGGCGTACCGGCAGCTCCCTGCGGACCGGCAGGCCCCTGAGCTCCTGTTGCACCAACCAAAGATACGGCTACACCCCAGCCGGCAACTGTTTTAGGTCCATACAATGTTTTATTAGTGGTATTAATATAAAAATCGCCAATATTTCCTAATGCAGCATTGGGAACTCCTGCACCACTAAGTACTGTTTTGCCGGGCAATCCCTGTGGGCCAACTAATGCGATACCTGCCCCCCAATTGACAGAGTTTTTAGGTCCCCAGAGTACTTTTCCAACGGTATCAATAAAAAAGTCGCCGATTTTACCAACGGAGCCTGTTGGAATACCATTACCGGAAAGAACGCTATTACCATCACTGCCATTGGCACCTGCGGCCCCTGTATCACCTTTTTTACAGTACGAGAGTGTAAATACAGTTACAACGATTAATAAAAGCGGAAGAATAAATTTCTTGCTCATGGTAGGTTAAGTTTAGGTTGATTTAAAGAAAAATTTTATAAATATAAAAAATATTATCTATAATATATATTATTTTTTAATTATTTACATATAATAATAAATTTTATAACACTTAACTTAATTACCTCAGCGAAAACAAACAGACAATGATAAGCGTATAAAATTTTGAAATTTTATAGAAAATACATTAGCAATAAATTAATATATACTATCAACATGCCCTATTTATTACCTCTTCATCAGCTTCACTCTTTTTACCACTTCGTTACTTTCATTTCTAATTTGTAAAAAGTATACGCCTGCTGCCAGGCCGGTCATAGAAATTTGTTTGTTGTTTATTCCAATTTGAAGATCGGCTTTCAGGTTTATCATTTTCTTACCCAGCGCATCAAATATTTGTAGAGTAATTAGTTGTTTTTTATCTACTTCGATTTCGATATTTACATTCGAAACAACAGGATTGGGATAAATTTTATTAATACTAAATGATTGTATCGTGGTTGCCAGCAACACAACATTGGAATATTGCACCGTATTGTTATTGGCTACTATTTTTAAACGATAATAATTATTGCCCGGGAAAAGATCCTCATCAGTAAACTGATAACTGCTGTTATTGCCCTTGGCTGCGGCCACACCAACGGAATCAAAATTGTTGCCATCGGCACTTTTCTCGATAACAAATTTTTGAGTGTTACTTTCCTGCAGGGTTTGCCAATTTAGTATCCCTTTTCCATTGTTAATTTCACCCGTAAAACTTAACAGCAATGGCTGCGCCAATGCCGTACCATTGAGTGTTAAGGTAAAATTAGCCTTCGTATTATCCATTCCATCTACATAGATAAGATAAGAAGTGTTGGGAGACAGATTTGCGATATCTGTAAGTGCGCCATTGGCATTAAAAGTTTTACAGGCAAAAGGCGCAGGAAATGCCTGGCCCTGCGGACAACTATTCACCTGATACAAGGCCAGTCTTACCCCGGGGGAAGGGCAGGTATTTTGTAGTTCAGCAGGCGTTGTTGTGTAATTACTTACCGTAAGAGATAAGACACCGCCTGTATTATTGGTCTTTAATGCATAGTAAGCATTATTGGTAACATTGGTACCGGTGCCGGCACAATTGACAGCGGTAAATTGCGGATCAACCGATTTATTGCTGGTAGCATGTACCAGATCAAAAGTAACAGCTGTGTTCACTGTGGTTTCATTCACAGGAAAAACAGGGCAATTATCGTTGGCAATGGCAGTAGCTGTCAAAGGAGTCATTTCACCATTTGCCAAGCCACAATTGCCATAACTATTGCCTTGTGGTTTGGTGGTATACAGCGCTCCTGCGTAGGCTGCAAAATCAAGCGACCTACGACATACCCCATTTACTACAGCAAAATTCATCAATTTACCGGGGTTTACTTTGGGCAACCCATTACCTTCATAACTATCATTAATATGCGCCAGATTGAGTGCATGCCCCAGCTCATGCAGTAATACTGTTTCCAAATCTATTTCAACAATATTAATGGCTGGTGGGCAAGGCCCGATTTCAAAATTTGTATTCCCTTGCGAAACACCATTATTTCTTATTACTATATCAAACTCTACTTTTTGAGCTTCATTGTTATTGACAGGTGTACACATTGAGTTAAACGAAAAACATACTGCCAATACGCCGGCTGCCAAAGGGCTTGTACCGGTATTGTTATTATCAAACATGATAACATTTTGCCCATCGCTTACATTTATCTGCTGTGCATTTGTTGTCCCACCTTCTTTTACATTAAACCCCACCATCTCTTTCCAGGTTGCCAGCGCTCGTAGGAAAGTTTCTTTTGCCGGCGAGGTATTCATATTAAGTCCGTTCCCATTGGTATTGGTACTATAAACAACCGTGTATCCCCCAGTTCCGTTATCGTTCATTAAATTAGACTCTTTTACCACAGAATTTTGCCCATCCGGGAAAACAGAGGTCATCACCGCATATCTAACTACCAAAGGTGATGGAGAATTGGCTATAACACCGCCTGCATCTCTTACCTGGAAGTTACCAGTCCCTGCTTTGCTGGGCGCTCGTATCACAATTTTACTATCTGTCCAGGATTGAACTAAAGGAGAGCTAAAAGACACCGTAAAAGGTGTTCCGCCACTGCCATCATCTGCATCATCAAACAAAACAGCACAATCGGCCGAGGGAATATTACCAAAACCAGAACCATTAATCGTTAATAGATTTGTGGCCGGATCTAATATGGCCCCTGCATTTACAGTTGAGGGAGCAAAAGATGTAATCGTAGGCGCTAAGACTTTCTGATTGTTGTTATTGAAAAAAACAGTTGCAATATCGTTTACCACAATTGGCTGATGACCTATTCTCTTCGTAAGTTCGGGATATAATTTTTCTTCAATGTTGGAATATCTTATAAAAGGCGCATTAGCCGATTTTGTAAAAACATCGTACTTAAAACATCCCTGAGCGCTACTGTAAACGTCATATAGCTGATTGTTGGTAATCGGAGATTTCAATCCAACATTATTAAGCTGGCAAAAGAAAATACCTACATTATTTTTTTCCAATGTAAGAAGATCACTGGCGCTCATACTTTCAAAGCCTACGGTTCCACCAACTGTTAATATTTCAATAGTAGAAAGATTGATATTCCCCTTGAAAATTTTATACACCTCAATTTTATTGGCGGTATAAATCATCGTATGCTGCTCATTCCAAAAAGATTGCTGGCTAACAACTTTACCTTCAACAATTAGAGAGGAATTGATTATCTTTTCGTCGATAGATACAGGATATAAAGCTTGCGATTGAGCTGACAAATGGCTAAAAATAATAAAAAAAAGTAACAGCAGGCCTGCAATAGAGCTTCTCATATTAATGAGTTTGGTCAATAAAAAATAAATTTAATGTTTTTTTATTGGATACTCAAACCTTCTTTTTTGACACGAATTACACGAATGGAAACGAATTAATTTAGCACGAATTACACAAATTAGATCAAATTACACGAATAATACTTAAAAACACTTATACAGCTTAACATTCCAACATCTTAACATCTTGACATTTTAACAACCACCACTACCTTATTTTATGGACATAGTCGTTGTTGAGGAATTGCTTTTTAATATCATTTAAATCTCTTAAAACGCTTGCATCTACTAATTTGCCATCAGTTTCTAACACAAAACCGCCAATTAAATCCTCATTTACAACGGTTTCCAGTTCGAATTTTTTATCAGGTGCAGCTACAGTTAGTTGCGACATAAGTATGTTTTTCAATTCGTCCGTTAAAGGAGCGGCAGTAGAAATTTTAACTTTATGGATATTTTTTAGTGCATTAAACTGATCAATATAAGCAGTAGCTATTTCAGGAAGATTACCTTCCCGGCCTTTTTTTACCAGCAAATGTATAAAAGCTGCGGTAGTACCGGATACATTGCTTTGAATAATGGAAGCAATAATTTTTTCTTTCTTATCAGATTTTATGATAGGGCTACGTAATACGGCTACAAAATCACGATTGGTTTTACAGATGTATTGTAACCATTTCATATCAGCATGAATAGCGTCCAATTGATTTAATTCAGTTGCTAAATCAATTAAGCTTTTGGCATATCTGTTTGCTAAACGTGGATTATTCATAATAATGTGATAATTTGATAATGTGCTGATTAGCTAATTTGCTAATGCGATAATTGATAATGTGCTGATTAGCCAATTTGCTAATGTGATAATTTGATAGAAGATATATGATAAAATATCATCACATTAGCACATCAGCATATTAGCTCATTATATCACATTAGCTAATTTAATTTCACTTCCTGAGCCAGTTGTTTGATATAATTTTCCTGTTCTGATTTATTGCCTAATTCTTTACGTAACACTTTTTCGCTTACTTCAATCACTAAATTACCAATTTGATTTTTTAAATCGGTTAAAGCGGCCATTTTCTGGTGATTGATAGACTGTTGGGCATCTGCAATAATTTTAGCTGCTGCTTCTTTGGCCTGCTCTTTGGCTTCGTTGATGATCTTATCTTTTGTTTCTTTGGCTTCTTTAAGCATTTGAGCTCTTTCTTCTCTTGCTTTAGCTAGTAAAGTTTCATTTTCATTTTTTAAAGTAGCCATTTCAGCCTTAACTTTTTCGGCTGAAGCTATAGCATCGGCAATATTTTTTTCTCTTTCGCTCAATCCATTAATAATGGCGGGCCATGCAAATTTTTTCAGTATAAAAAGTACTAATACAAATGCTATCAGTATCCAAAAAAACAAGCCTAAATCAGGAGTAAGTAATTCCATAATATATTTAGATAAATGGTTAGTTTAAATTACTGCATCCTCGGCCCTGTGCGTTGGATGCAGTAGTTTTTTAGTGTGCCAGATGTTATTATAACACCATAGCAAGGAATCCAACGATGATAGCAAACAGCGCTGCGCCTTCTACAAGAGCAGCAGCCAAGATCATGTTTGCACGAATATCGTTTGCTGCTTCAGGCTGGCGTGCAATACCTTCTACCGCACCTTTACCAATTTGTCCAATACCCAAACCAGCACCTATAGCAGCTAAGCCGGCACCAATGGCACCACCAGCATTTGCTAAAGCAACTGTGCTTAAAATAACACTCAATAAACTCATACTTGTGTTTTTTATGTTAATGAAAAAATGCTCTTTTTTATGTGAAACGTCAAACATGAGACGTCAGAAGTTTTTATTTCACCTTTCACGCCTCATTTTTCACTTTACACAATCACCGCATCATCTGGTAAATGATCTGCTTCGTGATGGTGATCTCCCTCAATTGCCTGTCCTATAAAAACTGCCGTTAAATTGGTAAAGATAAATGCCTGTAAAAAAGCCACCAAAACTTCAATCATATAAATAAATACGGTAAAAGCAATGGATACAGGCGAAGCGCCCCAACCAATGGCAGGCTTTAAACCTCCGAAAATAAATATCAAACAAATCAAACAGATAATAATAATATGCCCTGCCACCATATTGGCAAAAAGACGTATTATTAAAGAAAATGGCTTGATGAAAATACCCAAAAACTCAACCGGCACTAAAATAACTTTTACAAAGCCCGGTACTCCCGGTGGATTGAAAATATGCCCCCAATAATGTTTATTGGAGCTGAATAAAATTACGATGAAGGAGATAATGCCCAATAAAGCCGTGAAGGCAATATTACCGCTAACATTAGCTGTTCCGGGAATCAGACCAAAAATATTATTGATTAAAATAAAAAAGAAAACAGTCAGCAAATAGGGTAAATACTTGTTAGCCTTATACCCTAAATTTGGTTTGGCTACTTCATCTCGTACAAAAATAATCACTGCTTCTATTGCGTTTTGTTTTCCCTTTGGTGCTGTAGCTACCCCCTGGCCTTTTTTATATTTTTTGGCGATGCTTAACATTAACCACATTAAAATAAATATGGCGATAAACATCTGTACCACATTACGGGTAAGGGAGAGATCATACACTTTAACAGCAGGATCTATTGGTATAATTTTCCCTTCTGCCAATTTATACCCCTCTACTTCTTTGTGTCCATGTTCAAAAGCTGATGACATGAATACAGATAAACCCTTTTGGGGAGAATATAAAATAACCGGAAGTGGTATTACAACTGGTTTATGCTCACCATCTTTAGTAGTATAGCTAAAAAAGTGAAATTCATGAGCATCCATAATATGCTCAAAAATTACCTGCTTGGCATCAAAGCCTTTCTTTTGCTCCTCATGTTGGTTGGTCTCGTGCTGTTCTTCAGTGTGTTCTTGGGCCTTTAATACATTAGAAAATAATAATATATATAAGCCGAAAACCGCTACTAGTAAAGATTTGAAAGATTTGACTGCCATGTACTACAGTAATTTTGCCGCAAAGATAAGGTGTTTGGGGTATAAATCCATTTAGTAGGGAGAATATTTATACTTTGGACGACCGACCACAGACGACAGACGACCGCTGCCATCTGTCAACTCTCATCTGTCAACTAATTCGGCGACCGAATGTAGTTTTCAATGTAAGAATAATTAACCTAGTCCTATTTCTTTTCGAATTTGTTTGATTTTTTCCAATTCAATTACATCTATCTGATCTTTAGGCCGGTTTACAGCTTTTTTGTTAGCAATAAGATGATTAATATGTAAAAAAGGCACTTTAACGTTTTCGATTTCAGCGATGGTGGCTAATTGAAAGCATTCGTCGAAGGAAAAGCCCTCAAAGCCTTTCATGTTTATTAAAATATCTAATTCAATACCCGGACCTATGTAAAAATTTGTCCAACCGGGTACAAATTGTATCTCTTCCCATGATAAATCACCGTAACCAAAAATATCTAATGCCTTACCTAGATTTTGTCGGTTTTTTATGCTGTCTTTAATCCATATCTCAATTATATTGCTTGCACCTGCACAGCCATGTATCGCAACAGCATAATCACCAACCATGAGGTAATCAACATCATTGTCTGACAATGATTTCCAAAAACAGAAAAGATCTTTATCTAAAATATGCATAAAATTATTGTACCAGTTATAAATTTAAAAAAGTATGAATTAAATGTAAAGAAGATTAGCGGTATGCCGTACAAGTGAGTGATCCACCTGAGGCGGACAAGCTACAATAATGTTGAATAAAGAACAAATGTTTGTACCAAAACATTATTGCAAACAGTATTAAGTACTTTTTGAATGAGTTATTTTGGCATTCTTAAGCATAGTATTTATCCGCCTAAGCCTCATAAAAAGGCGAAATTTATCTGTATCCGACATGAGGATTGCGGCTTTGATCCGAGCTTTTTCGGCAGCTTCGTAATGGGATTTTTCATTAGTCATAGTTAGCTTTTTTATCTTCCAAAAAATAAAAGTTCGAAGTTCTACAACAAAAATACTAATTTTTTTAGTAAAAAATTTATTTACACCATCTTTTCCTGTTTTTCAAACTGCATTTTGTGTAATTGATAATAAAAACCCTGTTGGGAAAGTAGTTCTTCGTGGGTACCCATTTCTTTTATTTCACCCTTATCCAATACCAATATTTTATGTGCTTTACGAATGGTGCTTAACCGATGGGCAATTACAATAGAAGTACGGCCGGCAATGAGTTGATCAATGGCTTTTTGTATCAATAATTCACTTTCTGTATCCACGCTGGAAGTAGCTTCATCCAAAATCAAAATAGCAGGATTGTACAGCAGCGCTCTCACAAAAGACAATAACTGCCGCTGCCCAAGTGAAAGTGTAGCCCCTCTTTCCATAACATTGTATTGGTAGCCTCCGGGCAATTTCATGATGAAATCATGTATTCCTATAAGTGATGCCGTATGTTGTACCTGCTCTAAAGTAATAGACGGGTTTCGCAACGTAATGTTATCATACACCGTTCCGCTGAATAGAAAGACATCCTGCAGCACTACGCCGATTTTGCTCCTTAAAGCATACAGATCATACTCATCAATATTAATACCATCAATGGCAATGGCTCCTTTTTGAATGCGGTACAATTTATTGATCAGATTGATGATGGATGTTTTGCCACTGCCCGTATGCCCTACAATGGCAAGCGTTTCGCCTGCTTTAATGTTAAAAGAAATATTTTTTAAAACGTATTGTTCATCCGTGTAAGCAAAATATACTTGTTTAAAATCGATATCCCCCCTGATGGTTACAGGTGCAAGAGTACCATTATTAACGGTAGTATCAGGATTATCCAACACTTTAAAAACCCTTTCACTGGCAATCATACCCATTTGCAGCACATTAAATTTATCAGCAATTACCCGAAGAGGCCTAAACAACAAATTCAGGCATAAAATAAAGGAAGTAATGATGCCGGCTGTTTCCGGATTTTCTTTCGCAGCAGCCCACCATACCAACAGCCCTAAAGAGAGCGCCAGCACCAATTCTACCACTGGGAAAAAAACCGAGTAAGCAAAAATGGCTTTAATATTAGCATCTCTATGCTCCTTATTAATGGTATCGAATTTTTTTGCTTCTCTTTCTTCAGCAGCAAAAGTTTGAACAATAGCCATGCCTGTAATATGCTCCTGTACAAAAGCATTTAAACTGGCAATAGCATTACGTACCTTGATAAAAGATTTATTAACACTCTCTTTAAAAAAATAAGTGGCAATAATTAAAAAAGGAAAGGGTATTAAACAAATTAAGGTCAGCCGCCAATCCATCAAAAACATATACAGTAATACAGAAACAATGGAGAGCAAATCAGCAATAATAGGTATCAATCCTTCACTAAAAATATCATTGATGGACTCAATATCATTAATAGTACGGGTAGTTAAAGTACCAATAGGTGTATAATCAAATTGAGAAAGATTAAGATTCATCACCTTATTATAAGTAGCCACTCTTAAATCTTTCACTACACTTTGTCCTAAAGATGCTGTAGAAAAGGTAAAATAAAATCTTGCCCCTGTTTCTATCAATAATAAAATAATTTGTATAATAGTAATCTCAATAATAAATCCGCCGGCAGTTTTGATAAAATGACCGGTTACACCTTGCTGAATGCCATCATTGATAGTGATCTGAATAAGCCATGGCCTGATGGGTGACATGATCGCCAAAAGGATGGACAGTAATAAAGAACCATAAAACTTTTTTTTATAGGGCGCTGCAAACCGAAAAACCCTTCGCAGTAAAGCAAAATTGAAAATTTGTTTTACACCCGTTAGTTCACTCATATTGCAAAGATAATTATTGGAGGTTAGCTCCATAACTGTTCGAAACCTGGCTATGGATTGCCCTGCCCTTTAGGGCAGGGACAAAATAAAATATCATACATATGGCTTTAGCCATATTCTTTGGTAAAAACAGGTGGCTAAAGCCACCTTTATGGGATCATATCATATTCCCCGGCCTGAAGGCCGGGGCTAGTCAGTCGGGTCGGGCTATCCACAGACGACTGACCACTGTAGAATTCAATTATATATACTTGGATTTTCAAAGACTTGTTTGGGAAGAATTATTCTCACAAAGTATTTTGTTCCCGTTTTTTTGCCTTGCACTATTTCGACTCGTGAGACACGAGCCGAGGCTGGAAGAATTTTTGATTGAAGATTTAAGAATTATTAAATTTACCTATTTAAATACATTAATATTTATTTATATAAATAATCTTTTGGCTATCATTTAATTATAAATAAATAATACTTATTATAAATTATTCATTTTCTAAACTCTTAGTATATGCCTTTATAAATATAGCCCCCAGATTTCTATAAGGGGGGATGTAACTCTCCCAGCCTTCCCTGGTTTCCGGACCGCTACTGGCAAAAGTTTTAGTAAGTGTAGCCCACATATTGCGCCATTGTAAGGTTTTTCCAGATAAAAAAGTCTGATTTAAATAATTCAGTATCGGCTTATTAATATCTCCTTTTCCAATTTCTTTGGTAGAAATAATATGAGCATCCGGATTGATGGCTAAAATCTGGTTCAGATTTTTATATCCACCACAACTGCCTAACACTACAACTTTTGCATCGCCCTGCATTCGTTTAATGGTACCCGGTAGCCAGTAACTATGTCCTCTGTGAACCACTACCACCGGATGCAAATCATTACTCATTAAATATTTATTTAAATGTGCCTGAGCAGAGTCATCCAGATTTTTATCACTGTCCAGCGCCCGGTTAGCATATATCCATACTTTGGGGCCTTTAAGACTTTTTATCTCTACCCATTCTTCTTTCATTTTTACCGACCACTCATTACGATTGAAGGAGTTGACAAAACCATTAAAAATACCTTTCCCATCTTCGTCACCATAGAAAAATACCTGTTGAATAATTCTGCCGCTATCATCGGCTAAATATTTTCCATCAATGGAATAAATAGACGGAATTCCAACTTCTTTGGAAAGATCAATTTTATTGGTACTGTCTGCCGATAAAAATATCAATTTCAACAGGCTATAGATGGATTTACCACGGACGTTACTTTCATCAACACAACGCTGCTCATTTTGTGAAACATAGTCTAACACATTTTTTAATAAATCCTTATTCGTTATACTACTGTACGCATCTGCCACATCTACGGCATCTTCTAAATTGTCTGATTGCTCCAGTCCATATACAAATGATTTCATTAATTTTTCTGAGCTGGCAGCGGGCATATAGCTTAAAAATTCATCCAACTTGTTATAGTTGGCGGCCATTTTAATAAATTTTTTAAAATAATCATAATGAAGACTTGCTAATAAAGAATCCGTAGCAGGTTTTTTACCCATGCGTTGAATCATTCTATTAAAGCTGTGCTTATAACTGGAAGTATAAATTTCGCTTTCACCCATTACCAGCATGTAATAGATATCGATCGGAGATAAATTATCAATCGCTTTCATTCGAATATTCAAATTGCTCTGATCGTGCAGTTCATTGATGGGTGTAATAAAATCATTAATAGCCTTCGCTTGCAACATATAACGCAAGCCATTGGTTCCAAATAAAGCTACCGGGGTGTCACCCTGCACCAAACGTTTGCTGTAGGCCATTTCTGTTTGTACCAATAATTTGTAATATCCAACTTTATCATAATTACTGCCATCACCCACATATTTTTTTATGCCATCAATGGTTTTATTTCCTTTTAAAATATCATCCAGGAAAGGAAAATAAAAAAGAGAATTATCAGTCTCACTTAACTGAACAATTGCTTTTACAACAGGATCATTGCTACGCCTGATTAACCTACTTTCCGGCTTACCTTTTGCCTGTGCATAGGAGTACACCTGTACAGGATATTTCTTGCTGGCAACAATTACCAGGCTATCAGCAAATACTTCGTCTACATATGGCCGTATGGTTTGCATAATTTTATCCGGATTGAGGCTGCAAAACTTCAAATAAACCGTTCTACGAGCATTCTCATATCCTTTGCTGGTAGTAAACAGGTCGGTATTAATTTTAGCAATTTCATAATCCACATCCTGCACCAAAGGCTCAATGCTTTCGCCTTTGATGGTTGCCTCCAGCATTTTAGAAAAATTATCAATCAACTGTGGGGCCAATACCGGGTTAAATTCTCTTGATTTCCAGCCGGTTCTGAAATTTCTGACTACATTTTCAAGATAGGATAAATATCTTACCTTATCACCATGATTTTTGATGGCAGGGTTCGTTTCCACTTCATTTTGCAACTCATCAATTCTTCTAAAAATGGCATCCGTTATTTGCAGGTAAATCTCTTCATTCTTGGAAGCTTTTACCAAAAAATCAATTTTTCCGTCAGCCTTATCGCAAAGACGTTGTTCTGCATCAATTTTTTCATGAAATCGCTGCCGGGTAATAGGAATTGTAGTTGTATCTGCTGCTGCCTTAGCAGTGATAATCGAAAAAATTGAAAGAAAGAAAGAAAGAAATATTTTCATTATAATTTTTTTTACCTGTCAGACGGGGGCCACCTATACCTGTCAGATGGGGACCGTCTCTCTACACCTGTCAGACGGGGACCGTCAGACAGGTATATACAAATATCGTACAATTTTAAGTGGCGAAAAAGTTAATGTCAAATATTTAAGGTATTTTAAAGGCAATGCCATTTGTTAACAATTTGATAATATTGGCATCATTTTTTTAGATAAACCTATAAAAGGTAAAGACTATTTTTGTGATCATGACAAGTATTAATAATGGCAAAAAAATATTAATTGCTGATGATGAGCAGGATATTTTGGATATTATTCAATTCAATTTACAATCGGAAGGCTACGAAGTAATCACCGCCAGGAATGGAGATGAAGCAATTGAAAAAGCTAAAATTTTTAACCCTGAGCTCATTATACTTGATATTATGATGCCGGGTAAAAATGGCATTGAAGTGTGCCAGATACTTCGCCTGATACCGGAATTTAAAAATACGCTGATTATTTTTTTAACAGCCCTCAGTGATGAAACTACCGAAGTGAAAGGCCTGGAAACCGGCGCTGATGACTTTATTACCAAACCCGTTAGTCCTAAAGTGTTAATCAGTAAAGTAAATGCTCTTTTCAGACGTGTAAGCCCCAAAGATCAGGATAATGGAATATTGCAAATTGGCGACTTACAAATTGACAGAGAAAAATATATTGTAAATTATAAAGGACAGGAAATCATACTTGCCCGAAAAGAATTTGAGCTACTTGCTCTTCTTGCCAGTAAACCAGGAAAAGTTTTTTTACGCAATGAGATACTGAACCAGGTTTGGGGAGCCGAAATTATTGTAGGCGATCGCACAATTGATGTACACATTCGTAAAATCAGGCAAAAATTAAATTTAGACTGTATCACTACAGTGAAAGGGGTTGGATATAAATTTGAATATAATTGATATATTGTTAATGGATAATTGATTAGTTGCCTGCCCCGACTCATTCGGGGATAATTGAAAATGATATTAATTAAATAAAAAATTTAACAGCAAAAAAATTATCAATTATCTCTCGCCAGAGGCGAGACAGGTATTAATACATTATCAATTTATAGCAGCATGCCATCAGCCAAAAATTATTCACCGCAACAGCTAGCCGCATTAACCGCTGCTGCACTGGCTCTTCCGATCGCCACCGGCATTTTTATTTTTAAACCGGTATGGTGGATTGCCCTGGTATCGCTTGTTGTTATTTTTATGGGCAGCTTTTTGTTGATTCAATACACACTTCAAAAATTTATTTATCGAAAAATAAAATTGATTTATAAATTCATTTATCAGACCAAAGCAAGTAAGAGAGAAGAGTTTTATTATAAAAATATTTTACCTCAAAAAAGTATTGATGAAGTTAGAATGGATGTGGAGGCTTGGGCCGGACAAAAAAAGGCTGAAATTGAAATGCTGCAAAAGAATGAAGCTTACAGAAAAGAATTTTTACAAAATCTCAGTCATGAATTAAAAACACCCATTTTTGCCATACAGGGATATGTAGAAACCTTATTGAATGGCGCCTTGGAAAACCCCGCCGTGAATACGAAATTTTTACAAAATACTGCTCGAAATGTAGACAGACTGGCAAATTTAATAGCCGATTTAGATGCCATTTCAAAATTAGAAAGCGGTGAACAATTACTTTTAAAAAGCAATTTTGTGATTCAGGATTTGGTAAAGGAAGTTTATGAAACCCTTTCCATTAAGGCAGATGAAAAGCAGATGAAATGCCTCATCAAAAAAGGCTGTGAACTCCCCCTCCAGGTTTTTGCTGATAAAGAAAAAATCAGGCAGGTGTTAATCAATTTGGTTGACAATGCTATCAAATATGGCAAACAACATGGCATCATTGAATCCAGCTTTTATAAAGTAGATGGGGAAAGAGTTTTAATAGAAGTAAGCGATAATGGCAGCGGCATTGCCGAGGAACATATGCCTCGTATTTTTGAAAGATTTTACAGAACTGATTTAGCCCGAAGCAGAAAAGCGGGTGGCAGCGGATTAGGGCTCGCCATTTGCAAACATATTATTGAAGCCCACAACCAGAGCATTCATGTAAGGAGCAAGGTAGATGTGGGTACTACTTTTGGGTTTACGTTGCAAAGTAAGAAGGCTGGATAAAAAAGCATCTTCTTATACTTGTTTTATATTTAACTTTACTCAATAAATCTCCTCGCCGCAAGTAGTGGGGTATCTTGAATAATTTATTTTACTTCTCGCCGCAAGCGGCGGGCAATTAAACTCATAGAGATTAAAATGAGCCAATGGAATAGTTATCATTTCGAAAAGCAAAAGCAACTTCTAAAGCCATCTTACACCCTAAATTTTGCTATCGATTACCTGCACCAGAAAAAAGAGCAATTGGTAAACTATACCGCTTATGATTTAGGTTGTGGAATTGGCATTGATACGCTTTATATGTTAAAGAATGGTATGCAGGTTATCAGCACAGATATTGATCCGGCTGTAGGAATTGCAATAGAACAACAGGTAGAGCTCCTTAAATCATCCGGCAATTTCATTAAATGGCAGTTCCGGGAACAAAGCTTTGAAAATCTTTCTTTACAACCTGCGCAAATTATCAATGCCTGCTTCTCCCTGCCCTTTTGCAAATCGGCATATTTTTCCTCCTGCTGGAAAACTATTGCCAGTTCAATCGTTCCCGGCGGTATATTCTGCGGGCATTTATTTGGGGTCAATGATGGTTGGAATTGCGATCCTGATATGACCTTTCATTCCCAAAAACAAATTGCTGAATTATTAAAGGGATTTGATACCCTTTTACTGGACGAACAGGAGTACGATGGAAATGATATTACCGGCAATGCTAAGCATTGGCATGTATTCCATATTGTAGCAGCTAAGCATTAAACCTTTTAAGCCTGTAATTAAAAAGTACGGTGATTAATATTGCGTAAACAATGTTTTCAATCAGTAAGCCAAAATAAATACCTGTTATACCTAACCAATAAGTAAGTAAAACAGTTATGCCGGTAAACAGCAATATATCTTTTATTAATATCATTACAACCGGATATATTTTATTGCCAACTGCCTGCCAATACACCACAACACAACTGCCCAATGGGGCGATAATTAATGAAATAAATAAGAACAGATATTGAAGGAATTGTTCGGGGTTAAAAAAATAACCCGGTAATAATAAATGTATAAGCGGCTTATGAAATACTATACAAACTGTAGCAATTAACAAAAGTGTAAGAATAGCATATTTCCTAAAAACAACTACACTCCTGGTTGCCCTGTCAAAGTCACTATTTCCATAATTGATGCCAACAACAGGTTGTAAAGCCTGTAAAAAACCGAATAACGGCATTGCGGCAAATATGAACAAACGTTGTACTGCCGCAAAAAACAATTCATCTTTTTCATTCCCGAAATAAAGCACCATTCTGTATAATATAAATTGCTTTACAAAACCGGATACCTGCATCAGGAATGAAGACAACCCTATTAGAACCATGTCTTTCAACAGCATAAAATTTGCATGCCGAAAAGGCCACACAGCTTTAACAAACCTCAATTCATACAAACAAAAAAATATAATAATGATATATGAAACCAATGTGGCCAATGCAGCCCCTGTAACAGGCTCCGGCATTAAGTTTATAAATACAGGAACTAATATAAGATTACTAATTACACCTATCAAAGTAATACCGAAGGCCCTCTTCATTTTTCCGGAACAACGCACCAGCGTGATAAGGGTTAATGACAATATGTTTACTGCCATACCTCCCATTATTACTTTAAGATAGTTGTTGCCATATTGATATGAATCTTCGGTGACACCTATCCAACCGGTAAATTTTTCTGATAAAATAAAAAAAAGGCTCCCGATAGGGATACCCACGATAAAAGACGATAACAAAACATACCCTAAGATTACGCTCAAGTTTTGATGGTTATCATTGCCGGTATTACGGCTGTACATGGCGCCTGCGCCAATGGAAAGCCAACCTACCAATGCCGTAATAATGATAGTATAAGCGCTTACATATGTTACTCCTGAAAACGCAGTTTTACCTACCAGCCTGGAAATATACAAAGCATCCATAATAGTATTGAAGGAAATTACCAGCGATTGTAGCAAAGCAGGAATGGCCAATGGCATTACCAATTTATTCAACGGCATTTTAATAATATCCTCTCTGCTTACGTCTTTTAATATAGACCTGAATTTTTGCACTATGTTTGGTTTATTCTTCCCAGTTTTTTATCTGCTAATAAAAAAATCAGTATAATGCCAATTGCAAGCAGTGTAAAGTGTATATAAACGATCTTTGAGGGTGCATTTTGATGATAACTGAATACCGGCAGTTTGATATAATCAGATTCTTTAATTTCTTTATTTAAAAAAAGCGATGGATAGATTACATGTTGTAATTCAGTATGAAACCGCAATGCCTGATAAATAAATGAATGGTTGGCAGCAGCATCATTACCTGCAAGGCTTGCCAGTAATCCATCTGTGCTTCCTGCAGGGTTTATTAATGTGCTCATATTGGTTATTTGCTGCCTTTGCTCAATATTTGTAAAATATTTCTGCACCAAAGGCCAACGCTGGTTATGCAATATTTGATGATACGCATGGTATACTCTAAACTGAAATGCCGGGCTGTTAACTGTAGTATCTGCCAAGCGATAATCAGGGTGTTGTTGGGCAAATTCTATAATAAGTGATTTTGCAAACTGGTTATCCGTTTCAATTTTCGGATTTTGAGGCCTTCTGGAATAGGTACTTATAATACTATTATCTACGGGAGTAGAAATTTCTGCGGTTTTACTTACCATTACCGGCAGCAATATGCAAATACAAATCCAAATAAGGCCACTGGCAAGCGCATTCACGCTCGTAGTTTTCCCAAATGAATTAATACAATAAAAAACAGCCATCCACAATAGTAAATAAAGTGATGCCCCTGTAAAAAAGAGAACATCTGCCAATCCGGGAAGCTGGTTAAAATAAATATAATTAATGCCTGCACCTGCAATGGCAGTTGCAAATAAACAAAATAACAATATGATCAAAACCAGTAAAATTTTACTGCGAACCCACTGTTTTGCAGTAATACCCTGGCTGTAAATCAACCGCCAGTTCCCGTTATCCAATTCTGCTGAAAAAATATTGAAACAAAGAAGCAATATCAACAGCGGTAATAAATAAATCATCCAGAAAGTAACATCAAAATGCCCTGCTAACGAGCGCAAAGGGTTACTGATCTCTGTTTGCTTAAACAGCTGCATGATAAAACTCTCTACCTTAAAACTGTAATAATAAGTAAAAACATCGCTTTGCCCGATATTGTAGACGGCAACACTGGTAGGATATTTATATACGGGCAAATCAATTTTCCAGCTGACTGTAAAAATATCTGTAGCTGCTTCGTAAGCAGTTTTGCCTTTTTCTGTAAGTGTATCTGCCTTAAATCCCGATTTTAAATTTTGGGCAATGCTGTCCTTTTCTAGTACCAGTCGATTAATAGTATGTATCTGCTTTTGTTTAAAAGCAAACCCCTGGTATAGCCCATACAAACCAGCCAGAATAAAAGCGGTAATTAATACAATATTGGTTCTGTTTTTAAATAACAGTTTTGCATGCAGACTAATTAAGTTTTTATATTTTTTTTCGTATTGCAAGAGAATTATATTATGTGATCAAAATTTTGAAGAAATCTCTTTCTTGCTGATTAATGTTAAGTATAATATTAAAAATAGCAGCCATGCTAATAGAAATAAATTTTCCTTAACTACGAACTTAATACGCCACATAAAAGATTTTGTGACCGGTATAAAATCTTTTATTTCATTATATACTTTATTTTTTACTTTGTAATTGTCCCAATCCCCATACGTAGAATTGTCTTTCATATCATCATTCAATTTTTGTACAAATTGAAGGCGGTAGCTTTCTGCCTGTTGTTGGAAGTCTATTTCAGTTTCGATGCTGTTATTACAAGCAGCCATTGACAGATGGCGCACTGCTATAAAGGGGCTAAATAAGGATACCCAGGATTGAAAATTACGCTGTCGCTTTAAGGTATTGAATACTTCGTTAAGATGATGGCTATATACTTTACTGCTATACTCTTCGCCTCGCTGCATGATATACCCTTCGAAATTAAAAGGTAATTCCTCTACCTTGCTAACATTGTAAACTTTTAATAAAGAATCTGCAATGCCCTGTGCTCTTTTGCTGCTGGGGTCATGGCCATCCAATCCATTTTCAATATCATTTATTATCTGCTTTTTAAAAGCATAATTAGTAGTAAGCGGGTAAATATTTTCAGCAAGGTTGGCTGCTGTTTTTGGCACTATAATAAAAGTTATCATCCAGAATAATAATACAACAGCAATAGCGCTTCCGGCATTTTTGACACTGGCAGACACAGCTACGCCCAATAAACTCCATAACAAATAATATCCTGTATACACCAGCCATAAATAAAAGAAAGGCAATATTGAAAAGCCAATAGCATTTTTAAAAGTAAGCAAAGACGTTATAGCAATTGCTGCTATATAAGCAGTAAGAAAAAAAGTGAAAAACAAAAAAACTGCACTTACTTTACCCAATAAAATCTGTCTTACGGTTACTCCCTGCCCTATCAATAATAAATACGTCCCCTTTGTTTTTTCACCATTTATACTATTGAAAGTCAGTAAAATAATAAGTAAAGGAACAATCAGCTGGCAAACCATAGATGGCCCGAAGTGTCCAAACCTGGCGCCGGTATCTTGTTCCTGTATCTGGCTAAATAAAAAATCATTCTGCCGGTGCGGCTCCAGATAAATCGAAGTACCGGTATAAATCGTAAGCCCGGCATCAAAACAATGCAATGCAGAAGGCTGCTTATAGGCATAGTTTCCAAAATGTGCTGCCATGTGAGGATGCTTTTCTCCCTGGTTTAACCATGCCTGCCTTGAAGCATTTTGCACATTAGCCCTTGCTGCAAATATTTCTTTACAGGAACGTACCTGTATTATCATTGCCACGCTACTCAGCAATAGCATGCTTCCTAACAAATAAACTATACGTTTATCTCTAAGCCATTGTTTCCATTCGTGTTGTATGATCTTTATTAGCATGATATTATCAAAAAGCCGAAGGTTTGTTCCTATAATATTTTAATTGATTTTTATAAATCCGTTACAAATACCGGAAGCAAACTCAAATTCTTTTTTAACCGTATTCAATTCAGGAGAAAAAGAATAAATAGAATTGCTGGCGTTAGCTGGTACACTCAAATAAAATTTATTATCAAACTTTGAAATAAACGTATATCCAAAACCATATACTTTTGGTAGCGCAGGGGAAAGCTCGCCTTGTGATGAAACATTTTTTAAATCTATTTTCCAGTATTTGTAATCGGCTTCTGCACCGCCGAAAGGAAAGGTAGCTGGATCTTCTGTACGACAGGTAAGCGCCTTACCATTGCCGTAATAATAAATCCCTAAACAATCTGCGCCGGTAATTGTACGAAGGTTAAAGAAATAATCAGGATCAAAATCGGTGTCACCTGCCTTTATACGCACAATACCGCTGGGTATAGATGGATCATCAACGCCATTTGTGCCGTTTACATAAATATTGCCAGCTTCATCTTTCATAATGACATTGGTGCTAAAACCATGTTCGGTACCTCCTCCCCATGGTACGGCGGTTCTTCCATCAGCAATCAGTTTGGCAACGGTTCCCGATGTTCTGTCTATCACGGCAACAAAAACTGAATCGTATAAATTGGTAAACATCGGAGTTTGATAATTTACCGGCATAAATAAAAAGTTTCCGCTATGGGCCATTCCCTGATAAAATACATCACCTGCTCCGTTTTTTTGAATGGAGGACAAGTCGATTGTATTAGTTATTTGCATAGTGGAGGGGTTGAACCTGATTAATTTAGGAACAGCCGATACACCGTTAGCAGCAGCGTATGCCTCGGTATCGCTTACAAAATAAACCGCACCGAAAGTTTTTAAACCAAGTACTGCAAAAGAACCGATTTCTTTGGGTTTGCCATTCCCGTCAAAACCATATTTACGTAAAGTAGCCGGCGCTCCGAAGGTGGATACATAACTATAACCATTATACGAAAACATCTGGCCATCACTGCTTAGCTCAACTGCATTGGAAGTACCTACACTTCCTGTTGGAAAATTTTCAAATCCCATAAAGTAAGTAGTAGTACTGGGGTAAGTACCGCCCGTAACGGCAGCGGCATAATTAATTTGAACAGTTTGTACAACGTCATTCTTTTTACAAGAACTGAAAGCAACGACTATTATACACATAAATAATAATACTTTTTTCATTTTTTTAGTGATTTTGTTTTATTGATTTAGAAATATAATACCTGAGCTTAATGCTAAAATTTCGGCCAGGTAATTGTACTTTATAATTATCATACATTTTATTGTTAAGAAGATTGTTTGCTTCACAAGAAACCGATATTTTATTGTTAGGATGGGTAAATGAAAAACCCAGCGTTTGCAAAAATTGCTTAGGAATGCTATTTTTTAATTCAGGGTCTCCATCCTGCGACCAGTACAGATAATACTGATGCACATAACTATTGTACAGATAGGCCTGCACTGCTATTTGTTTATTAAAAAGTGAAGGAGCATAATATTGTACGCCTGCATTAGCAAATAAATAAGGTATATTCGGCATCCTGGCATTGATATATTTATCATCATTGATGCCTGCTGTATTAATAACAGATCGGTTCCGTAAATCCTGGTAAGTGATATTGCCTTCTACAGACAGTGAATTTGAAATTTCATATTTCCCGTTTATTTCTACACCCAGAATTTTCATCTTCAGCAAATTGCTGTATTGAGAAAAAAGCAAGGATGGAGGCAAAAAGATAGTGTTATGCACATTTCTGTAAAAACCGGTTACTTCCAGTTTTTTTTTATCATTAACATATACTGCACTTACATTAATATTTTCAGCCAGTTCAGGCTGAAGAACGGGATTGGCTTTTATCAATATCAAATCTCCAAAAACTTCCGTCTCATCCGGCAGGCGTAAGGCTTTCTCGTAAGAAGCTTTTATAAAAAATTTATTGTGTATAAAATAAGTAAGCGCCGAATTATATCCAACTCTTTCGTAAGAACGGTCTATTCTATCAAAAGACAAGTCGTCGCTCAACCGGTTGCCTTGTATCCTGCCATAATAATATTTAACCGTGCTGATATGCAGCAGCTTCTCTTTTAATAACTTAGTTTCTATACTGATTCCTGCTATATTTTTTATAGCGGATTGCGGATTGCGGAATATATCAAACCCATAAAACTTAGTTGCTACAGGATCTTTTCCTGAACGGTTAAAATATTGCAATGTATTAGCAACATTTATTTTTAAATTGGGTAAAATATGATATTGGATAATTTGCCTGCTGTTTAAACTTGTAGTATAGGTGCTTAAAAGATTACCTGAAGAAGAAATTTCACCGCCGATCAATCTGGTATCTACTATTTTTCCTTCCCAATTGTAAACGGAAAGCGATGTATCAATGAACAGGCTTTTTGCATTATTTAAAGAAACAACGCTATTAAAATCAATATTTTTTACAATTTTATTTTTTTGATACCGGAACTGTATGCCGTTAATGGTATTATCAAAACGGGCTTCACCGTAAGGCTGCCTCATTATAAAATTATGCTGTATTTCATCCCGGGTATTAGCCGTTTGTAGCTGTATGGAAAATATATCACACCAGCTTGTATTTGTAAGACCTGCTACTACTTTTGCATTTTTGAAGTTGAAATTATTATGAAACCTTTTAACTTTTTTTGTTTCAATATTGCCATATTGGTTAGGTATTTCTGCATCAATTGGATAATTGTTATCGCTACTATTATAAGACCCTGAAACGGATATGTAAAATTTCGGAGAAAAATATTTTTTGCTGAAAAGGTTAAGCTTATACGTATTAAAAGATCCTGCTGATGCCGTAACATCAAGTACATCCGTCGCTTCCTTTCGTGTAACAATATTAATTGCTCCTCCAAGCGCATCACTTCCCAGTTCTAAAGGCACTATGCCTTTATACACTTCAAACCGCTCGGTTTGTTCTACAGGTATAATGCCAATAGTTTGTGTTTCACCCAGGTTGTCGGTTGGCATACCGTCAATAAAAAATTTAACCTGCTTACCCGTGATGCCATTCAAAAAAAAGTCAGCCTTGCTTCCGTATCCTCCATTAACCCTAACCCTTACTCCGCTGGCACGTTTAAAAATATCTATAGTATTCTGGTTTGCTTTATAATACGGTTGGGTATTTATTATGGATACATTACCTGGCTTTTGCTCCATTACTTTTATTACCGAGCTGTTAATTTTTACCTCTTCTAATTTTTTAACTGCATTAGTGTCTGTCTGCGCCTTAGTATATGTGCTAAGCAACAGCAGTAAAAAAATAAGATTGTATCGCAGTAAAAAAATCATCACAAACTCAATTATATTTATTTTTTATGATTAAATTCATACATAGGCACTATAAGGTTATTGCCCTGCATTTCTGCCAATGCTTTACTGTATACATTCCCATTTGTTTGTAATCCATTAGTATTTTTCCATACCACGGCATACTCGTCTTCAAGAATATATCCTTCATCGGTATTGGCATGCATGGTGTGAATAATATTCGTACCCGATTTATCAGGCAGGGTTATAAACTGCTGGTTACGGTTAAGTAACGGCTGATCGTCGGAATGTAGGGCTACCGTTTCTTTGCCTTCATTATACCGCAAAAAACACGGATGATCGATTTGCAGTTGCATGCTTTCATTACCATTTAATTTTATATCCTGGTAATGATATGATTGTCCGCTTATTGTAATAATCTCTGCATATAAAACTTCAGGAGATTGGTTATGTACACATACTTTACCATCATCAATTTTTTCTATGGATATTTTATCTACAAAGAAAAAATCTTCATCTTGAGTAAGGGAATTTTTTAATGCCCCTTCTATATAAACTTCAGAAAGCAACCTGTATTTTCCCGGTATTGCACCTACAGGTGTATGATAAGTAAAGTAATGGTGTATGCCGGTTTCTATACGGTCTATCATTTCTTTAAATCCTTGTTTGCCTGACCGGTGCTGCAGGTAAGAGGCTAAAACCAGTAAAGGCACTTTTCCGTTAGAAGTATTATCAGGTGAATGATCTTCTTTTACTTTTGGAAAGCCTAACACATGCTGCTCAAATAGCATGGTTATATTGCCCGACGGATCAATAACGCCTATGCGTACAAAAGGGCAGGTATGCTGTAGCGAAAGATTGCTGGTATTAAAATTCCAGTGAATAGTAACAGGCTTTCCGGCAGTTGTTCTTTTAGGAAATATGCTCATATGGTCAGGCTTTTCTTAATTGTTTAATTTTCAATTTGCTGTATTGCTGCGGGTAGGTTTCAAACCATTTGAGTACGGTATCTTCCCCTAATACATCATATACTGTAGTTACCAAAGATTCAAATTTTTTCAGGTACTCTTCTTTTGCCATTACAGGATTGTCAGCCGCAAGCTTTTTAGCTTCTTCTTTTTCCGATTTACTGGCGGGCAGGTGATGCATATATTCATCGAAATACATTGTCGAAAAATGCTGGTAAGCTTTGGTGAATAAAATAAAATTATGCCACATCTCATCTATGATCAATAATTCATCAGGTATAAATACCGAGGGGTATTTAGCCAGGTATAAAAATTTTTTAGTTTCGGTAAAAATATCTTCCGCTTCATACGGTGTTATATCAAACTGGTCGCAAAACCTTGATATCACATCTTCATTCCTGTATTGCAGTATTGCTGCTAAGTCTGTTTGCATATATTTTGATAAAATAATTATATGTAATTGGTTTTAGTTAATGCCTGCTCTGATAGAATTATAATACAAAGTAACCGCAGGCAGTTCTCATAGTTTTTATACGAATGTATTGCCTGCGATTACTCTATATATCAGCTTAGATTCCTATGCGGCAATGGCCACAATTTTTACAATGACCTCTTTGAGCTGATGATTGTTGTGCCTTAGCAGCCATTATTTTTTGAATAATTGCCTGCTTTTTTTCAATTTGTACTTTTTTCATATCTATTTTTATTAGATTATTATTGCCTACTCTGTCCGGTTTTCGGCATCCCCGTTATTGCGCAATATTTTTTTATATAGTTTGCAAATACAACTCTTCAATTTCTTTAGCATGCAAGGGTGTATTATTGTTGATGATATTAACTATTTGGCCTTGCTTCATAATACCGATGGATGTTGCTACATCCCTCGCCCTGAAAATGTCGTGTGTGGCCATTAAAATAGTTATTCCATTATTTTTCAACTCCAGCAAAAGTTCAGAAAATTCATTAGCCGCTTTAGGGTCTAACCCGCTGGTCGGTTCATCCAATAACAATACACGGGCGTTTTTAGCAAGTGCAATAGCAATACCTACTTTCTGGCGCATCCCTTTGCTGTAATTTCCTACACGCCTGGTATGTGCATCTGTTTGCAAACCTGCCTTCTGTAAAAAATCAACCAGCATTTCTTTAGAATACTTAAAACCTGCCAGTGAAGAGAAGAAGGAAAGGTTTTCTACACCTGAAAGATTAGGATATAGTAATACCGTTTCCGGTAAATAGGCTAACAGCTTTTTAGTTTCTCTTTGATACTGCCAGGTATTCAGCCCATTGATTTTTGCTTCGCCGGACGTTGGCCGGATAAAACCCAGGAAGCAGTTAATAGTAGTTGTTTTACCCACACCATTCTGACCTAAGAGGGCGAAGATTTCACCTTCATTTACCAATAAATTAAGATTGTTTAAAGCAGTATGCTTACCATATTGCCTGGTGAGATTAATAGCATGAAGCATTGTATAATATATTACCTTGCTATATGTTTTTTATAGCAATATTGACAATTATTTTTGTTAAGAATTGTAAAGTATATTATACAAATGCAGGTGGGGCCCTTCCTGAAATAAATCTATCAGGACGGAAAAAAATTGAAGATTGTTTTGGCGAATTTTTTTTATCAAAAAATACCAGCGGTGTTGTACAGGTAAAGAAATAAACAAAGTCCGTATCTTTTGCAAACTGATATTCGCAGATAGTGCAGGAATGTTCTGTACTTAGTTTTTGGGAATGGGGGTTTTCAATATTTTTTTTAGTAAGTGCATGTGAATCGTCATGTTTGTGTAACAACTTCACTCCGTTTATCACGAGCATTAATATTAGTAATAAACCGGAGGTTATTGTTTTAATTTTTATTAGACTTTTCATTTGCGATTGCAAATATAGGAGGTTTTAATAATTGCAACAATATTGCATTTAATATATTTTTTTTAATAATGAATCTCCTCGCCGCAAGCAGCGGGGTATCCTGAATAATTTATTTTACTTCTCGCCACAAGCGGCGGGGAATTAAACCCATAGAGATTAAAAGTTAATTATAGATTTTCATATTTAATTTTAGCGCTTTAAAGTTAAATATAAAATTTATTATTTAATTTTACTGTATTAAAGTTAAATATAAAGTTTTTTATTTAACTTTAAGGCTCAAAAGTTAAATATAAAATCTTATATTAAAGGTAATGAATATTAAAAATTTTAATGCAGGGGCAGAAATTTGGCAGACATCAGGTTACAAGAGCTTTATTCCCAATGCGATAAACCACGTTTTTACCTGGGAAGAACCCGGCATTAATATGTTATTGGAAAAGGCCACTTTGCAGCTAGGTGCATTAAATAGTTTTTCGCAGTTTGTACCAAGTATAAGTCTTTTTATTAGAATGCATAAGGTTAAAGAAGCAACTTTTAGCAGCAGAATTGAAGGAACTCAGACTAATATTGAAGATGCATTGGTTGAACAAGGTGACATAACTCCCGAAAAAAGAAATGATTGGCAGGAAGTAAATAATTATATTGAAGCCATGGATTATGCCATTCAACGGCTTGATGAGTTACCACTTTCCACAAGATTATTAAAGGAAGTACATAAAATTCTCTTAAATAGTGTAAGAGGTGAGTACAAACTACCCGGAGAATTTCGCTCCTCCCAAAACTGGATTGGTGGAGCTTCCATTAACGATGCTGTGTTTGTGCCGCCACCTTATCATGAAGTAAACCGTCTTATGGGTGATTTGGAAAACTTCATCCATAACGAAGAAATTGCCGTTCCGCATTTAATAAAGATAGCTATTGCCCATTACCAGTTTGAAACAATACACCCTTTCCTCGATGGTAATGGAAGGATTGGACGATTGCTAATAACATTATACCTGATTGAAAATAAAATAATTACTACACCTGTACTTTATTTATCGGATTTTTTTGAAAAGCACAAAGGTCTTTATTATGATAACCTGATGGTAGTAAGAAGAAAAAATGATTTAACACAATGGTTAAAGTTTTTTTTAGAAGCCGTTAACCAAACTTGTGAGATAGCGGTAAAAAGCTTGCAACAAATTATATACTTAAAACATGAGTGTGAAGGAAAAAGAATTCTTCATTTAGGTAAAAAAGTTCCTACCGCAAAGAAGTTGTTGGACTATTTGTTTACACAACCCATAGTTACAGCTCCGAATATTGCAGAACAGTTAAACCTTTCTCTTGTTGCTTCATACAGGTTAATTGATGATTTTGTAAAAGCAGGAATACTAACAGAAACTACAGGCTATAAAAGAAATCGCTTTTTTGTTTTTAAAGAATATATAAATATTTTTCATCAGTAATTTCCTTATGCAATAAACTTACCTTTTGATGATTGATAGTTTTTCAATTTATAAATTTTAAAATAACATTGGAATTTACAATACACTTCCTATCCCGCTATAACTTTAAATTTCTTCCAATGGTATCCTGCTGTCTTTTGTTCTTCGCTCTGTGAACCCTTATACACCATTTTGTTCCCACGGGGTCTTTTTTGCAAAAAAGACCCCGTGGAGACCCAAAAATTTTAAAACAGCATTGGAATTTATAATACACTTACTATCTCGCTATAACTTTAAATTTTTTCCAATGATATCCTGCTGTCTTTTGTTCTTCGCTCTGTGAACCCTTAAAAACAACAACTCCTTTTTTGGAAGGTACCATATAAAAATACTCACCGGCACCTGCCCACCATGCACCGCAAGCTGATATAGCGTTTTTAGGAATTCCTTTGCTTTTATACTCTGACTTTTCAATAATTTCAGCTTTTCCAAAAATGCCAGCTAGAAATATTGGCTTTTTCCCCAAAGATACCCATACATCTGATGAAATATTATCACCCTCACCTTTTATGTCTATCACAAATTTGGTTTCTGATTGATTTGCATCATTTTGCTTATTGGCATTATAAGATGTAACCGCATTGGAATCAGAAATATTATTGGTTATTTCATTGGAACTGTAACAAGATTGAAATGCTAAAACAGCTATTGCAAATACATAAGTAAAGTTAACTCTTTTCATTTTTATTGATTTTATTTGATAATTTATTATTTCTTATTAATGATGCTGATAACCTTTTAATTACATATCAATTTATCATATTTAAATTTTAATAATATAATTTAATGGCTCAGTAGCTGCATAATTCGCTTGCTAACTTTTTCAGCATTGGGTAACATGGCCTGTTCTAATACCATATTCATGGGTACAGCGGGCAGGCTTAAAGCTCCCAGCACCTCTACCGGTGCATCTAAAAACTGAAAACAGCTTTTACTGATTCGCCCTGCCAGCGCCTCTGCAAAAGAATTATTTTGCTGTTCTTCCGTCACTATCAAACATTTGCCATGTCTTTTTACGGCATTATAAATCATCGGTTCATCTAAAGGAAATAAAGTTCTTAAATCAATGATTTCAATCTGTCCATCAAAATATTTTGCAGCAGCTTTTGCCCAATATACGCCCATTCCATAGGTAATGATACAACAACTCTCTCCTGCTTCCACCAATTGCTCATCTGCCTGCAATACCACATTTGCTTTCCCTAACGGGATAACATAATCTCGTGAGGGTTCAACTGTTTTGGCCTCTTCAGTACCCGGCACTTTACTCCAATACAAACCTTTATGCTCCAGCATGACTACCGGATTAGGATCTAAAAAAGCAGCTTTCAACAACCCCTTCATATCCGCAGCATTGCTGGGGTAAACAATTTTTATTCCTTTAATAGTTAATAAAGTACTTTCTACACTACCGCTGTGATAGGGGCCACCACCACCGTATGCGCCAATAGGCACACGGATAAGTGTTTGCACCGGAAATTTTCCTACACTCAGATAGCAACTTTTAGATATTTCTGTTACCAATTGATTAAAACCGGGATAGATGTAATCAGCAAACTGTACTTCCACAATGGGTTTTACTCCTACTGCACTCATACCCACTGCAGAGCCTATGATATATGCTTCCTGAATGGCCGTATTAAATACCCGATGATCGCCAAATTGCTCTGCCAAAGTAGCGGCTTCTCTAAATACTCCTCCCAGCCTGCGGCCTACATCCTGCCCGTACAGCACGGCCTCAGGATAGTCTTCCATAATTTCACGTATAGCAAATAAGGCGGCATCTACCATGAGTATTTTTTCTTTCCCTTCAGGGCTTCGTATACCCTTTTCCGTTATAATAGGTGTTGGAACGAAAACATAATCTTCTACAGAGCTTGCATCCGGTTCATCAGCTGCTACTGCGGCTTTAAAATGATCAGCTACTTCAGCATGGGCTTTTTCTTCAACATTTGCTAGTTCTTCTTCTGTAAAAGAAATGCTTAATAATTTGTTTTTTAGTTTGACAAAAGGATCATTTAGGGCATGCTTATTCAGATCTTCTTCTGTTCGGTAAAATTCTTTTCTTACGCCGCTGGTATGATGCCCTAATAATGGAACTTGTGCATGTACCAATACAGGGTATCTGTTATCCCTCACTTCCTGAATAATATTTCCCATGACTTCATAACATTGAAAAAAATCACTACCGTCAATGCTTATACGCTTAATTCCTTTGAATCCTTTTATAAATTCACTGGCATTGGCTGTACGGGCTTCTTCAGCGCTTACGCTAATACCCCAATTATTATCCTGTACTAAATATATAATGGGTAATTGGTGCAAAGCTGCAAATTGAAATGCTTCACTGACTTCGCCTTCGGTAATGGAAGCATCGCCTAAAGAGCAGATAACGACCTCACCCCCAGCCCCTCTCCATGAATGGAGAGGGGAGTTAATTTTCTCCAAATATTTTATACCCTGAGCGATTCCTGTAGTGGGTATGGCCTGCATACCCGTAGCGCTGCTTTGATGAATGATAGTAGGTTTGTCATTACCTCTATAGTTTGGATGGCTGTAATATTCTCTTCCTCCGGAAAAAATATCATCTTTTTTTGCTAATAATTGTAGCATTAACTGGTAAGGCGTAAAACCCAACCCTAATAAAATACTCTCATCACGGTAATAGGGGCTGATGTAATCGCATGGTAGTAAGTGATAAGCTGTAGCCAGTTGTATGGCTTCATGGCCACGGGAAGTAGAATGTACATATTTACAAATAGCTCTGTTTGCCTCGTAAGTAGCAGCCATGGCTTTGGCCATACACATGTGTTGGTATGCCTTTATCAAAACCTCTTTTTGCAACATCCCCCAAAAATAAACAAGAAATTAATTGATAATGTATTAATTGATAATTGATAATTGATATTATAATTTTATATTATTAATAATTATGTTATAATAATATACTTATATTTAAGTAATTTTTATAATATATAAATATTATCCATTATCCCCGAATGAGTCGGGGCAGGCAACTAAACAATTATCAATTAAAACTATTTAACTTCAATTTTAAAAAGTGACTCTTTTTCAATAAAGCCTTCTAAAACGTCTCCTACCACACATTCCCCAACGCCGGCAGGTGTACCGGTGAAAATAAGATCGCCGATATTTAGAGAGAAATATTTAGAAATATGTGCAACAATGCTGTCAAAATTGAAAACCATCTCAGATGAATTACCCTGTTGCTTTAGCTCATCATTTATATTTAGACTAAAATTTATGTTTTTCTTATTAAATCCGGGTATGATATCTATAAATTTACCAACTAAAGCAGAGTTATCAAAGGCTTTTGCCTTTTCCCATGGTAATCCTTTTGCCTTCAAGTCATTTTGCAAATCACGGGCAGTGAAATCTATTCCAACAGAAATAGCATTATAATAATTAGAAGCATGTCTTTCCTGGATATATTTTCCATTTTTACTTACCCTCAATACCAATTCGCATTCATAATGTAATTCATTGGTAAATTCAGGATAATAAAAAGGAACATGATTTTGCAGCAAGGCATTTTTAGGTTTCATAAAAATAACGGGTTCGTCTTCGGCTATTTCATTACCTAATTCCTTTGCGTGTGCAGTATAATTACGACCTATGCAAATTATTTTCATGTATAAATGGGTTTAAGCAGTTTGGTTAAAGGAACGAATTTAGTCAAACCGAATAAAAAAAACAATTTATTATAAAATGTTATAAATTGAAAACCAGATTATTAACTTGACTCATTGTTTTTTCTATTCCTATAAAAGCAAAGTTTTCAATGATTTCCACTGCCTTATCAATTTTTGCTTTTACCAGTGGTATCTCACTCTTTTCCCACTTGCCAAGTACAAATTCGGCTTGCATACCTTTTGGAAAATTATTACCGATGCCAAAACGTAATTTTGGATATTTATCGGTGCCTAAAGTAAGCTGAATATCTTTTAGCCCATTGTGTCCTGCATCACTTCCTCCGGATCGTAATCTCAATTTTTCAAGTGGCAAAGCCAGGTCATCTACAATGGTAAGCGTATGTTCTACAGGCACTTTTTCTTTATCCATCCAATACTTAAACGCTTTTCCACTCAAATTCATATACGTGGTAGGACAAATACATATAAAAAATTTTCCTTTGCACCTGACTTCTGCCATATAGGCCAGTCTGTCAACCTTAAAAAAACTACCATGTTTTAACACAAAAGCATTTACCACATCAAACCCAATGTTGTGTCGTGTATGCTCGTACTCGTTACCTACGTTACCAAGACCAACAATCAAAAATTTGTTCATACAGTTAAATTACACGGTAAGCTTTAGGCCATGGTATCAAACAATTGCAGTAAATCTGCCTCTGTTTTTATTAAAACGTCACGAGCCTTACTGCCCTGGCTGGGGCCGACTACGCCGGCAGCCTCCAATTGATCCATCAAACGGCCGGCTCTGTTGTAACCCAGCTTCATACGACGTTGAATCAAAGAAGTGCTTCCAATCTGGCTGCTTACAATTAACTTGGCTGCATCTTCAAACAAAGGATCTTTATCATCCAAATCAAAATCTTTACCTTCTAATTCTTTTTCGTCTACATACTCCGGTAATAAAAATGCTTGTGGATAGCCTCGTTGTTCGCCAATAAAATCTACAACTTTATCTACCTCCGGTGTATCTACAAAAGCACATTGCAAACGCACCAGCTCGCCGTTATAGCTGATCAACATATCGCCTTTACCGATTAATTGCTCCGCTCCTCCGGCATCTAAAATTGTTCGGCTATCGATCTTACTACTAACCTTAAACGCAATTCTGGCAGGAAAATTCGCTTTAATAGTTCCTGTAATAATATTTACGCTAGGTCTTTGTGTAGCAATAATTAAATGTATGCCTACTGCTCTGGCCAGCTGTGCTAATCGGGCAATGGGCATTTCTACTTCTTTACCCGCCGTCATGATTAAATCTGCAAACTCATCCACCACTAATACTATAAAAGGCAAAAACTGATGGCCTTTTTCAGGATTTAATTTCCTGGCAATAAATTTTTCGTTGTATTCTTTGATGTTTCTACAACCGGCTTCTTTTAACAAATCATACCGATTGTCCATCTCAATACACAAAGCATTAACGGTATGTACTACTTTTTTAGTATCTGTGATGATGGCGTCTTCTTCACCAGGCAGCTTTGCTAAAAAATGTTTTTCAATCGATTTATAAATACTGAGCTCTACTTTTTTAGGATCAACCAAAACAAATTTTAACTGTGAAGGATGTTTTTTATAGAGTAAAGAAACAAGAATTGCGTTGAGACCTACCGATTTTCCCTGACCGGTCGCCCCTGCCATCAGGAGGTGTGGCATGCTGGCCAGGTCCACTATAAAATTCTCATTATCAATCTTTTTACCAATGGCAATCGGTAAGGAAAAAGTATTTTTCTGAAATTTTTCTGATGAAAGAAGTGTTCTCATGCTCACTACGGTCTTTCTGGTATTCGGCACTTCAATACCTATAGTACCCTTTCCGGGAATGGGGGCAATAATGCGTATACCCAGGGCCGCAAGGCTTAATGCAATATCGTCTTCCAGATTTTTAATACGGGATATGCGTACACCGGCAGCAGGAATAATTTCGTATAAAGTTACCGTCGGTCCAACGGTAGCAGAAATTTTCTGAATATGTATATCATAATTTTTTAATGTATTGATAATTTGATTTTTATTATTCTCTAATTCTTCCGAGTCTTGTACAATTTTTTCACTACCATGATTTTCCAGAAGATCAAGCATGGGGTATTTATAATCTCGTAAATCTAAAACAGGATCATAAGGCTTTGTATTTTTTAACACAAAATCCTGTTCTATTGGCTGTTCTTCAGTCGATTTCTCCGGCACTGATTTAATCTCCAATTCTAAATCTGAATGATCGATTTTTGTTTTTTTATCATCTGATTTTTCATTTTCTTTATTAATAAAATCGGTATCTGCTTGAGATGATGGCATTTCATCTATTATAACTTTTGGCGCTTGTATTGCTTCTTCAACAATAGAAGCAGGTTTCTCTGCATGTATTAAAGCCGGCTTTTCTACATTTTCCTTTTCTACTATTTGCAAATCATGGGAAAATGCAGGATTTTCAATAGGTGGAACAACCAAAATACCGCTTTCATCTTTTAGCAAATTGCTTTTTTCGTTGATAGCCACTTTATCTTCTTCATCAGCAAGAGCAAGTTCAATATTACTCACCTCAGGATCGGCATCTTCCACTTCAGTTTTATCAACATTTTCATTAATCGGCCATTTCATTTTGGAGGGCAACCGGAAGACAGGATTAAAACGCCAGATAAAATAACCCAAAAAAGTAACAAAAAGCACTGCATATGTACCTATTTGACCGATAGTCAGATACATCCATTTTTTAACCATATCTCCTACTGCACCTCCCCAGGGAAATGCACTACCATTCGTAATAACGCTGGCCGTAATAGAAAATAAAGGAAGTCCAATTAATAAGTATTTAACATTTTTGGGTATTGAAAAAAATTTCACCCCAAAAAATAAATTGACACCTATCATGAAAAAAAAGCCTGCTATCATGTAAGAGCCGATTCCGAAGCTTTTATAAATGAAAAAATGTGAGAGTATGGCTCCTAATGTACCTAGTAAGTTAGCCGCTTTGGCATCCGTACCGAGTAGTAGTTTATATCCATATGAAAACACAATATCCTGATCATCCTGCCAGGTAAATAAATAAGAAGTAAAAGCCAAAAAAAGTAAAAATGCTACTACGAGGAATATGCTTCCCGCAATTTTATGGGTTCTTTCATCTTTCAGCAATTGCTTTACCTCTACAGTTTCCTCTTTATCCTTATTCAATTGTTGAGGATCATTATTATTTTTTTTGTTAGATTTTTTTTTATTACTCATCCCTGTAGATTATATCTAAGCAAAGATATACAAACCATTAGTTCCTTATATCTGCAACAAGCAATTTATGATTTATTTTTATGAAAGCTCTTATAAACATTGATGGCGATCAAAAGCCAGCCTGCGATAAAAATTATTCCGCCAAAAGGCGTAATGATTCCTATCCATTTATAATCTGTATGAAATAATTTTAATAAAGTCATTATATACAATGATCCGCAAAACAAACAAATACCTACGATGAATAATTTCCCCGGCCAAAGCATTTTTTTACCAAATTCTTTGTATAAAATTCCGACCAGCAATAAGGCCAATGAGTGATACATTTGATATTTGACACCTGTTTCGTAAATTATTAAATCCTTTTCGGGAAGTATATTTTTTAGTGTGTGAGCTCCAAATGCTCCCAGGGCAACTGCCATTCCGGCAAGTATTGCAGCCATCATTAAAAAAGATTTATGCATAGTGATGTGCTTATTTTTCAAAGTTCACTATTTTATCAATAGAATCTTCATTAATATGATCACTATGCAAGGTAATTGAAGCCTGGGTATAAAAAGGTAATCTGTCTTGTAGCTTTTGTTCAATAAAATTAAGTATCTCAGTATCATTTAAGTCTTTCAAAAGTGGTCGTTTGTTCGTTTCCCGTGCAACATGTTTAAATAGCTCGGTCGGTGTTCGAGACAGATAAACAGTTTTTCCATGTTCATTCATCCATTTCATATTGTTGTGAAAACAGGGCGTACCTCCACCACAGGCAATGATCACATTATTCTGATCAATCATTTCTTTTAGAACCAATGTCTCCAGCTCTCTGAAATAGGTTTCTCCTTTGCTTTCAAATATAGCAGTAATTGGCAGCCCTACTTTCTCTTCGATTTTTTCATCCAAATCAATAAAGAAATAATTCAGGCGCTGTGCCCATTTCTTCCCCCAAAAAGTTTTACCTGTTCCCATAAAACCGATAAGAAAAATTTTCATATATTAAAATATAATTATGTATTATTATAAAAGAAGAATATAAGAAAATTCGAATAATTTTCCAAAAAATAAGACTATATAATTTTAATGTTTATTTTTAAAATCTCCTCGTTTCCAGGCTTTTATGAATTCACTCCAGGCAAAAGGGTTAAAAATATTCATGGGAGCTATCTGACCTGAGTAGTAGGTTTTTTGTGTCTGCTGTTGCAAATACCGGTTAGAGGCTTCTCTGCCATCTGCGGGCAACGTAGCCATCAGGAAACGCCTTGCAGCAACACTGTTATTTTTTCGGGCAATCGCAATTTTATCGTCGGGCACCGGGGTATTAATAAAATCACGTTCAAATTGCTGTCGCGATGGCCTGGGCTTAATAATGGTAGCGGGTAAATAAACCGTATCTGTTACCAGCAATTGAATAAGACTATATTGGTTACCCTCTAAATTTTGGGGAATAACGGCCGTTTTAGATTTATAACCAATACTGCTAAACTCAATTTCATCTCCCTTTAACACCACAATACTAAAAACGCCCTGGTCATTGGTAACCGTTCCCCTATTTTGGCCTTTTACTACTACACTTACGCTGGGAATGCCTTTGAGGCTGTCTGCCGTCATCACTACTCCATACAATTGTACAACAGAGTCTTTAAAATGCTCAAACTGCGCTTTGGCCGCAAAAGGGGAAACTAACATTGTAAATAGTAAGTATCGTAAAAATTTGTTCATTTCTGTACGCCCATTTCTAATCAGGCATTCATAAGTTATTGATTATTAAATATTTACTGATAAATTAAGATTGCCATTCTATTTATCTCCTACCTTATTTACAGCAAATCTAAGGTTGTTTTATTGATTATTTCATTTATACTAACATGCCGACTATTAAAATTTAGTGAAAACTGCGTAAATGCCTCTGAATAAGCGCCTGATTACTATACCTGCAAGTAGCGACTTATCCTCTATTTGTATTTAATACAAAAATTCGCTTATAGTTCATTTTCTTACCCCTACCCAGGTATTAACACATGCCAATCACTTTCTTTATCAAGGCTTTAACACATAAAATATATTGTTTATTCAACTATATATAATAAATTATTATTATATTTATATTTAATTAGTATTTTTACTAATGCATTAAGTAAAAACACCTATTTATTAATTATTTATATATATTTATTAAATACAGTGGAAAATTGAATTTTATGGGGCATTTTTTGTAAAGAATAATACATATAAAAATCTATTATTCTCAACATAATCGAATTGACATATGAGTATTTTTAAAAAGATAGTCTCGATTTTAACAATTATCGCTACAACGTTTGGTTTAAAAACGTCGGCGCAGGTTCAGGTAAGTGTTGCTACAAAACAACCACTCAGCGGAGTAGCCAGAGATTATATCGAGCAGGGCAGCAATATAACAATTACCGTAAAAAATATTACCCCTATAATACAAAAGGTGAAAATATTTCACTCCATCAACAACGTTAATAATGGCGATATTAGCATTGGGATAAAGCCCGGGTTCCAATTTCAGTCCATATCATTATTACCCTGGCAGATAAAAGTTCTGTCAGTTAAGGACCTATTTTTACAAAGTGGTTTTGATATCAAGGATATTGAGTTTAAAGGCTTAAGTAAAGATAGTTACCTCAATAATGAAACGCTTCCGGAAGGTTTATATTCATTCTGTGCAAAGTATGTTGCGAATGGGCAGGAAACTTTTAATACTGCCTGTACTAATTTCTTAATTTCCAGTAATCCGCCTCCAATTGTTTTAAATCCGGTTCATAACTCAACTGTTAAGCCACTTACACCACAGAATGTAGTATTTAATTGGACACCTACAGGCAAAGCCGGTACTACAAGATACAATCTTGAAATTGTAGATTTGAATATCACGCCAGTTAACAACCCCAATGATGCATTCGAAAACAACGTTCTTCCATTTTTTAAACAATCAAATATTATAACCAATAGTTTGGTTTATGGCAATAATAATCCTGCTCTTACAGAGGGGCATAAATATGCTGTAAGGGTTACAGCAATTGATCCACAAAAAAAACTATTGTTTAAAAATAACGGTCAAAGTCAGGTAATTACTTTTGTGTACAAAAAAGAATTTGGGATAAATGGCAATCCGCAGGTTAATAATGATCCAAACCCAAACAACCCTCAACCTGATCCTCTTCCGGGGGCATGTAATGCAGGCACTTTATATAGCCAGTCAATAGGAAAACAACAGAAAGATAATTTGCCAGACGGATCAACAGTTGCTGTGGGCCTATTTCTTATGAAAAATACGAAGTTCAGTAAACGTGTAGGCAGCTACGATGGTACAGGTGAAATCTTAGTGAACTTCCTGCATACAAAAATTAAAGTTGAATTTTTGGGTATCAAAATAAATGGAGAAGGAAGAATGTTTGATGGAAAAATCTTTGCTACCGTCAATAATAATCAAATTATTAACGAGAGCATGAGCAAAATAAAAGACGGAGTAATAGAAACGATACCGAACATATCCCAATTATTATCATTAATAAATAATACAAAAAGAAAAGTACCCAACTTATCACCTGAAAACGCTGCCACCGATTTGCCGGTTAATTTTCCGAAAGATGACTTTAATATGGCTTTTGTGGGGTTGATCTTTGAACCTACAGAAGCATATGCCAATACAATCATGAATTTGCCCATATCACAATTACCATCAAATGAATATGCATTACTTCAATCTAAAGGAATACGCATTCATCCTAATGGATATGGCGGAACAGATTTAAAAATAGGCCTTGCAAAAAACAAGCTCTTAAATGTTAGTGATAAATTGTCATTAGAAATAAATGCCGGACTTGATAAAACATATGCAACATTTGATTGCAATGGTATTAAGGAAGTTAAAGTAAGTGGAAGTGTTGTTATCAATAGAAATACCTTATTACCCTTAGATAAAAATTATAAGGTGATTAACGATCCTTCTGTTAAAGTTAGCGTTCCTTTCTCTTTTAAAACACAAAATAATTTTGACAATTTTATTATTGAAGGTTTGACGATCAGCCACCCATTTACCATACCTGGAATGGTTGATTTTGTAATCAATCCTGTAGAACTGGGTATTGATTTTTCAGCAGTAAAAAATATTGGAAACTTCTTACCAAACAATACCAGCTGGAATGGAGTATATATCAAGGATTTAAAATTCAGATTACCAGAATATTTCCAAAATGAAGATAAAAAATCGGTAGAACTGGCATTTAACAATATATATATTGGCAGAGACGGCTTAACAGGCAACTTTGCATTCGAAAATTTTCCGATTGTAAGCGGCGACCTTGGAGGCTTTGGATACACATTAACCAAAATTGGCTTAAGTGTAAATAAAAACATTATTGAAGGGGGCTTGCTTAAAGGCACATTAAAATTACCGCTTGGCGACAAAGCAGAAGTAGGTATAAGTGGTACTATATCAAAAGGAAATAGTTCCAACAAAACAGCAAACATTGGCTTTGGCGTAACTACCATGGATGAAATTGATGCCAATTTATTTTTAGCTAAAATTAAATTATATCAAAACTCTGAAATTAATTTTACAAAAAATGATGATGAAGAATTAGAAGTATCTACCAATCTATTTGGAAATATTGGTATCAATTTTACAAAAAAACCTGGCAATAGTAATGTTAGCAAATTTGAACTGCCAAACATCGACTTCGAGGGCTTGATTATTAAGCATGAAAAAAATAAAACTACCCCTTATATCTCCTTTACATCTATTGGTTTACAAGCAATCAATAATGTTCAGGCAAAAGTTGGAAGCTTTGAGCTGAATCTAAAAGATCTTAACTTTAAAACAAAAGACAATAGTATTGGGTTGCAGACTGATCTGAATATTTCATTATTTGGAGGTGACAATGAAAATCAAAGCGGAGCTGGCGGTGGTACTAAGTTTACCATATGGGCTAAATATAATGGTAAAACATTTAAATACGACAAGGCAACATTGGATGCCATTAATATCAATGCTGACTTAGCAGCAGCAAAAGTAGAAGGCGGAATTGAAATTTTTGATGAAGATGAGATATATGGCAATGGCTTCCGAGGTAATGTAAATGCAACTTTGAGAGGTTTGGGTGCATCTGTTGGCGTTACATTACAATTTGGTAAAACTCTAGCCAGTAAAGGAAATTTCAAATATTGGTACTTTGATGCAATGGCAGATTTTGGTAAAATGGGGCTCAATATACCTGGGACCGTCGCTTCACTATATGGATTTGGTGGGGGAGCCTGGTGCAACATGCAACGTAGCGGCTCAAATGAAGCCCTAATGCCCAACCAATTCACATCTGTAAATAATGATAATGATGCAGCTCCGACAAGCTCAGGCAGTACATTTACTCCTCAAAAAGGAAAAGCAGGATTTTTTGCGGCAGTTATGTTTGGACTAACAGGTAGTAAGACTGCTTTTAATGGCGACTTAAAATTTACAATGGATATGGATGCAGCTAAGCTTTCAGTAAACCATGTAAAATTAGAAGGTAACGCTTATTTAATGCAGGATCCAACAAACATACAAAAGCGTAGTCAAGACGCAGCATTTTTACATTGCAATGCGCTGATAGAATATGACGGGCCTACCAATAAGCTTACTGGCAACTTTGGGGCACATCTCAACATCAAAAAAATTATTGAAGGCGGAGGTGAGGTAAGCTTTATGTTTGACATGCCTGATAAAAATGCGTATGGCAAGCAAATTAATCCTAACGAAAAAACTAAATGGTTTATTAAAGTAGGCCAGTGGACTCCCGGAATCGATCCTTTTGAAGATAATAGCAGAGTTCATGCTAAAATTGGATTTGATGCAAGTGTTGTAAAAGCAGAAATAAAGTTTCAATCCTATTTTATGGTGGGCAACGCCTTACCCTCAACGCTTCCTCCGATGCCCGAATATATCTATAATCTGGTAAAATATGAGGGCATAAACGATAAAAGTAAAGCCATGCCCCCAGCTGTATACGATGAGCAAAACTTAGCATTTGCCTTTGGGGCAGGGTTAAAATTAACTGCAGGATTTGACTTTTTTGTAATCAAAGCAGATTTAGAAGCTGCTGCAGGATTCGATGTGCTGTTGGCCAATGTAAATGGCAAATGTGGCTCAAAACCTATTGGCTTTGATGGCTGGTACGCTCAGGGACAGGCTTACGCATATTTAAAGGGTGATATGAAATTGTTCCGAAAAATTTCTCTAGCCGAATTTGTAGCTGGCGCTGTAATGCAGGTAAAAATGCCTAATCCAAATTGGATTAGTGGAGATATTGTTGCCTATATTGATGTACTTGGCATTGATGCAGGCGAATATCATGGCCATTTTGAAAAAGGAGAGCTATGCGACAATTTAAAAACTGATGAATTTGATCCGTTTAATAATATTAAACTTATTAAAAATGTTGCTCCCTCTGATAAAGCAAAGGCAGTAGACCCTTATACAAATATGGAAGTAACTTTTGCTTATGACTATGGCAACAATGGAAGTGGATCAGTTATTCATTCGTACGATGCATTTAACAACAAGATGATCAATTACCAATTTCAGGGAGTTATATATTTAAAAGACAAAAAAGGGAAAAAAGTAGTGGTTACCGCTGTACGAAGTGAATCTAATCCCAGAATTGTAAAAATCACTCCTAAAGAAATTCTACAGGAAAATAGTGAATATACAATAGAGGTATTCGCCAAAGCCGTCAATGATAATTATAACGGAAAAACAAATGGCAAAGAGGAACATTTATCGATAAAATTCTCAACTGGAAGTTATCCGGCAAAAATATCAATGAATGATATAGGCGATGCATATCCATTACCTTATCAAAGATATGCAATGAAAAATGATAATGATGGAAAAATCATTAAAGGTCGATTAGATATAAAAAGAGACATGACTTATTTTGTGGATAAGTATAAGAAAGACTACAATCTTGTTATCAGATTTAAGGAATCAGGAACCAATGCAATTACAGATGTTAAATATGATCAATTTAGTAATAATCCTGAATTATTGAAACAAGAAAACTCTTTGATATATACTCTTCCTACTAACTTAAAAAAAGGCGCTATTTATCATTTAAGTATAGTATTAAAACCAAAAAATAATAACGGAAATGATATAAACGTCCAGAATATAAACATGGGCTTAAAAGAACAAATCATTTTTGATGGCTATCCATTTAAAATGAGTAAATATAATAGCCTAAAAGAAAAATTTGCCGACTATAAGGTTAAGAAAGTTGGTTATATCACCAGCAATGCCTATTACAATACTTCTCAATTTAATATGGCAGGCGAATTTGATGATAACACAATAAATTATGACATCCCTGTACTGTTATTGGAAGGAAAAGAAAATCTGGACATTTTCGAATATGCAGGCTATTCTGCCAACGCTAAACAAACAGCCATGAATAATGGAAAAATTTGGTATGGTAATGACAATAGCGACTGGATGAAGAGTAATCGATCCCTGTATGCTGATTTACTAACAGATAAAATTACAGGAGCAGAAAAGAATTATTTAAATTCTCTCGGTGATTACAGTGTTTCAGGTACAACTTTATATGTAAAATATAATTCTTTCATACCCTCGGGTACAGAAAGTGAAATCATTTTTGCTGGTAACAAATCAGTATTTTTCATGCAGAACCCTCAATGGTTTATTACTGAACTCCGCGAAAAAAAATCACTAACTCAATCAGAAGGATTAGCCCATGCAGATGGATTGCTAACAAAAGCCGAAGTAGAAGAGGCTTTTAATGGTAAAGCAGGTATTGGCCTACAAAATAATAGTAAAGCCATAAATGAAGGCTATAATAAAGTTTATTGGCCACTGGTTGACTTTACACTTTACAAAGCGGTATTTAGTAAAGTTGCCTTAGATCAACAAAGGTTGCTAAAATCCAGCTCCAATAATTTATGGAAGACGTGGAACCTTAATAAAAAATTAGGTTGGCCTTCCTATTCATCTGGCAAACATACATTGAGTTTGTATATGAATAACTGGGATAATGGCATGCAAACTCCATTTGCAAATTTTGAATACAATTATAAAAATATCATTAATACTAATGCTAAAAGTATCGGTATCAAAAATTAAACTGGCTAAATGGAAATTAAGAAGACATGAATAAAACAGTGAAATACATCCTAAAAAGTACAGTATTTATTACAATACCATTTCTATGGCTACTCTGTGTATCGCCAAAAGCAACGGCTCAAAGTGATTCGATTTCAATAAAGCTGGTTGCCCGTGTAAATAAGGGATCCGTTGATCTCCGATGGTATCCAACAGCAGCCTCATTATGGCGCTTGGGAAACCAATCCGGCTATGTAATAGAAAGGATGAATTTAAGCACAACAGAAAGTGATAACAAATTTCAAAAAATTGCCACATTAATACCTTATACAGAAAATGAATGGAGGAGTAAAACCAATCAGGATGATGACTTTGTAAAAGCAGCAAAAGAAGCAGTATTGTCAAAGCCACAAATGCCCGATCAAAAGGATTTTAACAAAATAATGTCATATAATAACGATGAAAATGGTATCTTTTTCACACTCGTTGTGGCAACAAATTTAAGTAAGCAGGCAGCCGAAGGCGCTGCCATGAGATTTACGGATAATAACGTCACTGTTGGGAACGACTATGCTTATCGTGTTTATATTAACGGAGATAAAAGGTCAGGAGTAAAGGATACAGCAATAATTTTTATTTCAAATACTGCAAATGACTCTAAAAAAAATGCACCGATAGGTTTACGGGCTGAGGAAGAAGAAGGAGTTGTAAAATTATTTTGGGATTTTCAACATAATCGTACACAATTTATTGGTTATAACATCGAACGCTCATCTGATGGCGGCAGAACATACTCTCTCCTGAACAAAACGCCGTTTTTATTTACAGTAAAGCAAGCTGATGAAATTACTTATATAGACTCTGTAAAAAATTATATCCGTTATTTATATCGCATACAAGGTATTACTCCGTTTGCCGATAACAGCGAATATAGTTTGGCGATACATGCAATGGGCCGTGATAAAACACCAGCTATACCCGCCGGAAATATTAAAGCCACAGGCGACAGGAGCAAAATTATTATAACATGGAACTTAATAGAGCAATCTAAAGACCTAAAAGGATTCTATGTTGCTAGAGGGCAATCATTAACAGGCCCATTCGTGAATATTCATGCACAGATTTTGTCACCGTCAACTCGTCAATTTGAAGACAAAAACCCATTACCAAAAGAACCATACTACATCGTATATACAATCGATACTGCTAACAATGTTAGTGAAACATTCGCTATAACAGCAAGCATCGATGACAATACTCCCCCTACTCAACCTATAGCATTGAGAGGAAAAATAGATTCTTCAGGCCTGGCGTACCTAACCTGGAAAGGCAATAAAGACAAGGATTTATTAGGATATAATATTTATGTAGCTACAGGCAAAAACAACGTTTATTATCAGCTGAATGGTTCACCAATTACCGATACCTCCTTTACAGATACAGTAAATATGCGATCTTTAGACAGAGAGATATATTACAAAATAACTGCCATAGATTACAACAATAACCCTTCAAAATATAGCGAAATTCTGGAATTAAGTCGCCCCGATGTCATTCCTCCTTCCTCTGCACTTATTACTTCTTATTACCTGAACGAAAGGAAAGTACATCTAACATGGGCAAATAGCAGTAGTAAAGACATTGCAATCACACAATTACGCAGAATAGATCAAAATGGGAAAATTGACATTATTTATTCTGCAAAAGCTAATCCAGATAACTCATTCACAGATAGCACTGCAATGTACGGAGAATCCTATACATATGAAATTGCTGTAGTTGATAAGTCGGGTCTTAAAAGTTTGTCATCAGCAATTAACATTACAATTTCTGATGAAAAAAAGCCCATTGTTGAAATTTTTAGGGCAAATTATAATGAAAAAGAGAAAATAGCAGAACTGAAATGGGTATATACACAAAATGGAGATTACAACTTCATATTATTCAAAAAGATCGGAGAAGGTTTTTTAAAACCCATTATTACCTTGGATAAAAATGCGCATTCATATATTGACAATGACGTTGCGGCGGGAACCAATCAATATGCAATAAAAGTAATTGGCGCATCAGGTGCGGAGAGCGAAATAAGTAAGATCCAAACAATAAATGTTCGAGAGGTTAAGTAAAACGTTTGCCTATGAAAGCTAAGCTACTTTTAATTATATTATTTTTCATATCAAAGGCAAATGTAAAAAGCCAGAATTTTGATATTCAACAAATAACAAAGTCCAAAAAAATAGACTGGACCGGATCAGTAGGAACAAGTGCAGGGTTTTATTACTCCTCCAGCAATAATTTCTCCAGGGGAAACCCATTTAGCGTAAACCTGACGGGGAATTTGAATATTCGCTTATTTGACACCTGGAGTCTCCCCTTTAACTTTATTATTGGCAAGTATCAGAGTACATTTACCAAACCTGTTATACAAATAGGTATTAGCCCGAATTATAAATGGGCTAAATTTTATATTGGACATAACAATATCACTTTCAATCCATATACCCTTGACGGGATCAGCTTTCTAGGGGCCGGTATAGAATTAAATCCTGGAAAACTTAGATTAACAACATTGTATGGTCGCTTAAAGCCAGCAATTGAGACTGAAATAAATAATGGCACACAAGGCTCTTTTAAAAGAATGGGTTATGGCATCAAACTAGGTATAGGAGACAAAAAAAATTTTGTTGATTTAATGTATTTTGAATCAAAAGATAATGCCAACTCTATCGATAGTTGGAAAGATCCCGTAATTCAAAAACAATTAGGCGACGCTTCTATTTTAAGGCCCCAAAAAAATATCACTTTCGGTCTATCTTCTAAGGTAAGTGTTACACCTAAATTTAATTTCGACTTCGATGGTGGTGTAAGCTTAATGAATAATGATATTTCCGATCCAAATAATAGATCCATCAATTTGATTAATCTATTAGATGCAAATAAATTAAATTATGCTTTTAAAACCAGCATCAATTACAATTTTAATACATTTATTATTAATTCTTACTATGAAAGAATTTCTTCCGACTATGTTACGTTTGGTAGTTACTTTTTTAATAATGACCTTGAAAATTTTGTAATTTCGCCATCGGGTGTATTAAAAAATGGTAAATGTAATTTTAACATATCAGTAGGCCTGCAAAGAAATAATTTAAATAAATCAAAAAAAGAAACTACCAAAAGATTTATTGGAAATGCCAATATTTATTATAGTTTGAATGAAAAAATAAATATGGCATTAAATTATAATAATTTTTCCGTCAATCAAACCCGTGGAACATTACCTATTTCTGATTCATTTTTATTAAAACAAGTCAACCAGACATTCACTTTTACTCCAAATTATACCATTACAAAAGATTCTTCTATCATTCACAATTTCTCATTTACAACAAATTATAATGATGTGAACGATAAAAATGTACTTACAAAACAGTTTACAAATATGAAATCTTCAATGCTGGGCCTCAATCACTCAACCTCCTTTCTAAAGCATGATAATAGTATTAATAGCGGCCTGAATTATAATCGCATTAAATCTGCAGGAATAATAAATTCACAAATCGGTATTAGTGGAGGATATTCACAAAGTTTTATCAAACAAAAACTAAATACTGGAATCAATATCAATTACAATGTAAGTTATGTAAATTCGAAATTTGATGGTAGCGTAATCAATGGTGGGGTGTATGCAAATTACCAGTTAAATAATCGACATTCCATATCATTAAATACTTCTCTAATAGCCACGAAGTCAAAACAATTTGAAAACTACATCGAAAGCTCAGGCTCAATCAGCTATCAGGTAAAATTAAAATAATTAATCAGATATTAATTTCCATTAGTCGACAAACATTATCCGTCCAATCTTTAACTTTGCATTTAATTTCTTAACAAATAATTAAAGTAATGACCAAAGAGGATGTATTAAAAGCGTTGAGCAATGTGCAGGAACCTGACCTGGGTAAAGATTTAGTTACCCTTAACATGGTGAAAGATATTGCCATTGATGGCAATAAAGTATCCTTTACCGTGATACTTACAACCCCGGCCTGCCCGTTGAAAGACATGATTATGAACGCCTGTGCAAATGCCATCAAATTATTGGTTAATAAAGAAGCTGAAGTAATTGTAAACTTTACCAGCAATACCAGCAGCAACCGGAAAGATGCTAAAACAATATTAAAAGATGTAAAAAATATTATAGCCGTAGTAAGCGGCAAAGGCGGTGTGGGCAAAAGTACCATTGCCAGTAATTTAGCATTAGGACTGGCAAAAGAAGGAGCTAAGGTGGGTTTAATGGATGCTGATATTTACGGCCCAAGTCAACACATCATGTTTGGAGTGAGGGGCGAACGACCTATAATGAAAGATGTTGCAGGCAAGGGTATGATTGTTCCTATTGAGAAATTTGGTATCAAACTGATGAGCATAGGCTTACTGATTGATGAAAAACAGGCTGTAGTTTGGCGTGGGCCAATGGTGAGCAGTGCCATACGTCAATTTGTGAGTGATGTGGATTGGGGCGAATTAGATTATTTAGTAATTGATATGCCTCCCGGCACCGGAGATATACACTTAACGATCGTACAGACCATTCCGGTAACCGGTGTTGTGGTAGTTACTACTCCACAAACGGTCGCTTTGGCAGATGCCAAAAAAGCCATTGCCATGTTTAATCAGGCACAGATGAAAGTACCGATTATCGGACTAGTGGAAAATATGAGCTATTTTACTCCACAGGAATTGCCCAACAACAAATATTATATTTTTGGAAAAGATGGAGGTAAAAATCTTGCTGACGAGTTTGATATTCCTTTGCTGGGGCAAATTCCATTGGTACAAGGTATTAGAGAAGGAGGCGATATTGGCGTACCGGCGATGATGGGGGATGAGGAGATCACCAAACAGGCTTTCGTAAATTTTGCCGGCAATACCGCCAGGGGCATCGCTATCAGAAATGCAAATTTGGAGCCAACAAAAAAAGTTGAAATTGTGGAGGGTTTGTAGTTGGGGGTTTGGAGTTTGAGGTTTGGGGTTTGGGGTTGGAAGTTAATCCCCTTTTTTCTCCTTCACTCCTTACCTCTTAGCCATTTATTTTGGTACCGGCATTTGAGCCCTGATTTGGCATCGTTGCAGCTTGTCCGCCTTAGGTGGATCGCATTACGTTCATCGGCAGTACTACTATTAAGCTTTTATCGAAGCGTATCACTAGTTTTATAAAATAAACAAGTCAACCAATCATGTCACACCAATTCTCACTAGCTTACGCCCAACAACTTGATCAACAAGATCCTTTACAAAATTTTAAAAAAGAATTTTACATACCTCAAGTACATGGGAAAGATGCTATTTATTTTTTGGGCAACTCTTTAGGGTTGCAGCCACATCATACACAGGATTATGTATTAAAAGTAATGGAAGACTGGGCCAATTTTGGCGTGGAAGGTTTCTTCCTGGGTAAAAATCCGTGGCTGCACTACCATAAAACAATAGCACCCATCATGGCCGATATTGTAGGTGCAAAGACTGAAGAAATAGTAACCATGAATCACTTAACGGTCAATTTGCATCTGCTCATGGTTTCATTTTATCAACCTACGGCTACCAGATATAAAATCATTTGCGAAGCCAAAGCCTTTCCATCGGATCAATATGCTTTTCAGTCACAAATAAAATTACATAACCTCCATCCCGAAGAAGCGCTGATAGAAGTACAGCCATCCAATGGAGCAGAAACCATTACCACAGATGATATTCTGGCTGCCATTGAACAGCATGGCGATAGCGTTGCATTGGTACTATTCAGTGGTGTAAATTATTATACCGGACAAAAATTTGATATACAAAGAATAACAGCGGCAGCTTATAAAGCAGGCGCCTATGCCGGCTTTGATCTGGCGCATGCCGCCGGAAATGTTGAGCTGCAACTTCATAACTGGCAGGTTGACTTCGCCTGCTGGTGCAATTACAAATATTTAAACAGCGGCCCTGGCGCTATTGCCGGAGCATATATTCATGAAAAACATCTTTTTAATAAAAATATAAAAAGGCTCGAAGGCTGGTGGGGTAATGATGTAAACAATCGCTTTAAAATGGAGAAAAATTTTACGCCTTCTCCCAGTGCGGAGGCCTGGCAATTAAGCACTGCACCCATGCTGCTTTTAGCTGCACACAAAGCCTCCTTAGCCATTTTCGAAAAGGCTGGATTTAATAATCTACTTCATAAAAGTAAAGTACTGAGTGAATATTTATTCTTTGTATTAGAACAGATTAATCAGCCTGATAAAAAATTCGATATCCTTACACCACAAAATCCTGCGGAAAGAGGCTGCCAGGTATCCATTTCCATACATAATAATGCCAAAAAAATATTTGATGCACTGTTACCACAAGGCATCTTTGCCGACTGGCGTGAGCCGAATGTAATAAGAGTAGCCCCTGTACCGCTTTATAATACCTTTGAAGAAATATTTACTTTTGGAAAAATACTTCAGCAGCTTTTAAATACGCCTTAATGTATCAACTACCTTATTTTGTTGAAAAAAATATAGATGAAGTCATAGCAATCATGAAAGAATATTCATTTGCTGTGATAACCGGATTGGGAGAAGACTATCCTGTCGCAACACATATTCCTTTAACAATTGAGGTAAATGAGCATAAAAAAATCTTTTTGAAAGGACATTTAATGCGAAATACGGATCATCATCAGGCTTTTTTAAAAAACAATAATGTACTGGTAATTTTTAATGGTCCACATACTTACGTAAGTGCAAGCTGGTATACCAACCCACCATCCGCAAGCACCTGGAACTACATTACTGTTCATGCCAAAGGAAAAATATTATTTGGCGATGAAGCAGCCACTTACCAGGCTATAAAGGAAATTACCAATCAATACGAGCCGCCAGATAGTGAAGCTGCTTTTAGTAAATTATCGGAGGAATACATACAACCTTTACTAAAAGCAATTGTTGGATTTACCATCGAAGTAGAGCAAATGGATAACGTATTTAAATTAAGCCAGAATAAAGATGAGGCTACCCGACTGAATATCATCCATCATTTACAAAAAAGAACGGATGAAGGATCCCGGAAAATTGCAGAGGCGATGAAGATTGTAAATAAATAAATTTTGACAACTACATATTAAAAGATGAAGCTTACTTATAAAAAAATGTTATCTTTATAAATATATCTACTTGTTACATCAAAAAAAATATTTTTATATTTGAGATTTTTTTATTTATTTCACAAATCTGAAAAAATAAAGAATCTTGCAATATAGTACACTCTTTAAATTAAGCACCAATGAGCTTCGAACAGAGGCAGAAGTAGAAGTTCGTCTATTACACAAATTATTTAACGATTTAGGTTACCCCGATACTGCTATAATCCCAAAAGGGCGTTTGGAACCATTAATTGTTAATAATGGAGCAAAAAAAACAAAGGTTGAAGTTGATTTTTTGTTAAAAGGCAGCAATGGAAGTGCCAGAGTTGTTGTAGAAGCAAAAGATCCAAAGATTAATGTTGATAATGCGTGGGGGCAAGCGGCAAGTTATGCTTTGTCTTATAACAAGGACAAGGAAAAGAGTGAGCATATACAATGGTTATTAATTAGTAACGGACACATAACCTCTTTGTTTAAACATGACAGTATTGTTCCTCTTGTTACATTGCAATTATCAGATTTTGCAAGTGGAGCTCCGCCATATGTTAACCTACGTTCATATATAAAATACAGAACTGCTGATGAAGTTCCATCTGGAGGATTAGCTTTTGAAGTCATGCCCGCTGACAAGTTAAACCAACTTTTTGAAGTGTGTCATGATATGATTTGGAAGAAAGAGAAAATGAATCCCACTGACGCTTTCTTTGAATTTTGCAAGTTTATTTTTTTAAAAATAAGAGAGGATAAAAAAAGAGAGGGGCTACCAAGCATAACACCTCCTTACAAAATGTCACTTACTATTGATTGGCTAAGTGCTCAGGAAGAAACATCAAGACACCCTGTAAGAGATATACTATTCCGACAATTACACCAATATTTGGAAACTGCCATACATAAAGACAAAAAAAAGCGAATTTTTGAACCTGATGAAACATTAAAACTTAGTGCCTCGACTTGTAAGGAATTGATAAAACGCTTTCAAACAATTGATCTTTCATCTATTGACGAAGATTTAAATGGGAGAATGTTTGAAGTTTTTTTAAATGCTGCTGTAAGAGGAAGAGGGCTTGGCCAATACTTTACACCTCGACCTGTTGTAGATTTTATGACTAGGATTGCTTTACAACGTAATGACTTTAATATTGTTAATCCACCAAGAACAATCGACGCATGTTCGGGAACTGCTGGTTTTTTAATTGAAGTAATGGCTTATCTTCTTGCCGGCCTGCGAGATGATACCAGATTTAATGATCGTCAAAAGCAAGAATTGAAAGACAAAATTTGTAACGAATGTCTTTATGGTATTGAAGCGAATGAAAGAGTAGCTAGAATTGCCCGAATTAATATGTACTTGCATGGAGATGGCGGCAGCCACATATTTTATGGAGATGGATTAGATAATAATCCACAAGTAGAGCCCGATATGACCGATGAAAGAAAAGCAGAGGTTGAGGAACATGCTACTAAAGTAATGCCTAACAGCTTTGACCTTGTATTAAGTAATCCACCCTTTAGCATGACCTATAAAAGCAGTAACGATGCAGAAGAAAGGATACTCTTACAAAGAGAACTATCAAAAAATATGACTTCTGCGAAGTCCAATATTCTATTTCTCGCCCGATATTTTGAATTGTTAAAACCTGGAGGAGAGATGCTAATTGTCTTTGATGACACAATTTTGAATGGTAGTACCTGCTCGGATATACGTGAGTGGCTCATGGACAATTTTATTATTCTTGGTGTTCATTCTTTACCTTTCAACGCATTTTTTAAAGCTAAAGCAAATATTAAAACATCAATATTCCATGTCAGAAAGAAAATTGATGAAAATGATAAACAAGGGTATGTTTTTATGTCCATTAGCAACAATATAGGACATGATAACTCTCTAAAAGACACACCTGAAAGAAATAATCTTCCTGATATTTTCAGCACCTATGTAGAATGGAAGCGCACAGGAATATTACAACCTTTTTCAAAGAATAACCATGACGTCAATGAAAACTTGGAGTGCCCTGAACAAGCTTGGATAGTTTCTCCAAAAGAATTAAACAAAAACAGACTAGATGCCTTTTATTATTCCCCTGATCTAAAGCAAATCAAAACACATTTATACTCCCTTGCTACTAATGGAGTCATTCAGCTATATAAAGGTAAGGATTTTACGCTAGTTCAGAAATTGACAAAAGCACAAAAAGCTGATTTAGTACAATCTCAAAAAGTATTAAAATATATTGAAATTAGTGATGTTACAGATTATGGTTTGATAATGAGACATGTACAAGGTACATTTGATCAATTGCCGACAAGAGGTGAATATCAAGTACAAAAAGGAGATATACTGATTGCTTTAAATATTAGCTCACGTGGAACTGTTGTAATTGTTCCTGAGGAATTTGATCAAACAATTTGCACTAGCGGCTTTTTAGTTATTCGTCCTGATAATGAGGAACAAGGTCTTTTATTATGGTATTCATTAAGAAGTGAATATTGTCGGAAACAAATTTACTACTTATCACAAACTGCAAGTCAGCCTGAATTGAAACGAGAAATTTGGAACAAAGAATTTTTAGTACCAATACCAATTAATTATAAGGAGGCAATTAAAAAAGCAAGGTCTTTTCAACAATCACTTTGTTCGCTATTGAATGCTAACGAATTCAGATTTTCTTAAACATAATCTTATCTAAAATTTCATTTTTTACTTTTGTCCCTATTGATGTATGACTACCTACCTTTACCAATGATATTAAAAGAAAAAATAATACGTCAGATTAAATCAAAAAAATCGTATCTTTGCATTGGATTAGACACTGATTTTAGCAAAATTCCTGCACATTTACAGTCTTACCCCGATGCTATTTTTGAGTTCAACAAACAAATTATTGATGCTACAAAAGATTTATGTGTCAGCTATAAAATAAATACTGCTTTTTATGAATCCTTAGGTGCAAAAGGCTGGGAAATCATCGAAAAAACAGTCAGCTATATTCCCAAAGAACACTTCACCATTGCAGACGCCAAAAGGGGTGATATTGGCAATACTTCGTCTCAATATGCTAAAGCTTTTTTTGAAACCCTCCATTTTGATGCCGTTACCGTAACACCTTACATGGGGGGAGACAGTATCAAGCCGTTTTTAGAATACAAAAATAAATACACGATTGTATTGGCATTAACCAGCAATACCGGAGCCAACGATTTTGAAATGCTAACCTTAACGGAGAATACAAAGGATAAAAATGAATTATTGTATGAAAGAGTTTTAAAAACCGTTTCATCCTGGGGCGATGAAACCAATCTTATGTTCGTAACGGGCGCTACACAAGCAGCAGCATTAAAAAATATTCGCAATATTGTTCCCAACCATTTTTTACTGGTACCCGGTGTAGGTTTTCAGGGAGGTAGCTTACAAGAAGTTAGCCAATATGGCATGAATAAAGATGTAGGCATATTGGTCAATGTTTCCCGAGCAATTATTTATGCAGGTAAAAACGAAGATTTTGCCGAAGAAGCCAGAACTATTGCCCTGCAATATCAAACAGAAATGGCAAAATATTTATCATCCATGCTAATGTGATTTGTTTTTGATTATTTCCGCTATTTTATCACTTAATGTTGTCGCCCACTTCGTGTACGCCTTACCGTTAGGGTGCAACTGATCGTCTGCTACATAATCCAATTTACCACCATCTTCTCTGTATGATGTATTAATATCAATAAAATGAGTAAGATATTTTTTTGCCATTGCTTCACAAACGGCATTGAAAGCATCAATCTCTGCAGCAATTTTAGTTGTATCCCGATCTTTTGCGAAAGGAGTTACACCCCAGTCGGGAATAGAAAGTACAAATACCTGATCAGCATTATTGCCGGCATATTCAATAGCCCTTTGTACTAAATCTTCCAGTTCTACTTCAAATAGCCTGGCTTCCCTGCCCCGATATTGATTGTTTACACCAATCAACAAGGTAACAAAATCATATTTGGGTAAAAATACAGTATGGTCGATGCCTTCCATCAATTCGTCGGTAGTCCAGCCAGTGGTAGCAATTATTTCAGGTGCATAAAAATCAAACCCTTTCTTTCGCAATAGCTGAACCGTCTGATACGGAAAGCTCTGCCGAATATTTAGTTGTTCTCCAACGGTATAACTATCACCCAATGCCAGGTAAGAATATATCATACAAAAAATTTTAGAAGTTAATACCGCTATTATTTTCAAACAAAGCCGCCCTTTGAGTAGAATCAAAATCCTGTTTAGTACCGGTTTTAATCATGATAAAACAGTATTGTTCAATCTTTTCTTCGGGCTTATGTTTTTTCTTTTGTGCTGAGATAGAAGTAATGAATACAAAAAAGCAACTAATGAGTAAGAATTTGTATTTCATTCATTAAAAATAATGAAAAAAGATAGGATGAATAACTTATACAATAATTTATCTATACAAACAGAAAGTATATCTTTGCAACAACTTAACATTTTAACCAATCAACATATTAACAATTACCCCATGGCTGCCAAAACAGATCATTTCCAAAGTCCGGATTATTTTCAGGTAGATGAATTGCTCAGCGAAGAGCAAAAGTTAATTCGGGATACTGTTCGCAATTATGTAAAAAAAGAGATTTCTCCCATTATTGAAGATTTTGCCCAACGAGCAGAATTTCCGCAACATATTGTAAAGCAGTTAGGAGAGCTTGGCTGTTTCGGGCCTACCGTACCTCAACAATACGGCGGTGGCGGATTAGATTATATCAGCTATGGCCTCATGATGCAGGAACTCGAAAGAGGAGATAGCGGCGTACGGTCAACTGCATCGGTACAGGGAAGTTTAGTGATGTTTCCCATTTATCAATATGGCAGTGAAGAGCAACGCAATAAATATTTGCCTAAACTAGCCAGTGGCGAATGGCTGGGTTGCTTCGGCCTCACAGAGCCAAACCATGGCAGCGATCCCAGCAGCATGCTGACCAACATCAAAGATAACGGTGATGGATATGTGCTTTTAAATGGCTCGAAAATGTGGATCAGCAATGCCCCCTACTCTCAGGTGGCAGTTGTATGGGCGAAAGATGAAAACGGCGATATAAGAGGCATTATTCTGGAACGTGGCATGGAGGGGTTTAGCACACCTACTACCCATGGCAAATGGAGCTTAAGAGCCAGCGCCACCGGAGAGTTAGTGTTTGATAATGTAAAAGTACCCAAAGAAAATATTTTACCCAACGTAAAGGGCCTGAAAGGCCCTCTAAGCTGCCTAAGCAAAGCTAGATATGGCATTGCGTGGGGAGCTGTGGGCGCTGCTATGGATTGTTATTACACAGCTTTGCAATATAGCAAGGAAAGAATACAGTTTGACAAGCCTATAGGAGGATTTCAATTACAGCAAAAAAAACTGGCTGAAATGATTACCGAAATTACCAAGGCGCAGCTACTCAACTGGCGTTTGGGTGTATTAATGAATGAAGGAAAAGCTACGCCCCAACAAGTGAGTATGGCTAAAAGAAATTCCTGTGAAATTGCTGCCAATATTTGCCGGGATGCCCGTCAAATGCTGGGAGGTATGGGTATTACAGGAGAATATTCTGTCATGCGGCATATGATGAATCTGGAAAGCGTCATCACTTATGAAGGCACTCATGATATTCATCTTCTGATTACGGGCATGGATGTTACGGGGATTAATGCATTTAAGTAGTGTTGAAATGTTAAATTGTAGTATCTTAATAAAATGGTTGCTTTTATCTCAACATCTCAACATCTCAACATCTCAACATTTTAACATTTTAACATCTTAACAATTTACTATGATAAAAAATGTTTCAGTAATTGGCGCAGGTACAATGGGCAATGGCATTGCTCATGTATTTGCACAAACAGGTTTTACAGTAAATTTAATTGACGTTAATGCTGCTCAATTGGAAAAAGCCATAGCAACCATTAGTAAAAATTTCGACCGGCAAATTGCTAAGGGTACCATTACAGAAGAGCAAAAAAATGCAGCATTAAGCAATATTACCACCGCTACAGATTTATCAGCCGCCGTTAAAAGCGCCGATTTAGTAGTAGAAGCTGCTACAGAAAACATTGATCTGAAATTGAAAATTTTTAAGCAAATAGACGAAGCTGCTCCGGCAGGTTGCATTTTAGCTTCTAACACTTCTTCTATTTCCATTACCAAAATTGCCTCCGTAACCAAACGTCCGGAGCTGGTAATTGGCATGCATTTTATGAATCCGGTACCGGTTATGAAACTGGTAGAAATTATTAACGGTTACGCCACCACGAAAAATGTTACAGATACCATTGTTGAATTAAGTAACCAATTAGGCAAAATACCTTGTGTAGTGAATGATTATCCGGGGTTTGTAGCCAACAGAATTTTGCTGCCGATGATTAACGAAGCTATCTACAGCTTATATGAAGGTGTTGCCGGTGTACAGGAAATTGATACCGTGATGAAATTGGGTATGGCCCACCCGATGGGACCTCTGCAGTTGGCTGATTTTATTGGTTTAGACGTTTGCCTAAGCATTTTACACGTCTTGCATGATGGGTTAGGAAATCCCAAATATGCTCCCTGCCCTTTGTTGGTAAATATGGTTACAGCCGGTAAACTGGGCGCTAAAAGCGGAGAAGGTTTTTACACTTATACTCCCGGCAGCAAAGATGCAGTGGTAAGTGAGCGTTTTAAGCGTTAATATTGTTGTTTAATACTCAATCTATGGCTCAAACAAACAAAGCTTTTGATGCTTACATTGCTAAATCGGCTGATTTTGCAAAACCCATTTTAACTCATCTTCGAACTTTAATACATCAAGCCTGCCCGGAAGTAGAAGAAAAAAAATGGAGCTTTCCGCATTTTGATTATAAAAATGAAATGATGTGCAGTATGGCAGCTTTCAAGCAACACTGCGTTTTTGGTTTTTGGAAAGCTTCTTTAATGAAAGATGCTACACTCATAGAAAATGCCCAGTCGGAAAAAGCGATGGGACATTTCGGCCGAATTACTTCTCTGAAAGATTTACCATCTGATAAAAAAATGATTGCTTACATCAAAGAAGCTATGCGATTAAATGATCAGGGTATTAAACTTCCGCCCAAGCCAAAATCAACAGAAAAAAAAGAAATAGAAGTACCCGATTATTTTATCAAAGCACTGCAAAAAAATAAAACTGCTTTAAAAGTTTTTGAAAATTTTTCTTTCTCTCATAAAAAAGAGTATATACAGTGGATTATCGGTGCAAAAACAGAAGAAACCAGAAGTCGCAGAATAGCTAAAGCCATCGAACAGATAGCAGAAGGTAAAAGTCAAAACTGGAAATATGCTACAAAATAGGATGTTTTTTAAATATCAAGAGATAATTTATTACACGAATTTTAGCAAATTACACGAATTTAACAAGTATAATATTTCCCATTATTTTTAAGGAGATTCTTAGGAGAACGATTTAATCAGTTATTATTTTTTTTGCCTCTGCCAGCTTTTTATTGATCTGTCTGGTAAGTATGTGCCAAAACATTACAAAATCTGATCCCAGGCTATACAAAGGATAGGTAAATGTTGCCGGCTTATTTTTCTCAATAAAAAAATGTCCAACCCAGGCAAAGCCGTAGCCGCACAGAGGTATGAGCGCTAACATCCACCACTTTTGAGTAATAATTGCAACTACTAAAATGACGAGCAATCCGGCTGTACCAATAAAATGTAGCATTCGATTTGTAGAATCCCCATGCTCGGTTAAATAGTAAGGATAAAAGCTCCAAAAACTTTTGTATTTCTTCTCAGTAGCCATAAGCAATTGAAAATTTTAAATAAGATATTTATTATTAGTTTTGTCACCACGGGGTCATTTTTGCAAAAAAGATCCCGTGGGAACCAATAAGTAATTGAAATTTTTATGAAAAATACGAATTATTGATCAAATTTTTTCACATCTACATTATACAACTCTTTCAATTGATACAACACTTCTTCCAAACGAGCCAAAGGGATACCTGCGGTAATACTGCAAAACAATTGCATTTCCTGCTTAAGAATAGTACAGTTGTATTTTTTTAAAATAATCATTACATCGTTAGCATGGGTGTAATCAAATTCAATATTGTACTTCGCTTCAATTTGTTTTCGGATAATAGGAGTAACTTGTAATGCAAGGCTGGTGGCCGTTTTGTATGCATTGATTAAGCCGGGTACACCCAACAATGTACCACCGAAATAACGCACCACAATTACAGCCGTATTGGTTAATTCTTTGCTATCGATTTGTCCCAGTATAGGCAATCCGGCGGTTCCGGATGGCTCACCATCATCGCTTGCCCGATAATTATTTTTATCAGCGCCTACCCGGTAAGCAAAACAATGATGCACTGCTTTAGGATGATCTTTTTTTAATTGTTGCAAATACTTTTTAAAATCTTCCACTGTATCTACCGGATAAGCATAAGCAATAAATTTGCTACCTCTGTCTTTAAATTCAGCGATAGAAGGCTGACCGACGGTATTATAAAAAAAATTATCCAACTAATTTTTGATTAATAATTATTTATTATTTATAAAATATTTTATATCATTATTATATATATTATATTTTTTTAATAAAAACATATCTTTCAACTGTGGTGCAGCTATCCCATTATCAATTATCAACTCTTCATTAGTAATTACTTTTGCCTCATCCCAAAGCCCTGCATCGATAAAAGATTGCAAAGTAGTAGTACCACCTTCTACTAACACAGTTTGAATATTCTGGTTAAACAAATAATCCAATATGGAATGAATCGCAGTTTTATTTTTTTCTAATTGTTGATATCGAATATTATTTTCCAAGCCAGCTTTTTTATCATTAAAAACCACTGTTGGATATTCCTGATTAAACAGTTGTAAAGAAACAGGTAATGAAAGTGAAGGATCAATAACCAATCTAAGAGGAGATTTGCCTTTCCAGTAACGATTCGTTAAAACGGGGTCATCATATAACGCTGTTTTTCTACCTACTAATATGGCATCTGCTTCACTTCTCCATTTATGAACAAGCCTGTCTGTAAATTCATTACTAATTTTTACTTTGGCAAAATCAGCGCCTGCAATTTGGGCATTCAAACTTTGCGCCCATTTTAATATAATGTAGGGCCTTCTTTTTTGATGAAAAGTGAAAAAACCAGCGTTGAAAGCATAAGCTTTTTGTTGTAAAATGCCTTCTATAACAGTAACTCCTGCCTCTTGCAATTGTTTTACCCCTTTCCCATTTACTTCGGCAAAACTATCCCTACAGGCTATTATCACAATTGGTATTTTATGAGCAATAATCAGATCAGTACAGGGAGGTGTTTTACCGGTATGAGTACATGGCTCTAATGATACATACAAAGTACTTTGATGAATGAATTGCTTATTTTCTTCACATACGCTATTGATACAGTTTACTTCAGCATGTGCTTTACCGTACTGTTTATGGTATCCTTCGCCAATGATTGTATCATTATATACCAATACAGCTCCTACCTTAGGATTGGGTGTTGCATCCACGCCTAATGTAGCCAACTGTAAACAGCGATGCATGTATTTTTCATGTATTGTCAAAGCACACAAAAGTAATAATAATATGCTGATATGCTAATGTGATGATGTGATAATGTGATGATATGCTAATGTGATGATGGGATAATATGCTAATGGAAGGCAATAAAAAAACGACTATCATTATCAATTATCCATTAACCAATTATCAATTAAATTTTTTCCTTTATGTTTGTAGTGTATGGCGATCAGTAAGTTACATCGTAAGATAATTACAGAGCTACAAACAATCTACTCGATCCGTGAAGCCAGTATTATGGCAGACTGGCTATTTGAAAAAAGAGCTAATCTTCTCAAAGCCGATATTGTAAAAAATCCCGAAGAAATACTTCCACAAAGTACAATTCGCAAAATTAATAATGACGTAATCCGCCTGTTAAATCATGAACCTATACAGTATATTTTGGAAGAAGCCTGGTTTTACAAAATGCAGTTATATATCAATAAAAATGTACTTATACCAAGGCCTGAAACGGAGGAGATGGTAGAACTAATGCTCAAAGAAATAACCCACAACCCACAACCTGTTTCTATTATCGACATTGGTACGGGCAGTGGGTGCATCGCATTATCACTCAAAAAACAAGCCCCATTCGCTTCCGTTACCGCTGTTGATATTAGCAAAAGAGCTTTGGACGTAGCGGTGGAAAATGCATTAACGTTTGAGCTGGATATCGCTTTTAGGGAAATTAATTTTTTAGATGAATCTGAATGGCAATTGCTAAGACTTTATGATTATGTTGTTAGCAACCCTCCTTATATCCCTTTTCAGGAAAAAGACCAGCTGGAAAAAAATGTAGCCGATTATGAGCCTGGAATTGCCCTGTTTGTACCCGACGACGATCCCTTCATTTTTTATAAAAAAATTGCCATTTTCGGGCAGTGGCATTTAAGTAAAAATGGGAAAATATTTGTAGAAGTACACGAAGCGCTAGCCTATAAAGTAGCCCGTTTATTTTCTCAAAAATACAAGGACGTAAAAGTGCATAGAGACATGTATGGCAAAAGCAGGTTTGTAACTGCTAGTCAGAGCCGCTAACACTGGCGGAAGTTTTAGCGCCCAGCTTTCTGGCTGCTTTCATCACTTCTACTATTTCACCCCAATGCGCTGCAGAATCTGCCTGAATGATAACAGAAGGTTTAATACTATCCCCTTCATGAATGTACTTTTTTAAAGCAGCTTCCAAAGAATCTTTAATAATTTTGGTTGTTCCAATATAAAAACTCTTACTGGTATCAATACTTACAATCACTGTCTGCTTATCTTTAGTGTCACTTTTAGCCCTGGGTACGCTCATTTTAATGAGATTCGGGTTGGCCAATGTTGATACCATCAAAAAAAACATTAATAAAATAAATAATATATCATTGAGTGGCCCTGCATCAATTTCGGCATGACTGTCCCGTAGTTTGTTGCTTCGCAAGCTCATGCTAAGTAATATTTTTATTTGGTTGGTTCTTGTAAAATATCGATAAACTCACTGCTGGCGGCTTCCATTCTGTTGGCAGATCTCGTAATTTGTGTATCCAGATAGCTGTACCCGAGATACGATAACATACCGATGATTAAACCCGTAGCAGAGGTAATCAATTTAACATACATAGCATCGGCAATCTGACTAATTGTAGGGTTACCGATAGTAGCAAATTCCTTTAAGAGTAGTACTAATCCAATAATAGTACCGATAAAGCCAAATAAAGGTGCAATCCGGGCTATCACACTCAATATAGACAAGTTTTTCTCCAGTTGATATAGCTCTAACCTGCCCACATTATCCATGCTTTTTTCAATAGCATCTATAGGCTTACCAATACGCTGAATGCCTTTTTCAATCATCCGGGCAGTAGGGTTATTTGTATTTTTAGCCAGGGTTCTGGCAGATGAAACATTGCCCGAAAGAATCTGATCCCGGATCATATTCATAAAATTGTTATCTACTTTACCTGCTTTACGAATTACAATCCATCTTTCCCAAAAAAAGAAAACAGCTACTACAAAAAATAAACCCAGTGGTATCATCAAGGGTCCACCCTTTGCTAACAACCCCCATAAATTATCCACTTTACCTATTGTATTGGCATTGGCAACTGTGTCAACTTGTAATAACCATTGTGTCATAGTCTATTTTTTCACAAAATTTTAGCTTATATAAACAGATTTTTCTTTTCTTAATAAAATATTAAATTTTATTAATATATAATATTATAAGTTATAAACCTTTCATTTTCTTCGACAAATGTACCACTGTACCTGATAATTAAGCATCTTTTTTATCACAAATCTCCCAAAAAACTAATCTTGGTATTATTGTTGCTGCAATTTGTATAAATTTTAACAATTAATAGCATTTTATTCATTAAAAAACAACAGATATTTATTTCGAAGATGTGTAGAAGAATTTTACTTATTATCATTCTTATTGCAGGTAATTTTGTATCAACCTTTTCTCAGGGAATTGTGATAAATGGTGGGGCTACAATTCGCATTAGTAGTAATGCATTTTTAGTTGTAGATAACCCTTCAGCAAATGCGATAAAAAGAGTAGATGCAGGCCATATCATTACAGAAGGCGACTTGGGACGAAATCGTGTGAGATGGATGATTGGTAATACTTCCAATACTTATACTGTACCATTTGGAATGGGTACCAATACATATTTACCTTTAACCTTAACTACTAAAGGAGCTCAGGGTAGTGGATTTATCGATTTTTCAACCTATGCTACCGAGACCTGGAAAAACAGCGATTACTTACCGGCAATCGTTACGAATATTAACGATATTAATAATGTAGATAACTCCGCCAATGTATTAGATCGTTTTTGGCGATTGGAAGCCCAAAACTATATTAATAAACCTAACCTTATTGATGTATCTTTCAGCTATAGAGATATTGAGCATACAGTTCCTAACAATTCTATCGTAGAACTTAACCTGCAGGCCCAGCGCTGGAATAGTGATATCAAGGGATGGGGCGATTATCAGCCTCAGGGTGTTGCTAATGTGGTTGATAACCACGTAATCGTTCCCCTAATCAATAATGGAGATTTTTACACCTGGTGGGTACTGGTAGATAAAGATAATCCTTTACTACCGCTAGAATTATTGAGTTTCAAAGCACTGCTGGAAACCAACTCACGAGTAGGCCTTACCTGGAAAACAAGTCAGGAAGTCAATGTATCTCATTTTGATATAGAACGCAGTACCAATGGCATCAACTTTACCAAGATAGGCCAGAAGACTGCCGTTGGCAATAGCCAGGTTGAACAAACTTATTATTATCCCGATAAAAATTTACCAGCTGGTGCAACTGTTCTTTATTACAGATTAAAAATGATAGATGTTGACAACAGCTATAAATACAGCCCGGTAGAAGTAGTAAGACTAGCTGCTGGTAATGGTGATTGGAAACTCTATCCTAATCCATCCACCATACAGGGATATGCATACCTGCAGGTACCGGCTGATGTAGCTGTAAAAGAAGTGCAGTTCTATGATGAATCGGGCAGACTAATGAGCAGCCACCGACAAAATGGGGTTGCTGGTAATGGCGCTACTATCATACAATTACCGGTACAGTTATTGAGTAGTGGCTACTATTCTGTTAGGGCAGTATGTATCAATGGGTTAGTAAAAACATTTAAATTTACAATTCAGCGGTAGAGAGTATTTGATGTTTGGGGTTTGATGTTTGGGGTTTGGGGTTTGATGTTTGGAGTTTGAACTAATAAGTATAGAGTTATCCAATATTTTGAAGATTTGCAAACCCCCAACTCCAAACCCCAAACCCCAAACATCAAACCCTAAACCTCCAACCCAACATCCAACATGTACTTAACTTTCGCCTGGAGATATTTTAAAGGGAAAAAATCAGCGAATGCCATAAACATTATTGCCTGGGTTACTGTTAGCGTGGTTGCATTTGCCACTGCCTGCCAGGTGTTGGTTTTAAGTGTATTTAATGGCTTCGAAGGTTTGGTAAAATCTTTGTATTCGTCTTTTTATGCTGATATTAAAATCATACCTGCCCAGGGTAAAACTTTTACAATCAACGACTCATTACTTACACAACTAAAGCAAATAAAATGGGTAAAAAACTACAGTCTGATTGTGGAAGAAAAAGCTCTTTTACAACATGAAGATGCACAAACAGTAATTTATTTGAAAGGAGTAGATAGCAATTATAGCGATGTAACGGGAGTAGCCAACAAAATTGTAAAAGGGGAATTTAATACGGGCAATGTGGACACTCCTGGCCTAGTGATGGGTTATGGAGTTGAAAACGCCATTGCAGCTAATATTGATCGAATGCTACCGGAAGATTATATCTCTATCATTTTACCAAAAAAAACAAATAGTACAGACCCACTGGAATCACTTAGTGAAGGCATTGTAAAAGCTAATGCTACCTTTTCAATACAACAGGAATTTGATAATAAATATGCCATTACCAATATTGATTTTATCAGGCAACAAATGAACCTGAACAAAGATGAATACTCAGCTATAGAGATAAAAATTGACAACCAGCGTGATATCATACCGGCTAAAAATGATATCGCCCATTTATTTGGGGAAAAATTTACTATAAAAACAAGATATGAGCAGAATACCACTTTATACAATACTATGGTGTTAGAAAAATGGGTCATTTTTGGCATTCTCACCCTGATTTTAATTATTGCAGCCTTTAATATGGTGAGCGCTTTAACGATGCTGGTATTAGAAAAGAAAAAAGACATTAACGTGTTGCAAAGCCTGGGTGCAGGCAGACAGATGATTTACAAAATATTTTTAACAGAAGGATTACTGCTGGGTGTTATAGGCGCTATAACAGGCATTATCCTGGCCTTAATCATATGCATTGTACAATTAAAATTTAAGCTCATAAAACTCCAGGGTGGCTCATTTCTCATCGATTATTTCCCGGTAAAAATAGTTTTTACAGATCTGTTATTGGTTGCTGTTACAGCACTCGGCATCGTTTTTCTGGCAACCTGGTTTCCGGCCTACAAGGCATCACGACAAAAATTTGAACTGAAGTGATGATTTTAATAATCTCCTAAAGTCTCCGGTAGCTGTGCAAGGGCCTTTTGCAATTGTTCATCATTAGGCGCTATACCATGCCATTCATGGCTTCCCTCCATAAAATCTACCCCTTTACCCATTTCAGTACGCATTAATATCACTATAGGTTTACCTTTTCCCACCAATGCTTTTGCCTGATTTAATCCGGCAACTACAGCATCCATATCATTTCCATCCATGTCCAGCACTTCCCAATTGAATGCTTCAAATTTTCTTCTTAAGCTGTCAAGGCCCATTACTGCCTCGGTAGGGCCATCTATCTGTTGCCCGTTTACATCAATCGTAGCAATTAAATTATCTACTTTACGATGAGCTGCAAACATAATCGCTTCCCAGTTTTGCCCTTCATCTAACTCACCATCACCATGTAGTGAATAAACAATATGAGGGTCATTATTTAACTTTTTAGCTAAAGCCGCACCAATAGCCACACTCATCCCCTGGCCTAAGGACCCACTTGCCATGCGTACTCCAGGCAAATGCTCATGTGTAGTAGGATGGCCTTGTAGTCGGGAGTTTAATTTCCGAAAAGTACTCAATTCTGATAAAGGAAAATAACCACTGCGTGCCAGTGTACTATAAAACACAGGTGAAATATGACCATTACTTAAAATAAAAATATCCTCATTTTTGCCATCCATATCAAATGCCGGGTTATGGCTCATTATCTCAAAGTATAAAGCAGTAAAATAGTCTGCACACCCCAGCGATCCCCCCGGATGGCCACTCTGAACAGCGTGTACCATACGTACTATATCCCTCCTGATTTGCGTAGCAATATTTTTTAAGTTACTCATGATAAAACATTTTACATTATAAAATAATACAATATTATAAATATTAATAATTTTTCCTTAATTAAAACACAATATAGATAAAAAAATTATTGTTTTTTAATTGACAGCTTATTTCGCCGCTATCAGGCAATTTTGTTATCATATAGCATAAAGTTGTAAATCAACGACTTGGCAGCTCGAATGATATAAATATTAAATGTAATACTTCATGTCAATTCCAAATTTATACGTATATTTATCATTCAATAGCTCAAACATATTTCGTACTTTTGTTAAACACAGACTATTAAGATCAAATCGACAGGTGTATGCCTATAATTTTATTTGATAATGTATTTTTAAGTGCAGGCCTGGCTTTTTTTATTACTTTTTTTGCTATTCCGGTCATCATTAAAGTAGCTAAAACAAAAAAACTTTTTGATGAACCCGACGAACGTAAAGTACATAAAGCTGTAATACCTACTTTAGGTGGATTAGGCATATTTGCAGGTTTTATTTTGGGTATGCTAATGGGTGTACCCAAGGGTATTGACACGGAGTTACAGTACTTTGCCGCTTCTACAATCGTTATTTTCTTTTTGGGCTTAAAGGATGACATTCTGATCATATCGGCTTCCAAAAAATTCATTGGACAACTCATTGCAGCAGGTATTGTTATTAAATTTGGAGGTGTTTTACTCAATAATATGCATGGCTTTTTAGGAATTTATGAAATTCCCTATATTGCCAGTGTAGCGCTTACTTTCTTTACCATCATTGTTATTACTAATTCATTCAATTTAATAGATGGTATCGATGGGCTGGCGGGTAGTTTAGGTTTATTAACCACGATTGTTTTTGGCAGTTACTTCTTATACATTGGTCAAATTACCTATGCCGTAATGGCTTTTTCTCTTGCCGGCAGCACTTTGGCATTTTTGATTTTTAATTTTTCTCCTGCCAGAATTTTTATGGGTGATACAGGCTCATTATTATTGGGCATTGTTAATTCTGTGTTGGTAATTAAATTCATCAATATTGCTGCCCGGCCGGATGTTAAGCTTTCGCTCAATGCTTCACCGGCAATTGGCTTTGCTATCTTAATGATTCCTTTATTTGATACCCTGAGAGTATTTGGCTTACGGATACTGGATCGCCGATCCCCCTTCAGCCCTGATAGAACACATGTTCACCACTTCTTATTGGACATAGGATTAAGCCACAAAAAAATCACCATCACCTGTTTGCTCGTAAATATTGCCTTTATTATACTTTCATACTTCTTAAGAGACCTTGGTACTACAATAGTAATTGGTATTTTGTTAATATTAGCCTTCGCATTTATTGCAATTGTATACTACAGCAGGCCAAAAATTAAACCTGAGGTACCTGAAGAAGAAATGTTACCACAACCCGAAGTGGAAATCATCAAGCCGCATACCATTCGTAATCTTTCTGCCGAAAAAGTAGAAGTCGCTGAATAAATATTGTTTTTCTTATAAAAAACAAGAGTTTATTTTTTACAACGCTTTTGTGTAGCTTTGCACCCGTTCAATTGTATTATTATGGCTGATGAAATAGTAAAAATAGATACCGACACGAATGCTTCCATGCACAAGGCAATTAACCATTTGGAAGCAGAGCTTGTTAAAATCAGGGCCGGAAAGGCAAATCCTAATATGGTAGATGGCATCATGGTAGATTATTACGGTAATCCTACTCCTGTCAACCAGGTGGCAAATATCACCATTTTAGATGCCCGAACTATTTCATTGCAACCCTGGGAAAAAAATATGCTTCAGCCCATCGAGAGAGCCATCATTGCCGCAAATATTGGTATCAATCCTCAAAACGATGGTAATACCATCCGTTTATTTTTGCCGCCACTTACAGAAGAACGCAGAAAAGAGCTGGTAAAAAGATGCAACAATGAAGGCGAACATGCTAAGGTTGCCATACGCAATATTCGCAGGGAAGCAATAGAAAGTATTAAAAAACTACAAAAAGACGGGCTTAGCGAAGATATTTGCAAAGATGCGGAAAAAAACATACAAGATCTTACCGATAAATATATATCATTGATAGAAAAACACCTGGCAGCAAAAGAGAAAGAAATTATGGCTGTATAATATTTAATTTTTTCGCAGGTTTGCAATAAACACTCCTGCCAAAATTAAAGATAAACAGGCCAGCTGTTTCCATCCGATATCTTCATTTCTTATAAATCCTAAAAAAATAGCAACTACAGGAATGCCGTATGTGACCATACTGGCAAATACAGCACCGGCATTTTTTACCAAAATATAAAAGATTATAGAAGCCAAAGCTGTTCCCATTATACCTAAAATGGCAGCGGCTGAAGTTGATCTTACTACGGCGTTGGAAGTCAAAGGCAAATTAAAGTAACCCGTAAATACCAATATAATCAATGCAATAATGGCGTTTAGTGAAAGAGCTATTGCCGCAATCTGTAAAGAACTGATATTGCTCAATTGCTTAAAAACCATGTTTACATTAAATCCATAAAACAACGTTGCCAGCACCACAAAAAACATATAAATTAAATGTTGGTGATTATGCAATCCACCCTTACTGATCAGCAAAAAAATACTCCCCAGAAAAGATAAAATGATACCAATCACTTTTTTTGTAGAAGTTTTACTACCAAAAAACATCGCCCCCGTAACAATAACAAATATGGGAGTCAGAGAATTTAAAGTACCTGCCAACGCACTATCTATTCCCTCTTCTGCAATACAAAACAAAAAGGCAGGTAATAAACTACCCAATACCCCTGATAAAAAAATAATCCATATTTTATGAAAAGGAATCTTTCGAATATGCTTCACCGTAATGGGTAGTAGTACAATACCTGAAAACACAATACGCAAAGCCGCTACCTGATAGGCTGATAAACTTTCCAGACCAATTTTCATTAAACTAAAACTACTCCCCCAGATAAATGAAAGAGCAACAAAAATTATCCAATTAATTAAAGTTTTATTCAAAACAGTTAAATTGTAATAAAGGTGAGCTTTATTGATCGTTTTGGAAACACTAAAATAATAACAATTAAAGTTATATATTCACTTTTAGAAATTTTATTTTACCGCTGGTAATTTTTTAAACTGTACACTATGGGACTACTAAAAGAATTTAAAAACTTTGCTGTTAAAGGCAACCTGATAGATATCGGCGTAGCTTTTGTAATAGGTGGCGCCTTCGGCAAATTAGTCAGCTCTTTCACCGATGGCATTATCTCCCCCCTTGTCGGTCTTATTGGTGGCATAGATCTTAGCAAGAATATGATTAAACTCAAAAATGCAGTTGTTGACAGTACAGGAAAAACAATATCAGAAGCTGTATATTTAAAGTGGGGCGATTTTATAACCAATGTTATCAACTTTATCATTGTAGCTGCCGTTATGTTTATGGTCATCAAAGGCATTAATTCACTTAAAAAGAAAGAATCAGAAGCCCCTTCGCAGCCCAGCAGCACCGATAAGCTCCTCATGGAAATAAGAGATGCATTGAAGAAATCACAGGTATGAACCTCGGGGCAAGCCCCGAGCCCTTTTTCCGGCAACAAGCTGTGGGGGTATTATACCTTCCGACAGAGGTCCCGCCGATTGCGGGATTCGACTTACAATTTTTGCTGCTTCGCCTTCGGCGAATTGTAAAAAATTGAGTCTCACAAATAAAAGAAAATCTTACATTCGCAGCACCAATTAATCAAACCGACCTTAATAAAACTAGTATGAAAAAGGTTTTAACTGCATGTATAGCATCTCTTGTTAGTACAATGGTATTTGCCCAAGATGCCTCCATCAAAGAAATTCAGAATATTGCCACACAAGATGTAATTACAGATGAAAGTAAAGTTGATAATAAAGGCTGGAAAAAAGGAGGGCTTATCAACGTTAGCCTTACACAGGTTGGCAACAGCAATTGGGTAGCCGCCGGTGGAGATAAATTTTCTTTATCCGCTACAGCATCGTTAAACCTGTATGCTTGCAGAATTTGGAAAAATAAACGTTGGGATAATATCCTCGATGTAAATTATGCATTAGTAAATACAACTACCCTGGGTGTACGAAAAGTTAATGATCGGTTGGATCTTATATCCCGGTACAATATCCAACCAAAAGGTTGGAAAAAAGTCAGCCTGGCCTTACACGGCCAATTCCGTAGCCAGCTAAGCAACGGGTTTGACTATGATTATTTCGGCTCCGGGCAAAAAAGAAGAAACTCCGGATTCTTTGCACCTGCATACATCACTGTTGCCCCCGGTATCGATTATCGTCCTAAAGACTGGCTGACTGCCTACATTTCACCCATTGCTGCCAGGTGGACCATTGTTAGCAATGGCCCCTACAGTTTTGCAGCTCAGGGAGGAGTTTTTGAAGGCAACAAAGAAACACCCCTGGCCACACTTTACGGCGTTGAACCCGAAAAACAGCATCGTGGCGAATTAGGTGCGTTTTTTACTGCCACAGCCAGAAAAAACATATTAAAAAATGTACAATATATTGGCCGTTTAGATTTATACAGCAACTATCTCAAAAAAGCACAAAATGTGGATTTATTAATGACCAATTCTTTCCAAATGAAAGTAAATAAATGGTTATTAGTAAGTTATAATTTAGATTTTTTATATGATGATGATATCAAACAAAAGCAGATTGATCCGTTAATAACACCTAATTCGGTTGGTATGCAGATTTTATCAACATTGGGAGTAGGTTTTGCCGCAAAGTTGTAAAATTATCTTAACTTAGTAATACATTTGTCCTTCGGAAATCCGAAGGACTTTTTATATTAAGCAAAAAATGAATACATTAACTTACCAAATAAAGTTAGACCAGTTTGAAGGACCTTTCGATTTACTTTTGTTTTTTATTGAAAGAGATGAATTGGACATCTATAATATTCCCATTACAAAAATTACGAACGACTTTTTACATTACATCCATACTACCGAAAAGCTGAATATTGAGCTAAGCAGTGAGTTCATTTTATTTGTAAGCACCTTGATGCGTATTAAGGCCAAAATGCTATTGCCCCGTAAAGAATTAGATGCACAAGGTAATGAAATTGATCCACGGCAGGAGCTGGTTGATAAGATATTGGAGTACAAAAAATTCAAAGAAGCAGCCAATAAAATGGCTGAGATGGAAGCTATCAGAATGCTGATGGTTAAAAGAGGCAATATTCACAAAGAGCTTACACAAATAGGCGAGGAAGCAGGTGAAGGTACCGAAATACAAGCCGTTACGCTTTTCAAATTAATGAAGGCATTTGAAAAAGTGTTGGTCAAATTGCAGCAACGCAACAACAAGCCTGTTCATACCGTAGTGCAGTACAACTACACCATGGAAGGCACTCGTGAGTACATGCTTACTTTATGTCAAAAAGAAAAAACACTTTCTTTCGAGAAAATATTTGAAGTTTGTGAAGACCGCATACATGCCATATTTTTATTTTTGAATATGCTCGAACTTATCCAACAAAATTATTTAAGCATCATCGTTGGTGAAGGAAGAAATAATTTCATCATCGAATACAACGAAAACAGAGAAGAACCTGTTTCCACAACTTTACCCTACGATGATATGGTAAACTTTAATTAGGAGCTTTCAACATCAGTTTATTATTCATCATTCGTACCGGCTACTTCGGGCTGCGGCCATGTGTCGCAAAAGCTCCACATGGCTTCCCCTTCGTATCCGGCAGCCTTTCCGCATTAACGCTTTATTGAACAAATAATGAATATAACAAAAATACCCCTTGAAAACTTGCTAATGGAACAATTCCTTTTTTGGCTAAATTTGCTAAATAGTTTAGAAAAGAAATAAATGAAAGCAAAAGAACCTCTCTTCGATTATATTACACCAAGTACTGGTTATCAAATAAAAAACGGCGACTGTTTAACCATTCTTAAAGAAATGGAAGACAGCCATTTTGATCTAATTCTGACTTCTCCACCCTACAATATCGGTAAATCATATGAAATAAAAACAAGTATCGAAAAATATCTTGAAACACAGGAAGAGATTATTTATGAGTTAGTAAGAGTGCTTTCCAACAAGGGAAATCTCTGCTGGCAGGTGGGTAATTATGTGAACAAGGGAGAAGTTTTTCCACTTGATATTTATTACTACCAGATATTTAAAAAATATGGATTAAAACTTCGAAATCGAATAATCTGGCATTTTGGGCATGGGCTTCACGCCAGCAATCGTTTCAGCGGACGTTATGAAACCATTTTATGGTTTAGCAAAACGGATAACTACATTTTTAACCTTGACAATGTTCGTATTCCTTCAAAATATCCAGGTAAAAAACATTTCAAAGGGCCTAAAAAAGGACAGCCTTCAGGCAATCCATTAGGCAAAAATCCAAGCGACATTTGGGAAATAATTGAACAAGACTGGGATAAAGCTATGTGGAACATACCCAACGTTAAATCTAATCATCCTGAAAAAACAGAGCATCCCTGCCAGTTTCCGATAGAGCTTGTTGAACGCTGTATTTTAGCCCTGACAGATACAGACAGCTGGGTACTTGACCCATTTGCGGGAGTTGGCTCAACCGTCATAGGCGCTATAAAAAACAATCGAAATGCAATCGGAATTGAAAAAGAAAAAGAATATTGCGAAATTGCGAATCAAAGAATTAAAGAATTAAAGGAAGGACAACTAAAAGTCAGGCCAATTAACAAACCCATCCATAAGCCTACAGGCAAAGATAAAGTTGCACAAATCCCTAAAGAATGGCTACAGCTTGAATTAGCCAATGGAAATACTATCAATATAAATACACCTTAATGAGAATAGCTCAGAAATATTCACACCTAAATGGTGAAGAGTATCTTATCGTACACCACAAGAAAGTTTATCAGGAGTTAGTTTCAATAATTGAAAGTATTGATGCTGCTAAACTAATGACAAAAGAGAGCAAAGAGAAAGGAATGATTGGAAAAATGTTATTTAGCCCAATCGCTCTCAATCGAACTTTTATTGAATCTTTTCGACAGAAAGGGTGGAATGAAAGCCGCTATAAATACTTTGTAACAACCGACCGAAAATTAATGCAGGAGATTGTTCCTCTTTCATATGAGGAACAAAGAAAGCATCTTCAAAATGCAGGTATTAAAAATCCTATTTCATCATTTAAGCAAACCGATTTCGTGAAAGATGGCATTGCCATTGAAGTGCAATTTGGGAAATATGCATTTGTAGCCTTTGATCTCTTTGTTAAACATTTGTTGTTCTATTCAGGAGGAATTATCAATGTAGGAATAGAAGTTTTGCCAACAAAGAAAATGCAATCACAAATGTCATCAGGCGTTGCGTATTATGAGGGAGAAGTTTATAATGTTCTTAGACACGGACGTGGCAACCCACCAGTACCTTTACTAATATTAGGAATTGAGCCATAAATTATACGATAAAAAAAAATGTCGTAAAAAATTCTTAATCTGTACAGATAACATCTTATTTTATTTCAATCACTATGCAACTTTGTCATATTTTTTTCGGCATTATATTTGATGTTTAAACATTGAATATTAAATAAATTATATGAAAACAATCCTTCAAAAAGCAGCAGACAGAGGTAAAGCAGATTATGGCTGGCTCAAAGCCAATTATTACTTCAGCTTTTCGCAATATTACCATCCACAAAAAATACATTTTGGCTTATTGAGGGTATTGAACGATGATACCGTATTGGGAAATGGTGGCTTCCCTACCCATCCACACGACAATATGGAAATTGTTACCATTCCTTTATCCGGCGCATTAGAGCATAAAGACAGCACCGGTGGTCATGGTATCATTCGAGCCGGTGATGTACAAATTATGAGCGCCGGCACCGGCGTACAACATTCCGAGTTTAATGCCTCCCAAGAAGAACCGGTAAACCTTTTTCAGATATGGATTTACCCCAAACAAAAAAATATTGCTCCCCGATACGACCAACGCACTTTCGATGCCAGCCAACGGATCAACCAATGGCAAATAGTAGTATCGCCAAATGCCACAGATAATGCTTTATGGATCAACCAGGATACTCGTTTTGCATTGAGCCAAGTAGAGAAAGGAAAATCATTGCAGTATCATAGCAGTTTTACTGGCAATGGTGTTTACCTGGTTGTTATCAATGGTTCCGTACAAGTCAATGATATTACGTTGGAAAAAAGAGATGCACTGGGCATTTCTGATACCAACAGTTTTACACTTACAGCTTTAGAAGATGCAGAGCTTTTGGCCGTAGAGGTGCCCATGAATTGATGTATACTTCTTTAAGGTCGACCACCTTTTAAAGGTGGTCGACACTAATTATAACACTTATAAATCTGGAAAGTTCTGAGTTTTTGGCCGTAGAAGCATCTTTGAATGGATGTATACTTCTTAAAGGTCGACCACCTTTTAAAGGTGGTCGACCTTTATGTGGTGGTTCCGTCTCAATAAAAAATTTCTAACAATACCGGTTTTTCTGCCTTATCAATATACCCTTGCAATTTATCCAAAAAAGAAGGTGATACAGTAGGGCAGCCAAGGCTTCTGCAAATTTCAAAGGGCGCTACTTCCATTTCGGGTACACATGAGTGTGAGTGCAATACCACAAATCTTTTAAAAGCATTGCTGTTACTACTATCCAGACCATGCAACTTATAGGCAAGTCCAAATCTGCCATGGTAAGCATTGCCTATTTTATATCTACCCAGCGATGTGCAATTGCTTTCCAGAACATTGGAGAACTGCATTTTACCATCACCATCCGACCCGCTACCATGCGCTACCAATCCTGCATCTAAAATTGAGTCTTTTCGCAAGTCATACACAAAAAAGCGGTTACTACCAGACGGCAATTGCATGTCAATTAGAAAACAATACCTGCTATAATAATTATTCTTTTGAATAAAATCAATAAGCTTACTACTATGAATTTTTAACCGATCCAGCTCTTTAGTATTAGTAGTTCTTGCTCTTTTTGATGATACATCATTTAATGCCAGCCTGAAAGATACATCCTTGCTTTTACCAGAAAATAACCAATAGAAGGATAGTGTAGCAACAACAAAAATTAAAGTTGCCATCAGCCATTTCATAAGCATCGTTTAAGATAATAAGATGCTTTGGGCTAATTTATTCCATAAAGAAAGGGCTTAATATTTTGTTAAAAAAATATTAAAATAATATATAAATAATTGAAAATAAATATTTTAAATAAGATAAAGCACTTATTGCAAAATGGTATTTTGTTTTTTGATAGAAGCGCTAACCATTTCCCTTATGTGATTGGCAATAGCCGGTGCATCAATACCAATCTCCTGGTACAGTTGCTTAGGCGTGCCATGTTCCACCAACCGATCAGGAATTCCTAAAATTTTCACATCCGCTTTGTAGCTGTACTCATTCATAAATTCTAACACTGCGCTACCAAAGCCTCCAGCCACCGTTCCATCTTCCACAGTTATTATTTTATTGAATTTATGAAACACTTCATGTAGCAGATCCTTATCAATAGGTTTTACAAATCGCATATCGTAGTGGGCCGGATTAATGCCTTCCGCTTTTACTTCACGGATAGCGGCTGCAGCAAAATTACCGGGATGCCCAAAAGAAAGTATGGCAATTTCTTCACCATCCTTTAATTTTCTCCCTCTACCAATTTCAATGGCTTCAAAAGGCGTTTTCCATTCAGGCATAACTCCTTCTCCCCTGGGATAACGAATCACAAATGGATTGGTAGTAGTAGGCAATTGTGCTGTATACATCAAATTACGCAACTCACGTTCGTTCATGGGTGCACTTACAATCATGTTGGGAATACAGCGCATGTAGGCAATATCATAGCAGCCGTGATGGGTAGGTCCATCTTCTCCCACCAGCCCTGCCCTATCCAGACAGAAAATAACCGGCAGGTTTTGTATGGCCACATCATGTATCACCATATCATAAGCCCTTTGCATAAAAGAAGAATAGATATTGCAAAAGACTTTCATACCCTGTGTAGCCATGCCGGCGCTTAATGTAACAGCGTGCTGCTCACAAATGCCTACATCAAATGCCCTATCAGGCATTTTTTCCATCATAAATTTTAAGGAGCTGCCACTGGGCATGGCAGGTGTAATGCCAAATATTTTATCATTTTGTTCCGCCAACTCAATGATGGTATGACCAAAAACATCCTGATATTTAGGAGGCTGAGGTATATCAAATTTTTTCTTAAAAATTTCTCCTGTTACTTTATCAAATAAACCCGGCGCATGCCATTTGGTTTGATCTTTTTCGGCCAGCTGATAACCTTTTCCTTTAACAGTTTTTATATGTAAAAGTTTAGGACCGGCAATATCTTTCAAATCTGTTAAAGTATCTACCAGTTTGGTAATGTTATGACCATCAATAGGGCCAAAATATCTGAGCTTTAATGCTTCGAACAAATTACTGCTTCTACTTACCATGGATTTTAGTGCAGCTTCCATTTTGCTGGCTAAATCCCTGCTGAAATTTTTCCCGACAGGCAGCTTGCCCAAGGCTTTCCAAACAGTATCTCTAAAATCATTAAAAGTATGTGAAGTAGTAATATCTGTTAAGTACTCTTTCAACGCACCCACATTAGGATCAATACTCATGCAATTGTCGTTCAATACAATGAGAATATTGCTTTTTTCTATACCGGCATGATTCATGGCTTCAAAAGCCAGTCCTGCCGTCAGGGCGCCATCACCAATTACAGCAATATGCTGGCGATCTTTTTCACCCTTGTAATGGCTGGCCATTGCCATACCTAAAGCTGCGGAAATAGAGGTTGATGAATGACCTACGCCAAAAGTATCATATTCGCTTTCACTCCGTTTGGGAAATCCACTTAACCCGTGGTATTTTCTGTTAGAAGGAAACTGATTACGTCTCTCTGTTAGTATTTTATGCCCATACGCCTGATGACCCACATCCCATACCAATTGATCGTATGGAGTATTGAAAACATAGTGCAAGGCTACTGAGAGCTCTACTACACCCAGACTGGCGCCGAAATGCCCACCATGCACACTCACTACATCAATAATATATTGACGCAGTTCATCACAAACCTGGTGCAACTGTGCTTTATTCAGCTTTTTAAGATCATCAGGATTATTGATGTTTTTCAATAAAGGCCCTGCAGTAATTTCCATACTTCTTGCAGTTAAATGTATGTAAAGTTAAGTAATTTTAAAATGCTATGGTTATATTGAATATTAGAAATTCCATTTATGTTATACAAATTTCAGAGTACTTTCGTTCGATATACTTATTTTTAACATTTTTTTGAAACAGATTTTAATCATAATGGGGATAAATTTTTCAATTATCACTATTTTTTCATTTTTTTTAACTCAAATAACCCATCCAGCGCCGTAAAATAACTTTTCGCTTTTATTGGGATATACAACTTTCTTTGGCGGAATACTTGCTGCAACTTTGGGATTACTATTTTTATTGATAAAGGATAAGCGTTTTGCGGTTGGTTTTCTATTAAGTGGAGGAGTTCTGATAATACTGGGAAGTATTTTGTGTTCAATCAATACCTGAAAAAATATGGAGTTTCCATATTGACATTAAATCCAGATTGAGTAAAAATATTCTCGTAAACATTATTTAAATTTATGGATGAAATTATCTTTAAAAATTCTATTAACAAACATAGTTATAGCAATTATACTTTTTCTCGTGTTTAAAGATGCACTTTTTTTATATTCAATATTTGGTGGTATACTACAGCTTTTTATAGGATTACTAATGCTGCCTTTACCAGATAAACAACATGCTAAAGGTTTTTTGTTGAGTGCAATCTTGCTTCTTTTACTTTTTAGTATTATATTTTATAATTCTCGAATAGGAGTGCCAATGCTCTAGAGTAAAGCTTATTTTGTATACTTTATCATTTTCAATATCAAATCAGGATCAGGACAATTTTGAAGATACTTATTAATCGTTTAGTCATTTAGTTCGTATAAATTTTTTAAGCTGCATATCTGAC
>CAZPHA010000010.1:0-78404 GCA_964586215.1 uncultured Ferruginibacter sp.
AAACGTTTTAAACGCTTTGCATTTAATCGCTACTTTTGGCACTGAATAGTTACTATTATTTTTCATTTATTTATTATTTTTAGGGCTTGTGTCTTGACTACACAATTACCTTAAAAAATATTATTTTTATAAAATAAATGTATTATGTTTACAAAGACTGGTATTTCTACCATTTAAAATGGTAAGAATACGATTAAATTAAATTGTACCAGTTATCAAGACTATTAAAAACAACAAACTGACTGTAATTCTATCTTAATATAGAGTTTAGTATAATTGATTTCACTTCATAAACTAAAGTAAAATTTTCTCTTTTTTTATTTAAGGTAGAAAAAAGCTAAATAATTTCCCTCTAATTTCCTATAAGAAAGCAAAACTATTGTTTATGAAGTTATTCAATATTGAGTACACATCTATATTGATAGAAAAAGCAATAAAATCAATACAAATAGCTGTTATTACCTTCTTCAATAATATTGAATTTTATTAACAGATAAAATAAACAAGATAATATCATTAAACAATTTTAGTCTTCAGGCAGACATGATATAGCAATGTAATAATACGTTTGTTGCTAAAAATTACAAACATCACTAGCCAACAAGTAAATATGAAAAATGAAATTATCATCAGAAGTTACATTCCTCATGTTCATCCTTACTTAGCAAAGGAAATCAATCAGCAACACAAAAACACATTACAGCTATTCAAATTCGATGTTCCCAGCAACAATGAAGACTGGATAAATAAAAAAAATGTAATTGGATTTTATGCCGAACATGTGAACACAAAAAAATACTCTGTGCATATAGGCACGAGTTTATTTTTAAAGAAAACGAAATACTAAATACCCCCTTTATAAAAGGAATTAACACCGGCTTACATCAAAATCTGATGGAACGTTTAAAGGAATTAATAGCGAAAGGCCCCTACAGCGAAACCTGTGCTTTTTGGAGTCCTCCAAACATGGATTTTAAGCAATCAAAGTTATCCAAATATTTATTCAGTTACGGTATCATAGCATCATTTTTAAATGGAACAGCTAATGTTCTGGGGCTTGCTCCTGTTGACCTGGTAAACTATTATGGAAAATATGGTCTATTAACCGATTCCAGGGTTCCGGAAATTATTGATTATTCTAATCAATTGCACCCAAGTCAATTTGTTTTGTATAATAAAAACAATGACAACGAGGATATGTATAAAGAAATAATGAAACACATGCAAGAGGATAGTTACCTACCCTTAAGCCCTTATCAGGATACTTACTTGCGAATTGAAAAACCTGTAATTGCATTTACTACTTCAGACATAAATAAGCAAATATCTGAATACAATAAAAAAAAATTAAATAGCCCTTCTGGCTTTTAATTCTAAATATTTGTTCACTGTATTAATGGTAAGATTCTCAGGAGCGGTAAGAATGGATAAGATACCATGATTTTGCAGTTCCTTTACAATTAATCTTTTTTCAAAGGAAAACTTTTCAGCAATGGTTTTAATATATACTTCCTCGATATTGTTTGCTTCCAATCGGGATAACTGATACAGTTCAGTATTTTCAAAGAACACTACCAGCAATAAATGATGTTTGGCAATAGATCTTAAATAAGGCAATTGCCGTTTTAAGCCAGACAAAGATTCAAAGTTCGTAAACAATACCAATAAGCTACGATGTTTAATGCTGCTACGAATTTGCATATACAGCATTTCGTAATCACTTTCTAAAAAATCTGTTTGTTGGTTGAATAATAATTGAAGAATATTCTCACGCTGTATAGCTTTCCGATCTGCTGCCAATACTGTTCCCATTTGATGTGAAAAGGTTATCAGGCCTACCCTATCCTGTTTTTGTAAACATACATTACTCAACACCAACGTACTATTGATAGCGTAATCCAACAAAGTAAGCCCTGCAAATGGCATCTTCATCAGGCGGCCTTTATCAATAATACAATACACCTGCTGCGATTTTTCATCAGTATAATTATTTACCATCAGTCCGCCTTTACGGGCAGTAGCCTTCCAGTTAATAGTACGAATATCATCGCCCCGAACATACTCTTTAATCTGCTCAAATTCCATGCTATGCCCAATCTTACGCATACGCTTATTTCCTGTCTCCGCCTGGATAGTTGTTCGGGACAATAATTCGTACTTACGGAGTTGTATAAACGAAGGGAAAACGGAAACCATTTGTGCTGCTTCCATACTACAACGTCGCATGAGCAACCCCAGCATTGATTTTATATACAGCAAAACATTTCCAAAATGATAATCTCCTCTTTCTGTCGGACGTAAATAATAAACAATAGTCTTCTGCTCCCTTGCTTTAAAGCGATAGTGAAGCACCCAGTCTCGTTTTTGAAATTGTACAGGTAATTCATCAATAATTTCCATATTCACCGTAAAAGGCATGACATTATGTATTTGCAGCGCTATTTTATTTTCATCACCATTACTCAATCTTTCCGGCATTTGACGAGTAGTAATCGGCACTTTTCCTAAAAAAAATAAAAAAAGATAATCAAAAAAAATAAGTGCCGCTAACGCAAATAAGCAAATCCGGGGAATAATAGAAATCACCGGGAAAAAGAACGACAACACCAACAAAGTAATACAAGCGCCTAAGGCAATAAAAAACCTGGTAGTCAGAAAAAGGTCACCGATATATTTTTTTAACCAGCGCATCAAATATTAACGTGGAACTTCTATAGCTTTTAATATATTGTCGATTAAATCATCTGCCGTAATACCTTCCATTTCCTTTTCCGGTGTAAGAATAATACGGTGACGCAATACGTGTGGGGCCATTTCTACAATATCTTCAGGCGTTACAAAATCTCTACCCTTAATGGCTGCATTGGCCTTAGCTGATCGTAAAATATTCAGGGAGGCTCTGGGTGAGGCACCTAAATAAAGTGAAGGATTGTTTCTGGTTTCGTGTACAATTTTAGCAATAAACTCGATCAATTTGGGCTCAATAATTATAGATTGAATCAGAGCTCTAAAATGCTGTATATCACGTGGAGATAATATTTTTTGTACTTTATCTAATAACTGAGCTGAAGCTACACTTTGCTGACTACTTAAAATATTAATTTCTTCTTGTAGAGAAGGGTATTTAACATCAATCTTAAATAAAAACCTGTCCAGCTGAGCCTCCGGTAACCGATACGTTCCCTCCTGCTCTACCGGATTTTGGGTTGCTAATACAATAAATGGAGCACTCATCGGATGAGTAACACCATCCACCGTAACCTGACGCTCTTCCATTACTTCAAATAAAGCTGCCTGCGTTTTTGCCGGTGCCCTGTTAATTTCATCTATCAATATTATATTGCTAAAAACAGGCCCTGACTTGAAATAAAAATCGCCTGCCTTAGGATTAAACACTGATGTTCCCACTACATCGCTGGGCATTAAATCCGGCGTAAATTGTATTCGGGAAAAATCGACATCAATAACCTTAGCGACTAATTTCGCCGTTAATGTTTTAGCTACACCGGGTACGCCCTCAATTAAAATATGTCCGTCGCATAAAAGGCCTATCAAGAGCAAGTCCACCATTTGATGCTGGCCAATTACCACTTTGCCAATTTCATTTCTGATATCAAATGTAGCTTTATGCAAGCCGCTAAGATCCACTCGCTGTTGAAAAAAAGTTTCTTCCATATAATTATCTTAATTCAATAATGATTTCTGTATAACACGAATTTGAGCAAATTACACGAATTTATTTTGTTGTTGGTGAGGACACCAACAGCGGCTGTCCGCCATGGCTGGCGCCCTCACCAGCCAGATTTTACCATATTAAAGTTTAATAAATTAAATTTAAACAGGCTTTTGGTGTTCGCTTAATTTTTGTGAATATATAAAAAAATAATGATTATCCTTGAATATAATTTTTAATACTTACTAAGCTCATGAGTAATAACCATGGTATCTTTATCCCAAATATATTGCACTACAACATTTGTATCAGTTTTTTGAACTAATACCGCTTTTGATGCATTCCCAATAGACAATCTTTTTTTATTATCGGGATTATTTTTGAAGTTATCCATATGCACATAAATTTTCTTCTCCAAAAGATAATCTTTTTTTTTGTTCCCACGGGGTCTTTTTTGCAAAAAAGACCCCGTGGAGACCCATAATAAAAAAATAATGATTATCTATTATTTGTAAGTGAAAATCTGGAAGTACCCCCCCAACCTGAAGGCCAGAGATAATCGGTTTTGCCATTAACCTAATGTGTAAGAATAATTGCGTCTTTTGGGATCTCTTTCCATTGTAATGGGAAAGATATTGCTAAATCATTCGAAAAATCTTTACTCACATCTATAATATTAGCAATTTCTGAATGAATAAGTTTTAACTGGCCATTAAAACTTATTATCATAAATTTTCCTTTCTCAATATGAACATTTTTTTTATCGCTATTATTAAAATCTATGTAATAATCTATTGATTGATACGGAGGAATGTAGGTTAATTTGTTATTTTTATATTTCTCCAATAAATCTTTTTTTGCTACTTCATCAAGCGTATCCGGAATCATTCGTATTTCATCTATGATCTTACGTTCGGGAGTATCATAAATGCCCCATTGATTAGGATGAATGATTTTACGATCAGTCAGATCAACAGCCAAATTTCCATTTCTGCTGTTTACAATTGTAATTTTAACAAAAAAATGGTTAGACCCGTTAGTTGTATATAAGATTTTATCAACGTTTATTGACAAAGGTTTACTCGAATAAACAGAAGCACTAGCTATACTGGTTTGAGCATATGATGCTTGTGCAATTATAATCATTAGTACAATAAATATTGTTAATTTTTTCATTTTATAGAATTAAATATTTTGTTCACAAATAAATACTCATACTCTTTTACTCTATTTACTTTTTTGCTTTGGTGCAAAAAAATAACAAAAAAAATCAAGGCTGCAGATAAGTAGCTAAAATTTACTGCATTTTGCTATGGCGAAAAAGCTAATACTAAACCGCTAACAAGGTTTATGAAATAATTATTAATTTTGTGTTCCCACGGGGTCTTTTTTGCAAAAAAGACCCCGTGGAGACCCATAAAAGATAAAATAATTTTTACTCCACTCCAAAAATCCGGTCATATTTAGTTTCTTTATGGCAGGTAATACAGGAGCTGATTCTTCCATTTTTAAGCACTTTTACCTTATTATTTTCCAGATCTACAATACCATATACCCAACCCTGGTCGTTATGGTTATTTTCGGGTTCTTTGTACATGATAAATAACTGTGCAATGCTAACCGGCATATACCATTTGCCGTCATTTTCACTTTGTCTGGCCTGTAAACCATATTTTTCCACACTTTCTTTACTCACTTCTTTTACATTCCAGGTTTCTTTCACCAATACCTGGCCTTCCGGCTGTATTTTTACGGTAGTATCAGCATAAGCATTTACATCTTTAATAAAAAAATGGTACAATTTATCACCATGGGGGCTTTTCTTTTTATCAGCCCTACTGAAATGAAAGCTATCAGGTAATGCAGAAGGCGCACAAGCAGCAATAGTCCATTTTAACCCAAAGTCATTTAGTTGCCCATAATTTTTATATTCTTTGGCAATTTGCTTCAGCCGCTTTTTCTGGTCGCTATTGTCTTTAAAACTCATGGCAGTAATAAGTACCATCAATGCCAAACCCAACAATAGGAAAAGTTTATTCCGATTTTGCATATATCTTTTTAATATAGATGCAAAAGGCAGCAATTTTACATATATTATTTTATTTATATATATTTATTTTTGATAAACATCAATTAAAGCTGCTGCAACATTTGTATCAATTCTCCTACTCCTTCACCGGCAGGTTTTTCAATGAGTGTACAGTTAGCGTAATTGCCCACAGAAGGAATTTTTTTATCAATAATAAACTTAGGTATATGTACCGGGGCATAATGTAGTAAAGATGCGGCAGGATAAACCTGCAAAGAGGTGCCAATCACTACAAAAATATCACAATCGTACATGCAGGAAATGGCTCTCTCCATCATGGGTACGGGCTCTTCAAACCACACAATATGTGGACGTAGCTGGCTACCATCAGGAGCTGTATCGCCCCAGTGAATATCTCCTCTTATTTCGTAAGTAGTAAGTTCATCAGCAACGCTCCGCATTTTGAATATTTCGCCATGCAAATGAAGAATATTTGAGGAGCCTGCCCGTTCGTGCAGATCATCAATATTTTGAGTAATAATGGTAACGTTGAAATGCTTCTCCAGCTCAACAAGGCCTACATGAGCTGCATTGGGTTGGGCAGTTGCTACATCCTTTCTGCGTTGATTATAAAAATCTAAAACAAGCTGTGGATTTTTTTTAAAAGCTCCGGGAGTAGCTACTTCATACACATTATAGCCCATCCACAAGCCATCGGCATCTCTAAAAGTTTTAAGGCCGCTCTCTGCACTGATACCTGCCCCCGTAAGTACCACTATGTTTTTTTTATCCATAATGTACCAAATGATTTTTAGTCCACAGACTACGTCCATGGACTAAAAAACTACTATAAGTTACGCATTCTTATTTTCCAACTGCATCATGGCCATTAAGCCTTTCATGGTTCTTTCCATACCTTCGCTGCTACCATCGAGGAAGATAACATTACCTTTTCCGTATTCAGCAAAGTTTTTAATTGCCTCTGTCCACATACTAAATAAAATAACATTGGTATCCAGGTTTGCCTGCTTCATTTGTTCGGCAGCCTGGCTCATACCTTTGGCTACTTCTTCTCTAAATAATGCTACACCCTGACCACGCAATTGAGCCGCCTGCCTTTCAGCTTCGGCAGCAATTTTAATCGCATTACCTTCAGCTTCAGCCGCTTTTGTTTTAGTAATCAATAAAGCCTGACCTTCATTTTCAGCCGCTGCTTTCAGGTTGTTACTTGCCACTACCTTGCTCATACTTCTCATAATATCTTCATCGAAAGTGATATCATTGATTTGCAAATCCTGCAAATGATAACCCCAGGTTTCCAAGGTCATATCCACTTGTTCTTTTACATTCTCTACAATTTCTCTACGCACTGATAATATTTCAGCCTGACGTTTTGTAGCCACAAATGCACGGATACTTCCTTCTACGGTACGTATCAAAGCCTGCATTAAATCTTTATCACTGATAAATTTGAAGGCTACATTTTTAATCGTTTCTTCATCAATGTTTAAAACCGAATATAAAAGCATGGACTTAAAGTACACATTTGCCTGATCAGAAGTTACAGCTTGGAATTCCAGTTCAACCGAGCGATTTTGAACGCTAATGCGTTTGTAAATCTGCTCCAAAAAAGGAATTTTAAAATTTAATCCAGGGCGTAACACACGGCGATATTTACCGAAAGTAGTAATAACACCTACCATACCCTGGTTGATGGTTACAAAACAGCCCAAAAAGGCTACAACCAGTAAAATGGTCCACCAATAATGTAATAGAAAATCTTGCATGATATATAATTTTAATTTATACTTAATTGATTATTAAATAATTGAAAAAATGAATACATTATTAATATTGAATAGATGCGAAAGAGAATGATTTTACACAAATGACAGTTTAGTTTTTCAATATGCAAAATTACGTAGGAATTATGAATTACACAAATGAGGAATTATATCAACTCTTCTCCTCCCAAATCATACACAAATGCACAATGGTAGCTGCTGCCAATGCCATATCTTTAGCGCCGATCCACTCTAATTTGCTATGAATATTTTGCATTCCGGTAAAAATATTAGGACAGGGCAATCCCATATAGCTAAGCTTACTTCCATCGGTACCACCTCGAATGGCTTCTTTTTTTACCTTTAAGCCTGCCCGCTGTATGGCCTCTGCTGCGTAGGCTACTACCTGAGGATGTTTATCCAATACTTCCTTCATATTTCGGTACTGCTCCTGAATGCTGTATTGCATGATAGCGCCCGGGAAAGTGGCCACTACTTTTTCTGCTATTGATTTTAAACGGTTGTGGTGTTCTTTAAGTCCGGATACGGTAAAATCTCTTACAATAAATTGCACAGCTGCTTTTTCAGCAATACCATTCACCGATACGGGATGTACAAAACCCTGCCGGCCCTCCGTAGTTTCCGGACTCCATTCATTGGAGGGCAATGCTGCCAATACTGCACCGGCAACCTTTAATGCATTGATCAGCTTATCTTTGGCATATCCGGGATGTACAATAACGCCTTCAATTGTAATGATTGCAGCGTCAGCACTAAAAGTTTCATCTTCTAAAGAACCAGCCTCTCCTCCATCAAGCGTATATCCAAAGTCAGCGTCTACCTTTTGCATATCAATTTTAGCCGTTCCTTTGCCCACCTCTTCATCAGGTGTAAATACAATTTTAATATCTCCATGTTTTATGGAGGGGTTGTTGATAAGGAATTGAGCAGCTTCCATGATAGCAGCCACGCCGCTTTTATCGTCTGCACCTAATAAAGTAGTGCCGCTGGCAGTGATGATGCCGCTGTTGATATGCTCCTGTAAATAAGGAAACTTTTTTACACTTAGTACTTGCGTAGAATCATCAGGCAATACAATATCATTACCATCAAAATTAGGATGGTAGATAGGTTTTACATCCGTTCCACTACAATCCGGCGCCGTATCTACATGTGAGCAAAAACAAATGGTGGGGATATTTTCCTTATCAGAATTACCGAGTATTTTCGCATATACATAACCGTAATGATCAGTTTCCACATCTGACAAACCCATATTCTTTAACTCCTGAAACAATAATTTACTCAGGTTTTTTTGTTTTTCAGTAGTGGGAAAGGTATTACTTTCCGGATCGCTTTGGGTGTCTATTTGTACATAACGCATAAATCGATTGGCTATCGCATCCTGACTAATGTTAATCATCATAAAAATTTAATAAGTAAAAATAATAAATAAGCACAAAAAAGCAGTCCATTTTAGACTGCTTAAATAAATACAAAAGCTTAGGTTTATAGATTTTGCCAATGAAAAAATTAGACTATCTCTACTAACTCTACATCAAATACCAATTCTTTCCCTGCCAAAAAATGATTAGCATCCAGCAGAATGAACTCTTCACCAATTTCTGTAACTACCACCGGGAAAGGTTGTCCTTGTTGATTACTTAATGTTAAGGCCATGCCAACTTCCAATTTCATTTCTGCAGGTACATTTTCTTTAGGAAACTCAATCATAGCTTCTTCACTACGAGGGCCATAACCTTCTTCAGGTGTAATATTGATTGTTTTCTTATCGCCTACTGCCATACCGGGTATTGCAGCATCAAATCCTTTAATCATTTGTCCGGCACCTACTGTAAACTCAAGTGGTTCTCTTCCTGTTGAGGAATCAAATTGTTCACCATTGATCAATTTCCCAGTGTAATGTACTCTTACTACATCACCATTTTTTACTTGTTGCATTGTGTAATTTTTATGAAATTTTAAAATCTGACATATCATCAATTCGGCCATCACTTATTTATGTGATCTTTACCATCAAAGTGAAGCATTGCGATACGTATTCTGTACTAACATACGCAAATTACCATTAATTATCAATTTATTTAAAAGTTTTTATGAAATTTGGGTATGAAAAAGAATATCATTTTCTTTCTAATCATCCTATTCAGTGATTTTACGGTTTACTCGCAATCTTCTCAAAAAACCGTTCTCAACACTGATATTATTACCGGAGCAGAAAGAATGGAGGTTTACCTGCATTCTTTAAAGGATAAATCCGTAGCAGTATTTGCTAACCCCACCAGCATGGTTAAACAAACTCATTTAGTAGACACTTTATTAAGCGCCGGCATTCATATCACTAAAATTTTCGGCCCTGAGCATGGATTTAGAGGCAATGCTGATGCAGGGGAACATATCAATAATTCAATCGATAAAAAAACCGGCATTCCTATCATCAGTTTGTATGGAGAACATAAAAAACCCACACCGGAAGATTTGCAGGATGTAGACATCCTTATTTTTGACATACAGGATGTAGGTGTGAGATTTTATACCTATATCTCCTCATTAGAATATTTTTTAGAAGCGGCATTGGAAAATCACAAACCCCTACTCATACTGGACAGACCGAACCCTAACGGATTTTATGTGGATGGGCCTGTGTTGGATTTGAAATTTAAAAGTTTTGTGGGCATGCAACCTGTTCCAATTGTGTATGGCATGACCATTGGAGAATATGCGCTGATGCTGGCCGGAGAAAGCTGGTTATCAGAAAAAGCAAATGCGATCAACCAATATAATCTTAGCACACAGCCAAGTGCTGACACTCCTTTTCATGTTACAGTAATCAAATGTAAAAATTACAGCCATAAAAGTAAATATGTTTTACCGGCGAAGCCGTCTCCCAATTTAAAGGAAATGCAAAGCATTTATCTTTATCCATCCATATGTCTTTTTGAAGGAACTGTATTGAGCGAAGGCCGTGGTACGGATAAGCCTTTTCAAATATTCGGGCATCCTTCTTTACCAAAAAATTTATATAAATTTACTCCAAAACCCAATGCCGGTGCAAAGAATAGTAAATGTTTTTACCAAAAATGCTACGGCTGGAATTTGAGTGGAAGCGTAGAGGAAGTGTTGAAAAAAGTTAACAACAAAATTCAATTAAAATATTTTATAACTGCGTATAAATTATTTCCGGGGAAAGATAGCTTCTTTTTGAAAACCAATTTTATTAATAAATTGATGGGTAATGATACTTTTGTAAAACAAGTGAAGTCAGGACTTACAGAAGCTGAAATCAGGCAGAGTTGGGAGCCTGCTCTTAGTAATTTTAAAAAAATCAGAAAAAAATATCTGCTCTATCCCGATTTTGAATAAGACTATTTATGATGAATGATAATCAAAAAAAAATAACTGATTTACGAATCATATTCATGGGCACACCGGAATTTGCCGTTGCCTCCTTGGATAAATTAGTACAAAATGGATGCAATATTGTTGCTGTGGTAACTGCTCCTGATAAAGCAGCAGGCCGTGGCATGCAATTGCAACAAAGCGCTATAAAAAAATATGCTCTGGAAAAAAATTTAACTGTATTACAGCCAGAAAAGCTAAAAAATCCGGAATTTCTACAAGAGCTAAAATCTCTACAAGCGGACATTCAGGTAGTGGTAGCTTTTAGAATGCTACCCGAAGTAGTTTGGAATATGCCTCCGCTGGGTACTATCAATGTACATGGCTCTTTGCTACCGCAATATCGCGGCGCTGCACCGATTAACTGGGCTATTATTAATGGGGAGAAAGAGACCGGTGTAACTACTTTTAAACTTCAGCATGAAATAGATACGGGAAACATTTTATTATATGAAAAAATTTCGATTGGTGATGATGAAACAGCCGGAGAATTACATGATAAAATGAAAGATGTGGGGGCTGATTTATTATTAAAAACGCTTTTACAAATTGCAGAAAATAATATTACCGAACAGCCACAACAATCTTTATCTGCGTTAAAGCATGCTCCTAAAATATTTACAGAAACCTGCCAGATTAACTGGCATCAAACAACAGATGAAATATATAATTTAATCAGGGGCTTATCGCCCTATCCCAGTTCATTTACATTTTTAGGTGATAAAAAATTAAAAATTTATCAGGCAAAAAAAGAAAAAAATCAGCCCAAATTGCCACCTGGCGAAATAGATACCGATAAAAAAAATTATTTAAAATTTGCCTGCAGCAATGGCTATATTGCTGTTACCGACATACAGTTGGAAGGCAAAAAAAGAATGGGTGTTGAAGACTTTTTAAGGGGGTATCGTTTTAATTAGGGTATTCCTGAAATATCAAAACACATTTTATTACACGAATTTTAGCAAATTACACGAATTTTGCAACTACATTATACCTATTTTGATGTATTCGACATTTTAAAATAAAAATAGTTAAAAAAGATAATACCTAATTTTGAATATTTATCAAAAAAAGTTTGGAAAATAAGGGTCAAAAATTGCAGAAAAATTAATAGAAAAGGCTGTTTCACATTTTTAAAGAGATCCTAATTAAACTGAACCTTCAAACTTATTTCGAATAACTTATTGTACAGGAAAATTTATTCTCTGTAATGCCTAGTTGATGGGCTGCCGCATTGCTGATTAAAATAATTTTACCTTTGTTTTGTTTGATATCCGGCATTACATCCATCACTTTTGCATAAATGGTTTTGCCAGTAGCATTACTGGTTATTTTAATAATGGTTTGAGGTTGGGCGCTATTGTGCAGGCAATAATATTTTCCATCTTCCCAACCGCTGGTGCTTTTGAATACACCGGCATCTCCTTCTTCTGTTATTTCATTTTTTGACTGGTATAATGCTTTAAAGGTGCCACCTTTAAAATCTTTATCTGTAGTGTAAGCAGGTTCAGCTTTTGCAGGCTGCTCTACCGGAGGTTGTGATTTTACCGGCTCTTCATTTTTTGGCTGCTCAACTGGGGGAGCCTGAACTACAGGCGGAGTCTGCGTTTGGGGCATTTTTTGGCTATCCGGTTCTTTTTTCGTATCTTTGCCAGGTCTTTCTACGGGCTTTTTATCTTCCATCGCTACTTCCGTATTTCCATTTGCTAAGGCTGACAAATCTTTTTTGACTTTCAAATACCCCACTATCAGATGAGTACCGGCATTCACGGCATCTGAAGAGAGCTTATTCCACTGTTTAATAGTAGCTATGGGTAATTTATTATTAACTGTACTCACCCTATACAACCCTTCTTTAGGTTTTACGGTATAATACAAAGGCACTAAGGCTTCATCAGCGGCTACTACATTTGTTTGGGTGAAATTATTAGCCGCTAAGGGTATTTTAACCACCTGCCCTAAATTCAATCCCTGATCCATCTGCAAGTTATTGTAGGCAGCCATCTCTTTGGGGCTAACATTATACAACCGCCCTATGCTATAATAATTATCCTTAGGCACAACGCTGTGGTTGATAAATAAGTTAGGTGCTTCACCCTGAATCATTATGTGCTTATCCTGGGCAAAGGTAAATGACGGTAAAATGAACAGCCAGATATATAAACGCTTCATGCTTTAGTTTTTTCACCGCAAAGATGCAAAATTTAGTTGGTATACGATACTTTACTTTTTAAGAATCCGCCAGGCAACAGGGTAATAATTATTAATACGGTTGGACAAGATTTTTATCCAGCCCAGGGCAATATGCTCATATTTTACCAATGCCCACCCTTTGATATCTGTTTTTATTTCTATTTCATTCTTACGCAGGTAATCCAACGCTATATCCTTTTCGATAATTACGCATGGAATGGAGGAATTTTTAATATTACTGAGCGCTAAATCATGAGCAGGAATTAACGTTTCTTTTGCAATTGAACCGATGTTTGTTCCTGCTTTCCGAATATACAATGCTGATTGCAAAATAAACAGCTCATTTTCCAAATTTTTAGGGAGAGCCTTAATATCATTACTATTTTTTATAAATAACAATGATGAAGGAGCCGCAATATAGGGTTTGATATTAGCTAATTCTGCAGCCGAAATATAGGCATGCTTATGTTTAATTTTTGGAAAAGCGAAAGGGGTTATCTCATTACTTTTTTTAAAAATTGAGATAAAAAAACCTTCTCCTTTTAGTTTGTTGGGGTAAAACCGGTAGCCATAGGCCTGATGAGCAGTAAACGTTTCTACAATGTTCCAGTCTGGATCTAATTGTAATCGTAAGGAAGACAGATGATGCTCTTTCATCAGCCAGTCTGCAATGTTTTCATTTTCTTCTTCAGAATAAGAACAAGTAGAGTAGATAAGCACTCCATCTTTTTTTAATGAGGGCAAAATATCTGACAAAATTCTTTGCTGTCGCTGGTTACAAAGCTGTACATTTTGCTCACTCCACTCCTGTATGGCTGCAGGATCTTTTCTAAACAAACCACTGCCACTGCAAGGTGCATCTACAACTATCATATCGAAATATCCTTGTAGTTTTTTAAAATGTGCCGGGTCATTTTGTGTGATGACGACATTGGCTGCCCCCCATTTAGTAATATTTTCGATTAAAATATTACATCTTGGTTGAATAACCTCATTACTTACCAGCAAACTTTCAGGTGATAGGATAGACTGTAACAACGTAGACTTACCACCCGGTGCTGCACAGAGGTCTAACACTTTTAAAGGTTGTTGAAGATCCACTGTTTGGCGTACGGCTTCTTCTAAAAACATACTGCTGGCATCCTGCACATAATAGGCTCCTGCATGCCACAATGGATCCAGTGTAAATGAGGGTCGTTCTCGTAAATAAAAGCCTTGTGACGACCAGGATATTTTTTGCCAATCATTATAAGGCAAAAATGAAGGCCATTTTGAACGATTTACCCTAATCGAAACAACCTGATTTTCGGAAGTATGTACATCCACAAATGACTTTTTATCAAAGCCTTGAACGTTTATTAATGAATTAATTAAGGATGCTGGTAGTTCCAAAAATTATTTTTTAATGATAAAAGTAATACTGTTTTGCCAAATTTGTAAGTATTGAATTTTACTTAAATTATTTAAAAATATATTCAAAATTATTTCCTTTAGGGAAGAGTTTATTGTATATTTATTTCATCTTTCCTATAAAATAATCCGCATTTGTAAAACTAAGCGATGAAGTTCCCTTTGGTAACGAATTGTACATCATCACCTTATTCAATCACCACTTAAATCAAATGCAATGAAACAAGTATTTTTTTGCAGCTATGAACTCCAACAATGCACCCAGCAACAGTATGATCAAATTTGGGATACTCTGAGAGCTTCCGGCCTGGAACGTCCACAAGGATTAATTTTCCATATAGGGGCAAGTAAGCCAACCGGTAATTGGCTCATTACCGATGTATGGAGTAGTAAGCAAGATTATCAAAACTTTACCAATCAGCTTACTCCAATACTTAAAAAATTTAAGCTGTTACAAACTGAGCTTACTTTTATACCGGCACATTATATGTTCCAACTTGTAGAGCAGGAATTGAGGGAAGAAGTTTTTTCATAGTAAAACTTCCGGGAAAGATAAATAGTAAAGGGGTAACCTCATGTTACCCCTTTTTTAATACAAAAAAAATGGATTCACTTTAATCAGGCTTATCCTCAAAGAGTTGTTTATATCTATCCTGTGTAAGCTCCCATAAATTAACCGGTTGCTCAAAATTAAGCCAGCCGGGAATTGTAGTGTATGTTTTCACAAACTCAAACCCCAATTTCTCTAAAGTTTTGTTGGGGGCAGGGTTTAAAGCGTATGGTTCACAATATAATTTTTGTAATTGTAAATTGTGAAAAAAATACGGCAATGTCATTTTAATGAATGTTGATCCTACACCTTTTTTCCTGACTCCGGCATCCCACAAATGCAAATGCATATAAGCTTCTTTGCCAAATATTATTTTATTCACATTAGAATGACCGATGGATTTATGATTTATTTGCCAAATGATACAATATGAAGTTTTTTTTTCATAAGGCTGTGCCAGTTGTTCTGATAACATGGTTTGCCATAAGTTTCTACGTGGCATTTTATTCATATCCACACCCATGCCTTGCAAATACTCTTTATCTGCCTGTAGCCAATAGCTTGTAATAGGCTCAATATCAGCTTCTTCTATCTCTTTGACCGACAATTTGTCATGCATGTATTTAATCAACTTTAATGATCTTACCTGTGAAGATTTTATTATTTATTCTAAATTTATAAAAATAAACGCCTTTTTGCAAGAAGTTAAAGTGTACAATAGATTTACACCAATCTCTCTCTCAGATCCAGTTTATTTTTCCTGGCGGTATCCTTTGCAATATCATAGCCTGCGTCTGCATGGCGTATTACACCCATGCCGGGATCATTTCGTAATACACGGCTAAGGCGTGCCGCCGCCGCATCCGTGCCATCGGCCACAATTACCATACCTGCATGGATACTGTAGCCCATTCCTACACCGCCACCATGATGTAAACTTACCCAACTGGCCCCACCTGCCGTATTCACCAATGCATTTAAAAGCGGCCAGTCAGCTACTGCATCACTACCATCCAACATCGCTTCTGTTTCACGATTTGGGCTGGCTACAGAGCCAGTATCCAGGTGATCTCTACCAATTACAATAGGTGCTTTTACTTTTCCACTTCGTACCAATTCGTTGAATGCCAGGCCGGCTTTTTCTCTTTCCCCCTGGCCCAGCCAGCAAATTCTTGCTGGCAAGCCTTGAAATGCAATTCTTTCCTGGGCTAAACTCAACCATCGTAATAAAGAATGGTTTTCAGGAAATAATTCTTTAATAACGTTATCGGTTATACGAATATCTTCAGGATCACCACTGAGGGCCGCCCACCTGAATGGCCCTTTTCCTTCACAAAAAAGCGGGCGAATATATGCCGGAACAAAACCCGGAAAATCAAAGGCATTTTGCAAGCCTCTTTCCTTAGCCCTTGCCCGGATGTTATTGCCATAATCAAAAGTTACGGCGCCCCGCTGCTGTAATTGCAACATCAATTCTACATGCAATCGCATGCTATCATAGCTTAATTCAATATACTGTTCAGGATTTTGCTGACGCAAAATATTTGCCTGCTCGACAGTTAACGTATGAGGCACATAGCCAATTAAAGGATCATGGGCCGATGTTTGATCGGTTAACGTATCTGGAACTATTCCTTTTTCGAGTAGGCGTTGCAGTAAGGTCACCGCATTACACAATACGCCAATCGATAAGACTTCTCCTTTTTGCTTTGCAGTTACCGCCCGTTCGATAGCTTCATCAACATTGGCAATTTTTATATCAAGATATTTAGTTTCGATACGTTTATCAATACGCCACTCCTCCACTTCCGCAACCAATGCTACGCCTTCGTTCATGGTAATGGCAAGGGGCTGTGCACCACCCATGCCCCCAAGACCGGCGGTAACGTTGAGGGTACCTTTTAAACTTCCATTAAAATGTTTAGTAGCAACTGCTGCATACGTTTCGTAGGTACCTTGTACAATTCCCTGACTTCCGATATAAATCCAACTACCGGCAGTCATTTGGCCATACATCATTAATCCTTTCTTCTCCAGCTCATCAAAATGCTCCCAGGTTGCCCACTTGGGCACCAGTTGTGAGTTGCTAATCAGCACCCTCGGTGCATCAGCGTGTGTTTGCAGTATGCCTACAGGCTTACCACTTTGAATAAGCAGGGTTTCATCATTATTCAAATCTTTTAATGCCTTAATAATAAGATCAAGGCTTTCAAAGTTTCTTGCAGCTTTACCCCTTCCACCATACACAATTAAATCATCCGGGCGTTCGGCCACTACAGGATCTAAGTTATTCAGCAACATACGCAACGCAGCTTCCTGGATCCAACCCTTGCAGGAAAGTGTATTGCCAACAGGAGTTTTATATTGAATGGGGTTGTATTTTGAACTTACAGATGAATACATAAAAAATTATTTATCAAGTATATTCTTAATATCTGATGATGAAAAAATATTTAGTCTTGGAAATTCTTTTTTGAAGAACCAAAGTTCGCCTTTTTATTAAAAAAATAATACTTACACATGCTCATTAGACCAGTCGTTAAAAGTTTCCGTATCGATATTATTCTCCTTTACAAACTGCTCTACCGAGTCAGTCGCTTTATCAGCAAAATATTTACTAATCAAAAGTCTAATATGTAATAAATCCTCTTCGGAAATGTTATTAGCGTAAAGCTTTAATAATTCCCGCTGCAAATTGCTAAAAGAATCAGGCGTTTCAAGTATTCGCATAGAACTAATACTTTTACTCAAATTTACTAAATTATTGCTAGTATTTCATAATACTCGTTCGTTCATTTACAATTCATACGATTGTATAAATTCAACAGACTTCAACATATCATCCTGCAGAACTCTATCCGCTTCATTAAAACTTACCTTTTTTCTAAATTCGACTACCATTTTTTCCAAAATTGGAGCAGTTTTTAAAGGTCGTCTAAATTCTAAGGCCTGAACAGCCGTCAGCAATTCAATGGCCAATACTTTTTCTACATTATCAATTACCCGTTTACATTTGGTAGCCGCATTTGCACCCATACTTACATGATCTTCCTGATTGTTACTGCTGGATATTGAATCGACGCTGGCGGGTGTACAAAGTTGTTTGTTTTCACTAACAATTCCGGCAGCGGTATACTGAGGAATCATCAAACCGGAGTGTAAACCCGGATCTTTAATCAAGAAAAGTGGCAAACCTCTCTGTCCACTAATCAGTTGATAAATCCTACGCTCAGCAATGTTGGCAATTTCACTCATAGCAATAGACAAAAAATCCAAAGCTAAGGCCAATGGCTGACCGTGAAAATTGCCACCACTTACAATTAAATCATCTTCCGGAAAAATATTTGGATTATCCGTAACGGAATTAATTTCTTTTATAAAAATATCCAATACATAATTAAAAGTATCTGTAGACGCTCCATGTACCTGAGGCACACATCTAAATGAGTAAGGATCCTGCACCTGAGATTTATTTCGTGTAGCTATAGAACTTCCATCCAACAATAATCTTAACGTTGCGGCTGTTTCTACCTGTCCATTATGAGGTCTTACGGCATGAATTTTTTCATGCAACGCATCGATGGTACAATCGAAAGCATCAAAGCTAATGGCGGCGATTATATTTGCCCATTTCAACAAACTTTCTGATTTTATCAATGCATGCAATCCATAAGCACTCATAAATTGTGTTCCATTGATCAATGCCAGCCCCTCCTTACTTTGGAGTTGTATTGGCTTCCAGCCCAATTGTTGCATTGCTTCTAAAGCAGGCATTTTATTGCCCTTACAATATACATTTCCAAGTCCTATTAACGGTAAACTTAAGTGACTAAGCGGTGCCAGATCACCTGAAGCCCCTAATGATCCCTGCGTATAAATAACCGGCAGTACATTGTTATTGTACATATCAATCAATCGCTTTACCGTATCAATTTGCACACCAGAATACCCGTAACTGAGTGACTTTATTTTTAACATCATTATTAGCTTTATGATGTCTTGGGGAACTTCTTCACCCAAACCACAAGCATGCGATTGCAACAAATTAACCTGCAATTGTGCTAATTGGTTATTGTCAATTTTCACATTTTGCAAAAAACCAAAGCCGGTATTGATGCCGTAAAACAGTTGGTTTGAATGGGTTAATTTATTATCTAAATATGTTCTGCAACGGGTAATACGATCGTGAGCATCAAACGTAATAGATAGATGTTGATGATATTCCAATAAATTTTTTATCTGGCTGAAATTGGTATGACTCTTATCTAAAGGCAAATAATTATAACTCATAAATAACACTAGTCTTATAACTGATGTAAAAATTTGAAGTGGCAAAAATACGTCAAAAAGTATAGTCGTTATGCTCTTGCTTTGTTTTAATTGAATAATTGTAGCTTTGTTTTATCAGATAAAAAACTTTGCATGAAAAAGTATCTAAGATTATCTATTTTAACAACGCTCTGTTTACTTTTTATCAACGGCTCCATAGCACAATCCATACAGGTACTAACCAATGGCACTAGTACCTCTTTAAGGGGCCTAAGTGTAGTAAATGAGAAAGTGATTTGGGTTAGTGGTAGTAATGGCACTGTAGGCAAATCTTTAGATGGCGGCAGTACTTGGAAATGGATTATTGTGAAAGGATTTGAAAAAACCGATTTTAGAGATATTGAGGCTTTTGATGCTACCACAGCTATCATTATGGGAATAGCTGAGCCAGGCTATATTTTAAAAACAATCGATGGCGGCGACAACTGGAAAGTCGTTTTTGAAAATAATGACAAAGGGATATTTTTAGATGCTATGGAATTTTGGAATGAAGAAAGTGGCATAGCAATAGGTGATCCGATCAATAATAGATTTTTTATTGCCAGAACATTTGATGGCGGCAATACCTGGCGTACAATCCCTGGACAAAATAAGCCTATTGCAGACAGTGGTGAAGCTTGTTTCGCCAGCAGTGGTACCAATATTAGGAAGCTCAATCAAAAAGAAGCCGTTTTTATTTCCGGGGGCCTGACTTCTCATTTGTTTGTAAGAGATAAAAAAATAGCTATTCCGTTTACACAAGGTAAAGAAACTGCCGGTGCCAATTCCATTGCCATAAAAAATAGTAAAATATTTATTGTGGCAGGAGGTGATTTCACTATGAAAGATTCTACCCTCAACAATTGCTTTATTACAACAAATGCAGGTAAGAATTGGACGGCGCCTACTATTCCTCCTCACGGTTACAGAAGCTGTGTAGAATATTTAGGTAAGACTAACTGGATATGTACCGGGCTGAATGGTACTGATTTGAGTACCGATGATGGAATCAACTGGAAAAATATTAGCGCTGAAAGTTTTCATGTGTGTAAAAAAGCTAAAAAGGGTAAAACCATTTTTTTGGTCGGTAGTAATGGAAAAATTGGAAAACTAATATGGTAAAGGTTGTAATCAATCGCCATTCCTTAAATGCAAAGTACTGCTCTAAGCAAAAAAATTTAGCGATCTTTTCCGGGCAATTTGCGTTGCTGAATAGGTATCAACAACCAATAAGCAGGTAAGGGCTGCAATAGAGATGGTTTACTATATTTATTAGCAATATTCTTTATAAATTTCAAAAGTTGTCGCATCATATACTTTTACTTTGTACGGTTTGATACTATTAGTAATTTAACGATTTTAACAGTATTTTCCACAATATACTATTTTTTTTAAAAAAAACAAAAAAATCCTTTACGGAGAAACTAATATAAAAATTTAATAATATATAATAAAAAATCCCCCTTTTTACAGGAGGATTTGACATCTATTTAAAATATTTTACCATTTATCTACTTCTTCTGTACTTCCATTATCAACCGAAGCAGTTGTTTGAGTATTCACCTCCTGGGTTGTTACAGTTTCGGTAGAAGAAAAAGTAGAGGGTTTTTCTTCAGATACCCCTGTTTCTTCATTTTCGTATGGGGTATCATGATTATATGCATCAAAATTAAAATCAGGCATCAATTCAGTTTTCACGAAGTCAACAGCCTCAGTCAATCCTTTAATAAATTTGTTAAAATCTTCTTTGTACAAAAAGATCTTGTGCCTATCGTACCCGTCAGAATCGAATCTTTTACGACTTTCGGTAATCGTTAAATAATAATCACTACCACGAGTTTCTCTTACATCGAAGAAGTAAGTTCTACGCTTTCCGGCCTTAATACGTTTGCTATAAACGCTTTCCATTTTTTTGTCGTTATTTTCGTACGCCACAGTTTTGAAATTTAAATTATAAAACGGTAATTTTAAAAAAACACAGCAAAGATAAACTTGTTTTTGAAATCACAAAAAATTAATGGATAATTGATAATTAACTAATTGATAATATTTTATTTAAGTTTAATATAATTATTTCTTTAATAATTGATTGCATTATTAACATTATCAACTATCTATTAACAAATTATCAATTACCAACCCCCCGGTCATGCTCCAGCTGTTTAAGGAACATTTGGGCGTAATGGCCATTTTTCGCCATCAGCTCATCATGCTTCCCCTCCTCAGCAATTTTACCTTCGTCCAACACTATAATTTTATCAAAATGAAATAAAGTAAAAATTCTATGGGTAATAATAACAGCAGTTTTGTCTGACAGAAAGGTGTATAGATTATGAATAATTTCCTTTTCGGTTTTGGCATCAACGGCGCTCAGGCAATCATCAAAAATTACCATAGCAGGTTTTTTAATCAAAGCCCTGGCTATCGAAATTCTTTGCTTTTGACCTCCGCTGAGTGTAACGCCTCTTTCACCCACAATAGTATTATATTTTTGGATAAAACTATCAATTTCGTTATGAATACCAGCTTGTTTTGCAGCTTTTACAACCTCGGTATCTGAAGCATAATCCAGGCCAAACTTTATGTTATTATTAATGGTATCACTAAAGAGAAAGACATCTTGTGGCACATAACTGATTTGCTCACGTAAAGATTGCAGGCGAATGGTGTTAATGGGAATATCATCATACGCAATACTACCGGTTTGTACATCATACATACGTAGCAACAACTGTGCTATGGTAGACTTCCCTGCGCCGGTTCTGCCAACGATAGCAACTTTTTCACCTTTTTTTATTTTTAGTGAAAAATTTTTTATGGCATGAATGCCTGTGTTGGGGTAAATAAAGTTTACATTTTTGCATTCGATATTTCCTTGTAATGCTACACTCACACTTTTATTATTATTGAGGATAGCAGGCTGTTGTAATAAAAACTCATTAATTCTCCGTTGAGAGGTTGCTGCTCTCTGAGTAATGCTGGCTGTCCAACCAATAGCGCTTACCGGAAATGTAAGCATTTGGATATACATCACAAATTCTGCAATTGTTCCCACATCTATTTGGTTTTTTATAGCCATTAATGTTCCTGTGAGAATAGTTATAAGTGTGCTTAAACCAATCATTAATGCCATGCTGGGAAAGTAAATTGCTTCTGTTTTTGCCAGGCTTAATGCGTTCGTTTTATACGACTCACTATTTCGTTGAAAAAAACTAAACATGGCATTTTCCTGTACAAAAGATTTTATAACCCGAATGCCTGCATAAGTTTCCTGTGCATTGGTAGTTAAATCACTCAAAAGTGATTGAATACGTTCGCTTTTTTTATTAATAATATTATTAACAAGATAAATGGTAAATGCTAAAATCGGCAGTGGAGACAGGGCTGATATAGTGAGAATGATACTAGCCTTCAGCATAAAAAGAATACTAAAAAAAATCACTGCGGCCAGGTTGATGAAGTACATAATTGCAGGTCCGGTGTACATTCTTACCCTACTTACATCTTCCGCCATTCGATTCATCAAATCGCCGGTACTATGTGTTTTATAAAAGTTGGTATCTAGTTGTTGATAGTGCTTATAAATTTCATTTTTTTGATCATACTCAATATGCCGGCTCATCACTATGATGGTTTGCCGCATTAAAAACATAAACAGGCCGCTAATAACTGCTGTTACCAGCAAGGTTAATCCTGCCAGTAAAATTTTATTCCCGGAGTGTAATTCAAACCATAATATTAATTGTTTAACAAGTACATTATAATTATCGGATGCAGATACAACACTTTTTCCCACCTTATTGATAACAGAATTTACAACGTAACCTGTTATTTGCGGAGCTAAAATTCGAAAATAATTGGTTAAAATAACAAATACTATTCCTGAAATAAAATGCCAACGGTATTTCCAGAAATATTTGTTGAGTGTGAAAAGATGTTTCATTTAACTGTGAAGGTAGTAAAAGAGAAATTATGATTCATCTTAATTTTGGTGCACTTTATTACTTGTATCAAATCACATTACAGGAGCTTAATTACTATACCAGTTTCCTTTTCCCCATCGCTTTTGCAATCACCTGGAATAGATCCGTCATATCAAATGGCTTGGCTATAAAAAAGTCCGCCCCTTCTGCGAGGCACATTAGCTCGGCTTCAGGCAGTGCAGAAATCATAATAATAGGAATATCTTTAGTAGCATAAGTAGTTTTCAATTTTTTACAAATCTCACGACCATCTTTTCCCGATAATAACATATCCATTAAAATAATTTCCGGCATTACCTTTTCAATGAAATTTTCTATTCCTTCGGCGCTATCTTTAACAATTACATCATACCCTTTTAACTGCAGCATTGTTTTTAGCATTAAAAGAATATCATCATTATCATCTACTACTAAAATTTGATTATTTATTTGCTTCATATACTATTCAAACATTTTTTATAGTGGAAGAGTGAAATAAAAAACAGACCCTTTACCCAAAGTACTGTTTACACCAATTACACCTTCATGCCTTTGTATAATTTCCGCTGCTATAAACAATCCTATGCCGAATCCGGGAAATGTTTTTTCACTTTTTCCTTCCACCCGATAAAAGCGTTGAAATACCTTTTGTTGATCAGCTTTACTAATGCCTATTCCCTGATCGATTACAGATACATAAGCGCTACTATCGGCAACTATACTTTTTATGGTAATTACATTAGAATTAGGTGAATATTTAATGGCATTAGTCAAAAAGTTAACAATTACCTGGCTAATTCTTTCTTTATCCGCATATACAATACACTCGTTTTCCGAAGTAAAAATAACCTTATAATCAGGCTCAATTAGTTTTATTTCTTCTATAATTTCCTTAATCAGAGTATTCAAACAAAAATATTCCTTATTCAATTGTAAACTTCCTGATTTTATTTTAGACAGATCCAGTAGCTCAGCTATAAGTTTAGTAAGACGCACAACCTGTTTATCTACTTTATTTAAGGAAGTTGTAAGAAATTCATCTTTAGCTTCATTATAAACACTCTGCAAAATTTGAATATATCCTTTAATAGAAGTAATAGGCGTTTTTAACTCATGACTTGCCACGCTAATAAAGAAATCTTTTTGCGTTTCATTTTCCTTAATTTCATGAATATCTGTGCTGGTACCTACCCATATTTGTATTTCACCACTGCTGTCTTTTTGTGGCAATGCTCTGCTCAGGTGCCATCGATATTCTCCATTATGTCTTAATAACCGGTGCTCTACAATAAAAGCCTCTTCTAAAGTAACAGCCTGCATCCATTTGATAATGTTTTCTTCTCTATCATCAGGATGTACCATATTTATCCATCCTGCATTTTGTATTTGTTCAAATGATAACCCTGTATAATCATATACCGCTTTATTGTAGTAATTGAAATTTCCGACGGAATCACTTGTCCAAATTTGTTGTGGCATTGAATCTGCCAGCATACGAAAACGTTCCTCACTTTTTTGTAATGAATAAAAGGAATTTTTTTGCTCTGTTATATCCATGATAGTTCCCATCAATTTAACGGGCATACCATTATTATCATATAGCGTTTTACCTTTTACTTTAATCCATCTGACTTTATTATCTTTTCTCCGCAAACGAATTTCAAAACTAATCACGCCTGTTTTCAAACCTTCTTTTATAGCAGCATTACGAATTTGTAAATCTTCCGGCAATATTTCCTCCATTAGCTCATTATGCGATGGCTCTGCATCTTCGGAGTAGCCAAGAATTTGCAAATACCTTTTGGAATAAACAATATTGTTAGTAATTAAATCTACTTCCCATGTGCCTAATTCAGCCGCTTCGATAGCCACGCTAAGCCGATGTTCACTTTCCTCTAAAACATTAATAAATTTTTTCTGGTCTGTGATGTCCATTACCGTTCCGAGCAACCGTATTGGTTTTTTATTTTCATCATAAAAAACTTTACCCAACACATTTATCCATCTAATACTTTGGTCCGGCCAGTTTATACGAACTTCATACTTCAACATACTTGTTTGTATGGCAATTTTTAGGGCTTCTTCTCTAATACACCTGTCAGCAGGATGTATGGGTTTAATAATTTCTTCGTAAGGAATAACAGGGCCTTTAAGACCAAATGTGTCGTAAAAACGTTGTGAACAAATGGCTTCTCCGGTAAGCAGGTTAACATCAAATGTATCCAAATTTGCAGAATCAATCGCAATGCGAAAACGTTCTTCGCTTATTTCTTTTTCTTTACGTGTTTCTACCTGCTCGGTTACGTCATATCCCATGCATAATATACCATCTACCTCACCTTCCGGATTATACAATGCTTTATATATGAAACTTACATAAATCGGTTTTATTTCACCATTGTATTCCAGATAGGCAATATTTTCATTCCCAAAATATGTTTGACCTGTTTTATAAACATTCTCCAGAATTTGCATATATGGCTGATCTTTTAATTCGGGAAGTGCATCAATCAACTTTTTACCTATCACACTCTTGTTCTTACCCCATAAGCGTAAGGCCTGATCATTAGCAATACCAATAACAAAATCCGGCCCTCTAAATATCGAAGTAGCGATAGGAGATTCTTGCAGAATACCATACAATTGTATATGGTTATACCCTGATTTGTTTGAAGAAGCATTATTTTCTTTCGAATTGCTAACGGTTAACAATATGCCTTCCACTATTCCGGACTCACCTATGACAGGGCTACAACAGAACGACTGATCAAGATTTTCAATTTGTATTAATGGATATTTATCAGGTGCGAACGCTTCATCTAATAACAATTCCTCAACAATTGGCTCCAAACCTTGCCATAGGCCAGGTAACGCCTCCTTAACCGGTATACCTAATATCTTTTCAGCGCTAATTTTATTGCCGGAACTAAGGCAAAAAGCATCATTAAAAAAGCAAATCAGCTTTTCTCCCCACATTAAAAACATAGGCATGGTTGAATTAAGCACAATGCTAAGTGTAGTTTGTAAACTTTGTGACCACCCTTTTAGCATATCTCGGTCGGAATAACTCCTATCCAGTATCAGTTTTTGTACTTTACCTCCTCCGGACAAAAACTTGTATTTATTTGGAGTTTTCAGACTTTTAGTTTTTGGCATGTTATATATTTAAAAAATATACGACTGAAGCGTATATCACCAAAATAAATAATATTCATCTTAACAAATTATTTACAAAAGGCATGCTAAAAATTGTATTTTGTGTATCAGACTGCTTTTTTGAGTGTATTATTCTGGGAAATAAAAAATCATATTAAAAATAATTAAATTTACCCCTCTCTGCCAAAATATTTTCAACTTAAGTATATATACTGATTTGTGTAAGTACTACATTTCTTTTGCTTGTACTATTTTATCCCATACAGCAAAGAATGTCCAAAATTTTAAAAGTTAAATTTCCGCAGCTCTGTATCGTTGCAGTAATATTCTACATCAAAAAGCACTCCCTTCATCATTTGTTGTATGCAAAAACTCTGTACAAATGCTTTTACTGATTTACTGATATTATTAAAATAAACTTGTGTAAAATACGTTACCTCCTTATCAAGTTGATCATTTTAACAATTTATTTGAAAGTAAATGCACAGTTTTTGAAATACCAACTAATTATTTATTTAACTCAATTTATATTAATAATAATTATAATATATTTATATGAAATATTTTAAAAACCTGACTAAATATGAAACTGTAAACAAAATAAAGGAACTTGAGCCATGTGCAGAAGTGTATGTATCAACTGCAAGCTTGTCCAAAACACCCTTAGGAACCTGCACAATGAATACACAATTTGTAGACGACAGTGGTACTATATGGCTTTACAGTGATAAGGTACAAGGTTTATATGCCCATATTTGTCATGATGATCGTGTACAGATTTTTTACTCAAGTAACCTTAGTTCTGCTTTTCTAAATATATATGGCCGGGCCAGTATCGTAAGAGATAACGGGCAAATGGTAACAACATTAGCGCCTTTTACTCAATCAAAAGCATCAGATAACTCTGATATCCCTGATTATACTTTGATAAAAGTACAGCCGATAAAAGCCTATTACTGGGATAACCGAAATACGGGCAAAAAAAATATCGGCTATATTATTAAAGCATTGACCCAGCATTTTCTAAGAGTTATGAATATTGGGTAGATTAGTTAATTGCCTATGGCTAAAAAATCGATTGATCTTCTCTTTCTTCCACCGGGATTTGTCTGATAAAATCATCATACCCGTCGTTCTCATGGTTGCTGTAAACACCATAAGCATCAATACTGTATCCTACCAAACCATCGTAAGCTTCCAGTAAATAAAGTACAGATGAATCTGAGGGGTCGGTATCTCCTTCAAACCGATACACTTTGATAACTTTTAGTTCGCCGGGGCGGTAAAACTTACCATTACCGATTCCAAAACCTTCGGGATAAATTCGGAATTCATTATCTCTTTTTTTAACACGGAGCTTTTCTAATACCATACTGAGTGTTGTCATTTGATCGGATGTATTGTGCATAAAATACGTATAGTTTTACGGTGAAAAAATTACAACTTTAGTATATCCAACTCTATACCAATATTGGCATGTTTTTATTACTCAATATTAATATAACATTCCTACTACTTTGTCCATCCCTATTTATAACCATTAAAACCTTACCATGATACCAAATAATAATTTAATAGAATCCATTCAGCAGAATTTGGGTTACCCCTCATTAAAAAAAGTAGATTCCGCTACACAAAACGTAGCGTTGGATCCTACTGTCAGTCCCGACACCCGACTTAGCCAGGCTGCTATTCCTGCCGCATTGGCGGCGCTTTTTAAGTTTTTAAAAACAGATGAAGGAGTTTATACTATTCTGGATAGCAACAATATAAAAGACTGGACCCTGATTATTTTCGGAAATGCCAAAGTAGAAGTACTGAGAAGAGTAGCCTGTTATGCCAACTATAAACAACAGGTTACTGAAAAAAAATTGAATGAGATTATTGAAGAGGCTATTCGCCTTATTAAGGCAAGTGTTGAAGCGGATACAGTTTTTAGCAGCATCAAAAAACTATTATCAACCTTTGATGCCGGCAAACTTTCTCAATATCTGCCGTCCGTATTAAATTTAAATAAAATTTTAAATGAGGTGGATAGGGTTTGAGGTTGGGGGTTTGGGGTTGGGGTTTGGGGTTTGGGGTTTGGGGTTTAGAAGTTAAATGATTTACTCAACTAAAAATAATACAACGATAAAAAAAACCAACTTCAAACCTCAAACTCCAAACCCCAAACCTTAAACTTACATTATTTACTCAGATGCTCCGAACAGCGTTACTTCGTAATTGCGGATTTTGTTGTACAATGTTTTACGATCTACGTTTAAAATTTGAGCTGCCTTTGTTTTATTAAAATTCACTTCTCTTAAAACTTTCATAATTGTTTCGTACTCTGCTTTAAAAGCTGCATCTTTCAGATTTAACTCTTTTTTTACGGCCGGGATACTACCATTATTTAAGCCCATAGCATTAGTAGCGGACAGATTAAAACTGTCAATTACTGTCATTTCTTTGGGAAGTGTTTTGATTGAAACCTTATCCCCATCGCACAACAATACTGCTCTTCTCACCACATTTTTAAATTCCCGCAAGTTACCCGGCCAGGGGTAATTAATAAATATTTCCATCACCTCATCGTCGATACCTGTTAGTTCTTTACCCAGCTCAGTAGCAGTTTGCTTTAAAAAAAACTCTGCAAATAGCGGTATATCGTCTTTCCTATTGCGTAAAGGTGGCAGACTGATAGAGAATTCATTAAACCGATGGTATAGATCTTCTCTGAACTTGCCTTTTTTATATGCCTCCTGCAAATTTTCGTTAGAAGCTACAATGACTCTTATATTAAGCGGCATTTCCTTATTGCCGCCTACTCTCTTAAATCTTCGTTCCTGGATTACACGTAAAAAAGAAGCCTGAATATCATATGACATATTACCAACCTCATCCAAAAACAATGTGCCTCCATTGGCCATTTCAAAATGCCCTTCCTTATCATTTTGGGCGCCTGTAAAAGCGCCTTTCACATGCCCGAACAATTCGCTTCCGGATAACTCTTTAGAAAGAATACCACAATCTAATGCAACAAAAGGTTTATCGTTTCTTTTACTCAGCGCATGTATTGTTCTCGCTACTACTTCCTTACCGGTACCACTTTCACCATACAAAATGATGCTATAATCTGTGGGAGCAACAATTTCAATTTGCCGATAAAGATCTTTGGTAATTTTAGACTGCCCTCGTAGGAATTCCTGGTCATGCTTATCATCATTTTTATTTGATAAACCGATAATTGCTGCCTGTTCCAATTCCGGAAACAGCAATTTTTCTGCTTTTCTTAATACATTCAATACTTCATCGGGGATCAGTGGTTTTGTAATATAATCGAATGCCCCCAGTTTTATTACCTCAACCGCTGTACTAATATCCGAATAGCCGGTAATAATGAGTACGATCACATTTGGAGTATGTTTCTTGATTTCAATTAATATATCTCTGCCTTCTCTATCACCCAAACGATAATCACAAATTACAATATCAAATTTTTCCTGTTGAAATTTAGCAATTCCCTGTTTACCGGAATAAGCCACCTGAACATCGTATCCATTTCTCACTAAAAATCGACTTAAAAGGGTACAAATGTCTAAATCGTCATCAATTACTAAAATTTGTTTTTTCATGATGTATATTTAATAGAATCAATGTAGGTAGTCTGAATATTAACAATGTAAAAAAATTTACGCATTAAACAACTTTATACGTAGCCGGTTTTTAAATAGTTTTCAAAGAATTTAAATAAAAAATAAGCAATAATGCTGCCGAAATATTGAAATATTGATTTTTAATTATATTTTTTAAAAAAAATAAAAGAAATATTTAATATTAATTAATTATTTCTAAAATGTACATTTTTTAATATTAAATTAAATTATAATTTGTTTAAGTAATTTTTCATATTTGGCAGTAAAATTGCAATAAGTTTAACAAAAATATACTGGGGAAATATTTTCAAAATAATTTATATACATGGAGGACTATACTAAAGCTTTAATTATAGATGATGAAAAAGATATATGTTTATTATTAAGCCGACTTTTAAAGCAAAAAAATGTAATATGTAAACAGGTATATAGTTTAAAAGAAGCCAAAATTATCTTGAGATCTGAAAATCCCGAGATTATTTTTATTGATAATCATTTACCTGATGGCTTGGGCATCAACTTCATTAAAGAAATAAAAATATTGATTCCTACCTCTAAAATAGTAATGATAACCGCACATGATACTGCGGTAGACCGAAATAAAGCCTTTACCGAAGGTGCAGACTATTTTATAGGAAAACCTTTTTCGAAAGACGTAGTTTATCAAATCTTAGAAGCTTGTGTTTGTTAGAACTTATTAAGTGTGTAAAATTTTCCCCAATTTGTATATAAAAGTACACAACTTAAAATTAAAATTACAGCAACCACGAAACAAACACCCTCAAAGAAAGAAGTCAATTTCACTTTTCTAATTTCAAGTTTCTACTTTCAATTAGTACATGGTAAAGTAACTGTAAAAATTGTACCTCTGCCTATCTCACTTTTTACAGATATATTACCTTTATGGTGAAGAATAATATTTTGAGAATTAGTTAATCCCAAGCCATTGCCATTGTCTTTGCTGGTAAAAAATGGCTCAAAAAGGCGTGATAAAAATTCTGCCGGCATCCCTACTCCATTATCCTTAATAATAACCACACAATTGCTATTTACTTTATTGGCAGCAATTTGTAAAACACCTTTACCGGGTTCCATAGCCTCCACGGCATTTACAATAATATTTAAAAACGCTATTTTAATTTTTTCTTCATCGACTGATAAGCGGCAACTATTATGGTAATAATTTCGCTCTACGCTTACACTATTTAATTCTATACGGTCTTTCGCCATTTCGAGTGTATCATCCAACAAATTATCAATGTATACATTTGATAATTTTAGTTCAACAAATTTGGTAGCATTTAACAAATTACTTACCAGATGGCTAATTCGCTCAGTATTTCTTTTTATCATGTCCATCAGCATGTTTATTTCTTCGTTGTGATTAACAATTTCACGTAATTGATCATTCGCAAGACCGATGTTTGTCAACGGGTTTCGCACTTCATGTGCAATCATACGAGCCATGCGGCCCGTAGCGGCAAACTTTTCTATTCCTTTAAGTTGTGTAAGTTCATCGTTTAATATCTTAAGCTGATCAATCCTCTGTTCGAGCTGTTTACGATACAGGATAGCCTTTTCGTCAGCTTTTCGCCTGGCCTTGTTCTCTTGCGTGTATGTGATGAGGGAATAAATGGCAATAAGCGATGCTATAATTAAAGAAGTAAGATTGATAACACGAATAGCTCTCGAAGAGTTCGATAATTCAGGCTTCTTACTGGCAATTGCTTTCTTTTGAATATCTTGTAATACGAGAACCACCTCTCTGAAACTTTGCATAGTACCTTGAGCATTATTATTAACAAAAGCCTTTATCGAATCAGTGATTGTTTTGTCAGCAGCCTGATACATTCCTACAACTCTACGCATGGTATATAGCTTTTCGCTTACCAGATTTTTCAAGGTGTCATAATACAATCTTTGCAGGGTATCATCGTCTAATGATTGCCAAATAGTATTTAAGGTTGTATCAAAGCTATTTTTATTAGCATAATATGATTCCAAAAAATTTTCATTGCCTGTTATAAGATAACCCCTGACTCCCGACTCCATATCTTTAATTTGTGAAAAAAGAGAGCTTAAATTAACCATGCTCTGCGAAGTCTGATTAGCAGACTCAATTTTACCGAGCATCTCACTATTGGTGTAAAATAATAATAGATATGATATAATGAGTAAAAAATATGCTGTAAAATACCCCATCCGTATTCTTCGATCAATTCGAAATTTCATGTGTTAGTTTTTTGTGTATAACCGATTTGTTCTTGATTTTTATATATCACAAACAAAAATGATGTATTTTAAAGCTTTAGTATTTAAAATAACATACCTATTGCAGCAAGAATAATTCCACTTTTACATATAAATTAAGAATTTTATAAACTGTATCAATTTTTATAATATAGTAAAAATTATAATATAAATAAAAAGCCAGACCATTAAGTGGTCTGACTTTGCTCTCTCTAACCTTCTAAATTAAAACAAAAAACTAATATTAAATCAATTTATATTTTTTATTATAGATTTTATCGAATACATAAATTATAAATAGATCAATCAAAACCTCCAACTCGAAACCCCAAATCTTCTATGCATAAATAGTCTTACTTAATTTTATCACGATTTGCCATCACCATATCTAAATGCTTACGCATCTCCGGCAAAGTATTACTAAACCAGGATTTAATATCAGGATCTGTACAGTCACTGGCATTTTTTTCATATCGTTTAATAGCGTCTTTATGATCATCCACCAATCGATCTAAATACCTTTTATCTAACCCAGTGGTATTGCTATTAACAAAATCACTTATTTTCCTGTTCATATCATCGGTAAGTGTTGTAGGCAATGTGATCGCTTTTTTTTGAGCCAGGTTTTTTATTTCGTTATTAATTCGTGTGTGTGCATCAATCATGGCAGAAGCGACAGTCTTTGCTTCATAAGACTTTAACCTATTTTTAAGGCTATCTGAAAGTGCTACTTCCATCATGCTGGAGCTGTAAGCATCCACTAAAGCATTGGCATCATCCTGAGCATTCTGTTTATTAAATTTAGCTTCGTTCTGATCTTCAGCTTTTTCATTCTCATCTTTTCCACCGCCGGCGTTATCATTCCTTCGATTAGGATTACAGGCTAGAAAAAGACTGGCAACAAAAAAAATTGAAAATAAAATTTTTAAATTCTTCATGATGATAGTTTTTGATTTTATTTATTATAAAAATTATTGAATCGTCTTTTAACCTTCTGGTAGAATATTTAATTCTTAAATTGTAATAATCATGCCACTTATTAAATTGTATCACAGCTAATTGATTTTCCTTTATAATTCTTTATTCATTGATATTTAACTGATAATTTTTTTTCACGATCGTAGAAAACAATACCCAAGGATGAACTAATAAATTTAAGTACAGTAATATGCAGGAATCATTAAAATCCTTTACTATCAAAGGCTTGAATAGAAATATACCTGAGCAATTATAAATTGGCAACATTTTGGAAATACTACAATGTATTATAATTCAACATTGCAACGCATTTAACAATCCATAAAAAATTTAACTATGAGTACAGGAAAAGTAATTACGGGTATTTTAGCAGGAGCAGCTGCAGGTGCAATATTAGGAATTTTATTTGCCCCAGACAGAGGTTCTGAAACGAGAAGAAAAATTGCACAAAAAGGTTCCGATATTACTGACGCAATAAAAAATAAGGCCAGCGACATAGGAGATGCAATCAAGAACAAATACGAGAAAATAAAAGATGATGCTAATAACATGTTGGACAAAGGACAACAGACTAGAGATAGTGGTAGAGAAAGCGCAAGAGAGGGCAGAGAAAGTTCACACCCTAAAGCAATGTAATCCACTAATCAAGAGAAGTTACGGCACATTACAATACAATACATCATATAACAATTATATCGTTTAGCAGGCAAGGAGCGGCCAGGAGTGAAAACACATTAGCATTTTTATTTCATATAGGTTGATTAAAATAAACCCTATTTTAATTTTAATTTAAATAAAAAGAAAATGTAACTTTTCACTATGCCGGCCTTGTCTTTTTTGGGAGTGAATACTTCAATAATAGTTTATCAGATCAGATATAAGTATATCAATTAAAACAGATTTACATCAAGCAAAAACAGTAAGCCACATGAGAATTGAAAATAGTAAAGATCTGCAATCATCCATATCAGAGCTGGAAGTTAAGAAATACAAGATAGAAAAAGAGATTGTGGTGGGGCTTGAAAATATCAGGGAATCTGTAAAGCCGTTAAATATCGTTAAAAATATTACCCACAAATTTAACTCTTCAAAAAACATAAAAGAGCAGTTGGTTAATGCCACTTTAGGCATTGGTGCAGGCATTCTTACCCGGAAAATAATATCACAAAAGTTTACTCCAAGAAGTTTGCCCAAAAATATGTTGTTGAATGCTTTACAATTGGGAGTAACCAGCGTTGTAGCGCTAAATATGGATAAGATTAAAGCTTACAGCACAGCCATTTATAACAATATATTTCGAAAAGAATAAGCTGAAATTTTAAAACCATTTTTGAAATTCTAAAATTATTTTTATGAAAACAAAACATTCTAATAAAAATCAAAGTAAACAAGATAAAAGCCAAGTTGGCCCCGACAGTAAAGCCAGGGCAAATACGCCTGAAAAAGAAGAAATAATCAATGCCCAAGATCAAAATGACGGGGTGCCGAACAAAGGGAATCATTACGACAAAAAAGAAAACTGGGACAATGCTCATCAGGGATACAACGATGTGAATAATAAAGAGGAAGTTAAGAAAAATTCAAATCCTGAGCCAGATAAAACTAAAAATGACAATGATCTTCCGGAAGAAATATGACCATTCTATATGAATATCCATCCATGAAAATTCATAGCCGTATCGGCCTCGATCGAGGTCATACGTTTAATAAAACCAGCTATATTGCTGGTTTTATTGTATATAAAAATCATTTACCTAAAACTGTTTCCTTAACGCCCTGAAAAATAGACTTCCACAGTAAATTAAAGAAGGATTTATTCAACTCTCTTGTTTGATGCACACTACTTTTATAAATATTATCTTTCCGGGGATTGTCTTTTTTAATGATAGCATTTGCAAAAAGACTGACAAAACTTTTAACTTTCAAACTATCAGTATTCGGTGCATTAGCAGTAGTTTTCTTTAACAAATCTAAGCCCAAATCATTATACAAAAATAGTACTTCCCCATCAGCAACATAATCATTCCCAGTTAAATTGAATTGCAACTTTTTTATAGTGCCACTTTTAACAGCTGCCATGGCCAGAGGGCCGGCAATTGAATTTAATGTTGATGCCGACATACTACCTAACTCCCCTTTTATAGAGAAAAGTGCATTTTGAGCGTTCAACGGTAATACCCATGAGGTTGAAAGGTTGGCTCTTCCTAAAAAATTGGCAGTAGCATTTAAAGTACATTGCGAATTATTTCGTATCTTTGCAGTAATATTAGTAGCATTTTTTATTTCTCCGTTAATCTTTGAAAAATAAACTGTACCAATCATGGCAGATTTGGCAGCTCTTTCCTTATAAGCTAAATATCCATTCCTTACATGTATAGTTTTGAAAAAGATAGGTAATCTCATTTTTAAAAGCAACTGGTGAGGATATTTACCAACTTTGCTATTAGGGTTGGGTGGTAATGTTCGGTCATTAAATACACGTATAACAGGTTCTAATGATACATCTTCCGCTACTAATTGATTACTATAAATCAAATTTGAAAAATCTACATTTTTAAACAGGATATTGTTAAAATCAAGATCATACCTGTCAGTTTGATAGCGCATTTTTTTCATAAAATCCTGCTCAGAAAGAACTGATTTTACGGAGATATTACTAATAGAAACAGATGCATTAAGCTTATCAGCCTGCAATTGTTTCACCCTGACCTTGTATAGTTTATTTTTTGTATGAAAAGAACAATCACCGACTGATAATTTCCAATTAGCAGTATTAATTAACTCACTAATAGTAATGCCTGAAGTGATATTGGCCAACTGAGAAGCATTGAATTTGACACCATCCATTATCAACGGCGGCCTATCCGTATTTGCAGTAATTATTATCACTTTTGTATTTCCCAACGCTATAGTATTTACCTGTGCTTCATCAATTGTTGAAGAAGAAAATTCGATTATATTCTTCTTACTATTTGCTGTATTGCTACCTTTTCCGTTAGTATAAATCGTAATCACACCCCCATCGCATGCTAGTCGATTTGCCTTCAATCGTTGAAAAAAGATAAAGTCATTTGTATTTAATCCATTTGTCTGAATATTTTTTACATCAATAGCAGGTCGTAAATTATTTTTTTTAAATTGCTGAAATGCTTTTATGTTTAACTCTTTACTAAATGAATTGTATTCTAACTGTTCCACATTAATTTTTGAACTATCTTGTAATGTGTGATTAATATTTTCTACTTTTACCTTCACCCTATCAATAAAATAGCTAATAATATTACGGTAGTTGTGGTTACTATCTACTATAAAATTACTAAGCTGAATAGTAACATTTTTAAATGCTGTTAATGGAGTTTGATAAGAATCAGAGAGAATACTAACATTTCCACTATCTACTTCAATACTATCTGCCTGAATGCTTTTGAATTTCCCCAATATCTGTTTATACAATTCGGCTGTATCATTATAGTTTGCTGTCAGCATATTGGAGCCTGTTTGAATAATATCTACCACAGGGTGATATAACAATATTTTGTTTGCAGAGATTGCTTCTTTTTGAATAAGCCCTTTTACATCAACACCTTTTAGCAAAATTTTATTAACTTTTATAGCGAATAAAATATTAGGCAGGCCACCCTTGTTCTGGAGAATTTTAAATTGAGTTGAATCTGTCCGTAATTTCACATTATAAAAAATAGCATCCCCGTCTACTTCATTAATAGCAGCGCTATCATACTGAATAAAGTAAAGATTATCTGTACTTTTTTTCAAGGCAGTATTAACAATATTTTTTACAATTTGTTTTTTATTTTTTTGCCAAAAAATATAGCCTCCGATACCAATAATTATCAGTAGTAATAATAAATATTTAAAAAAGTTCTTCATTTGATTGTATTAAAATGGGTACCCAATTGCTATATTCAATATAAGATTTTCCCTACGCCAGACTTTATCGGCCAAGGCTATATTTTTAAATCCCCAACGCTGATCCATTGACAAAAAAGGTTTACGGAGAGGAATTCCCAAATCTGCCCGAATTAAAATCACCTTTGCATCAAAACGAATACCGAAACCGGCAGCTACAGCAAGTTCTTTGTAAGAATCTTTTTTTAACTTACCGGGCATTCCAAAAAGAATGGTATCTTTTGTCCAGATATTACCTACATCTGTAAATAATGCGCCTTTAAATCTGCCCCAAATGGGAAAGCGTAATTCTGTATTTACCAGCAATTTATAATCACCGCCAATAACCTGAAAAAACCTTAAATCGTTGGTAGTAGGCAGGTAGCTCCCAGGGCCTAAAGTACGAGCCGGGAATCCACGAATTGAATTGGCACCTCCAATAACATATTGCTTTGTAAACGGCAACATAGCAGAATTATGATAAGGCATTCCAATACCGATTTGCAGCCTGTTGGCCCATTCCAAATTATTGTTAAAAACTCTTTTATATCTCACATCAAAGTCAAATTTTGCGTATTGGGCAAATGGTATATTAAATATCATTTTTTCACGCATTTTTTTAGCTCCTGTAATCAACCCAGCAATATTTCCTGACAAATCAATACTTCCATTAAAATACCATTGGTTATTAATGAAGGGGTTTAAGGTATTATAAGTGAAGTTATAGTATGATCCTACAATGACTTCTGAATTAAGATTTAGGAGAACAGCGGGTCTTTGAACAGCTGCTTTGTAAAAGCTATCGCTTATATTACCTGCATTGGAATAAGTTATGAAAACCGGATCCAGGATATGTTGCTTATTAGCATTATCTTTCCAGTTAAATTCATATTGCAGTCGAAAAAAATTAGTTGAATAAAACCTTTGCTTAATAAAATATTGATACCCTAATAAAATTTGTGTACGTGGTGGATATAATCTACTTTCCTTTAACTTAAAAAACGGAGTAAGAAATCGAGGAAAGTTAAAACTCACATCTCCACCAATTCTAAAGTTGTTATTTTTTTTAAGTGAGTCTCTAAACGAAATTTCAAATCCCCCATACGCTCTAACACTGAGCTGCTCAGCACTTCTGAAAGTGTTTCGATTGATCCAATTGACGCTTAACTGTGTTCCGATAAATCTATTTTCCTTTGAAAATGCATCTACTTCTGCTTGCAAAGATTTCTTTTTAGCAGGCGTCAAATAGTAATAAACGTTCAGCTTATGCGAATCAGGTAAATTTTTGACCGCTTCAAATCGATGTCGTACAAATTTAAATGTACCCAAATTAATCAGCCTATTAAGTGTTGTATTTTGATTGAGTGTATTGTAAAGACTGCCAGGACGATAAGTAATCATCTTGGCAAATAAACGTGGTTTAAAATTATGAATCGTATCACGTATCAGCAGCCCATCAATAATTAATGTAGCAATTTTACCGGTATCAGGTGGAGGTTGAAGTAAAGTATAGTTTGGAAAAATGGTGATACGATTAATCGTATAAGCATACTTTGCGTTTTTTGGCATTGTATTTTTAACACTTAATAATAAATTAACCTGTCTATTACCAACTGTGCTATCGGCATAGGCCATAATGTAGTTTGGATTAAAAAAGTAATACCCTTTTGTTTTCAAAAAAAGATCAAGGCGGTTTCGTTCAGCCTCAATATCCTGTAGCCTGTATGGCTTACCTGATTTCAATAAAGTTTGCCTGGGATTGGCAGAAATTAATGTTTGTAAGAAGTTAGAGCTGTCATTTACCCATGTAATATTATTAACTGTGTACTGAGGCAAAACATGAGCACTGTAAATAGCTTTTGTAAAATAATTCTTGTGAATGGTATCTCCTGTAACGGAGGAATGAAAATAACCTTCATTTTCCAGAAAAGCGCTCATATTCTCTGCTGTTGTTTGCCAATTAACACTGCTGGACAATACCGGAGGCTCACCCAATGTATTACGGAGCCACACTTTGAATCCCTTTTGCTTCTTTGGTTGGCCAATTACATACCACCACCATACTTTATAAGGCTGCCCTAAAAAAAATTTATTAGGCCTTGGCCTCGCTACAGGTTGAATCTGCTTCTTAAGGGAACGTCTGGAAGTTTCAACATCTTTATCTTTCGCTACTTTAATAGTAGCTCCCCTATAAAGTCTTTCCCCCGGAGGTAAAAACTTCGCCACACTACAGCTTTCTACCAGTGTCAAACAAAACAGACCATATAAAATTGTACTCCTCAATTTAATAATAACCCTCCTTTTTAATATTTTTATTAAACAACTCCCGAAATTTATCATAATCAAGTGTAATAATAAACGCCAATCCGGTTTCAATTACATATCCATCCAGCATTACTTCAAACTGTGTTTTCCTATATCCACGTAGAAGATATTTTCCATCTTTTGATAGTTTATAATTTACTGTCATATCCGGCATAAAGCCAGCTCCTCCCTGTGTTGCTTTTGCTGCAACATCTTGCCCTTCAATACCAAAGCTTCTTCCAACGGTAACGCTTACACGATCATCTAAAAACCGCTTAGTAACGGCCACGTTAAAATCCGTTCTCTGTTGTGCATCGCCTGTGGCATAATCATTATAAGTATTCAAACTCAAATCCACATCAATTCCTTTAAATAAATCATTAGCGACCTGATTTAAGGCGGATGATAAAAATTTACTAACACTCTCATAAGCTACATCACTCAATCCTGAGGAAGCGCCAGGTGTAAAAAAATCGCTCACCTGCTCACCAGCGAAACGGTTAAATAGTAATAGAGAAAAAACCTGTTTATTAATGCCGGCCACATCGCTTCTTAATTGCCCCAGTTTGTTCTCAACGGTTGTTCGTAATTGATTATTAATCTGTATCTCTTCATTATCAGGCAATTGAATGTCAAAACTTATTTCCGGTTTATTAATAGCTCCTTTCACATACAACAAAACCTGGAAAGGAATTTTTTGATTAAACATATTAGTTACAGAAGCATTGGCTGTTCCTATTTCATTACCTAACAAATCCCTTGCAGATGTGTTTGCAGTATAGGCAGCATTCACATTTACCTGAGCATCCATAGGCGAGCCACTAAAGGTGATAGTACTTCCCGACAAAAGATTGAACTGACGCCTGATAAATTGGTAATGCAAAATGTAATAGCCGCTATCCAAGCGATAATTTCCGGCAAGCATAATATTTCCTCCCGGATCAACCCCGGCATTCAATTGAGCATCCCCCTGAATTTTTAATTCATCTCCTGTTGAAGGATCAATTACAAGTGTTATTGCGGCTTCCTTCGTTGTTTCAATATTCAAATTATAATTCAGAAATTTTACAGCTTCTGGCTTTTGTTGATTAGTAGAATCAAATGAAGTCAGTTTTGAAAATGATAAAGTATCCAAATCCACAAACTTAACAACAGATTTTGCAGCATCCTTATTTACATTACGGTCTGCCAGAACCACGGTTACATCAGTTTTATTACTAAGTGAAAGGTTTCCTTCGATATCAGGGCTCCTGGCACTACCAGTCACAGATACATTTGCATTTAACCCAGCATAACCAGACAACTGATTAGCAGTGGTTTTGGGAGTATTTGCCAGTGTAAAATCTCTTGCGGTGATATTAAAATTTAGAGCATAATCTGTTAATGATTTTGATACCAGGCCTCCATTTATTCGAATTGAATTATTTGCCGAGTCTTTAATGGAGAAATTGTTAAGCCCTATTGAAGGATATTGGAAAAGTATATACTGATTATCTATAGAATAAGAAGTTCCCAATTTCGAAATTGCAAATTGCACAGAATCAAAATTCAATCTTCCATTCCATTGAGGTTCTGCCGGTCGTCCAAACAATGATATATTTCCATTAATATTACCAGCTGAATTAATTAGATTATTTTTAGAAAATGCCTGAAGAGTAGACATTGTTAAATGCTGAATATTTATATCAGCCTTAAATTTCTGATCGTCTGTATTATCTAAAAAATATTTTCCTTTAATATTTACATCATTCCCCCTTCCTGATATATACATATCCACGTTAACAGAGTCGTCTGCTTTCTTTTCAGCCAGAAATTTTACTGTACCCATAGGCTGTTGCAGTATATTTAATTCAGAAATTTCAATATTTCCTGAAAAAATTGGAATTGATTTTTTAAAATTTCCAACTGTGAAATTAGCATTCATATTGCCGGACGCAAGTAAAGTATCTTCACTAATAATAGAAGTAAGGTCTTCAATGTAAAAATTGCGAATCATAACATCCAAAGGACTATTCAATTCATTTCCGCTGCTTGCTATAGAAATTTCCGTAGAATCATTTTTATTTAATCTGAAATTTTTTGCCCATATGCCTGCTGGCGTATAAGTGATGCTGTTATCGTCTGCTACCGTCCATGTATCATAATTCAATAGTACTTTTTTTCCCAAAGAAATCGTATATGCTGAATCTTTCTTTGTTATAAATGCTCCCATTTCAAATCGATCTATCTGGTTTGTATCTTGAGCTTTTACATTAATGGCAATACTATCCTTGTTAGCCTTTGCATCAATATAATTATTTAAAAAAGAATACTTCCCTATACTCAAAGTGTCTGTATTGAAAACAGCATTAATACCTTTAGCTGAACTTGCTATGTTTATATCTCCATTGCCAATGTTATATTTCTTATAAAAAAGTTTAGGGATATCAATATCAATTTTTAATCCGCTATCTTTTATTTCAGAGGAATAACTTCCCTTAAAATCAATATCCTCATAATAAAGGCCGGGAATACAGTCCATTAGCAAAGTATTCTTTTTTAACCGCCCTTCTAATGTTAACTGCTGTGGAGACACATCTTTGGCAGGTAGTTTTTCTAACGATACATATTGATTGATATAATGCAATACAGAAGGAAAAATTTTAGTATATTCAAAATGGCCAGCAGCATCAATATCAGCCGCATCAGAATGAAATTTAATATCATTACTTCCATGGGCAGCGATAGCATCTACCATAATGCTATCCAACCAATATTTTTTAGTACCGATAGTTACTCTTGAGTTCTGTACGATAGCGTATAGATCAAAATTTTTTGGATCCAGATATTGTACATTGATATAAGCAATGGTTGATGCACTGATGGTGTCTTTATTAAGATTGAGCGCATGCAACTGTATCGTATCTATTGCAATATTTACCTCAAAAGAAGGGTAAGTGTCTTTTACATTAGCAGTGATATCATAGTTCAATTGCAGGCTGGAGTCATTAGTACTCCCTTTGCTTTTAATGATTCCCTCATTAAATAAAGCAGTCAGGTTTATATTCTTATAATCATAATTTTTAAAACTAGCATTTTCGATATTCATGTTTACATAAGACTCCATTGTTTTATAGTCAAAACCTCTGCCTCTGGCATAAGTTGATAAGGAAAACTCACCCATTAAGGAATCCTGCTTCAACAACTTACCTATTTGGAAATGACTACTATTGAGTTGGATATCATAAAACGCCGCTTCTTTATCTTTAAAATTATTTACGTACCCCTTTACTGTCGCCTTACCATAGCTGCCATCAATTACTATATCTGGCCGAATACTTCTCATATCCCCTCTGATCAATCCCTTTGCCAACAAGAATTCCGGAAAGCGGATAGATGCAGGAAAAGATTTTTTCGGTATGATTGAGTATAAAAAATTTCTTTCCACCCGCAATTGATTAAGCAGGACATCATACTTCAAAGCATTAGGATGATTGATCTGCTGAATATTTACTCTGCTATTTAACAACAAATTATTTGTATTATCAGAGATTTGAACTGCTGTTTTGATATTACTCATATCACCACTGGCATATGCAGATAAGTTTATTGTTGCCGGCAACTGTACCGCCATTCCACTATTTTGTTGAACGAACTTTCGGAGATCATTTTTTACAATGAAACTGTTAAAAATATTAATATCATAAGCTAAATTATTAGTATTGGCAACATTGTGCAAAGTAGCTTTGGCATTAATAACAGAGCCTGACGGACCTATTAACTGAAACAAGGGAATTGACAAATTTTGCAAGCTCCCCACTATTGAAGTATTTAGCTCTACGGAGTTATTAGCAAACCTTTGTTGAGGTAAAGATTTTTTTAAAGCTGGCGCTATCAGGTAAAGATCATTTATACCAATAATGCTTTGCACAAGATTTATATTAAGCATAGTATTTTGTGGAGATTGAGTAATTTGCTGAACATCATCATATTTTAATTCTAAAGAACGTCGTATTAAGCTTTCCGGGGTTTTTATGAATAAATTTTTTGCACTCAATCCTTTTGAAGAATATACAATATCGGCATAAGATGTATCGATAGTGAAACCGCTTTTATCAGCAAGTGTTAAATCACGTATTCCGGCAACAATACTATCCGGGGAATAAATAATATCATCGGCTCTTAAATAAATACCTTTTATGTTCAAATGCGAAAAATCAATTCCATCTTTTGGTTTTGTTAAACTATCATCAAACTGAAATGAATTATTGGTCATTAGTAATTTGTTGGCCGCTACATACCAACGGGAAGAATCAGTCGTTGAGTTAACAGCTGTGTCCCTTTTACTATTATTTTTCCCGGGTACATACTTAACAAATGACGAGTCTAACTGCAACTTATCCAGTAATAGTTTTTGCTGATATACATCCAAATTAACGCTCGAAAACCCTAAATTGCTAATGTTATTAGCATAAAACATACCATTAACAGTATTTTTGACGGATACCTGAATATTTCGTAACTTTGCATCTCCAATGACAAGTCTCAAATCATTCTTGTTATCACTTTTTTTTCCTTTTGTTGTTGTATCTTTCTTATAAACTTCCATAAAAAAATCAACGCCATCTGTGTAAAATTGATCAACATTAAAGTGCAAACGATCAGGCTGAAATGTGTCTAAATCTGCTTGCAAGTGATTAACCTTAGCAAGAAAATTATTACCGGCATATTCATCTCTAAAATTGACCCGAATATCATTTAAGATTAAGTTTTTAAGTATGAGCTTCAAGGCAGTAGTATCCTTATCCACCAGGCTATCAGGTTTATTGCCGGTGAAGGCATCTACTATAAATTGAAAATTAAACAAAGAATCGTTTGGTGGCCTTGCAATATTGGTGTAAATATTTTTTAATTCTATCTTTCGAATATAAGTAGCCCCTCGAATTAGTTTGAACATATCAATATCTACAAACAGTTTTTCACCGTATAACAAGGTATCCTTATTTAAATCTTCAATGTAAATATTTTTGATTTCTAACCATTTGGGTAAGCGATAGTCTATCGATCCAATTGACACCTTTGTTTGTAGCTTCTCTTCAAGGTATTCCTGCACACGGTGAGCTACAATTTTTTTTCCATAATGAGTATTGATAAAAATTAAAACTCCGATAAGGATAATAATAATAGTACCTAAAACATATAGCAGTATTTTACCAATCTTTTTTAGAAAAACTTTTGTGGTCATCAGAATCAGACTAATTATGATTATATGTTAGTATAAAAAATACTATGCCTAAAATTTATTTCAATAGGCTTAAGTATTGCACACGATTATCCTTTTTAAAGTGTGGAAATTATTTCTCGGTGTGATGATAGGATTTGTTACATAACTAATCTGATTTTAAATACTAAGGACAATTAGTAGAAAGCAAAAAAGTCGAAATAATTCCAATTTTGCAAGACATCTTTTAAGATTTACTCCTTTGCTTACGACATATACAATTATCTGTCCTAAGAATAGGGCACATCATAAGATAGATTTAAAAAAAGCTTCGGTCGTTTGGTTTGATTCTTAAGAGGTACTTCTTTTCCCTTACTTTTTGATTGTTGCTTTCCTCCTTTTTTTGACAATATTTTATTGTTAGCAGAATTCTTTGACACAAAGTCTTCACTATCATAGTGATTTAATATGGCATATTCATCGCTACTTTTTATTAACAACCAGGAATTATCACTCTTACTTTTTAATTTTATTAAAGAAAATTCGCCTTTTAGTTTTTTCCCATGAAGAATAAACTTTACACTTCCAGATTTTAATCCTGCACTGATGATTTCTTCAGTCTTTAAATTATTAACTTTTTTTGAAACAGAAAATTTGCCTTTGTCCCAAATTTCTACAATTCCGGCGCCATAACCTTCCGGAATAACTCCTTCGAAATTTTTATATTCATATGGATGATCTTCTACCATCATAGCTAATCGCTTATCCTTAGGATTCATGGAAGGCCCTTTGGGTATTGCCCAGCTTTTCAAAACACCGTTTACTTCCATCCGAAAATCATAATGTAACCGAGAAGCTTTATGGCGCTGTACAACAAAAGCCAAAGAATGACTTTTTTTTTTGATTTTTCCTTCGGGTTCCAAAGATTTTGTAACATCTCTTTTTTCTGTGTATTTTGATAAACTCATATTAATCACGTAAAAATTAACTACGCAGCATACTTTAACTGACGCTGCAATTTTTTTAAAATATTGTCCAGCAATCCTGTTTCAACAGTCGGTATATTGCCATCATTTTCTCTCATCAACATCCAATCTTCTTTGTCATCTTGATATACAGTAAATAAGTAATGGCTATCCAATTCTATCAGATACATTAGGCCCAGATAATTTATATCCGGATAAACTTTTACATGTATAAAGCCACCCCGATATTTAAAATTAAATTCGATCATTTCCATAAAATAAAATCTAGTGGATTAGTAGTCAATTATTTGATCTATAAAAATTAAACATTATGGTATTATCCTCCCCCGTTTTTTCCTGGCGCTGAGGCTTTCTTAAGCTTTTTTTCGGGTTAGATTTTTGCATAGTTGCATTGATGGATGATAAATCCTTGTTAGCGCTTTAATGTTGAACACCTTTTGGCATTAAAAAATAATATATAACTGATTGACTTATATCGATATATCTTAATTTTTGTTTTAGGCTAAGGATTGGTCTTTATGCCATCTTGCTGCTTATTGCTGTTATCATTATCACCATCAATGAGAGCATTGTCACCTTCCAACTTAATGTGTTCACCATTTTTTAACTTCATAGTTGACCCATCTTTTAATTTAAGTGTTCCGTCTGCCATTACCACTGTTCCATTCTTTAATTGCATACTTTTTGTCAAAATGGTTGTTTTGCCTTTTCTTGTCAGATAAACCTTATTATTTCGCATGGCAATTCGGTCACCTTGTTGCTGTTTCTTATTTGGCCAACTTGTAGTAGCCCCCGTCTTTTCATCATTCATTCTGTTAGCGGCTGGGGATCCATTCGTCCCAGTTTGCGTGTTTCCAGAACCACCATTATTCCAACTACTGCCACTAACTTGTTGATTACCCTGACTGTTGTTTTGGGGAGCAGAAGCCATCGAATCTATTGGATCGTGATTTACACCCGTATCTCTTTCTCTTTTCATGTTACTGGAATCTCTATCCCATCTATTGGGTACTGTATCATTCCTGTCAGTGGATTGATTATTACCCTGGTTATCTTGTCCAATTGCTGTTGCGAAAGTGGACATAGAAATAATTGCAACTGCGCTGATTAATTTTTTCATTGATTAAGGCTTTTATCTTTTGTTAATAGGAATTTATTTATAAGTAAGATTAGTAAACATCATAAAACAAAAAGTAAGCCAGCCAACATCAAATACTCCATAACAGCGTTTAGCATTGTTGAAACTACACAGCCTGAGAAAAAAAATCAACGTACTAAAATGAAATAATGGTACATTTTATAATTAAGACTAAACGCCTTCTATTAACAATTTTATGATATAAGAACTAATTATTCGTTCTATTATTTTCACTATAGTAAAAGTTTAATAATTCTACAACTGCCCATTTAGTGTCAATATATATAGGTAGCTGGTGATACAGGAAGAGGTAAATTTTGATCATCGATAAAAGACATAATAATTTTCCAAATGATTATATCATGAATATAACAATAGTTGACAAAATAAAAAGAATGTACGCCTATTTCGATAATTTTTTGAAATTTATATTTTATATGTAGAAAAATAAGCGCTCCCAGTGAGAAAATAAATACTGATTATAGCGCAATGAATTCCACAGTATATATTATTTTCTCCAAATGAACAGCCCTATAATTTTTGGCATGTATTTATTATAATCTTTATTGTTAAAAAGCGCTTTACACACCTATTTTAATATTTAAAAATCGATAATTAATTAAAATCAACCATTATGACAACAAGAAGAAACGGTGGTAGAAACCTTTCTCCCACTAGAAACAGGGGTCGTCAACAATTTGAAGATGAAGACTATAGAAGCAGACATCAGGATGAAGATTATGGAGATGAATTTGAAGAAGATGAAGATGAGTATGAAAATGTTGGCAATGAATATGAAGATGAATTTGAAGATGAAGATTACGATGACTACGATGAATTTGAAGATGAAGATGAAGACGAAGGTGATTACTACCAGTCTTCAGGCAGACGAGGCGGCGGTCGTAGACAAGGCCGCTCTCAAGGTGATACCAGTAGAAGGGGGTTTGCTTCTATGCCACGTGAAGAAGTAAGACGGATAGCATCTATGGGTGGGCGTGCCTCACACGAAAATGACAGAGGCAGGGGTGGCTCTGGCAGGAGCAACACCAATGGTAGCAGAGGTGGATCAAGTAACAGAGGCAGTTCAGGTGGCAGCAGAGGCGGTGGACGTGGACAAGGCCGCTCACAAGGCGATACGAGTAGAAGAGGATTTGCTTCTATGCCACGTGAGGAAGTAAGGCGTATAGCGTCTATGGGTGGGCGTGCCTCACATGGCGGTGGCAGAGGAGGTGGACGTACAAGCCAGTCTGGCAGAAGCGGATATGGAGGCAGATCAAGAGGAAGATAATACTATGTGATAGCAAGATTTCATTATTTCAGAACCAATTGTAATATAAACAGACTTACCCCGATTGCTTTGCACTGTTTATATTACAATTTTCTTTGGATTCATAAAAAAAACAATCATGAAACAAGCGAATGCAAAGGCTAAAGAGGCAGATATCGACAGCAATACAACTGTACCTACAAAAAAGACTACAAAAAGTTCATCCAAAAGTGCCAGTAAATCTCCTGCCCCTACATCAAAAAGAGGAACAAAAGGCAAAACAGTTGCAAATGGCAGTTCTGCCGATAAGTCAATAGACAATTCAACATCCTTATTGGAAAAATTCTTTTTTGAACAATTAAAAGATATTTATTTTGCTGAACTTCAACAGCTTAAATCAATACCGACTCTGGAGGCCGCTGCTACCACTGAAGAATTGAAAGAAGCATTCGAAGATCACCTTTATCAAACGCATAAACAATTAAAAAGGCTCGAAAAAATTTTCGAAATAACAGGTAAAAAACCTGAAGGTAAGAAATGCCCTGCTATTGAAGGTCTCATCAAAGAATCAGAAAACATCATAAAAGAAACAAAGGAAGGTTCTATGACAAGGGATGCTGCCTTAATTATGGCAGCCCAAAAAATTGAACACTACGAGATAGCAACTTATGGCGGGCTGGTACAATTAGCCTTAACAATGGGATTATATGAAGCATCAGAAATCCTGGATAGAACACTTTTGGAAGAAGAAGAAGCAGACTGTCTGCTGACTGCAATTGCAGAGGAATTTATTAATATTGAAGCTGATGGTGAAATGACCTATTCATGGGCCATACTTCAAGAATTATAATATCGCTATTATATTTTTTATAAAAAACCTACAGTTATTTGTAGGTTTTCCTTTTAGTGGAATATAATCAATTTTTACCAAAAAACAAAAAATCCTCATAAATATCTCATTTACAAGGATTTATAATGACATTAATTACGCTGGCGGAGAGAGAGGGATTCGAACCCCCGGACCTGTGACAGTCAACGGTTTTCAAGACCGCCGCATTCGACCGCTCTGCCATCTCTCCGCCGCAAAAATACGCTTCAAAAACTTTACTCCCAAATAAAAATTGCTCATTAAAAACCTCTATTAGTTAAAATCCTCATCACTCAACTCATCAAAATAGGAAGAATTGCTAATATTTAGCATGCTTCCCATCAAATCTTTAAACTCAATTTTGCCTTCTACTACTTTTTTACTGATTAATGAATAAGCAGCTAATCCATGCAACACAAACTCCATCAGTAAAGCAGCCTCCCTTTCACTGGCATATTTATAGTGCTTTTTTACCAATGTATGTAACCCATCAACTTTATATAAATGTTGTATTTTATCTGCATCATTTACATTAAAAAAAACACTAATATTATTGCCTTTATCGAACCATCGGATGATAGACTGGTAGGGATTTTCTACATTTCCCTGTTCTTTACCCTTCTTTTTTTTCAAGGCATCAGGGTTAGGGAAATAGGAGCCGAACTGTGTTCGAATGGCTTTTTCTAAAAGATTGAAGGCTACCTGGTAGGGACCCTCCTGCTCTCCTTCATATACCAGTTCAATTTTACCAGTTATGGATGGAACAATTCCTACCAAATCGCTAATCCAGACTTGTGTATTTTTTTCATTATTGATGATGGCTCTACGCTCAGCAGCACTTACTGCATTTTCAAAAGCTGAGATAGTCAGCCGGGCACTAACGCCACTCTTTTTATCTACCAGCTCACTTCCTCTTGCTTCAAAGGCCACCTGCTCTATCAATCGCTTTACCAAATCACTTACTTCTACCAATTTTTTTTGTTCAACATTTACTTTTGCTTCCTGCTCTGTAATGGCTAAAGAAGTTTCAAGGGTTTTTGGGTAATGGGTTAATATCTGACTTTCAATCCTGTCTTTCAAAGGTGTAACAATGCTACCTCTATTCGTATAGTCTTCCGGATTAGCGGTGAATACAAACATAACGTCGAGGGGTAAACGCAATTTAAACCCCCGTATTTGCAAATCGCCTTCTTCTAAAATATTAAACAATGCAACCTGAATTCTTGCCTGCAAATCGGGCAATTCGTTAATCACAAAAATACAACGGTTACTACGGGGAATAATGCCATAATGCAATACCCTTTCATCAGCAAAGCTTAACTTCAAATTAGCTGCTTTAATAGGATCAATATCGCCAATTAAATCAGCAACGCTTACATCAGGTGTGGCCAGCTTTTCGCCGTAGCGCTGGCTCCTGTGCAACCAGGTAATCGGTGTTTGATCTCCTTTTGCTTCGATGATATCCATAGCATATCGGGAAATGGGTTTCAAGGGATCATCATTGATTTCACTGCCGGCAACGATGGGGATATATTCATCCAATAAATCTGTCATTTGCCGTGCCATACGTGTTTTTGCCTGACCACGTAACCCAAGGAATAAAATATTATGCTTTGATAATAATGCCCTCTCGGTATCAGGAATAACAGAATCCTCATAGCCCAATATTCCCGGAAACGTTGTCTGTTTCGATTTGATTTTCCGGATCAGGTTATTCCTGATCTCATCTTTAATAGTTTTAGGAGTATAGCCACTTTGCTTTAACTCTCCTAACGTTTTTATAGTTTCCTGTTTCATTAAAATAAATATAAAATGCTGAGAAAAAAATCTTATATGTCAGACGTTGACGATCAGAAATACAATCAATAAACTGTCTTTCTTTTACCACTCTCAAAATCTTTGAATATAAATGCACCTAATTTATCTAGACTGGCAAAAAATGCCTTACCGTGATTGGCTTCTGTAAATTCCTGTACAAATTTTTGTAAATACGGATCCGTTGCAATCATAAAAGTAGTAATGGGTATTTTCAGTTTTTTACACTGTATAGCCAGACTCATACAACGATTTAGGATTTTCCTGTCAATGCCAAAACTATTTTTATAATACTTACTGCCCACTTTTAAACAGGTTGGTTTCCCATCGGTAATCATAAATATTTGTTTGTTGGGATTTCTACGTTTTCGTAAAATATCCATTGCCAACTGCAAACCGGCTACCGTATTGGTATGATAAGGGCCTACTTGTAAATATGGTATATCTTTTATTTCAATAGGCCAGGCATCATTGCCGAATACAACAATATCCAGCGTATCTTTCGGGTACTTTGTTTTGATTAACTCACTCAGGGCCATGGCAACTTTTTTGGCCGGCGTAATTCTATCTTCTCCATACAGTATCATAGAGTGAGAAATATCGATCATTAAAACAGTAGAGGTCTGTGTCTTGAAATCTGTTTCCTTAATTTCCAAATCATCTTCAAACATTTTAAAATTATCAATGCCATGATTGACCTGAGCATTACGAATGGAATTAGTAAAATCGATATGTTCTACTGCATCTCCAAACTGGAAAGGCCTTGTTTCGGGGTTTACCTCATCTCCTAATCCTGATTTATAGGTAAAATGATTACCCTGCTTTGTTTTTTTCAATTTACCAAAAATTTCTTCCAGGCTTTTTTTACGGATGCTTTGCTCTGTTTTTGGCGTAATTTTTATGCTTCCCTCCTCTTTTTTTTCATCAATGTAACCTTTTTCTTTCAAATCATCCCAAAAGTCGCCCATACCATAATCATCACTGGTGAATTTATATTCTTTATCCAATTCATTCAGCCATTGCATGGCTTCCATAACATCTCCACTGGTATAAGTCAGTAATTGCAGAAAAAGATTCAGCAACTGATCAAACGGCGTTTGGGCATTGGGATCATTGGGGTCATATTTTGAAAAGTAAAAACCTGTCATTTTATTTATTTCTATGTAATAAGGACTGTAAAATTTAAACAGATATGTAATTTACTAAACAATTATTACAATTCAATGTTCTATTTGTTAATAAAAAAATCCTCTTTCAAGGAGGATTTTTTTATTATTTATTATTGAATGATTGATTATTTATCTGCCTACAGGAGAATCTTTGGGTTGAATAGGTGTTGCTGCCTCTTTATTTTGCTGTTGCACCGATTTAAACTGCTGCTCCATGCCAGTAATACTTTTCAGCAGATTTTGAGCCAGGCCTTCCTCTTCCGCAAGCGCTTCTCTTTTATTATCGCTCAAACCGGCATAATAAGCCATTTGCTGCTCCAAATCCTTTTTTACACTTTTGTTAATCTTCTCTGCCAATTGAGTATCATCGGCCATGTAAGCCGCCTGAAGCATTAACATAGAGGTGTAATCATGCTGCTGACCTCTGGAAACCAATCCGTAAGGCATATTTTCTTCCAGCATCATTTTATCACACCTGTTCAATAGTTTTGTCGCCTGATCTTTCTTGCCATTTACAGCAAGGTTCATGGCTGCGGAAGCGTATGCCTGACGAATGCTATTCAAATGTCTGCGGTTTTCTTCATCAAAATAAACTCCCGACACATTTGCATTACCAAAAACAAACTGATTCATCATTACATCCGCTACTCTTTCTCTGTTCACATCAGCATTTTTAACAGGCACTAATCGGTAAGTAAGCCCGTCTTGCCGCAAATAAGCATCTAACCCTATTCCGGTTCTTTGAGATGTAAAATAAATAGGTCTCTTCCACTTATTAGAAGCCACCATAGCCAGTACGGCAAGATCATTTTTGAATATATAATTTTTGGGTATTTCAAAATCTATTTCACTCAATACGCTATCACTGGCGTTAACGGTACCATTTTGTTTTACAAAATTTACATCAACAGGTATTTTTACTTTTTTAGTAGGAAAAATATTCACCCAGCTTCCATCCCTGCCCTGCTCCATTTTAGAAGGATCATCACTGGCCACATAATCTTTCATCACGGTATATAAATCCGTATACTCTGTTTGGCTAACATTGGGTTTTGGAGAGAAATATACCACATCCCTGCTTGAGCCGGCTATTTGTTCCGGCGTTACAATAGGATCCATCGCATCGCTGTTATTTACCTTATAACGTAGCTGGTTGATATACCAGTCGGTACCCAATAAACTGGAATTGATCACCCTTACATCTTTACGTATGCCTTCTACCTCCTGTGCGTACCAAAGCGGATAAGTATCATTATCACCAAAAGATATGAGAATAGCATTGGGGGCACAACTTTCCAGATAATCAATGGCCAAATCTCTTGCCAATACTTTTTTACCACGGTCATGATCGTCCCATTCCTGACTGGCCATCAGCACAGGTACTGCCAGTATGCAAATTCCAGCTGCCAATACACCCGCCAGAGCGCTATTTTTAATCCCTTTACTGAATAAATCTCTAACGTATAATACTCCCAATCCTATCCAGATGGCAAAGGCATAAAATGACCCTACATAAGCGTAATCCCTTTCCCGGGGCTGATTGCCTGCCTGATTCAGGTACAAAACAATGGCAAGGCCTGTAAAGAAAAACAGCAATCCGACTACCAATGCATTTCTCTTGTCTTTTTTGGATTGATATAATAATCCCAGAATACCCAAAATAAAAGGTAGTGCAAATAGTTTATTGTGGGCTTTGTTATTTTTGATACTATCGGGCATAGTATTTTGATTACCCAGCCGCATATTATCTAAAAATGATATCCCCGTAGCCCAATTACCATCTCGTACATTACCCATGGATACGCCCTGAATATCATTTTGTTTACCGACAAAATTCCACATGAAATAACGCCAATACATCCAATTGATCTGATAACTCACGAAAAAAGCAATATTTTCACCCACGGTAGGCGCTCTTTCATAATTACCATCTTTATCCTTGCCAATGCCTGCCCAGGACGCATAATAATCGGCATGCCCCTGATCGTTGCTGGCATCCCACATCCGGGGAAATAAGTGCTTATCTTCAGGTGAATAAACATATTCTACTTTACGTCCGTTTAACTCATATTTATCTTTACCCTTAATGTAGGTATCCGTAACTTTAGTATCCTGCACTTCAGCGGTAAAATCCTGCCCATATAAAATAGGCCAGTCGCCGTATTGCTCACGACTTAGATACCCTACAAGATTTACCGGATTATCCACATTAAACATATCGATAGCCGGATTGGCATTAGATCGGACTAAAGTGGTTAGATACGTAGAATAACCCAATAACATGAAAGCAAAGCTCCACAGGCCCAGCTTTAGAAAATTCCAGTTTTGTTTTTTAGCAATTCGCAGACCGAAAAAGATAAGTACTGCCAGCAATACAAAGAAGAAAGCAAAACCACTAAAAAACGGCATGCCAAAGTCATTCACAAACCAAATATCAAAGTTGCCAGCACCTTTGATAGTCCATACGATTACTGCCTTTTGCACAATTCCGGTAATAATACAGCCAATGATAAATGCGAAGATGGCTCCCCAGGTAGTTACTTTATACCGCTTAAAGTAATAAATCATCACAATAGCCGGTATGGTTAATAAATTCAACAAATGCACACCGATAGATAAGCCCATCAGGTAAAATATCAAAATAATCCAGCGATCGGCTTTAGTGAAGTGTCCTTTAATGCCCTGTGCTTCTTCAGCTTCCACATTTTGCTCCCATTTCAGCATTGCCCAGAAAACGATAGCCGTAAAGAATGATGATAGTGCATATACTTCCCCTTCTACAGCACTGTACCAGAATGAATCAGAGAAAGTATAAGCCAATGCTCCTACTACGCCTGCGGCCATCACCGCAAATATTTGGTTACCTGTAAGCGCCTCACCGGCTTTAACCACCAGCTTACGGGCAAAGTGCGTAATACTCCAAAACAGGAAAAGTATAGTAAAACCACTGGCTAAGGCACTCATAAGGTTGATACCCGTAGCAGCATGTTTAGGATCAAAAGGGATCATAAATAACCTGCCAATCAATACAAAAAGCGGCGCCCCGGGCGGATGGGGAATCTGTAATTTATAGGCGCTGGAAGCAAATTCGCCACAGTCCCAAAGGCTTCCACTGGCCTCCATCGTCATAATGTACACCGAACAGGCTATAAGGCAAACAATCCATCCTGTAATGTTGTTGATACGCTTAAAATTCATAAATATTTGGTTAATAAGAATAAGATGGCAAATATAAAGAGTTTGATGCTACATAATTATTTAGAAGGAGTTAAATTAAATTGATAATGAATTAATGGATAATTGATAATGATAATTTTTTAAAATATATTTTTAATTTAATTTAAAAAATATTTTATATCAATAATATAAATATTATATATAAATAAATATAATTATCAATTATGCTTTAACTAATTATCAATTAATAACATAGTTACACATACACAATCGTATAACTAATCTGCGCAAATGCTTTAAACATAGCGCTTACACCACAATATTTTTCCTGCGAAAGCTCAACAGCCCGCTGCATTTTGGGCCTGTCTTCTTCCTTAATTTTTATTGAATAGATCATTTCTACCTGGTCGTATATTTTTGGATGCTCTTCTGTGAGAGTAGCCTCTATATTTATATCAAAATTACTATAAGATACCTGCATTTTGTTTAAGATAGATACCACATCTATACCGGTACACCCGGCAAGTGCCGCCAGCATCAGTCGCTTGGGACTGGGGCCGGCATCGTTGCCTCCATCTTCCACCGTAGTATCCATTAATAATTTATGTTCATTAATTTGTGCTTCAAAGGCCATATTTCCCTTAAAAGCAGTCTGAACCTGATGTTTCATTATTTTTTATATTTTGGCAGCCAAAGTATAAAAATATTCTGATAATTTTTACCAAATATGAATAAAAAGTGTTACCTTTGCCCTCCAAAAAAAATAGTATCATGGCCAGAGTATGTCAGGTTACAGGTAAAAAACCTATTACCGGAAATAAGGTTTCACACTCGAATATTAAAACCAAACGCAGATTTTTACCAAATTTGCAAACTAAACGTTTTTTCTTAGCTGAAGAAGATAAATGGATCACTTTAAAAGTATCTACAGAAGCTATCAGAACGATTAACAAAAATGGTTTATACTCAGTAGTAAAGCAATTGCGTGCTGCTGGTGAAAAAATTTAATTTCAAGAATTTTAAATACATTTAACAATGGCAAAGAAAGGTAACAGAGTACAGGTAATTCTGGAATGTACGGAACACAAAACCAGTGGTAAACCTGGTACCAGCCGCTATATCACTACTAAAAACAAAAAAAATACGCCTGAACGTTTGGAATTGAAAAAATACAATTCCATTCTTAAAAAGGTAACAGTACATAAGGAAATTAAGTAAGTGTGAAGATGTTAAAATGTCAAAAGGTTGAAATGTAAAAATGACATCTTAACATCTTAACGTCTTAACATTTTAACAACTTAACATCTCAACATATTAACAACTAAATAACCATGGCAAAAGCAGCTAAAACAGCGATAAAAACTAAAGATCAGAAAGCAGCCGCTGAAGCAAAAAACTGGACAAAGGTAATACGTACCATTCGTAGCCCTAAAACAGGCGCCTACACTTTTAAAGAAGCAATGGTACATAAAGATAAAATCAAAGAATTTTTGGCCGGCTAGTCAATTATAGGTGGCTAAAATTAATTTATTACTAAGCTGTTCTGCCCTCAGAATGGCTTTCTTTTTTAGTAAAACGGTGTGAAGATGTTGAAATGTGAAGATGTACAAGATGTGAAGATGTTAAGTTGTCATTTTTATACATTTTCACATTTCAACATCTTAACATTTCAACATCTTAACATTTCAACATCTTAACATTTTAACATATTAACGTTTTCACATTTCAACATATTAACATTATAACACATTATGGGATTTTTCAACAAATTATTTGGCAAAAAAGAACAGCAGGAGTCGCTGGAGCAGGGTTTACAAAAAACAAGAGCAGGCTTTTTCAGCAAAATAACCCGAGCCATTGCCGGTAAAAGCACGGTTGATGAAGAAGTATTGGATAACCTGGAAGAAGCCCTGGTAAGCGCTGATGTAGGCATAGATACAACCGTAAAAATCATTCAGCAAATAGAAGCAAGAGTAGCTAAAGATAAATATCTAAATACCAATGAATTAAACATAATATTAAAAGAAGAAATTGAGCATATCCTGGTGAGTTCTCCACAGGATAGCAGCTATGAAAATTATGAGTTGCCTGCCGGTAAAAAACCTTATGTTATTTTAGTAGTAGGTGTAAATGGCGTGGGCAAAACCACCACTATTGGCAAGCTGGCTCATAATTTTTCTAAAGCCGGCAAATCAGTACTCCTGGGTGCTGCCGACACATTCCGGGCAGCAGCGGTAGATCAGCTAACCATTTGGAGTGAACGTACCGGCGTACCCATTGTGAAAAGAGAAATGGGAAGCGACCCCGCCGCTGTGGCATTTGATACTGTTAACAGTGGCGTAGCCAAAAATGTAGATGTCATTATAATTGATACTGCCGGCAGATTGCATAATAAAGCCCACCTTATGGATGAACTAAGCAAAATTAAACGGGTAATACAAAAGGTAATACCCGATGCACCTCATGAAGTAATGCTGGTGCTGGATGGCAGCACCGGACAAAATGCCTTAGAACAGGCGAAACAGTTTACAGCTACTACGAATGTAACAGCCATGGCTATCACCAAATTGGATGGTACAGCCAAAGGCGGCGTAGTGCTGGCCATTGCCAGTCAGTTTAACATACCAGTAAAGTTTATTGGTGTTGGTGAAAAACCCGAAGATTTATTAATTTTTGATAAACATCAGTTTGTAGAAGGTTTGTTTAAACCGGAAACATCTCAGTAAAAAATAAGCCCCTAAGACTAAGGGCTTGTTACCAAAACTAACTGCTTATGAGAAAAATTACTATTTAAATTACCTATACAAAGTTCCTGCGTTTTTAAATAAGGTAGTGTTAAACTAATACTATTATTCTGTTAACATTTAGTTAATTCCCCTTTTATTAATTTAATTCCGCTGGCAATTCCTGATGTTTATCATCGCTAATACTGGTTAAAATCATAAACTTATGTACTAGTTCGATATAGATTTGCAAAAAAATCTCTCATGAAAAAAGTAATATTGGTTTTTGATGGCCAACATTTTTCAGAAGCCTTATTCAATTTCGCTCTTGAATTACATAAGAAAACCCCCATTTCCATTACCGGAGTTTTTCTAAGTGCTGTTGACTACAGCACTATCTTGGCTTATCCTATGATGACGGGTGCTTTGGAAGGATATCTGCCTTTTTTGGAAGAAGATGAAACAGTAATAAAACAAAATATTAGTCGCTTTGAAACACTTTGTAGCAAAAATGATATTTTTTTCAGGGTACACGATAATGCAAATGGTTCTGTATTTGATGAAATAAAGAAAGAAACCCGATTTGCAGATTTAATGCTCATCAGCAACGAACTTTTTTATCAAAATATTGGTAATCAGCCCAACGATTATTTGCAGGAAGTTTTGCACATTGCCGAATGCCCTGTAATGATTGTACCCGAAAATTTCCAGTTCCCACAAAATTTAATTTTAACATACGACGGATCTGCTTCTTCCGTATTTGCTATCAAGCAGTTCTCATACCTGTTTCCTGAATTATGCAATATGAAAACCATATTGGTATACGCAACGGATGATGAAAAAGATATTCCTTATCAATACTATATCGAAGAATTATCGGTGCGTCATTTCAAAGATTTAACCTTGAATAAAGTATCGGCGGATCCACAAAAATTTTTTACAACCTGGCTCAATGAGCAAAAAAATCCATTACTCATTACCGGCTCATACGGGCGCTCGGGATTGTCGCAGTTTTTCAAAAAAAGTTTCGTTCATGAAGTCATCAAAGAGCATACAACCCCTGTTTTTATTGCACATTTACCGTAATACCAGCTTATGAAGAAAGTTATCTCCATATTTGACGGCTTAAAATTTTCTAACAGTACCTTACAATACAGCATTCAGTTGGCAAAGCAAATGAATGCACATTTGGTGGGCATTTTCCTCGATGATTTAACCTATCATAGCTATAAAGTGTACGATGCCGTTATTCAGGATGCAGCAACTATAAAGGATTTAAATATATTAGATGAAAAAGATCAATCAAAAAGAAGACAGGCAAAAGAAAAATTTGAAAACGCATGCCAGCATGCCAAATTGGAATACTCCATCCACGTAGATAAAAAAATTGCCTATCAGGCGCTCATTCATGAAACCATTTACGCAGATATCTGCATTATTGATTTTAATGAAACGTTTAACAGGTACAAAGAAAGCCTGCCCACAGGATTTATACGAGATTTACTAAGCCATACGCAATGCCCTGTATTGCTAGTACCCAAAAAATATACCCCTATTGAAAAATACTTACTTTTATACGATGGCGAGCCGTCATCTGTATATGCAATCAAGCAGTTTAGTTATCTGTTCCACACATTAAAGCATCTCCCTTGTGAAGTTTTAACCATCAAAGAGTCTGGCAACTTGCATTTGCCTGATAACAAATTGATGAAAGAATTCATGAAAAGGCATTTTCCAAAAGCAACTTACAAAGTGAAAAAAAGCGATTTTGCAGAAGATGAAATTGTTGATCATTTGAAAGATATGAAAGAAAATACCCTTGTAGTATTGGGTGCATACCGCCGAAGTGTTGTATCCAGGTGGTTTAGAGAAAGTATGGCAGATAAAATAATGAAACATCTCAAACTTCCTTTATTTATTGCCCATAATTGATAGCTTCAGCACTATCTATATATCTACACTGATTTTATTATTTTTGTTAAACAAAAAAAAGAGATTTTTATACACAAAATACAATTATAAATAACCTTATGCTGGGCAAACTTACCAATACAGAAATAGAAGAAGTACTTTACAACAATGCTGTAGGCCGTATTGCCTGTAGTAACAACAACCAGCCCTATATTGTGCCGATTAATTATGTATATGATGGCGCTTACATTATCGCCCATGCAACGGAAGGACAAAAAATTGATATCATGCGTAATAATTCTGCTGTTTGCTTTGAGGTTGATGAAATAGTAAATTTTACCAATTGGAAAAGTGTAGTCATACAAGGCACTTACGAAGAAATAACAGATGAAAAAGATAAGCAGGAAGCCATGGATAAGCTAGTGGATAAAGCGCTTAAACTTAAGCTTAGCGAAACTGCCATACCACCGCATCTTTCGGGAAAGAGGAGCCATCCTCGTGAAGCCGGACACATGAATATGGTTGTATTTAGAATTTTAATCAGCGAAAAAACAGGCCGTTTTGAGGAAAGCTAGCTTTCAATACATTTACAATAATTTTTAAAGCCCTCGACACAGTTGCCGCTGTATTAACACTTTTTAAAAGTTAAAGGTTTATTATTCAATGACTAAAAGTGAAATTACATTCCTGGAGGGGCCTCAATCCCGATGGAAAGAATTTAAGTATGTGGTAAAGGTTTTAGTGGAATTTATCAGGGGATTTCGGGCGCTGCACTTTGTAGGTCCATGCGTTACTATTTTTGGTTCCGCCAGATTCAAAGAAGGCCATCACAATTATGAACAAACCAGAAATATTGCCGGTGCAATTGCCAAACTAGGCTTTACCATCATGACAGGCGGCGGCCCGGGAATAATGGAGGCTGCCAACAGAGGAGCAAAAGAAGTTGGCGGCAGATCCGTTGGCTGTAATATTGTACTGCCAATGGAACAAAAACCCAACCCCTACCTGGATAAGTGGATCAATATTCGGTATTTTTTTATCAGGAAAACACTTTTGATTAAGTATTCGTATGCCTTTGTAGTAATGCCCGGCGGTTATGGAACACTGGATGAATTTTTTGAAGCCTTAACGCTTGTTCAAACTAAAAAAATCAGCAGTTTCCCCATCATTATTTTTGATAAAAAATTTCATGAAGAATTACTGGAACACATAGAAAATATGAGAATGGTAGGCACCATTGCTGATATAGACACATCCCTGTTTTTTGTAACGGATTCTATAGAGGAAGCCCTATTCATTATCCAGAAAAAATGTATAGAACAATTTGGCTTAAAACCTAAAGTAAGCCACAAACCTTTTAAATGGTTATTCGAAAACAGCTTTTCTAAACAGTAGTTCACATTTTTGATCAAGTTCATTATTTAGGCTGATAAAAATCATCTTTATTGGCTGCATCGCTGTTTATTTTTACAAAACCGTATAACTTAACTACTGTAGTACTTTTAGATAATTTTTACGGAGTCAATTTTAGCAAAACTAAAGATGGAGTAATACTATGTATTTACATATAAAAGAAAATACTGCACTCAGAAATATACAGCACATTTTCACAAAAAAATATCCATTCTTAAAATTAGAATTTTTTTCCTCCCCACATCCCAATTTGAAATTATCATTAAAAAATCAAATGCTTAATGCCAATCTGGCTATTAAACAGGTAGCCAGGAAAAAATCGAGTGGTGAGGTTGATATTTCTGAAAACAGGCAGGTATTTATTTTGGAAAAAGATTTTTGGGAACTATTTGGCTTTGCAGCCCAGGTTTTTAGAAGATCAGGAAACGTATGGATAGAAACTTCTTTAACAGATAATTGGACCTTAAATCAGCAAAATAGAGAAGGTGAATTGTTGAGTATACAGGAAGACCACAGATCTTTGGAAGATAAAATTAACGACCGCTTACCTGATATGGAATAAACAGATTACGACGATACAGAAAGCTAAAATACAGCTAATTAATAAAGCAGGTTTCTCAACTTTTTATCATCCAGGATAAATATTTTACCTTCTTTAATATCTATTAATTTTTCAGACTTAAATTCGCTTAACGTACGTATCAGTGATTCTGTGGCCGTACCAATAACCTGTGCCAGGTTATCCCTGGTCAGGTCTATTTTTGGAGAATGTGTGTCTTTTTCAAATTTGTCAAATACCTGCACTAATCCGGCAGCTACTCTTTTTCTTAAAGAGTTATATGCCAGGTTAATCAGTTTTTTTTCTTTTTCTGCTACATTACTACACAGAAGTTTGATAAATTTTGCAGCTACTTCTGTATTTTCATTAATTAATTGCAAAAATTCATCTTTGGGAATGACCATCAATTCAGCATCTTCCAATATTTCTGCATTATCCTGATAAACGCCTTCTTCTAAAACGGTGGTATATCCCAAAAAATCTCCCGAGGCGTAAATATTTGTAATTAACTCTTTGCCATCCTCATTAATTAAATACGTTTTAATTTTTCCTTTTACAACAAAATAAACATTACCAGCCCGATTACCCTCATTATACAATATTTGCTTTTTTTTATAATGATTTACCTCTCTGCTATCTGATACCAGCTCTAAATTACTATGGACTTTAGCCGCATTGATAAACTCATTAACACCTGCAATATCTCTGGATACATTTGATTTAACTGCTTCAGATTTTTTCAGCCGGGTTTCCACAACACTTAATAATTCTGCATCATCAAACGGTTTGGTAATATAATCATCAGCTCCCATCGTCATGCCTTTACGGATATCTTCCTTCTCTGTTTTTGCTGTTAAAAAGATAAAAGGTATGGCAGCGGTTTCTGTATTTTTACTTAATAAATGCAAGGCTCCATATCCGTCCAATACCGGCATCATAATATCACAAATAATCAAATCGGGTTTCTCCTGAATAGCCAGCATCACACCGCTTTTGCCGTTATCAGCTGTAAAAACCCTGTAACCAGCTAATTCCAATATTTCAGCGGTATTCTCTCTTACTTCGAGATTATCTTCTATTAATACAATTTTTTTCATTTATATAAATAAAATTTAATGCATAAAATATTACAATAAACAATTAATTATTAAATATTAATGAATTATAAAAAATATTAATTTAATTCATTCATAAAAAATTTCCTATCTTTATAATATCAGGAAATCAGTGGAATTATCAGCCTTATGGTTGTTCCTATATTTAATATACTCTCAATTTCTATTTTTCCTGACATCAGCTCCAGGTATTTCGACACAATGTGCAACCCTAACCCTGTTCCCTGAATATTGGTAGCATTTTTCGCTCTGAAAAAACGTTCACACAAATGTTCTTTATCTTCTTCAGAAATACCAATACCTTCATCTTTAACCGATAGTTTCAATAAATCATTACCGACTTCTAATAATATATTGATCTCACTATTTTCTGGTGAAAACTTGATAGCATTAGACACTAAGTTGATTAAAATATTTTTCAAAAGCATCATGTCAACCTTAATCTCTTTATCAATTCCTTCCTGACTTATATAAATTTTTTGGCCACGTTTGGCAATTTGCTGCAAGTCTGCAATCGTTTTACTGATTTCATTTACACATTCTGTCATATTTAAAACCTGTACGTTAGCTTTCACACTATCAGCTTCCAACTTTTCCAGATTGAGGAAATCTTCCAGAATAATCCGCATATTACCTACCGCTTCCTTAATACGATTAATATGTTTATCCCGTTTTTCCTGTTCATCTTCTTTGGTATACTTTGCTATCAGAGAAGCGGAGGAGAGTATGGTACTTAACGGAGTTCTAAACTCATGCGATGCCATGGTAACAAAACGTGATTTTAGATCGCTCAATTCTTTTTCTTTTTGTAAAGCTTCACTTACCTCCTCTTTAGATTTTTCCAGTTCGGCCAGCGTTTCCTTCAGCATTTTTGTTCTATCGTCTACTTTCTGCTCCAGCGAAGCATTCAGCTGCTTTAAATCGGCAGATATTTTTTCCATAGCTGCTTTTTGCTGTAGCAAAACAGTCTCATTACCTTTTCGGATAGTAATATCAATAATAAAAGCTATTACATAGTTTTTGTTTTCGATTGTATAACTACAAAGACTTATTTCCACCGGAAAAGTAATACCATCTTTTCGAATGGCATATAAATCTCTTCCGGTACCCATCATTCTGTTTTCGGGCTGCTTCCCAAACTTACTCCTATGCTGTATGTGTTCTGTACGACGATTATGAGGAATCAATATTTCTACCTCTTTATTGATGATTTCATCTTTTACATAGCCAAATTGCTTTTCGGCATATTTATTAAAATTAATAATTTTCCCTTCGGCATTGGTTAGTACAATACCAATACTGGCATGATCAAAAAGGGCCTGAAACTGCTTTTGTTCATCTTGCGGACTCATATACTTCATTCATAGCAAATTTACCGATTATCAAAAAGGCTTGTTGTATTTTTTTGTATAGTGTCGAAATTAATGTTGCCGGTATTGATTAGCATTATTTGAATACTTTTTCAAGATAAAAACTAGCTATTTAGTTTGCCGTTGAATTAAGAATTAATAATATTAAACCAATCATTTTATCCTTGTCTTGAGGATCAGATTCTGCAACCAGAATTGTTATGGTTGCTAAGGTTTCGGGGCTAATTTTTTGTCTGAAATTATAACCTGCATTTTGTAAAAACCAAACAAAAGCAAAAGCTCCGCTTCGTTTATTACCATCATTGAATGGATGATTTTTTACAATAAAATACAACAAATGGGCTGCCTTTAATTCAAGTGTTGCATAAGCATCTTTTCCAAAAACAGATTGTAATACATTACCAATAATACCTTCTAAATTCCCTTTTTTCTTTTCTTGTGCAAACAATTCTGAAGCTTCTCTTTTTTGTATCAATACTTTTTTTAATTGCTGTAAATCATTAGCTAGTTCTTGTGCAGTAATATGGACATCTTTTTTAGTACCTTTTTTGGGGAAAGAGTTTTTATCATAACTTTCCAAAGAAAACCATGTATTTGAGAACAGCTTAATAAGTTCTAAAACATCATGTTGTTTGAGAGTTTTTGTTGCCCATTGGCGGAATTTTGTTCCTTTGATTGAGTTAATTCTGTAGCCAACTGAAATAATCATCTCCAGATTATAGTAATCTACAGTTCTGCTTACCATTCTGCCGGCTATATTTTGAACTAGTTCCATTTGGGAACTAGTTGCCGCTTTTTTTAATTCACCTTCTTTATAGATATTCTGAATATGCTCACTAATAACCCTCAGCTCTACATCAAAAATTTCAGCCATTTGCATACGATTCGCCCAAATTGTTTCATTTACAACATCTGTTTTTAGTTCTATTGCTCCATCTTTTGACTGATATATAATAGTTTGTTTCATTTTTTATACTAAAATCTGGTTATACTAAATTCATGAATTTTCTTAGACATATCCCATTGCTTTTGTTCATCTTGCGGACTCATATACTTCATTCATTGCGAAATTACCGATTATCAACCAAAAAAATAGCCCACAATTTTCAGATTATGGGCTAAGTAGTTTTATAAAATTTAAAAAATATCTACTCTTTTGAATTTGTGAGTTTACTATTTTTTCGGCTATATCCAAAATAAATGATAAAGCCAATTGCCAACCAGCCAAATAACCTTAACCAGTTCGTCCAACCTAATCCAAAAATCATAGCTGCACAAACCAATATTCCCAAAATAGGCACCAACGGCACCAGCGGAGTTTTAAACTGACGTGGCAACTCAGGATTAGATTTTCTAAGTACCATTACTGCAATACATACGAGAATGAAAGCAAATAAAGTACCAATGCTGGTCATGTCACCTACAATATCTCCGGGTACAAAAGCCGCAAACAATCCAACCAATATCAAAATAAATAAATTGGCTTTATAAGGAGTTTTAAATTTTGGATGTACCGCACTAAAAGCTTTGGGTAATAATCCATCCCGACTCATTGAATAAAACACCCTGGACTGCCCCAGCAACATCACTAGTATTACAGATGAAAAACCTGCCAAAATAGCTACTGTTACTAATTTTCCCAGCCAGCCATAGCCTGCCATATATTTATTGATGGCAAATGCAACGGATGCTTCCTTTCCGGTAGTTCTGAAATCCTCCACAGTAGCAACACCCGTTAATACATGTGCAAATAAAATATAAAGTATTGTACATATTACCAATGAACCTAATATGCCTATGGGCATATCTCTTTTGGGATTTTTGGCTTCCTGGGCAGCCGTACTCACCGCATCAAAACCTATAAATGCGAAGAAAACTACCCCTGCAGCTCCCAAAATACCCATAATTCCACCAAAATGATGGCCAACACCCTGTGCATCCTTATAAGTTTGTGCCGGTGGAATATATGGCTGGTGATTGGCAGGATTGATAAACCCCCATCCAATAATAATAATCAGCACTACAATGGTAACTTTTGTAATCACAATAATTCCATTTACAAAAGCAGATTCTTTGGTACCTTTTATCAACAATAAGCTTAGCAAGGCTACGATACCTAAAGCCGGCACATTCATAATACCATGTAAGCCTTCGGCGGTATGTTCCCAGGGAGAGTGGCACCACTCGTAGGGTATGGGCTTCCATTGTAATACATTTACGAGTAAATTATTCAAATATTCACTCCAGGCAATTCCCACAGTAGCTGCTCCTACAGCATATTCTAATACCAGGTCCCAGCCAATTATCCAGGCTATCAATTCACCCATAGTAGCATAAGAGTAAGTGTAAGCGCTACCTGCAATAGGAATAGAAGAGGCTAATTCTGCATAACATAATCCTGCTAATGCACATCCAATGGCAGCTACAATAAAGCCTATAGTTACCGAAGGACCTGCATTTTGAGCAGCTGCCGCTGCCGTTCTAACAAACAAGCCTGCACCAATAATAGCACCAATGCCTAAAGCAACAAGTGACCCTGCAGACAAGGTTTTCTTTAATCCTTTTTCTGAATCAGAAACCTCAGCCATGAGCTGGCTCACAGGTTTTTTAGTAAATAAACTCATATCGGTTAGTTATTTTAATAATAAGGTGGAAAAATAAGAAATAAATTCTTAATTCAGCTACCGGCCATAAATTTTATAGGATAAAATACAGATTACGGTATTAATACTATATTGCAAGATAATTAAATACTGATGGAACCAACGCATCAACATGCTCCCAAAAACAGACTCACATTATATATTGTAATTGCCATGGCATTGGGTATTATTGCCGGGTACTTTGTTCATGAATATGCTTCGCCGGATTTTATTAAAGATTTTAGCGTCAAAATAAAATTACTGGCTACCATTTTTTTACGAATGGTGCAAATGATTATTGCCCCCATCGTTTTTGCTACACTGGTTGTTGGAATTGCTAAACTGGGAGATTTAAAAACTGTTGGTCGTGTAGGTGGTAAAGCTATGCTGTGGTTTGTTTCTGCTTCACTAATCAGCTTATTGCTGGGCTTATTATTAGTAAATTTAACCCAACCGGGCGTAGGCATGAATTTAACCCATACGGATACAGAAGGTGTTAAAGACCTCGTATCAAAAAGCACTGAATTTTCGCTGGCACACTTCGTGGAACATGTTGTTCCACGGAGTGTGATAGAAGCTATGGCGACCAATGAAATTTTACAATTGGTTGTTTTTTCCATTTTTTTTGGAATTGCTGTTACCGCAGTTGGACCAAAAGGTGCACCAATTGTAAATGCTTTAGATTCACTGTCTCATGTAGTATTAAAAATGGTTACCTATGTAATGAAACTGGCGCCATTAGGTGTTTTTGGAGCCATGTGTGCCGTAATTGCCAAACAGGGGCTGGAGCCTCTGAAAATGTTTGGTTACTATATCGGTTCCTTTTACCTGGGCCTCATGGCGCTTTGGGCGCTGCTTTTGTTTATAGGTTATTTGTTTTTAAAACAACGGCTTCCGGTTTTGTTAAAACGTATCGCCAACCCCATGGCTATTGCATTCAGTACTGCCAGCAGTGAAGCGGTATTGCCCAAACTGGTAGAGGAAATGGAGCGCTTTGGGTGTAATAATAAAATTGTATCTTTTGTATTGCCATTAGGCTATTCTTTTAATCTGGACGGAAGTATGATGTACATGACTTTTGCCAGCATGTTTATTGCACAAGCCTACAATATCACATCCATAACTGGTGATATAGGAACACAAATAACTATGTTGTTGGTATTTATGCTCACCAGCAAAGGTATTGCAGGAGTACCTCGGGCATCCTTGGTAGTAGTGCTGGCTACCTGCGGTATGTTTAATATACCACCGGAAGGTATAGGCCTTATTTTAGCCATTGATGTGTTTTGTGATATGGGCCGAACTATGACCAACGTTTTGGGCAATGCCCTGGCCACTGCTGCCGTTAGTAAATGGGAAGGACAATTGAAACACTCTTAAAAAAAATTGAATGCTGTATAATATCCTATTAGAATTTCATTGGTCGCAACTTTTACAACCGCAATGGTATATTACCAATGGTGGACTGTGGTTTATCGTTTTTGCTGTATTTGCAGAAACAGGCCTTTTTGCAGGTTTCTTCCTACCGGGAGATTCTTTGCTTTTTGTTACCGGTATTTATAGTGATGATTTAATTAATCAGGGTCTCGGTATTCATGGCCTGGGTTCATTTGCTAATTTATTAATATTGGGCATTATCATTTCCGCCGCAGGTGTTATCGGCAACTATGTTGGATATTGGTTTGGCCGGAAAAGTGGTCCTTTTTTATTTGAGCGAAAAGATACTTTTTTGTTTAAGAAAAAATATTTGATTCAGGCCAGAGATTTTTATGATAAGCATGGTGGCGGAGCTATCGTCTTTGCTCGATTTATACCTATTGTAAGAACGTTTGCACCTATTATAGCAGGCATCGTTAATATGGATAAAAAGAAGTTTACTTTTTATAATGTTATAGGATGTATCGCCTGGGTATTCAGCATGTTGTTTGCAGGGCACTATCTTCAAAAATTGTTTCTCCAATGGCAGAATTTTGACCTAAAAAAACATCTGGAAGTAATCGTAGTAGGAATCGTACTGGTCACCACCGCTCCTGTTATTATTAAATTATTCTTTGGCAAAAAGAAAAAAAATTAAAACTAATCCGTTAGCAGCCCTATGCATAAGCAATCTTCTTCTATTTTTAGCATTGCTGTTGTGGTAGCAGCATTAGGTTATTTTGTAGATATCTATGATTTGCTACTATTCAATATTGTACGAGTAGACAGTCTGAAAGGCCTGGGACTTTCGGACGCCCTGGTAAAAAGTGAGGGCGAATTTATCATCAGTATTCAAATGTTAGGCTTGTTATTGGGTGGTATCATCTGGGGAGTTATGGCTGATAAAAAAGGCCGGCTGAGTGTATTATTTGGATCTATCATTTTATATTCCATCGCTAACATTATCAATGGATTCGTGCAAACGCCCAACCAATATGCGCTGGTCCGATTTATTGCCGGAGTAGGGTTAGCAGGAGAATTGGGCGCCGGTATCACCCTTGTTTCCGAATTAACACACAAAGAAAAAAGAGGCTTAGCCACTTCTCTGGTAGCCGGTATCGGATTAACCGGTGCTGTGGTAGCTTATTTTATATCACAGGCATTCCATTGGCGTACCTGCTATTTTATTGGTGGCGGTTTGGGATTGTGTTTGCTTTTGCTTCGTATATCCGTATTCGAGAGTGGGCTTTACAGCGATGTAAAAAAGCAAAACATAAAGAGGGGTAATTTTTTTATGTTTTTTTCTACAAAAAAACGATTTAAAAAATACCTGCTCGCCATACTGATAGGATTACCTACCTGGTATGTAATCGGCATTTTGATTGCCTTTTCAAATGATTTTGCCAAAGCATTTGGCATCACCAATCCGGTACAGCCCAAAAAATCAACGATGTATGCGTACGTGGCTATTTCTATTGCCGATGTATTGATTGGTTTTGTAAGCCACTGGTTACGAAGTAGAAAAAAAGCATTGTTTATCTTTTACCTGCTGACAATCGTTTCTATTGCCTTATATTTTACTCAACAAAACGGATCTGCCACAGGCATGTATGCTATTTGTGCCGCTATGGGTTTTGGAACTGGCTTTTGGGCAATTTTTGTTACCATGGCCGCCGAGCAGTTTGGCACTAATATAAGAGCAACTGCGGCTACTACTGTTCCAAATATGGTAAGAGGCTCCTTACCATTAATGATTTTATTATTCAACGGATTACAACAATTAAATTTTAACTATGTAACAGCCGGATGGATAACAGGCGTTATTGTAATGGTAATAAGTACATTGGCCGCCTGGTTTACAGAAGAAACCTATGGAAAGAACTTGAATTATGTAGAAACTTAATTCGCATACCAGTAAAGAGTTTAAGATAATATAAAATTAGAATAAAGATGATTAGCGGTATGCGGTACAAGTGAGTGACACAACTATGTTAAATAAAGAGCTAATGTTCGTACCAAAATAATATTCTAAATTGTTTTAATTGCCAATTCCTAACTCTTAATTTTTAATTGCTTTCCTTTATCAATAAAATCCTGAAACTCTTTTCTGGAGAAGCTGCTTAGATTATTTTCTTTTGTAAGCATAGCTTTACGGGCTGCTAACGTACCATAATAAACATCATCAAACCCATCCGTATCATGGGCATCAGGATTAATAGAGATCAACACATTTTTTTCCAATGCGTATTGTATAAATCGCCAATCCATATCCAGCCGAACCGGATGAGCATTTAATTCAATCACCACATGGTTAGCAGCACAAGCGTCAATAATAGCTTTATGGTTAACAGGATAACCTTTTCTGCTCAACAATAATCTTCCCGTCATGTGGCCTAAAATAGTAGTATAAGGATTTTCAATGGCATTCAGTAACCGCATCATTGCTTTTTCTTCCGGCATATTTAAATTACTATGTACCGATGCTATGACTACATCAAAACAAGCCAGCACTTCATTGCTATAATCGAGGCTGCCATCATTAAGAATATCTGACTCAATGCCTTTAAACACTTTAAAATCCGGATATTTAGCGTTCAACTCATCAATATATAAATGTTGTTCCTTTATTTTTTGCTCATCGAGCCCATGAGCATAAAAAGCACTTTTACTGTGATCGCTGATTACCAGATATTCCAGCCCTTTGGCCTTTGCAGCCAACAACATTTCTTCAATTGTATTATTGCCATCACTCCAATTACTATGACTATGGATAATCCCTTTGATGGATGCCGTGTCAATAAGGTTGGAAGGGATAAGATTATTTTTTGCTTTATCAATTATTGATACATCTTCTCTTAAATAAGGCTCAATAAAGGGTAACCCTGCTTTTGTAAAGATTTCCTCCTCTGACTGAAAGTCAGCATTTACAACTAATGGAAATTGTTCATAAAAAGATTCTACAAATTCTGTTGAGCCTGTTGTTTTAAAAAGAGTTTGGAAAATATTATCATTATCACAACAATATAATTTTAACCTAAATCCAAGTGTGCTTTTGTACGTAAGAGAATTGTCATGCTCTTCCAATAATTCAAAATCTTCAACCTGATTGAATTTTTCTTTTATTGCTTCATTTTTTTCATCGATAATATATTCTATGGTGTCTATTACTTCCAGTTGCCTTCTAAATGCACCTGTAATGAGTATTCTACTATTATTAAAAATTTTCTGTAAAAAAGTAATCAGGTTAACTTCTATGGGAGCAATTTTTGCATACAGATAACTGCCTTTACTATTTTGGAAAAATTCGATAGCCTCCATTACTTTCTGTTGGGTTTTTTCTCCAAAACCTTTGTACAACTTTAATCTATTTTCCTGACAGGCGTACAATAGCTCCCCTATGTTTTCTATCCCCATTTCTTTCCAGATAACCGCAATTTTTTTGGGTCCGATGCCTTTTATTTGCATCATCTCTAAAATGCCGGGCGGAGTTTTTTGTAATAAATCATCCAGCGCTTTTAATTGCCCGGTTTGCAACAATTCAATTATTTTCTTTCCGGTACTTTCTCCAATACCTTTTATGGTAAATATTTTTTCCTGGGGTGTTTTACTTAATTGAACAGGCAATTTTTCAATCGCAAACGCAGCGCTGGCATATGATTTGGCTTTAAACGAATTTTCGCCATGAATATCCATGAGCTTGGAAAGTAATGAAAACTTATCTGCTATTTCGTAATTACTCATAAATATTGAATAGGTAAGATTGAAGATTGAAAGGTATTACAACATAGATCTTGTCTGAAAAATACGGGTAATTCTGTTAAAGAAAAAGTCCCGGATTAACCAGGACTTTACTATCATTTTACTAGAGCAAAAGTTATTTCTTTTTTGCTGCAGCTTTTTTAGGAGCTGCTTTTTTTGCAGGAGCAGCTTTCTTTACAGCTTTTTTAGGAGCTGCTTTTTTTGCAGGAGCAGCTTTCTTTACAGCTTTCTTAGGAGCGGCTTTTTTAGCAGCTTTTTTCTTTGTTGCCATTTTTTTAAATTTAATTGGTTAGTAAATAATGCTTAAAAATATAAACATTTTTTCAACTACCAAAAAAAAATTAAAAAAATTTTTATGCTGTTACTTCCACAGCGTTCACAGAAACGAATGTTTTGTCTGCTTTTCCTTTTCGAAATTCGACTACACCATCCGTTAGTGCAAAGATTGTAAAGTCTTTTCCAACACCAACATTTTTACCTGGATGATAAACAGTACCACGTTGGCGTACGATGATATTCCCTGCTAATGCTGGTTGACCACCATAAATTTTTACCCCTAATCTTTTACTTTGTGAATCACGACCGTTTTTTACGGAACCTTCACCTTTTTTGTGTGCCATTGTTTTTTATGTTGATACGTTAAGATGTTAAAATGCTAAAATGTTGAAATGTTAAGATGTTGAAATAAAAAGTAAATACAATATTTATTATCATCAACCCGTCAACAATTCAACTAATCAACTATCCTATACCAGTTACTTTAATGTGCGTATACTGTGTACGGTGACCATGTTTTTTACGAAACCCTTTTCTTCTTTTCATTTTAAAGGCAATTACTTTATCACCTTTTACCAGGTCATTTACAATTTCAGCTTTTACTACAGCTTTTACATGGTTACCTACGGTAACTTCTCCATTATTATCAGTCATCAACACATCTGAAAACTCTACAGCATCTCCGGTGTTGCCTGATAAGTGAGGTACATACAAGCTGTCGCCTGCTTTTACTTTAAATTGTTGCCCTGCAATTTTTACTATTGCTAACATAATTTGCCGAATTTTGGACGGCAAAGTTAAGGATTTTACCTTACATACTGAAATATTGAGGTAAAAATTGTAGAAAAATAGCTCAGAAACGCATATTTTAGCCTTTTTTGAGGACTAAATTCTTCATTTTGAGCCAGTTTTTGCATGTTTTTCGCCGCTTTTTTCAGCTCATATACTGTTTATATGCGTTTATCATTTTTTTTACCGGGATGTTTATCATATTTCCTTTTGTACTTTTTGCAGGGTTATTTTTAGACCGTATTAAAGGAGGAAACATAGCTTATTCCCTTTGCCGCCTTTGGGCTGATTTTGTTTTGTTGCTGATAGGAATTTTTCATAAAAATATTTATGAAGCACCACACAATCGTAAGGTACCTTATATTTTTGTTAGCAACCACAATTCTTATATGGATATTCCCGAAATGATGAAAGCAATTAGAAGACAACCTGTCCGTATATTAGCCAAGGCAGAATTGGGAAAAATGCCTGTTTTTGGTCTTATTTATAAAACAGCCGTAGTAGCTGTGGACAGAACCAGCACGGAAAGCAGGATTAAAAGTATCCAAATTTTAAAATCTTATTTAAAAAAAAATATATCGATCTTCATTTGTCCGGAAGGCACTTTTAATATGAGCAATAAACCACTCAAAGATTTTTATGACGGCGCTTTCAGACTGGCCATTGAAATGCAAACACCCATTAAGCCACTCCTGTTTTTAAATGCACTCGATAGATATCATTATAAAAGTATTGTATCATTAACACCCGGAAAGTTACGCACTGTATACCTGCCTGAAATACCGGTAGAGGGATTTAATCTTGACAATGTTCAACAACTGAAAGAATTGGTGTATAAAAAAATGGAAGAAGGCCTCATGAAGTATAAAGCTAGTTGGATCAGGGCTGAGATGATAGATGAGAGATGCCTGTCTCGCCTCAGGCGAGAATAGTTGATAGTAAAATATTAAATATTACCTCTTAAATATTACACATTTATTAAGTTTTTTCCACCATAATTGTTTGTAATTTTGATAACCATTCATGAATTATAATTATAATCAACAAACAATCGCTTTACCTGCTACAGCCACCACCTGGGCTCATGTAATATTACCCCTGGCACTGCCTACCACTTATACGTATGCCATTCCTGAGCATTTTAGTGATCTGATAAAAGTAGGCGTACGAGTAGAGGTCAATTTAGGAAAGAAAAAAAAATATGCCGGAATTATTAAAGAAATTACTACTCAAAAGCCGCCTTATCCTACCAAAGAAATATTAAATGTATTAGATGAGGAACCGGTGCTTTATCCGGAACAATTAAAACTTTGGCATTGGATCAGCAATTATTATATGTGTAGCGAAGGCGAAGTAATGATTGCTGCATTGCCTGCACATTTTAAATTAAGCAGCGAAACAATTTTATTGTATAATGAAGAAAATGAGTACGATTTTACAGATTTAAACGATGATGAATATATTGTAGCAGAAGCTTTATCTATAAAAAAAGAAATAAAAATTACTGAAATACAGGAGCTGTTGGATGTTACCCACGTCTACCCGGTAATTAAAAATTTAATCGATAAAAATATTTGCCGGGTCTGGGAGCAAATGACTGAAAAATACAAAGCCAAGCTGGAAAATTATGTCATCCTCCACCCTACCTATCACAATGAAGAAGCACTTAGTGAGAAACTGAACGACTGGAAAGGAGCTCCCAAACAAATGGAGTTACTACTGGCTTATTTGCATCTACAAAAAACGCAGGGCGAAGTTATACAATCTGAGCTGTTGAAAAAAGCAGGCGCTACGCCGGCACAACTAAAAGGATTGGTGCAAAAAGATATTTTACTTGTTGAAAAACGAAGCGTAGACAGGATAAAAGTATTGCCCAAAACAGTACAACTCGATTTTGAATTAAGCGAAGCTCAAAATGATGCTTATCAGGCGATAGGCGACAAATTGAAGGAAAAAAATGTATGCCTTTTGCATGGTATTACGAGTAGTGGAAAAACGCAGATTTATATCAGGTTGATGGAGACTTATTTTAGCGCCGGCAAACAAGTACTGTATTTACTTCCGGAAATTGCACTCACTACACAAATTATCAGAAGGCTTCAAAAACATTTTGGCGGTAATATTGCTATTTATCATTCAAAATTTAATAACAATGAAAGAGTAGAACTGTGGAATAAAATAAAAACCGGAGAAGTAAAAATGGTAGTGGGCGCCAGAAGCGCCTTGTTTTTACCATTTCAGCAGTTAGGCCTTGTCATTGTGGATGAAGAGCATGACGGCTCCTACAAACAACAGGAACCTGCACCTCGATACAATGCACGGGATACGGCTATTTTTTATGCATCGCTTTTTAATGCAAAAGTATTATTGGGAAGCGCCACTCCTTCCGTAGAGTCTTACTACAATGCTTATCACCATAAATATGGCCTGGTAGAGTTAAACGATCGCTTTGGTGGCATTCAATTACCTGCCATAGAGATTGTTGATACCCGCCAAATGTCGAAGAAAGAGAAAGTTATGCTAAGCCCTCCATTAAAAGATGCCATCCAAAATGCTCTGGATAAAAATAAGCAGGTTATTCTTTTTCAAAACAGACGTGGTTATAATCCCTATATGATCTGCGGTACCTGTGGCTTTATTCCACAGTGTATACATTGCAGTGTATCGCTTACCCTCCATAAATTTAGCAATAGATTACACTGTCATTACTGTGCAAGCACTTATCCCAAACTGATTACATGCCCTGGATGTGGGTCAAATGAATGGCTGGAAAAAAATTTTGGCACAGAAAAAATAGAAGAGTTGTTAGATGAAGAGTTCCCTAATCATAAAGTTGGAAGGATGGATGTGGATAATGTTCGTGGCAAAACGGATCATGACAATTTAATACAAGCATTTGAGCAACATCGTTTAGATATCTTAGTAGGCACACAAATGGTGGTAAAAGGTCTCGACTTTGATAATGTAAGCCTGGTAGGTATTTTGGATGCAGATGGTTTATTGAGCTTTGCCGATTTTAGGGTAAATGAAAAAGCTTATCAGCTTATGGAACAGGTAAGCGGTCGTGCCGGAAGAAAAGGTGAACAAGGTAAAGTAATGATTCAAGCCAGTAATGTACAACATCCGATTTTGCAGATGTTGCTGCAACATGATTATAAAAGATTTTATGAGGAAGAGATCGCCGGCAGGCAACAATTTTTTTATCCGCCTTTCAGTAGAATTATCTTACTTACATTAAGACATAAAGACAAAATACGAGTTACCGAAGCAGCCGATCATTTAGCTGCATCGCTTAAGCAGGATTTAAAAAACCATATTATTGGCCCTGCAGATCCTGTAGTCAACAGAGTTAGAAATCAGTATTTAAAAGAAATTTTAATAAAATTGCCTAAAGAGCCAGGCCTGTTAAACAGATATAAAAGCGCCATTCATAACCACATCAGTCTGCTGCATAGCGAGAAAAAATACAGGAGTGTGTTTGTGGTAGCGGATGTTGATGCAGTTTAAATAAGTTTGGTATTAGGGTATTGAGGTAATGGGTATTAAAAAAAATGAGATGAATATTCAACAAAATATTTCACTAAAAAAATATAATACGTTTGGCATTGACGTAATTACTAAATATTTTTTTGCTTTAAAATCTATTGATCAACTAACAGATTTTTTTGAGTATAAAAAACTATCATCTGTCATCTCTCCACTATCAACTTGTATTTTAGGAGGAGGTAGTAATATCCTGTTTACAAAAAATTTTGAAGGCATCATTGTTAAAAACGAGTTGACAGGAATGAAGATTATAAAGGAAGATGAGCATCATGTATATGTAAAAGCAGCAGCAGGTGAAAACTGGCATCGGTTTGTATTATTTTGTCTGGAACATAATCTGGCAGGCGTCGAAAACCTTGCTTTGATACCCGGAAATGTTGGAGCCAGCCCCATGCAAAATATCGGGGCCTATGGCGTGGAGTTAAAAGATGTATTTTATGAACTGGAAGCCTTTCATATTGAAGACAAAAAGCTGGTAATTTTTACTAACAACGATTGCGAATTCGGGTACCGTGAAAGTGTTTTTAAGAAGAAGTATAAAGATCAATTTATTATTACCCAAGTCATATTCAGGCTTTCGAAAAAAGCCAATCTTAACACATCGTATGGAGCTATTGAGGAAGAATTGATTAAAATGAAAATTCAAACCCCTACCATACAAAACGTTGCACAGGCGGTTATCAATATACGAAGCAGTAAATTACCTGACCCGGCACAAATTGGCAATGCAGGTAGCTTTTTTAAAAACCCTACAATTTCTAATACATTTTTTACTGAATTAAAAAACAATTTTCCTGGGTTAGTTGGCTATCCTTTGGCAGATGGTAACGTTAAATTAGCCGCCGGGTGGCTGATAGAGCAATGCGGCTGGAAAGGCTTTCGCAAAAATGACGCCGGCTGCTATTCCAAACAGGCGCTGGTATTAGTGAACTACGGCAATGCCACAGGTAAAGAAATTTATGATTTAAGTGAAGAAGTATTGCAAAGTGTACGGCAAAAATTTAATGTTTTGCTGGAAAGAGAAGTCAATATTGTTTAAGACGTTTTTACTTTAATAATAACTTTTGAAGCCCTGTAAGAGGTCTTCAATTTTTTTATCCCACTCCTGCTGTTTCGCTTCCAACTGACCATTATTAGTTTCCCGATCATACTGACCCTGTAATTTATTCATGAAAGTATAGGTATCATTATAAATATCAGTTAATAATTTCTTATAGTTTTTATTGGTAAATGTCGCTTCTTGCAATTTTTTAATAAATACACAGGTACCTATGTAAGCGATATCAAAATGTTTTTGTTCATGGTTCAACACATAAGGTAATTTTTTATCCGGCAATACCCAGGATCTGCTTTTACTAAAAAAACAGTAAATATGTATGGTAAAATCAGACTGTGCACCTATTGAATGTAAGCCAGCCTTATAGCCAAACCCTGCCGTTGTAATTGCTCCGGCTTTACCGTTAAACACCGGCTTCCCCTGAAAATTATCCCAATTTAATTGATGGGCAGTATCATAATAAATGGTATCACTATTTGCAAAAGATTGAGGATGATGAAATTTTATAGTAACATTGAATTGTGCCTTAGTGGCAACGTACACAAAAATAAAAATAGCAACCGTAGTAAATTTGGTTAATATTGCCCTCATAATTTTTTGTAACTATTCAGTCCTCCTAAAATTACATTTTTTTTGCATTTCAAAAAAAT
>CAZPHA010000011.1:0-70587 GCA_964586215.1 uncultured Ferruginibacter sp.
TTCTTTATTGGACCATTTTATATATACACTTGGTATAACGTTAAAGCGTGAGGGATAGGAGCAAGTACCCCGCAGTGAGACCCGCCAGTTGGCGGGGCGAACGAGGAGTACTGCGTATAGCCCGACCCGAGCCGCCGTAGGCGGCGAAGGGGCACGCCCCAATTATTATTTCCCAAATTACCGATAGTCATTAAATTTATATAAATCTATTCGTGTTGCCATCATCGTATTATTACTAAAATATATGTAAAATTACTTTACATTATAAGATCTTAATTGTAACTTTAAGAGACTAAACTAAATTTTAGCAGCATGAGAACAATCTTTACCGTAACTTCATTGCTATTGTTTTCTTATTTATCATTTTCCCAAACAAGCATAATAAAAGGCAAAGTTATTGATAGAAGCAATCAACCGCTGGCCGGTATTTCTATCAAGGAAAAAAATACAGATAATGCCAGTATTTCTGACCAGGAAGGGAACTATTCAATTACCGTTAGTAGCCCTAATGCTACCTTAGAATTTTCGGGAGTGGGTATTCTTGCAGAAGAAGTTGGTATTGCCGGAAAAAATGTGGTGGATGTTACTTTAAATTCGTCCGCTATCAGCATGTCTGCCATAGAAATAGTGGGTACCCGAAGTCTAAAGCGGTCTGCTACAGAAACGGCTGTTCCTATTGATATTATTCCGGTATCGAAAATTACCAATACTTTAGGGCAGGCTGATTTAAACCAAATTCTTCAATATGTTGCTCCTTCATTTAATAGTAATCGCCAAAGCGGTGGGGATGGTGCTGATCATATTGATCCTGCAACGCTTCGTGGATTAGGGCCGGATCAAACACTGGTATTGGTAAATGGTAAACGCTGGCATCAGTCTTCACTTGTAAACTTATTTGGAAGCAGGGGCCGGGGCAATACAGGTACTGATCTTAACTCCATTCCTGCAGCTGCTATTGAACGCATAGAAATATTAAGAGATGGCGCTGCAGCACAATACGGCTCAGATGCCATTGCTGGTGTTGTCAATATCATTTTAAAATCAAATGTAAATGAATTAAATGCCAATGTATCCACCGGTGGATTTATCACCGGCTATGGTAAATCATTAAATTCTGAGCAGGGGAAAGTACTTGACCGTCAGTCTGACGGACTAACGATTAATACTAACCTGAATTATGGAATTAAATTAAATAAAGGAGCATTTATCAATGTCACAGGTGATTATTTATCCAAACAAAAAACGTTCAGGCCCAACTTCGAAACTTTATACCCCGACAATTATCGTAAAAAATTTGGTGATGCCTCATTGGATAATTATTCTTTGTATTTAAACAGTAGTGTGCCTTTTAATGGTCGAACTAGTTTTTACGCCTTCGGCGGATTAAGTATTCGCAACGGTAGCGCTTATGCCTATACGAGATATCCTGAAAGTGAAAGGAATGTGTTATCTATTTATCCTGATGGATTTGATCCTTTTATAGAATCAACCATTACTGATGTAGGAGTGTCCGTTGGTGTTCGTACGAGTTTTAATGGCTGGAATGCTGATTTTAATGCTACAATGGGAAGCAATCGATTTAAATATGGTGTCAGCCATACCTTAAATGCTTCACTGGAAGATGCTTCTCCAACCAGCTTTAACTCCGGTGGTTTTCAATTAGCACAAAATACCGTTGGTGTTCACCTTAATAAAAACTTTAGCCAGGTAGCTAAAGGAGCCAACCTTGCCTTTGGTACTGAATTCAGGCAAGACCGATACAAATTATTTGCAGGTGAAGAAGCTTCTTATAAACAATATGGACCGGTAGTTTTTGAAGTTATTGATGAGGATACTACTTTCCGTCCTGGCGGTGCTCAAGGTTTTCCGGGCTTTCAACCTAAGGATGAAACCAACAAAACCAGAACCAACTGGGGGGCTTATGTAGATGGTGAATTGGATATCACAAAAAGCCTCATGGTAAATGGCGCCATACGGGTAGAAAATTATAGTGACTTTGGATGGACTACCAATTTCAAATTGGCTTCCCGATTAAAATTTTCTGAAAAATTTGCCTTAAGGGGTTCTGTAAGCACAGGCTTTAGAGCACCATCGCTGCCACAAATACATTTTAGCTCAACTTTTACTAATTTGGTAAGTGGCGCTCTTTTTGAAACAGTGATAGCTCCTAATGACGGCGCATTGGCAAAAAGTGTTGGTATGCCATCTCTTAAACAAGAGACATCTGTCAATGCAAGCCTTGGGTTCACAGCAAAACCTATCAATAATCTTTCCTTAACCATTGATGGATATAAAGTAGATATTAAAGACAGGGTTGTATTAACCGGATTATTTGATCAGAGCGATGATGCGATCGGACAAATATTACAGGACTTGAATGTAGGAAGCGCCCAATTTTTTACCAATGCAGTTAATACCAGTACGCTTGGTTTGGATGTAATTGCAACGTATGCTCACCGGATAGGCAGGGGCAGGTTTGGTATTACGTTTGCAGGTAATTTCAATAAAATGGAATTGGATAAGATTACTACTATTCCTGCCTTAAAAGGGAAAGAAGATATTTATTATGGCAGGCGTGAACAATATTTCCTCCTTGCCAGTGCACCTGAACGCAAGTTAAGTTTGGGAATGGATTATAAAATTTCCAAGTTTACTACCTTTTTACGTTTTACCAATTTTGGAGAAGTTGAAATTATAAATTTTGCTGATGAAGTGCAAAAATTCAAATCAAAAACCACTACGGATCTCTCGTTTTCGTATGCTGCCAGCAAGAAAATAAATATCACCATTGGTGGCTCTAATATTTTTGATGTTTATCCTGATTACCATGATGCTGCCAATACAGAAACAGGTGGTATGTGGGAAGCAGTACAAATGGGATTTGGAGGAGCTTTCTTCTTTGGAAAGGTGGGATTTAAGTTGTAGTAGATTAGTAAATTGATTATTTGTTTTTAGATTTTTATGCCTGTGCTGTTGGGCCTCCAAAAGTAAAGGGTAGGTCTATGGCTTCCATATCTTGTATGGTACCATTAGTTTGTTCAAATTTTTTAACATTATCAATCATAGCTTTCATAAAACGTTTGGCATGAAAAGGAGTTAAAATGATACGGCTTTTTACTTTACTTTTTGGAGTACCAGGCATTACATTCACAAAATCTATCACAAACTCAGCATGGCTATGTGTAATAATAGCCAGATTTGCATACTGCCCTTCGGACACTTCTTCGGATATTTCTATATTAAGCTGATTGGCTTGTTCGGGGTTGGTCATTGATGGTTGTTTGTACAAAGATACAAAAAGGGCGCCTTATTTAAAGCGCCCTTTTATATATTAAAATAATAAACTATATTATTATCTGGGTCTCAAATAAGTTAATGTATCAAATGACTCCCTTACGCCAGGGCCGCCACCCCAAGAAAAACCTATATAAAAGGTTTTTGTGGCTGCATCATAACGATTATTATATCCTGGAAAATTAAATGCTCCCCCTGAACTACTTACTGTTACCGGATAAGGGCTTGGCACTCCATTATTAATATCTAAACGTGGCTCGCCTATGGCTATAAGCGAAGATCCGTTACCCCATAAAGCAAGTGATCCAAATTGTACAGCAGTAGCACCAACTGTAACCAACGTCATTTCTTTACCAGAAAAATTTCCTGTTAATACCGGATCACCTGCTCTTAACGCATACCCTTTATAAGAGTAAACACCATCCCATTCATTTTTAATGGATATTACAACAATTACATTTTTCATATTTGATGCAATTGTATGTCCTCCATCTACACTTGCAATTGTAAAACCAATAGCATAAGTTTTTGTAACATCCAAATTAGCTTTAGCATTAGGGATAACAATAGGCAAACGAACGGAGTCCACACCCGCTGGAATAGTCAGGTTTAAAGAAGCTATTTGATAAGCTGCCTCCGGCAAAACAGTATATTTGTTAAGATCCACTAAAGCATTATTAACAGACAGTTGTACTGTTATATTAGCACTAGCATTGCCATTTGAAAAAAATCTCACTAATGGAGCTTTTATGGTTTGGGCTGTCTCTATATTATCAATTGAAAAAGATACAATGCTTCCCGGAGCAGTACTTTCAGGTAATCCTACACCAGATGGTAAATTGTTTACATCTTTTAAGCCATATTCATTATTGTCAAATCCTTTATCTTTCACACAACCAGCTATAGTAAGGCAGGTTAGAATAATGAATAGATATTTGATACTAAAAAATTTCATAAATTAAATTTTAATTAATAATTAGATGAGTTAGTTAACATCCCAGAATACCTTGCTGGTAAACTGATTAATGGTACCCTCTGCTCCAACATTCGCTGAATTATAATTGTACTCATTTTGAGGATATAATAATCTTACAGGAATTTCTGTTGCCGTATTTTGTGGAGCAACTGAAATAGGAGGACCCGGATCATATCCAGCCTCAACACCATACACAAAATGCTTCTCACCACCATGATCCACTCTTCTATAATCTGCCCATACTTCAAATGGAGCAAACGCATTTAGAGCAAACCATTTCTGAGAGATAATAGCATAGATAGGATCCACATCAAAATCTACATCCGGGAATCCGGCATTAAAAGCAAAGTATGTGTTAGCCTGATTGGCAGTTAGCCCCATAAAAGTAAAAGACTCAACTACTGCATTTGTATACAATGTTTTAGCAGTTGGTCCAAAATTAAGTATACCTCTTTGGCGAGCTTCAGCCTGTAAAAATAAACTTTCCATTGCCGTTAATATCCAAGCTGGTGAATCATAACCACTTCCTTTCAATACACCAGGGCCATTAACACCTGATAATGTTCCGGCTGCATTTTCTGTAACAGGAGGTAAACCGTATGGTACTCCTCTTTGCCCCTGGCTACCTGCCACATAAAATCTAGCTAACCTAGGATCGCCATCAAGATTATAATAACCTATAGCATAAGAATTAGCCTTATAATATACAGAATTCCCCGTTACCACATTTCCTTCATCCCTTACGTAAGTTCTGTAAAAAGGATTAGGCTTAGTAGAATTAAAGCCGGGATTTAACTGGGCTGTTTCTCCGGCACCCAAAAAGCCTTTCCCGTTTGCCTGAATGATAGCCATTTCACTTGCAAAATCGAACCCAGCTACACCTGATAAATGTACTAACATTCTCAACTTAAGGGTATTGCCAAATTTATTCCATTTAGTTTTATCACCACCAAATAACAAATCGTTTGTTTTGTAATCCACATTTTTAGCATCAACTGTAGCATTGATAAGTTCAATGCCTTTATCAATTTGCCTAAAGAGATCTTTATAAATATCTAATCCTTTATCGTATTTAGGCGTAGGGTTAGCATTTCCTTTTAGTGCATCAAAATAAGGTACATTATTATATATATCTACCAATATTTGAAAGTTATGAGCTTTCATGATCGTACCCACTCCTTCGTAAAATGTAGCACCCGCAACATTTGCCTTTTGGCGCATTATCTCATAGTTCAAAGCATTGGAATATAAGTTGTTCCATAGTCCATTTTGGAAGTTTGTAGTGATTGTATAAGTTTCTTCCGTTACGTTCGGTGCATACGTACCTGATCTTGCCCAGAAACCAAGCCAGTTTTGCAACCAGCCCCAACTGTTGGCAACAATGGCACTAGTTGTTTGCATTGCAGCCGGCAAAATTAAGTTATAAGTAACAGTACTATCCGTAGGTTGATTTGGATCTTTATTAATATCGAAAGTTGATTTTTTACAACTTATAATTCCTGATCCCAGAATTACAAGAAAAATCAATGAATAAAATATTTTATTAAGTTTCATATCAGTATATTAGCAGGTTTATTAATTAAAAATTAACAGTAACATTGGCACCAAATATTCTGGTAGGTGCAGTATTGAATAAATCATTTACACCCTGGCCATTGGATGAATTTGAATTTGAGAATTCAGGATCAGTCCATTGATTAGATTCTGGCAACCATGTTAAAAGGTTCCTACCGACAATACCAACAGATAACCCTTTAATTGTATTTCCAACTGTACCTTTGAACAGTCTTTTAACAGGTAATGTATAATTGATAGCTACTTCCCTTAATTTCCAGAAAGCACCACTTGAAATATAGTTTGATTGAACACCTGTATTGATATCTTGTGACCAGAAGTTATAACCGTATGATTTAGTATACACATCCTTATTTTCAACATATTTATCTCCCTCTAAATAAACGGAGTTAGGGAAAATAAAGGGTCTACGGTCAAAATATGCGCTGCGTTCTGAAACTCCGGAGAAATCAAGTGCATAAGCAAAGTTTCCTGAATATATTTGATTACCTCCGCGATAATCTGCTACTGCACTAAGAGACAAACCTTTCCAATTCACGTTAAGTCCTAAGCCAACTAAATTGTCAGGCAGTGTTTTACCAAAAACGGATGTATTAGGATTTTTTTCAGGCATTCCTGTAGTTTTGTCAACAATTACTCGTCCTTGATCATCACGTAAGTAATCAGTCAGTTTAAACACGAAAGCAGGACGACCAACAATCGCAAAGTTTGCGTTCCCAACTCCTAACTCATCAACACCATCAAGTATTTTTGTAATCTCACTTGTTTGATGAGTGTAGTTTATTTTAAAGTCAATATTTACATCTTTAATTTTAATTAAAGGAGTTAGCTTCAGATCAAATTCCAAGCCTTTGTTTACAAATGAAGCAGCATTTAAAACTGACTGAGGGAAACCGGTTGTTGCAGAGTACGCAACAGTAATGATTTGATTAGAGTTATCCTGATGATAAGCAGTGGCTTCAAAGTTTATTCTATTTTTCAAGAACCCTAACTCGATACCAGCCTCTCTGTTTACAATAAACTCTGGCTGATATTCAGGTTGGGAGCTTACACCAGTAGACTGAAACCCAACAATTGTTCCATAAGGGAAGAAGGTTCCCGCTGCAAATTTATTTTCTAAAGAGTAAGGAGCAAGGTTTACGTTACCAGTTTTAGACAAAGCTCCTCTTAATTTTAGATAATTAAGATATTTACCTTCTTTCAGACTAGGAATCGCTTCACTCAATACAAAAGAAGCACTTACACCAGGATAGAAATATCCAATATCGCCATAAGAAACAGGCTTATAAGGATTGGCCAACCTGCTATCAATGTCATAACTTGCTGTTCCTTCTATAAATGCCCAATTATCATATCCGAATGCTAGTTTACCAAAGAATCTCTCTAATCTTTGTTTAGACTCACCATCTGAAACAGTTGGCTCACCTTTTCTTACAACTGGATTGAAAAGTGTTGTTCTTCCCAGATTGTTACTGGAAATACCCACATTTTTAGAGTTAATTTCTCTAAAGGATTGACCTACAAGTGCATCAAAGGTAACATTAGAAAACTTCTTGGCATAAGTAGCAAAAACTTCTGAATTTACACGGCTGGAGAAAGCACTTGAAGTACTAACGCTTGCGTTTAAATCACCGGAAGCTGCAATAGCTTTATGATCTTTGGCAAAATCTGAGTAGACAAAAAATCCACGAGTTGCTCTCGATTCTGCATTGGCAAATGTTCCGCCCAAACGATATATAAGTGCCAACTCTGGCGTTATTTTGTAGCTTAACTCAACGTTACCCAAAAATTCATCAGACTTACCTTTAGTACGATAATTATCAATGATAAAATATGGGTTACTATAGTAATCGTTAAAGTAATTATCTGGATGAGACCAAAAATCTGTTTGCCAGTTTTTGAATCTAGTGATAGGAATCTGCATTGGACTATTTAAAAGCAACCAATAAGGAGAATGATCTCTATCAGGCTGAGTAGTTACATTATAATTTGATTGAGTATAGTTAAGATTAAAAATTGCTTTAAAACGATTATACTCTTTTTCAGCTCTCATTCTCACATTAATCCTCTTATTCTCATCTTTTGGAACAATACCCTTGATATTCACATTTTGAGCACTAAGATAAAAGTCTCCAGTTGAAAATGACAAATCAGTTTGGTTTGTCATCCCAATATCCCAGAATTTTTTCTTTTCTTCAGGCCTGGCAATATATTCTACTAGATACTGTTCCCCATTAGGGCCATCACGACCAATTTGGCGTAGAGAACCGTCAAATGCATCACCATAACCCTGATTCTCAATAGGGTCGTAAACACCATAACCATTGGCATCAATGGAAGAGCCAGAACCAAAACGAGTCTGTAATTTTGGCATGAACGAAACCTTTTCAACCTGTGTAGTATGACTCAAAGTTATCATTGGGCTGGCTTTAGATCCTCTTTTAGTCGTAATAACAATAGCGCCATTCACTCCATCAGGTCCATAAATAGCAGTTGAAGAAGATGATTTTAGAATGGTTACATTATCAATATCATTAGGATTTAGCGAAGAAATAAAAGATAATGCTACCGGTACACCATCAACAACTAACATTGGCTGGTTATTTCCTGTAAGAGAGCGAATACCTCTTAAAGTAATTCTCGTATCAGCAAAAACACCATTATTAGTTGTTTGAATATTTAAACCAGATACCTTTCCAGTCAACCCATTTTGTAAGTTAACTACCTTTGCCTGAGTTAATTCCGAAGCCTTAACCTTTGCAGTGGAATACCCAAGTTGCTTTGCTTGTCTTTGCTGCCCTAAAGCGGTAACTACAACTTCCACATCAGTTTTTGCAGCTGACTCCAGCATTACTGAAACTGCTTGCCCTGGGGAAGCCTTTACAGTTTTAGTTGCAAAGCCCACCATGGACACTTCAAGTGTAACTGCCGAAGAAGCGTCAATACTAAACGAGCCATCTTCATTGGCACTTACACCTTTGTTAGTTCCCTTAATTTTTATGGAGGCGCCGGATAAAGGCGAGCCGCTTTTGGCATCCATAACAGTCCCCTTGACAGGTGTTTGGGCAAAAGCAGTTGTAATACTTAGAAGCAGTATTACCGATAGCGATAGAATTCTTCTCATATGCTTTTAATTGGTTTTATGATCGGGTAAAAATAAGAAAATTTATATTAATGCAAAAAAAATGTTAAATATTAGCAATGGTAATAATATATGATAAAGACAACATATTTATATATAATGCTGCATCAATTAATAAAATATTAAAAATGATAAATGGCTTGTAGCTTTATATCAGTCTTGTGATTACTACTTATTTCATCCAACCCGCTGCCAATAATAGCCTGATCTTTATAAATAGTTTGAGCCCATCTTAGCCAGCAACTTAACTTTTTATTTATATTATAATTAATATTAATATAATAACGATACCCTTTATTATAAAAAACAGGGATGGAAAAATTATATAAAACATCATTTTCAAAAGCGTACAGACGACTATTATAACTATCGGCTTCAAAATACTGAAGCCTTATATTTCCTGAATAAGGCTTTAAAAGAGGATTATAAATATAATCAAAATAAATTAAAAAACCATGCTCTGGCTGCTCTTTATTATTATACCAAACTACTTCTGCCCTGCTTCTTAAAGTGGTTGCAGTATTAACTTTATAAGTTATGTGAGTCCGCCAGTTTTGCTTAGGAATACCCACCACTGGGGTGATAAGTAAATCTTTATTTGCATAATTAATTGATTTGCATTCTGTTCTGAATCGACTGTATATTTCTAATTGCTTACCAGGCTTATAGGTAAGCTGCACCTGATAATCCCTGCCATCAGAAGATGCATTAACGCCATACTTTAACCAGGGAAATTTATAAAAATCTACATAGGCATCCAAACGCCATGCTGATGATGGCCGAATACTAATTCCTGTATAAAAACCCTTTTCATTAGTAGGCAGCACATTTTCCGTAAATGCATTGGTATATAAAGATTGATACCCACTTGAAATATTCCGATACAACATACTCAAATCAACTTTTGATGAAGCGCTTACCAACGCTCCATTGATAAGGCCTTTATTTCCGTTATGATCTATTGCGGCTTCGCCGAAAAAATGCATATTTTTAAGTGTATAACCGTAATCTATACTATAATTGCTAAGAGATTTCCCGGATAATGCATACAAATTATACGGCTCTGATTCTTTATTTATGGGCAACCCAAAGTAATAACGAACAGTACTAACACCCATATGTAAACGATTCCATGTATAGGATAGATTCGAACCTATCGTCAACTGCTTCTGTACAGCTTTATCTCCAATTTCACTTTTGGTTCGATGCAATCCTGAAGTTTGCAACGAAGAGATAAAAAGGCTACCTGTTATGGTATCATCCACCACATTTCCATCTATCTTTTTATACGAAGCAAAAACAGTTGCCTGCCAATGCCTTTTTCCCAATGTTATTCCCACTCCTCTATGAAAATTATTTTCCCCGGCTGCATTGTAAGGCCGTAAAATGGAAGACTGCCGCTTGATATTTAACACATCAGCGCCTTTCTTAAATGCAAGGCTCTGCCACTGCACCAAACCCTGCCCCATATTTACCGTAAAATCTCCTAAAGCCAGTGATTGAATAATGCCTACATTTTTTACAAAAAAATGAGCTGAATAAAAATCAAAGCCTTTTCGCTGAGCGCCTTTTAAAAATTGTTCACCTGCATCCTTTTCAGCAACAACGCCGTATTGGAGTAAGTTTTTAAACGTATACCTGTAGCGTAATAGTAAATGTTGTGGTGACCCGGAATAATAATTACCAGTAAACGAATCTTTATTTTGCAGCATGTAACCTTTTGATTTCTCCAACCCTTGTGATATTCTGGCCAATATACTATGATCGCCATTATGTAATCGCTGTTGAATAGAATACAAAAAATTCGATTGACTACTAACAGTTACGTATGGACGAATTTTTTCTATCAAATCAATATCCCATAAGGGTATAGCCTGCAGCTCGTAGATACTAATAAATTCTCCCAAAACTGCTCTATACTGTATGAGACTTTTGATCTGGATATCATTTAACAATGGCAGCTCTCCTAATTCTTTCTCATCTGCCGTATTAAGATTGATAGGATGTAACGTATACTGCTGCAATTGTATTAGATAAGAATCATCTTCTACTTCAGAACTTTCCATCTTCTCGGCAAAGTTTTCAATTTGCTGCTCAGTCTGAGCCCTTATATTAATTAAAAATGAAAAATTAAGAATGAAGAGTAAAAAAACGCTTTTAAATATAAAAGAAAAAGATGAATAAAGTATCTGCCGTACAAGAGAGTGATCCCGAAAAATCGGGACAAGCCAAAACGATGTTGCCATGAAAAACAAATGTTGGTTAAATAAATATTTTTATTTGCCGGTTTTAGAACCAAAATTGGCTATTAATAAAATTCCGGGAGAAAAGCCGAGTTGAGGATGATAACTACCGGCAATGTCTAAACGTAGTTTATTAAATCCTATCCCCACGCCGGCAAATCCGCTGGTGTATTCACTCAGGAAGCCAGCCTTCACAAAAAACTGTCTGGCAAATTGATATTGAAACCCTCCGATTACATTTACAGGTTTATCCTCTTCTTTCACAATTTCTACAGCAGCAAAAAAATTATCAGAGGCATCATATCCAAGTCCAAACTTATATGCAGAAGCCAGCTTTTCATCCCCGGTTTTACCCAATTTTCCAGCAATAGGATTGTACACATGTACACCAGCGTTCAGCTGGCCTGACAAATGCAATAGCACTCCTGCTTCTGCATTGATAGTAGAGGCGTTGCCATAACCGGCCACACGGTACCCAAAATAGTTAAACTGTATTCCTACATCAACTTTTTTACCTAAATTTTTTGCATAAGCCAACCCAACTTTATTTTCATTAAAGTTTTTGAACCCTGCATAATTCATCTGTACTCCAAAATTTCCGGCAGAAGATTTGATAGCAAAGGCTGCTGCATAATTACTCAATGCTTCTAATAAAAACCGCCTTTCGCCATAAATCCCAATAGATGTATTTTTTACCAGATTTAAAGCAGCCTGGTTGGCCGTAAAGGAGAATACGTCTGTTTGTTTGGAAGAATAAGCCGTTAATCCCAGGTACGGCATAGCCAAAGGATAACGTAAAGATTGCGCCTTGCAGTTAGACAAAAATAGCCCTGCAGTTAGCAGCAAAATGGGTGTTTTTCGCATACTAAATTATTTTGTTTTTCAGGTTAGATATCTACCTTTTTAGTAGATATTAAAGTTAGCGTTGGCGCAAGATAATCAATAATTCTTAATTAACTTTGTGGCATGCAAATTCTTGATGGCAAAATTGTATCCACTGCAGTTAAACATACTCTTAAAGAGAAAACATTGCAACTAAAAAGCGCCGGGTACAAAACACCACATCTGGCGGCTATTTTAGTGGGCAACAATGGCGCTAGTGAAACTTATGTAGCCAATAAAGTAAAAAGCTGCGAAGAAGTAGGCTTTATGAGTACACTTATCCGTTTAGAAGATAACGTTGAAGAACAAACGCTTTTAGAACACATTGAAAAGCTGAATAGCGACAACACCATCGATGGTATTTTAGTTCAACTGCCTTTGCCATCACATATTAATGAACAGAAAGTAATTAGCGCTATCCATCCACATAAAGATGTGGATGGGTTTCATCCGATTAATGTTGGAAAAATGGTATTAGGCCTTCCTGCATTTTTACCGGCTACACCATATGGCATTCTGTTGATGCTGGAACATTATCAAATTGATACTAAAGGTAAACATGCCGTTGTAATTGGCAGAAGCAATATTGTAGGAAGGCCAATGAGTATTTTACTGAGTAGAAACAGCCAGCCGGGAAATTGCACGGTTACCCTGTGCCATAGCCATACTAAAAATTTAAAAGACATTTGCCAGCAGGCAGATATTATTGTTGCCGCTTTAGGCAAGCCTAAATTTTTAACTGCCGATATGGTAAAACAAAATGCTATTGTGATAGATGTTGGTATTACCAGAGTAGAAGACAGCAGCAAGAAAAAAGGCTATGCCATCAAGGGCGATGTTGACTTTGACCAGGTAGCGCCTAAATGCAGCCATATAACACCTGTTCCCGGCGGCGTAGGCCTGATGACAATTGCTGCGTTGTTGATGAATACGTATAATGCTTGTTTAGGGTTTAGGGTTTAGGGTTTAAGGTTTGAGGTTTGAGGTTTTATTGTTTTTCGGTTGTCGGTCGTCCGTGGTCGGTCGTCGGCCATAAGGCTTTAAAAAATGACAAATACATCTAACATATTACAACAAACACTCCCGGTGATGGAGCATTTTTACACCCTGCAGGGTGAAGGATACCATCAGGGCAGAGCTGCCTATTTTATCCGGCTGGGCGGCTGTGATGTAGGCTGCGTATGGTGCGATGTAAAAGAAAGTTGGGATGCAGACAAGCATCCTTTATTAATGATTGAAGATTTAATATTGGATATAAAAAAAACACCAGCAAATCTTGTTGTAATTACAGGCGGAGAACCTCTAATGCATGATTTAACCAATCTTACTGCTGCCCTAAAAAAAAATAATTTAGAAGTAAATATTGAAACCTCCGGCGCCCATCCAATTTCGGGCACATTGGACTGGATTTGTCTATCGCCTAAAAAGTTTAAAGCTCCCCTACCGGAAATATTACCCCTAGTCAATGAGCTGAAAGTAGTAGTATTCAATAAAAGTGATTTTGAATGGGCAGAAAAATATGCTGTACTGGTCAGCTCCGGCTGCAAATTATATTTACAGCCTGAATGGGGAAAAGCCGCTACCCTGACACCGCTCATTATTGATTACATTAAACAACATCCCAAATGGGAACTTTCACTGCAAATACATAAATTTGTGAATATTCCATAAACCATGCTTTTATCATTTTTTTTATATATCGATCCGGGGAGCAGTAGTATCCTCATCCAAATTATTGCAGCCAGCATTGCCGGCATAGCATTTTTTTTCAAGCGGATACGTTTATCGATAAAAAATATTTTTATAAGAAAAAATAAAAAAAGGATTGAATAAAATTAGTGCTTCATATAAAGATAATACAGCTTTTATCTTTACCCATCATCAAAAAATTTACCGGTGCATATTACAAAATGGCAAAGATCATTATGACCAATTGATGAACAGCGGGCTATACGAACATTTAACCACACAAAAATTATTAATTGCTCATACAGAAGTCAATAATATTTTATCTGATAAGCTGCCCGAGCAATATTATAAAATTATTGAGCCGACTTATATTCCCTTTATTAGTTATCCATACGAATGGAGTGTCACTACGCTGAAACAGGCTGCTATATTAACTTTACAAGTTAATATAGAGGCTTTACAATATAGAATGATCCTAAAAGATGCTACACCATTGAATATACAATTTTACAAGGGAAATCTTACTTTTATTGATACTACTTCTTTTGAAAAATACAATGAGGGTGAACCCTGGATAGCCTATCGTCAATTTTGTGAAAGCTTTTTACTGCCTTTGCTATTGTTGAAATATTATCCTTCAACTTATCCCGGCAGCTGGTATGGTACGGCTGATCATATTACTTTGGAAGAATATGCTCCAGTTTTACCTTTCAAAAGCAGGTTCAACATGGCTGCTTTATTACACATTCATTTGCAAAACAATCATCACCCACAAAATAAATCAACTAAAAATCGGCAAATAAAAAAACAGCAGCTGATCAATTTGCTGTTGGGCCTCAAAAATAATATTGAAAAGATCAATACTTTATCAACCGGTAAAAACTGGTCTCACTATTATCAAAAAGATCATTCAGAAAATTATTACATCGAAAAAGAAAAAATAGTAACCAGTTTTTTGCAAACTATTCCTGATCTGTACACAGGATGGGATATCGGCTGCAATACTGGCAACTTTTCATATTTACTAAGCAACTATTGCAATCTGACTATCGCTTCTGATACAGATGCTGCCTGCGTGAATATTTTACAGGAAAAGGTAATGGCTGATGAAAAAAATATTATACCGTTAATTATTGATTATTGCAACCTTAGCCCTGGCACAGGTTGGGACAATCGGGAACGGTTAGCATTGATGGATCGAATGAGTAAAATAGATGTTATTTTGTTTTTAGCGTTGGCGCATCATATTGTACTCAGTAACAATGTCCCGCTACCTTTATTATCCAAAAGTTTAAGTGAACAGTGCCGTTTTTTGGTGATAGAATTTTGTACAACGGAGGATGAAAAAGTAAAAGAAATTATTGCCAGAAAAAAATCCCACCACGAATGGAATGTTGCCTATTTTGAACAGTGCTTTGCAGCGTATTTTATACAATTGAAACAGGTAGAGGTTGTTCCGAATAAACGTATACTATATCTTTTTAAGAATAAAATATGCTAACCAGGAAATCAATATATCCATTTTTATTTATCCTTTTTTATTTGATAACCAACTCTATAGAAGTTAGAAGTATTATCAGTATAGCCTATTTTCTAAAGATATTATTTTTTTGTACCTTTGCACTCTCGTTACTGGCAGCTATTTGCTATGTTTTTTTTAGAAGCTGGATCAAATCTTTCTTATTCTCCTTTGTCACTTTATTTGTTTATCTGCAATATGGATCAATCCATGATGCATTGATAAAAATAAAATTTCTCAACAGAGTTATTCATCATTCCACTCTATTGATCGTACTGGCAATATTCTTGTGTATTGTCTTTTTTGTGATAAAAAAATCAAAAATTAATGAACGGCTCATCATCGCCCTAAACGCACTTTACTCTTTCCTAACAGTTTTTATTGTTGCAAAATTTATTTACATAACAATTACAGAAAAAAACACTCCCCCACCACAACCAGATTGGGTAGCTACAAAGTGTGATACCTGCCAAAAGCCCGATATTTTCTTAGTGGTGTATGATGAATATGCTTCCAGCCTATCTTTAAAGAGAAGATTTAATTTTGATAATACAGTATTAGATTCATTTTTAAGAGCTGAAAAATTTAATATTCAGGTTAACAGCAGAAGCAATTATCAGAATACTGATTGCTCTATGCTATCATTTTTAAATCTTGACTATCTGCCCATTTTCTTCACAAAAAATTATTATACCAGAAAAGAAGAAATACAAACGGTGGCTAATTTTAAATCAACCAATCTGATTACTTTTTTACAAAATAATCATTATAACATTTATAACTTTTCTTTTTTCCCCATATTAAAAAATGGCAGAGAGGGAGAAGATTCTCCTATTTTCTCATCACATGTACTATTGGCAAATTCTTTATATTTCAAGTTAACACACGATCTGGGCGCTATCATTGTGCGGTATGGTATGCATAAAAATATTTTAAAAGCTGCCTTCGAACATCAAAAAAATCAATTGGAAAAATTGAGAGAAAAATTTTTAACTACTATCCAAAACCCAAAAAAAAATAATCTCCCCTCATTTTATTATTTACATCAATTATCTCCCCACGAGCCTTTTCTGTATGACAAAGATGGCAACAAGATGGATGTCATTTTCCCAGCCAATTTTCAGGATAAAACACATGGTTATCTGGAATATGTTCAGTACTGCAACAAACAGATCATTAATGTTCTAAAAACCATCAAAAAAGTAAGCAACAATAATGCCGTTATTATTTTTATAGGCGATCATGGCTGGAGATCAGGAGTAAAAGGCAATAACCTGGAGTATTTTGCTAATCAGAATGCCATCTACTTTCCAGATCAGGATTATAGCTCTTTATATGATAGTGTATCTAATGTAAACCTGCTTCGTATTGTGCTCAACAAATATTTCAACTTACAACTACCTTTGCTTAAAGATTCTTCTATATTGATCGATAATAATTACTTTATTAATAAGCAATAATGAAAAAATATTTTTGCATCGTTGCCATGGCTTTTACCTGTCTGACCAGCATGGCACAGTGGTATGATCCTGATAAGGTAAATAAAAAAGCAGCTAAGGCATATGGCCTGGCCTATGAAGAAGCAGAAGCTGGCAAATACCAGGATGCTATCAATCATATCAACGAAGCCTTAAAACTGGACAGCAAATTTGTAGATGCCTACCTATCCAGGGCTGGTATTTATAGCACAATTAAAAACTACGGCCAGGCGGTGAAAGATTTTGAAACCGGTCTTTCACTCGATAGCCTATATGCTAATACTTATTTGCTTCCCTACTCTATCGCATTGGCCGGAGCCGGCAAATTTACAGATGCTTTGCACGCTGTAAATAAATTTTTACTCAACCCAAAGCTTAATCAACAAAGCATTAAAGCTGGCAAGTACAGAAAAAGCGCCTACGAATTTGCTCTTTACCAGGAGCAGAAACATGCTGCTGGTAATTACATTTTTTCTCCGGAAAATTTAGGCGACAGCATCAATTCTGATGCATTAGAATATTTTCCTTCCTTAACCATTGATGGAAACAAATTAATTTTCACCCGAAGGGTGAATAATGATGAAGATTTTTATGAGAGTAATATAATAAATGGCGCCTGGAGTAAAGCTCAACCACTTGCGGGAAAGGTAAATACGAATTTGAACGAAGGCGCTCAAAATATTTCACAAGATGGCGAATGGATCATCTTTACCGGATGCAACTATCCGGAAGGAAGGGGAAGCTGTGATCTATATATATCTTATAAAACCAAGACCGGGTGGAGTGAAGCTGAAAATATGGGAAATGTTGTAAACACTGAATTCTGGGAATCATCTCCTTCATTATCTCCCGACAAAAGAGACTTATATTTTTCCAGCAATCGACCCGGAGGTTTTGGTGGAAAAGATATTTGGGTGGTGCATCGTTCTACCAATGGCAAATGGAGCAACCCCGAAAATTTAGGAGAAGCCATTAACACCAGCGGCGATGAAAGCTGCCCCTTTATGCATGCCGACAATAAAACGCTTTACTTCAATAGCAATGGACAACCCGGCTATGGTATGACGGATCTGTTTTTTGCAAAAAAAGTAAATGATAGCAGTTGGATGATGGCCCAAAACCTCGGCTACCCTATTAACACCATTGACGATGAGGGTTCTCTCATCGTAACTGCGGATGGTAAAACCGCTTACTACGCCAGCGACAATGCTGGCACCAAAGGTGGTTTAGACTTATTTACATTTGAATTAAGAGAAGACATCAGGCCCGTTAAAACATTGTGGGTTAAAGGCCGGGTTTTTGACAATAAAACCAAACAAGGTTTACCTTCTGCAGTAGAGCTAACAGATATCCATACACGACAATTGATCAGCAAAGTACAAACAGATGAGGATGGCAATTACTTAACCACTTTGCCCGTAGGTACAGATTATGCTTTTACAGTGAATAGAAAAGGATATCTTTTTTTCTCTGATAATTTCTCTCTTCATAATTATACTATTGATTCAGTATTTACAAAAAATATCCCCCTGCAGCCGCTTGAAAAAGGGGCATCTATTGTATTGAAAAATATTTTCTTTGATACAAAAGAATACACACTAAAAAAAGAATCGATTATTGAACTGGATAAAGTTGTTTTGTTGTTGACGGATAATCCTGGCCTAAAAATACAAATTAGTGGTCATACCGATAATGTAGGAAAACCAAATGACAATCTTATTTTATCCAATAACAGAGCAAAATCTGTTGTCAATTACCTTATCAGTAAAGGCATTCAGCCTGGCAGGCTCATTAGCGAGGGCTACGGCGCTACACAACCTATTGCCGATAATACTACTGAAAACGGCAAAGCTTTGAATAGAAGAACGGAGCTGGTGGTGATTAGTAATTGACTATATTGCAGAAAAATTGCTAACCTACAACAATGACGAACGATTTATTGTATCAAATCGCATTGACACTTGTACCCGGCATTGGTGAAGTGCATGCAAAATCATTAGTTGAATATTTCGGCTGCGCCGAAGATATCTTCCGGGCAAAAAAGAAAGAATTGGAAAGTATCGAAGGAATCGGTACGATAAGAGCAAACAGTATAAAAAAATTTGAAAATTTTAGCAATTGTGAGAAAGAAATTGCCTTTCTGGAACACTACAAAATTACAACTTTTTTTATTAATGACCAAAACTACCCCCAAAGGCTACTCCACTGCTACGATTCTCCCACACTGTTATTTTATAAAGGCAATGCCAACCTCAATACGTCAAAAATCGTATCCATAGTAGGTACCAGAAATAATAGTGATTATGGGAAAGCTGTTTGTGAAAGTTTAATTGAAGAACTACAGAAAGAAGACATTTTAGTAGTAAGTGGGCTGGCTCTAGGCATTGATACCATTGCTCATAAAGCTGCTTTAAAAAACAACCTTGCCACTGTTGGAGTGTTGGCACATGGATTGGACAGAATATATCCTTACCAAAATAAAGCGCTTGCCATGCAAATGATTGAACAAGGTGGCCTCCTTACTGAATTTTTAAGCAATACCCTGCCAGACCGTCAAAATTTTCCTAAACGGAACCGAATTGTAGCCGGAATGTGCGATGCCGTTATTGTGGTAGAAAGTAGTAAGAAAGGCGGCTCATTAATTACTGCCGAATTGGGTAACAGTTACAATAAAGATATTTTTGCTATACCAGGACGAATCAATGACAGCAAAAGTGAAGGTTGCAATTATTTAATTAAAACCAATAAAGCAGCGCTGGCTACTTGTGCAAAAGATATCCTTGATAGCATGGGGTGGCTACCCCGTCATCAGCCTGTACGCCAAAAACAAAGAACACTCTTTATCGAACTTTCTGATAATGAGAAAAAAATTGTAGCTCTTTTACAACAACAGGAAAATATGCATATTGATGAGCTTTATTTTAAAAGCAGCCTTAGTAGCAGCCAGGTTGCCTCCGCATTATTAATGCTTGAAATGCAGTGCCTGGTGGCTGCCCTTCCAGGTAAATTGTATAAATTAGTGTGAAGATGTAAGATGTAGTATCTTAACAGGCTACTTAACTTCAATTAAAATAGTTTTATTTACTATGGCAGTTGGATTAAATTGTGAAAGAATTTTATTTATTTTCATCCCTTTGAAAACTATCAAATATATCTGCTAAACTTTCAGCTATAGCATCAGGTGAAGGCAAATATTTTTTATAATTATTTGGTAACTTAGGGGATACCTTATAGGTTGTTACGCCTATAGGCTGGCTTAATTGATTTAATGCGTATTCAACGGTAGTGCGGTTTTTTTCCTTACAAACAATAATACCTATAGATGGGCTTTCATCTTCTGTTTTAACTTTATCATTTAATACCGATAAATAAAAATTCATTTGCCCCACATAAGCAGGTTTAAATTTTCCTGTCTTTAATTCAATTGCTACTAAAGATTTTAATCTTCGATGGTACAGTAGTATATCAATATAAAAATCTTCTTCTAATTTCAGCTTATATTGATTCCCAATAAAAGCAAAATCACCCCCCATTTCCATTAAAAATTTTCTCATATTCTTCATAATGGCTAATTCCAGCTCTTTCTCATTATGTTCTTCACTGATTTCTAAAAACTCAAAATTATACTCATCTTTTACTGCCAGTTTTGCCTGATGCTTATATTTTTGTGACAATGCCTTATCAAAATTTGTTTGCCCTAATAAAAATTTTTCATAACTTTTTCCTTCCACATGATGTATTAAAACATTTTTTGTCCAACCATATTTCTTGCACATTTTCATGTAAAATTCTCGTTCTAAATTATCTTTACACTTTTCCATGATAACCATATTATGGCTCCAACTTATTTCTGCAACCAATGGTTGCAGTTTTTTATTACCCTTATACTGCTCATAAAAATTCTTCATGTACCATAAATTACGAGAAGAGTACCCTTGAACTCCTGCAAACTCTTTTTGCAAATCCTCTGCAAGTCTTTCTACTACCGATTTTCCCCACTTATGTTTTTGCTGCCTCTCCACAATACTTTTACCAATTTCCCAATATAGTTGGATTAAAGCTTTATTTACTTTCCTTAGAGCATCATATTGTGATTGGTATATTTTCTCTTTTATCTCAATAAGAAATTCTTTATAGTTTGTAGTAATTTCTTGTTTTGCCATAATTGTAAAAATAAGAGTTATCTGGCCATTTTTTTTACACTATTGAGTTATAAAAAATTTTAAACCCCTTTACAAGATAAAAGACAGTAATTCACGGTAGTAAGCCATTTAAGTTGGTTTTACGGCGCTAACCCAACTATTAATTTAAAATATAAAATAGGAAAGCATAATTACTAATAAATTATGAAAAAATATATAAATTTATTATATATATTGTGATGGATTAAGTACCATATTACGAACATTTCAACGTACCTTTGCCTATGGCAACAATCAATAACTCCAACACTGCTAAAAAATCATCCAAAATTTTTACGGAAGGCCTTACATTTGACGATGTACTGCTAATGCCTGCATACAGCCAGGCGCTACCCAGAGATGTTAATATTACCACACAGCTAACCAAATCCATCCGGCTAAATGTGCCTATTTTAAGCGCCGCCATGGACACAGTTACAGAAGCCCAATTAGCCATTGCCCTGGCCAGAGAAGGTGGATTGGGTATTCTGCATAAGAATATGACTATCGACCGGCAGGCAGAGCAGGTACGTAAAGTAAAGCGTAGCGAAAGTGGTCTCATCTTTGATCCAATTACCCTCACGCCAGACGCTACCATCGGCGAAGCCATCAAACTGATGAAAGAAAATAAAATTGGAGGCATCCCTATTGTAAACCATGGACATAAATTAGTGGGCATACTTACTAACAGAGACTTACGTTTTGAAACGAACTATCAGCAAAAGGTGAGCACTGTAATGACCAGAGAAAATATTATCACGGCACCGGAAGGCACTGATCTGAAAAAAGCAGAATTAATTTTTAAGAAAAATAAAATTGAAAAACTTCCGGTTGTTAATAAAGCTGGCAAACTTATTGGCCTTATCACTTTCAGTGATATTTTAAAACTAAGAAATTACCCTAATGCCGTAAAAGATCAACTGGGAAGGCTTTTGGTAGGAGCAGGTGTAGGCATTACAAAAGATACCGTGGAAAGAGTCAATGCTTTACAGCGTGCAGGCATCGACGTTATATGTTTGGATAGCGCTCATGGCCACACGAAAGGTGTCATCGAAACCTTAAAAAAAATCAAAAAACTCCATAAAAATTTACCCATAATAGCCGGCAATATAGCCACCGCATCCGGCGCCAAAGCCTTAGCCGATGCAGGAGCAGATGCTGTGAAAGTGGGAATTGGTCCGGGATCCATCTGCACTACCCGAATTGTAGCCGGCACCGGTGTACCTCAAATTACAGCCGTGATGGAAGTAGCCGCAGCTTTAAAAAATAAAAATATAGGTATTATCAGTGATGGCGGCATTCGATATACCGGCGATATGGTAAAAGCCTTAGCAGCGGGTGCCAGTTGCGTAATGATGGGTAATGTATTTGCCGGAACGGAAGAAAGCCCGGGTGAAACAATCATTTATGAAGGAAGAAAATTCAAACAATACCGTGGTATGGGCTCATTAGGCGCCATGGCGGAAGGCAGTAGTGATCGTTATTTCCAGGATCCTGAAGCGGATGTTAAAAAATTTGTACCCGAGGGCATCGAAGGCAGGGTAGCTTATAAAGGGCATTTACGAGAAGTAATATATCAATTTACCGGAGGCTTAAGAGCCGGAATGGGTTATTGCGGCGCAGCCAATATTAAAGAGTTGCAAAAAGCTACTTTTGTGAAAATTACCAATGCCGGCATGAAGGAAAGCCATGCCCATGATATTGATATCACTAAAGAAGCTCCGAATTATAGCAGGTAGTTGGTATGTTGAAATGTTGAAATGTTGAGATGTAAAAATGTTAAGATGTAGAAATGCCTGTGAATGAGTATTATTTTTATGTTACCGGCATTTGTGCTACTATATAACTTTTGTTGCGTCGCACACTTGAACGGCATACCTTTGCTCAACAAATTTATAATTAAAGCTGTCCTTTGGAAGAACGACGCTCTAATTTGGTAAATAACAACAGCTAATAAACTATGACGAAATATTTCTGTAAGATTTTTTTTTGCATTTTAACATTTTTACATCTCAACATCTCAACATTTTCCCAAGATTCCTCTCACCTCCGCATATCCCTGCTTACCTGCACACCCGGGGAAGAGCTCTACTCTACCTTTGGCCATACGGCCATAAGAGTAGTCGACAGCAACAGTGTAACCGATATTGTGTACAATTATGGAACTTTTAATTTCGATGATGATGGCTTTTATTTAAAATTTGTAAGAGGGAAATTATTGTATTACTTATCTACAGAAAATTTTGAAGATTTTAAATTCAACTACCAAACAACCAATCGGGGTATTACGGAGCAGGTAATCAATCTTTCAGCCGAAGAAAAAATTAATATACAGCAAGCGCTAAATAATAATCTTAAAGAAGAAAATAAATTTTACCGTTACGATTTTTTATTCGACAACTGTACTACCCGACCCCGGGATATGATTCAAAAATTTAGTAGCACAAAAATCGCCGATAAGCCGGTAATGCCTCAGGGAAGTACTTTCAGAAATGCCATACATGCATATTTACACAAAAACAATAAATATTGGAGCAAACTGGGAATTGATATTTTATTGGGTTCACCCACCGATGCGGTAATGACTAATGTTCAAATGCAGTTTTTGCCTGATAATCTTATGAAAGCTGTGGATAGCAGTAATCATTTAGTGTTAAGTAAAGAAAATTTGTATCCAATTGATAATAGTAGCAATACAAAACCGTTATTTTTTACGCCAACTATAGCTTTTACATTATTATTACTCTTTGTAATTGGGCTGGGATTTTACCAAAATAATTTTATTCAAAACATCTTAAATGGATTTTACGGATTATTTTTCTATTTAACAGGTTTACTCGGCTGTATACTGCTATTTATGTGGTTCGGCACCAATCATGCTATGTGTAAAAATAACTTTAACCTACTTTGGGCATGGCCAACACATGCCATCATGGCTTTTTTTATTAATAGTAAGAAAAAATGGGTAAAGAGATATTTCTTACTGACTGCAATTGGTTTGATATTGGTATTAATTACATGGTTTTTTTTACCGCAGCAGATGAATAGTAGTCTGATAGCACTATTGCTTTTATTAATTTATATATGCATTAAAAAGTTGAATTAGCAATATATTTTTCAACATCTGTCTCATTAACATAATACCAGGGAAGATTAAAAAATCCATTTTTATGATTTACCTCAATAGTATCACCAACTGTTAACCTTTCATATAGCACTTTATCAATTTTAATTTCCTTTGGTCTTTTCACATCTCCCCAGGGAGATAATTTAATTTTATAAGATTTAGTATTTCCTTTCCCTGAAATAATAATTTTATCCATTATTTTAACATTATAAATTGCCGGTTTTGAATAGTCAAATACACAATTTACACCATAAACAAAAGTAAAAATATATAACACTAAATTAAGCCCTAACATTAAACGCAGCCAAAACTGAGGCCAACGTACTTTTCTTGGCTGCCGACCTTTGCCGGTTGTAGGTAAAAATATACAAAGAAATACCATCGCTAATACTACAATAATCGGGTATAAAGTAAGATATCTCATTTCAAAATAAAAATCTATCAAAACCCTAAAAGCTAAAAACCAGGTAGGAATATTCAAAACACCGCTAAATTCGTATGAACATTTCCCATTACGTTGATAATCAATCTTATACCAGGTAGCAAAACTGGAATTTTTATATCCGTAAATGAATATGGTTAACAAAGGAATTGTTAAAAATAATGTAAAGAGAATTTTATAATATGGCCAGGGGTAATAAACAAAAAGAATACCCAACAGTATAACTGCTACCTTAAACCATTTATTTTCAAACAAATCTCTCATTAAATTATCAGCTTTTTTATATATATAATGATGAGATTTGGGGCTAAATTACATAATCAAAAAGAGATAAGTGTACAACTAATTATTATAAAAGTTTAAAACAATCCAAACAATGTAGAGTCAATTTTAGTAATAATCTGCCCGAAATGCTCTTCGTTCTCAGCAAACTTATTAGCATCTGCATCAACAATTAAAAGAGGCCCTTCTTTATAATTGTCTATCCAATTGTTGTAATAATCGTTTAATTTTTTGAGGTAATCCAAACGGATATTTTCTTCATAATCTCTGCCACGTTTTTGAATTTGAGCAACCAGTGTAGGTACAGATGCTTTGAGATAAATTAATAAATCCGGAGGTTGCACCATTGACTTCAGTGTTTCAAAAAACTTATAATAATTATCAAAGTCCCGTTTGCCCATGAGGCCCATATCATGCAGGTTAGGGGCAAAAATATTAGCATCTTCATAAATAGTTCTATCCTGGATAATGGTAGCAGTACCACGCTGTATTTCAAGTAATTGATTTAGCCTGCTGTTTAGAAAAAATATTTGCAGATTGAAGCTCCAGCGTGGCATATCCTCATAAAAATCATTCAAATAAGGATTATGGTCGACATCTTCAAATTGAGGTATCCATTTATAATGTTTACTCAACAACTCTGTCAACGTGGTTTTTCCTGCACCAATATTTCCGGCGACTGCAATATGTTTTGGTTTTTTTATTTTTGCCATGATACCCGTCTATCTTCGGTAAGCATTTAAGGTTTATAAAATATTAAAAAGAAAAAGCCATTAAAAATATTGAAAAAAAACTATTCGAAAATAAATTAATTGAAATTTTTTAATAATAGTTCAATCCCATAGCCTCTCTTACCACAAGCATCGTTGCAGCAGCGCTTTTTCTTGCTTTTTCTGCTCCTTTTTCCATAATTTCCTTCAATTTTTTCTCATTGCTTAGTAAATCATCAATCTGGTTACGGATAGGAGCAATAAACTGAACCATATCTTCGGCCAGTTGCTTTTTCATATCGCCGTACTTAATGGTACAATTATTATAGTCTGTTTCAAACTTTTCCAACACTTCAGGCGCACCTACCAGCCGCATGAGTAAAAATAAGTTCGCTATTGAATCCGGCTTAACTGAATTAGGCTGTGTAGGGCCGCTATCTGTTGTCGCTCTCATCACTTTCTTTCTTATTATCTCATCACTATCAGCCAGGTATAAGGTAGCCATTTCATTTTCACTTTTACTCATTTTTCCGGCTCCGTCTAAACTGGGCACTTTTATCAAATCCTGATTATAATTAAAAGCAAAAGGTTCAGGAAAAACATCTCCATATCGGTGGTTAAACCTGTTGACAAAATTTCTTGCCATCTCCAAATGCTGCTCTTGGTCTTTTCCTACCGGTACATATTTGGCCCTATGCAAAATAATATCCGCCGCCTGCAATACAGGATACGTCAATAAGCCAGCATTTACATTATCAGGGTTTTGCCTTACCTTATCTTTAAAAGTAGTTGTTTTCTCCAGCTCCCCCTTATAAGCCAGCATATTCAGGTACAAATACAATTCCGACGTTTCCCTGATATGACTTTGACAATATAACGCCACTTTATCAGGATCAAGCCCACAGGCAATATTTTCGGCCAATACCCGGTGAACATTTACCTTAAGTTGCTTTGTGTCGGGGTGTGTGGTCAATGAATGCAGATCTGCCACCATAAAATAACACTCAAAGTCATCCTGCATTTTTACATAATTGCGTATAGCGCCGAAATAATTTCCCAAGTGCAAAAAACCCGTAGGTCTTATGCCACTCATAACAATTTCCTTTTTCATACTCATAAGATTACGAAGATACAAAAGGGAGATGATAGTTTGGGGTTTGGAGTTTGGGTTGGGAGTTGGGAGTTGGGGGTTTGGAGTTGGGAGTTTAGGGTTTGGGGATTATAACTTACTTCTATAACATACGAAAATAATAAACAACAAACTTCAAACCTCAAACAACAAACTCCAAACATCAAATTCTCAAACTAACTATCCCCTAGAAATCTTAATTTTGTATTATGACAGTAAACGACGAATTGATAGACAAACTTGCCAACCTTGCCCGACTGCAATTTGACAAGGCTGAAAAGGAAGCCATTAAACAAGATTTACAGCGTATGATCCAATTTGTGGATAAATTGAATGAACTGGATACGACTGGTATTGAACCACTGCTTCATATGAGCAACAATATCAACGTATTGAGGGAGGATAAAACAAAAGAAGGACTACAATATGAGGAAACATTTAAGAATGCTCCTTTACATGATGGCGAGTTTTTCAAAGTACCGAAGGTGATTAAGCGGTAATGGGGTAATGGGGTATTAGGTAATTAGGTATTTGGAATTGGGAATTAGGAATTTGGCTGAAAAGTTGTCCTTTTACATCACAACATTTTAACATCTCAACATTTTAACATCTTAACATCTTAACATTTCAACCATCAATGACAAGCATTATACACTTGGAAAATATCTGCAAAAATTACTACATGGGTAAGCAGGAGTTGCAGGTACTAAAAGGTATTACTACCGATATTTATAAAAATGAATATGTAGCATTGATGGGGCCCAGCGGTTCAGGAAAATCTACTTTAATGAACATTTTAGGATGCTTAGATTCTCCCACCAGCGGGAAATACATCCTCAATAGTAAAGATGTAAGTCGTATGCACGACAATGAATTGGCAGCCGTAAGAAACAAGGAAATAGGTTTTGTTTTTCAACAATTTAATCTTTTACCCCGTTTAACTGCTGTTGAAAATGTAGCGCTACCTCTGATTTATAGCGGTATCGGGAAAAAAGAAAGAAAAGAAAGAGCTTTAGAAGCACTGGCAAAAGTGAAGCTGGAAGACAGAAGCCACCATAAGCCCAATGAATTAAGTGGGGGTCAGTGCCAGCGGGTAGCTATTGCCAGAGCATTAATTAATAATCCGGCTATTATTTTAGCCGATGAACCTACCGGTAATTTGGACTCAAAAACGTCTCATGAAATAATGGACATCTTGTGTAAAATTCATGCCGATGGCAATACGGTTGTACTGGTAACCCACGAGGAAGATATCTCTATGTTTGCCCACCGAATTATTCGATTAAAAGATGGCTTGATTGAAACAGATAAGGTGAATAGTAACCCTACAACAATAAGTATTGCTATATAAAATTCTTTTTACTAAAAAGATACGTATCTTTATAAAAAAAATTACACGTGTAATGACAACCAAGTTAACACTAACCATTGAAGATAGCATCATCGATGCTGCCAAGAAGTATGCTAAAAAAAAAGGCAAGAGCCTGTCTGCCCTTGTTGAGAATTATCTAAAATCTATTTCTGTAAAAGAAAATAAGAGTACCGACATTTCGCCTAAAGTGCTAAAGTTAATGGGAGCTGTCAAACTTCCCAAGAACTTCGATTATAAAAAGGAATTACAAAAAGCATTAGAAGAAAAATATTTGAAATGAAAAATATTTTTTTAGACACAAATGTAGTAATTGATTTTTTGATCAACCGACAGCCTTTCGCACTACATGCCGCTAAACTGTTCAACTATGCTCTTTTAAAAAAAGTAAGGATTTATATATCAGCTGTTTCATATAATAACATTCATTATATTCTCCGAAAATCTCTCTCTAATAAAGAAGCTATAAAATCATTAAATGAGTTGTCTGAAATGGCAGAAATAGCAGATGTCACAAAAATTGTCATTAAAAAATCATTACAATCCGATTTTAAGGACTTTGAAGATGCAATTCAATACTATTGTGCATTAAGTTTAAATAAAATTGATTTTATAGTTACAAGAGATATCAATGATTTTAAGAAAAGCGCCATTTCAATAATAACACCGGAAGAAGCAATAAATTTATTGGAAAGCACGGTTTAATATAATTTTGCTTTTACTTTTGTTAAGATGTAATAATAAAAAATCATGGCATCAAAAATATATACAAAAACAGGTGATTCAGGCAATACAACACTTATTGGGGGTACAAAAGTGCCTAAAAGTCATCTGAGAATTGAAACTTATGGCACTGTAGATGAACTTAACTCGTATGTAGGATTGTTGAGTGATCATTTAACTGAGCAATCTATTAAAAAAATTTTAAGAGAAATACAAGATCGTTTATTTACCATTGGATCATCTTTAGCCTGTGATCCACAGAAAGAGCCTGCCATGAAAATTCCGGATTTGAAAGAAGAGGATGTTATTTTTTTAGAAAAGGAAATTGACGGCATGAATGAGCAGTTACCTCCTATGAAATCATTTATTTTACCCGGCGGAGATGTAGCCATTTCTACTGCACATATAACCCGCTGTGTTTGCCGAAGGGCAGAAAGGTTATGCGTAAATATGCAGGAACATGAGCTTTTTGTAGAGCCACTAATTATTAAATATCTGAATCGCCTGAGTGATTATCTTTTTGTATTGTCCCGATATGTTGCCTTCTTATTAAATATTGAGGAAACTCCATGGAAACCGAGGGTTAATGGATAATGGGTAAATTGATAGTTGATAGTGAAATAATAGAATTAATGAAAAAATTATCCATTATCAATTAATCAATTATCAACTAACCATTACACCATCTTTCATATGCAATACCCGATCGCTCATTTTGGCTAATTCATCATTATGAGTCACTATTAAAAAAGTTTGCTTCAATTGCCTGCTAAGATCAATAAAAAGCTTGTGCAGGGCATTGGCGTTCGTACTATCGAGGTTTCCGGTGGGTTCATCGGCCATTACAATAGCCGGATTATTGATTAAAGCCCTGGCTACGGCTACCCGTTGCTGTTCTCCCCCTGAAAGCTGCTGGGGTTTATTATAAAATTTTGATTCCAAACCTAAAATCGTCAACAGTTCCATGGATTTATTCATCACCTCTTTTTTCTTTTTCCCGGCTATCCAGCCGGGGATACTCACATTTTCCAGGGCGGTAAATTCGGGCAAAAGGTGATGAAATTGAAATACAAAACCGATCTGCCTGTTCCTAAAAGCTGCCAGCTTATTTCCCCGTAAAGTATCGATTCGCTGATTTTTAATAAGGATTTGGCCCAAATCCGCTGTATCTAAAGTGCCTAAAATGTGTAAAAGTGTACTTTTACCGGCGCCGGAAGAGCCTACAATACTCACAATTTCACCCTCAGCAATGTCAATATCTACCCCCTTTAATACTTCTAACTGACCGTATTTTTTTCGAATATTTCTTGCGGACAACATATTTTGTAAAGTAACTATTTTTTGCCGTTTCGGCCTTACAAAATGGCAGGTAATTTTTTTGGAATATTTTTTGATGTGAAATACAACAAATGGCCGATTTATACCGTTAAAAAAACACTTTTGATTATTTGAAATGAACTTATACTTTTGCAGAATATAAAACCGGATAAGATATGTTTTGGACACTAGAATTAGCCTCACACCTGGAAGATGCCCCATGGCCGGCAACTAAAGACGAACTGATAGACTACTCCATCCGGAGTGGCGCCCCTATTGAGGTAGTAGAAAACCTTCAGGAACTGGAGGATGAAGGGGAAATTTATGAGGGACTGGAAGATATTTGGCCTGATTATCCCAGCCAGGAAGATTTCTTCTTTAATGAGGATGAGTATTAATTGAATTATACTTTTTTTGTCAATAAAGATTAAAACAACTTTTTACAGCCGCTAACATGCGGCTTTTTTATCCTTTTATAAAAGCCCATTTGACTTTACCAACTGCTACTGGATCCACCACCACCAAAGCTACCTCCACCAAAACCACCAAAACCGCCGCCTCCACCTGAGCTGCTACCGCCATGTCCCCAGCCGCCCGACCAAAAAGGCCCACCCATCAACCACCTGCCACCTCTTCTGCTCATATATCCTCCACCACCTCTTCCTCCGGAAAAAATGCTTAATAAAATAATTATCAGAAATATTGTAAAAACTATTTTGCCGGCAGATATACCTTTTTTATGGTAATTTTTAGGCGCCTTATATTTACCCTGCACTGCCTGTATTATTGCATTCGTGCCATTATTGATACCGTTATAATAATCATTGCCCTTAAATCTGGGCACAATAATATCATCGCCTATCTGTTTGCAAATTACATCCGGCAGTGATCCCTCCAAACCATAACCGGGAACAATAGCAAGCTGTCTGTCTTCTATCGAAATAAGCAGTACCACCCCATTATTATTTGTCTTACCCCCTACTCCCCAGGCCCTTCCTAAATCTACGGCAAAATCTGTCACATCACGGCCTCCTAAATTTGGTACAATTACCACAGCAATTTGTGTAGAAGTCGTGTCATCAAACCGGTATAATTTAGTTTCTAAAGCCTGCCGTTGATCTTCAGTTAAAATACCGGCAAAATCATTTACCAGCGTCTGCTTACCCGTTCTCGGTTTTAATAAATCGTTTGCATTAAAATTTGTCTGGCTAAAACCAACAATATTAATAAGCAGTAATAATATGGCTAAGAGTTTTTTCATTTAACTGTAAAAAGAGTTTGTTGTTTGGAGTTTGTTGTTTGGGGTTTTTAGTTTATGGTTACTTTTTTTGAACAAATAAAACACTAAACCCCCAACATCAAACCACAAACAACAAACAATAAACCAATAATGTCATTTTCCAAAAATAATATCATCCGGTAATTCATTTTTATCGCCATTCGCATCATAAGGAAATTTTTCTTTAAGCACCTGGCCAATATCATGAATGCAGCGAACCAATCCTTCGCATTGCTGATGCTGAATAAATTTTTCAAGCATTAATGCTACTTCTTTATCCCAATAAGTCTGCCCCATTACTTTGTATATCCCTTCATCAGCAAACAATGCAATTTCTTTGTGTGTTGTTGCTAAATATATGAGTACTCCATTTCTTTGAAGCGTTTTTTCCATCTGCAATTGAAAAAAAATGGCTGCAGCTCTTTCCAAAGTTGATACCAGGGGATTTTTATGTTCGATATAGAGCCTGATTTCACCACTTGTCTGCTGTTCTGCATTGCGTATTGCTTCCACTATTTGCTCTTGCTCACGAATAGTGAAAAATGGTTTCTTTTTAAAAAAAGGAAAAATGCCCATTTGATTATTTATTAAACTTTATTTCAACAGATTGATCAGCACCGCTATCTGCCTGGAAGCCATTTTTAGACTTAAACCCAAATAAGCCTGCTACCATATTGGTTGGAAAATTCCTGACTGCACTATTGTATTCAGCTATAGCCTGGTTAAAGTCTTTACGAGCAAATTTGATTCTTCTTTCAGTACCTTCCAGCTGAGACTGTAGGCCGGCAAATGCGTCCGTACCTTTTAACTCCGGAAACGCTTCCAAATTAATTAGCAACCGATTGGTTGCTAAAGCCAATTCATCCTGCATCTGGCTTTGCAGATTATATTTATCTGCAGAAATATCTCCTGTTATGTTTACAGATGCGGCCTTACTCCTGGCTGCTGTGATTTTTAGTAATGTTGTCTGTTCAAAATTAGTCTGCCCTTTTACCACGTTTACCAGACTGGGAACCAGATCAAGTCTGCGCTGATAGGTTGCCTGCACTTCATTCCATTGCTTTTTTACCTGCTCCTCCTTTTTTACCAAATTATTGTAAACAGAGATGATAAAAATTGCTATGATAGCCACTACAGCTAGTACAATATACCCAATACGACGATTTTTACGCATAGGTCTTTATTAGAATTTTACTTCAGGAGCTTTTTCAGCGCCGGCATCAGATTTGAAGCCTTCTTTTTGCTTAAAACCGAACATGCCGCCTATGAGATTCATAGGAAAAGATCTGACTTTTGTATTATATACATTAACAGCCTCATTAAAAATTTTCCGTGAGTTTTTAATATTATTTTCAATGGATTCTAACTGCCCCTGCAATTTTGTAAAGTTTTGATTTGCTTTTAAATCAGGATATCTCTCCACTACAGCCAACAGCCGACTTAGTGAACCACTTAACTGTGTTTGTGCCTGTTGAAATCGCTCTATATTTTCGGGTGTCAAATTTTCTGCACTAATATTTACGGATGAAGCTTTTGACCTGGCCTCTACCAATTTGGTAAGTGTTTCCTGCTCAAAATTGGCCGCCCCTTTCACAGTATTTACAAGGTTTCCAACAAGATCTAAACGGTTTTGGTATTCCGTCTGTACATTATTCCAAGCCTGCTTTACGCTTTCATCCTGCTTTACAAGCCCATTATACCCACTACAACCCCAAAAGCCAATGATAACAACTATTGCTAAAAAGATTAATAATCCAGTACGTTTCATGTGTTTAAGTTTAAAGTGATAACAAAAAAAATGTGGTTTTGGTTAAAGTTATTATTTATTATAACACTAATTATTTCGAATTACACGAATTGAGTAATAATTGTAGATAAAAAATTAAATAATTTAAACTACTTTTCTTCAACGGCAGCAATTCCGGGTAATATTTTTCCTTCGAAGTATTCCAGCATGGCGCCACCGCCTGTAGAAACATAGCTTATCTTATCCTGCAAATTAAATCTACTTACAGCCGAAACACTATCTCCACCTCCTACTAAACTGAAGGCGCCCTTAACGGTAGCTTCTGCCACTGCTTCTGCAATACTTTTGGTACCCTGCTGAAATTTTTCCATTTCAAAAACACCCATTGGGCCATTCCATAAAATGGTTTTACTTTGTAAAATTACATCTTTAAAAATAATGCAGGTCTGTGGGCCAATATCCAGCCCCATCCATCCCGGCTCCATGTGATTTTTATCAACCACTTTTGTATTAGCATCAGCCGCAAATTTATCAGCAATTACGCTGTCTACCGGCAAATGAATTTGTACATTTTTTGCTTTGGCTTTATCTAAAATTTCATTGGCCAAATCTAATTTGTCTGTTTCACATAAGCTACTGCCAATCTCAAGTCCCTGTGCTTTTAAAAAAGTGTAGGCCATTCCTCCTCCAATGATAATGTGATTGGCACGTTGCAATAGGTTTTCGATAATTAATATTTTATCCGATACTTTTGCTCCGCCAATAATTGCTGTAAAAGGCTTTTCAGCCTTATGTAAAACTTTTTCAGCACTTTTTACTTCTCCTTCCATCAACAATCCAAACATTTTTTTATCGTGGGTAAAATATTTAGCAATAATAGCGGTAGAAGCATGTACCCGATGAGCAGTACCAAAGGCATCATTAACATATACATCACCTAATTCGCTGAGTCGTTTGGCAAATGCATCATCGCCTTTCTCTTCTTCCTTGTGAAAGCGAAGATTTTCCAGCAATAAAACTTCGCCATTTTGCAGCGCCTGCACAGCATTTAGCGCCGAATCTCCCACACAGTCATTAGCAAATACAACTTTTGAAGCTGTACCTTGTAGTAGCTGCTGCAAATGATTCACCAAATGCCTTAATGAAAATTTTTCCTCCGGGCCGGATTTAGGCCTGCCTAAATGACTCATTAGAATAACCCTTCCGCCATCTGAAATGATTTTCTGAATGGTAGGCACTGCGGCTCTCATTCTTGTGTCATCGGTAATATTAAAGTTTTCATCTAATGGCACGTTAAAATCTACTCTTACTAAAGCAGCCTGGTTATGAAAATTATAACTGGAAAATTTACTCATAATGAAAAATTTCTACTATATTTTTATCAAAATCAAATAAAAAGCGGACTACTTTTTGGAGTTGATTTTTTAAAATTGAAAACAATAACTTATTATCGCAATTGCCAACTTTTAACATGATCAGCTTTGGAGGAGCTCCACTAAGCGTAATAATTTGATCTAAATCAGAATCTTTGGAAATAATAATCACGTTGCCCCGCAATTTTGCCTTATGGTAAAATTGTTGATCGCTCATTTCTTCAGTGTTCAATGTGTATGCAGACTTAATATTCCAGCCAAGTTCGTCCTTTAACCACTTTGCAATTATAGGAGAGATGTGATTATCCAACCAAAATTCCCAATCAGGCAGCATTAATGATATGTGTGTTTTTAATTTTTAAAGCCGCATAAAGCATGGCAGCCTGAATATCTTCTTTCTCAAGTATGGGATGTTGCTCTAAAATTTCTTCTGAAGTCATACCATTTGCCAGCATTTCACAAATATCTCCTACAGGAAACCTTAACCCTCTTATGGTAGGCCTGCCTGACATTAAACCTGGTATTATAGTGATCCTTTTGAGCAAGTTGATATCCATATAACTTTTTTATAAAGATACAAAATAAAAGCAGTTTATTTTTTCCTATTTACCCAATCCATCAAAATAGGAATAAATTCAACAGCCAGGCTCATTTCAAATATGCCTGTACTACCATGAATCAGGATATCAGGAATTGCCGGTGAATCTATTTCAATAATACGAGTATCGCCACTGTATTGTGGATAGCCTTCAAAATGTTTTTTATCCAGCCAGCTGGCTCTTTTGGTAACCCTGCCTGTATCCACAATTTTAGGTAAATTATTTTTATCAAAAGAAATGGGTTTTGAATTGGGAACGACATTGTAATAAGAAATAACAAGCCTATCCCGATCGGTGATGGCAATATAAAGAATTTTAGAATCTGCCACCTGCTGGCCCTTCCATTTCAAAGATCGGTTTTTATCTTTTACTTCCTCATCTGTCAAATGAGAATTAGGATCAGAAATACCAACAGACTGATGTACAATCTGCTCTCCCGGCTGTAACCCAAACATAAAATTGTACACATCCTTCCCCGAGCGTAGTTTCCAACTTTCCGGAATAATTCCGGGGAAGAATTTGTATACAATAAAAAAGCCTACTGCCAACACGACTAAACCGATAAGACCTTGCATAAGCTGGTTATTTAATTTTTATTAATTGTATTTCGATGGTACTAAACTAATAATATTTGTTCATTAAATCAACCCTGCAAAATGTTTTACCGTACGAACCAATTGCGATACATAACTCATTTCATTATCGTACCAGCTCACTGTTTTTACCAATTGTTTATCACCAACCGTCATCACCTTTGTTTGCGTAGCATCAAATAAGCTGCCGTAAGTAATACCAATAATATCGCTGCTCACAATCTCATCTTCTGTGTAACCGAAGCTCTCGTTGCTGGCCGCTTTCATAGCAGCATTTACCTCTTCAGCCGTAGCATTTTTTTGTAAAATGCTGTACAGTTCCGTAACACTGCCGGTGATAACCGGAACTCTTTGGGCGCCACCATCTAATTTCCCTTTAAGCTCGGGAAGCACCAATCCAATAGCTTTGGCAGCGCCGGTACTGTTAGGTACAATATTGGCAGCCGCTGCCCTTGCTCTTCTTAAATCGCCTTTGGCATGAGGAGCATCCAGGGTATTTTGATCGTTGGTATAAGCATGAATGGTACTCATCATGCCTGTAACGATTCCAAACTGATCATTCAATACTTTTGCCATGGGAGCCAGACAATTGGTGGTGCAAGATGCACAACTAATAATTGTTTCACTACCATCTAATATAGCATGATTTACATTATACACAATTGTTTTCAAATCACCGGTGGCAGGAGCTGATATTACTACTCTTTTAGCACCGGCAGTTAGGTGGGCTTCTGCTTTTGCCTTATCGGTAAAAAAGCCGGTACTTTCTATCACTACATCTACGCCATGGGTACCCCAGGGTATTTGTGCAGGGTCTTTTTGAGCGTATATTTTCACTTCATGTCCATCTACAATAATAGAATTTTCAGTACTGGTGAATGTTTTTTCAAATCGCCCCTGGGCGCTATCATATTTTAACAAGTGTGCCAATACGGCGGGGCTGGTTAAATCATTGATAGCCACCACATCAATACCCTGCATATTATAAATCTGGCGAAATACTAATCGTCCGATACGGCCAAATCCATTGATGGCAACTTTTACTGTATTCATAGTTAAGTTTTGAAAATGTTTAAATTAGGTGCAAAATTAGTATTTGTATCAGACATTTATGAGCAATATTTTTAGTTTGGAAAAATGCAGGCTAATAACTTATCAGGCATTGTTTTATACATAAAAAAAGTAAAAAAATTTGGCTATGAGGTGTACATTTTGTATCTTTGCACTCCTTTTTTAGGTATGCCGCGTTGGTCAAGGGGTTAAGACGCCTCCCTTTCACGGAGGAATCACGGGTTCGAATCCCGTACGTGGTACAAGAAAATTAGAAATCCAGTACTGACAAGCCTTCCGCAGGGCGACACTTGAAACTCAAACAGAAACTCAAACAAAGTGTCGCACATGTCAGAAAGATTCTCCTGGACAGAACCTCGTCTTTGTACCTATAATGACAACCTTGATAAGGGTTGGTTTATTTATTTTGATTACACAGATCACTTCACCGGCCATACCATAAGAAAGCAATTTAGAGGGGGTATTAATTCATTTAAAACAAAAGATGAAAGGCTTTTACATGCAAACGCATTATTAACATATTGGAAAAAAGAATTAAAAAACGGTTGGAACCCCTTTGAAGCAAATGGAGACCTCCCTATTACAAAACCAATCGTTACGGAAGCATTTGATCTGATCTTAAGCCTAAAGCAATCTAGCTGTGGCCAAAGAACTATGGAGAGTTACCGTCATGTCTTAAAAATATTCAAAACATGGCTGATTGAAACCAAGCTTAATAATATTTTCCTTTACCAATTTGACCATTCTCACGCTAGGGCATTTATGGACTATTTGACCTTAAAAAAAGGATACACTGGACGTACCTACAATGATAAACTCGTTGCATTATCCACTTTTTGCAATTGCATGGTTGATAGAGAGTGGATTGTAAAGAATCCATTTAAAAAAATAAAAAAACTACCAATAACAATAGGTCGTAATGTGGCTTTTACCGATGAAGAAAAAACTCTTTTGAAAAACTACTTATTTCAGCATGACAGGGATATGTATTATTTTACCCAGTTCATTTATTACTGTTTTATAAGACGATCTGAACTTACAAGGCTTAAAATTGAGAATATCGACTGGAAGAATATGAGTATTGTTATCCCCTCGAAGGCGAGTAAAAATAAAAAGCAAGAGAGTGTGGTTATCCCGAATTCATTTATTTGCATACTCAAAGAAATGAATTTGCAAAATTTACCAGGAGATTATTTCATTTTTGGCCGTAAACTCAAGCCAGGGCCTATTCAATATAAGAACTATAACCATATCTCCAGTAGGCACAACGAAATATGTAAAGATTTAAAACTTGATTCCGAAAAGGGGCTTTACAGTTGGAAACATTCAGGCGTATGTGCCTTATACCCTGTATTAAATGGAGATGTATATGCATTAATGCGGCAGCTGAGACATTCAGAGCTAACAACCACTCAGATATACTTAAAGAGCCTTGGATTAGCTGACAACTCTGCTATTAGAAATGCTGATTGGTAAAAAATAAATAAAAAAATTTGTTAGTAACTAAAAAGTTACTATATTGCGTTAAAATTAAAACTTACCACAATGCAAAAAACAAAATGTTACTCAGTAAGGCTGGAAAAACTAGTAAGTATTTCCGACAGATGTTATAAGGCTATCGCCTTTGATGGCTCTACTGCCTTTATCCCAAAATCACAAGTGTTTGGTGAAGACTTTGAAGTGCAAAAAAGTAATGCATTCTGGATAGCTGCATGGGTGTTAGATAAAGACGATGTAAGCCTTCAATTCTCAACAAAAAAACAAGCGTGGTTTTGCAAAGAAACCGGTGAGATGTTGCCAACATACACTGTTGAAAAACACGTGCCAAATAAAATAAATCCTGTTGAAAACAATATAATTCCAGAATTAACAAAATAACTTTTCACAACTAAAACTTACCACAATGACAACAAAAGATGTTTTTGAAAAAAATCAAATTCTTACAGTTGCAAAAGCAAAACAACTTAAAGGCAAAAAAATTGCTATAACACACCCTGTTTATAAGGCTAATAAAACATCGCTTGATATTTTTATCGTTGGTGATATTACTACAAGTTGGGATTATGCTGCAAAAACCCCTTACCCAAATGCCTTAGATAAATCCCCTACTTATTATAATCTCCAACAATACTGGGAATCATATATGACTGATGAACAAATTGATGAACAGAAAACACAACTTATGCTATTGAGTGAAAAAGGTGAGCCAATGGCAGTAGCTCACACGAAATATTATAATTTTTACTCCGAGCCAACATTTACGAAATCAGATGCAGATCGTGAAGTTTATTATATAGAATTATGAGCGAACTACTACTTCATCAACATTCTGCCATAGACAAGCTCCGGCAGTTCAAAGTCGGAGCCTTGTTTATGAGACCAGGTACTGGTAAAAGCCTTCCTGCAATAGAACTTATTCGATCTATTCCTGACGTTGATTATACCCTTTGGCTTGCTCCATACTGTGCCGTTCACACTACTATTAAAGGAAGTGGCATTATATCAGAGGTGCAAAAGTGGGGTGGGTTGAATAACGTGGAGTTTTTAGGAATAGAAAGCCTTAGTAATAGCAGCCGCATTTACTTGGAAACACTTAGCAAATTACAGGCGGCATCTAATCCTTTCATTGTCGTAGATGAAAGCTTGAAAATAAAGAATTGGGATGCACAGCGGACAAAGAGGATTATTGAATTAGGGAAATTCTGCCAGTATAAACTAATACTGAATGGAACACCGGTAAGCCGCAACCTTTTAGATGTATGGGCGCAAATGGAGTTCCTTTCACCAAAGATACTCAACATGGGGGCTGCTGAATTTAAAAATACTTTTTGCGAATGGACAAAAATAACAAAGAGATTTAGCGCATATAAAGTTTACGCAAAAGAGTTTATCACCAAATATCACAATATAGACTTCCTATATTCACTTATTCGTCACTATGTTTTTGAGGCAGATTTGGAGTTAAGCATCCACCAACAACATCATGATCTTGATTATTGTATTGATAAAGAAATTAAAGGTGAGTACTATCGATTGAAAGAAGAATACTTAGATAATGATAAGCTATTGTATATGAACAATAACATTTTTTTGGAGTTAACTCAAAAAATGCAGCACCTATATTGCTGCACTGATGAAAAGTTTGATTTAGTTAAAAAACTATTTCAGTCAATCAATCAAAGCGAAACAATTATAGCATGTAAGTATATCAGAAGTCAGGAGCAGTGCCGCAAAGCATTCCCAAAATCGACAGTACTAAGTTTGCAAAAAGAAGCTATGAGCCTGAACCTGCAACATTGCAATAACCTTATATTTTGGGATAAAACATGGGATTGGGCATTACTTGACCAAATGATGCACCGGATATGGCGGACAGGCCAAACAAAGGACTGCCGATTTTATCATCTTAACGGGGATGTGGGTTTAGAAAAGCTGATTAAGCAAAACAATGATAAAAAAGAGGGTATGTTAAAATATTTTAAAATAAAAACATTAAAAGAAATATTGTGAAAAAATTTAATCTACGTGAAGCAAAAGAGGGTAATCCAGTTATTACCAGAAATAAGAAAGACGTAAAAATTCTTACATTTACAAGGGACAATTTAAGATTCCCAATTGTAGCAATTATCGAAAATGAACAAGTTGCTTGCTATACTTTGAAGGGAAAATTTTATGATGACGTAAACCACAAGCAATCAAAGAACGATTTGTTCATGAAATAACTATTATGAATGTATACGAAAAATTGCAAGGTAGGCTAGAAATAATATTTAAGGAATTTGACAACGTCTACGTTTCCTTCTCTGGCGGGAAGGATAGCGGCGTGTTGCTTAACCTATGTATTGATTATATAAGGAATAACAACTTAAAAATTAAACTGGGAGTACTTCATTTGGACTATGAGGCGCAGTACAAAATGACCACTGATTATATCAACGAAACACTTTCTAAAAATGAAGACATCTTAGATGTGTACAGATGCTGTATTCCCTTTAAAGTAACTACCTGCACTTCTATGCACCAAAATTACTGGCGACCTTGGGAGGATAATAAAAAAAATATTTGGGTAAGTCCACTGCCAAAACATTGTTATACAAAAAAGGATTTTGATTTCTTTCGAGAAGATATGTGGGATTATGAGTTTCAAGAAAAATTTTCCTTATGGTATCATCGATATAAGGTAGCCAAGAAAACAGCTTGTCTTGTCGGCATACGTACACAGGAAAGTTTAAACCGTTGGCGTGCTATTCACAGTGATAGAAATTATAAAAACTATAATAATTTGACTTGGACAAAACAGATGTATAAATGTGTATTTAATGCATACCCTATATACGATTGGTTAACAACGGATATTTGGGTGGCTAACTATAAATTTAAATGGGAGTATAATAAAATTTATGACCTATATTACAAAGCAGGATTGGATATAGAACAGATGCGAGTAGCAAGCCCATTTCTTTCTGCCGCACAAAATACACTAAGGCTTTACCGTGTCATTGAGCCGGACACATGGGCAAAGTTAGTATCTAGGGTTAATGGGGTAAATTTTACAGGTATTTATGGCGGAACAACGGCAATGGGATGGAAGTCTATTAGACTGCCTGAAGGTCATACATGGGAGAGTTACATGTACTTTTTATTATCAACATTGCCTAAAAAAACTAGAGAGAATTATTTGCAGAAACTTTCCACGTCTATAATTTTTTGGAGAGAGAAAGGAGGTGTCCTTTCAAAGGAAACGATTGAGCAGTTAAAAGAGGCGGGAGTAAAATTTGAAGCGATGAAAACAACTGCTTATAAAACAAATAAAATACCTGTACGTATGGAGTACATTGATGACATTGATATTAAAGATTTTAATTTGCTGCCAACTTATAAAAGAATGTGCATTACGATAATGAAGAACGATCATTTGTGTAAGTACATGGGGTTTTCAATGACTAAAAATGAATTAGCAAGAAGAAAAAATATCATGGAAAAATATAAAACACTATTATGAAAAGTCCTGTCTATAATGTAATTGCCATCCCTGTTGAAAAAGTAGTAGCTAATAGCTACAACCCAAATGCTGTGCCCCCACCTGAAATGAAGCTTTTAGAACTATCAATATGGGAAGATGGATATACGATGCCAGTTGTCTGTTATTATCTTGCTGATCAAGACTTGTATGAAATAGTAGACGGTTTTCATAGATATACAATTTTAAAAACAAGCAGGAGAATTTATGAAAGAGAAAATGGGTTGCTTCCAGTTGTGGTTATTGAAAAAGACCAATCCAATCGCATAGCTTCAACTATCCGACATAACAGGGCGAGAGGGTCGCATGACATAGAACTGATGAGTAATATAATTTCTGAGTTAACCAAAGCTGGCATGAGTGATATGTGGATTATGAAGAATATAGGTATGGATGCTGATGAGTTGCTTAGACTTAAGCAGATTACTGGCCTTGCAGAATTGTTTGCAGACAAAGAATTTTCGAAATCATGGGAATAATCTTTAGTGGTTTCTGTGGTAAGTACCACTTAGGCGAGTAGCTGCCGTAAGCAGCTAATTTTAAACACATGAATAAAATATTTGACATTATTAAGGCTGCCAAATTTTTCCCTAAATACTGCCCTGAGATTAAAAACTGGAAACATAAATTAAGAGGAGTAGATGGCAATAAAAAGGAAATAGAATTTAACGATAAAGACAAAGAATTAATTTTTATAGGCATTAAAATACTTATATCTGACCTATCAAATAGCTTTATGCGATAAAAAATGCTTGAATAAAAAATTTTGCCGCCCCTTTCGTTTTATTAGTTATCCGATTACCTAACCCGGTAAAAAAATGGTTAATTAATAATACAGCGGCAAAATAATTTAGGAATATTTTTCAGTGTTTTTGCGGAATATTTTTCAGCTAAATATGTTTTTCGATCATCAGGGCAACTGATTTCAATATAGATGCATAATTAGGAGCTGTGGCGTAACCGGCCTTGGCAACCTCCTCTATAAACTTGTAAGCATCATTTTTCACAGCTAACGCCTTAGCATAGCGTTTATTCTTCAAAAAGAAATTACCATGGTCCGTAAAGCATTGCTCCGGAGTATCGTACTTCCGGAAGTAATCCTTCACCTTATATTTGAACCACTTCTGCCCATTCCGGATAACCGGTGTAATACTGATTATTTCCGGGAACTTTAAATTTGCGCTACGACTATATTCCGTGGTCGTTAAAAGCTGCTCATTGCCATTAATCCCATCAGTATCTTTCACGCCGAAAAACATCCAGCCAGGAGCTGCTTTACCCCAGTTACTTTCTAATGCCGCCTGCGCCAATATGGCTATGGCACTAATGCCTGTTTTTTGTTCCGTCTGATTTGCAAATGAATAGTATTGTTGTACAAATTCTTTTGGTTTCATTTTATCCAATGTTTTAATTGCTTCATTATTGAAAACCTTAGCTTATAAGTCAAACATGCTAATAAAAGCGTAAAAAAATACAGGCGCCATAAGTTTCGGTCATGATTTGCATCCGTATACAACTGCCTATATTCAGATAGTGAATTGTTTGCGATAGCCAAATCGTGATTAGCCAGGTTGAGCCGCCGTACGTCTTCAATACTATATCTGAGAGTATCTACCCGGGTAACATATTTGGTTACAATTTTTGTTACCGGATAAGGCACTTTCACAGCCTCAGAAATCTCAAGAGTATCAGTTACATTGACCGTATCATAGCGTACTACTTCCGGACCAGTGATAAACTCCCGAAGAGTATCATTAACACAAGGGTTCTCCTTCTCTAGAACCCTGAATACTTTTTCAGATAGTTTACGATCATTCACCACCCGGTCGAATGCTTTATTATCTTTTACCGTTTTGCAGCTGGCCAGTATGATTATTAATGGCAGTATTCTACTTGTCATTGTCAAAGGTTTTATCATCATCAATGAATTGTTTTGCTTTCCCGGCAAACTTGATAATAATGCTCTGTGCCATGTATCCTATTGCAACGAACCCAAGGCCAAGCCATCTGCCTACCTGGGCCAACTGCTTAACTTCCTGCTGGGCGATCAAGCATACAAATACCACACAAAAGGAAAGCATAATAGAGAACCGTTCAATTCGTAGATATCTACCGAAATTCAAATCACCTTTATTGGCCCGATTAATAGTATTTAACTTCATTAAGTTATGCATTAGGATTCCTAAGAACCCTAATGCTGCCAGCATAAAAATTGTATAATTCATAAAAATTATTTTAAACATTTTGACGATTTAGCCTTATTAAAGACTCTTCAATTCGTATGAAAATGTCATTATTCTTTTGTAGCACTCTTTGGGTTTCAGATACCACATTGAGTAGTTCTGTTTTATAGTTAACCTGCAATTCTTTCACATCTGATTCAAGCTTATTAATACGCTCATCCTTTTGTTTTAGCTGCGTATCAATTAACTTTTTTGCCCAAATACTGAAAACCACAAGTGCAATTAATAATGTTGCTAAAAACAGTCCTGTAACAGTTCCGTTGCTTAATAGCCCTGATATTACTGGCTCCATAATTTGATTTTAGAAGATTAAAAAATATGGAGTTACATTGATTCCCAGTGTGTAGGTATCCATGCCAATTGAGTTAACCCGGATGGATAATACCAGCCATCTTCTTTACGAATTGCTTTTTGTTCATTAGTGATCACGCCATCAACTTCAACACGTGTTCTCACTAGTGTATTCAATGGGGGCAAAGAGTCTGTAATACTTATCCAAATAACCGGCTTATAAATTAATGGACTTGAATTATATGTTGCTGATGCAGCTTTGGTTTGCAAGCCAATAACCAAAAAGCTGATTACGATTAATGCGAATAGTTTTTTCATTCTAATTTGATTTTATAGTAAAAAAATTATTAAGGAGCTGATGTTGTATGTACCCAAGTTGTTCCAGTTCCTGTAAGATCCAAGTATTTATATCTGGTTGTACCAGCATCATTATATTGAATAACCAGTTTATTTGATTTGAAATAGAGATTAAATTCCGCACCATTAGAAGGAGTTGAAGGCGTGGAAGCTGTTTTATATTTCACAAAGGATCCAAATGTTCCATTACCCTGGACATTTAAGTTGCTTGAGATATCACTACTACCTATCACGGTGAGAGCATTACCTGTTACAGCTGTTTCACCTCCGATAACAGTTCTCCCTGTTTGATCAACCCATAATTCAGGCGTATTATCAGCTGATCCTGTAAATATTCCTGCACCCTTTTGAAAATAAACTTCTCCTTGATCAGTATCTGTTCCATTCCTTTCTCTTATCCTCCCATAAGGAGTAGACACATCGAATAAATCACCAAATGTTATAGTCGATCCTGCACCAGTGCCATAAAATTGTAATCCAAAACTTGAAGTGCCTGAGCCACGGCGTAGATATCCGTTGGTACCATCAAATGCCCACCAATCTGTATTATTTAGTTTAATAGTAAGGTCGTTATTATCAGTAGTTCCGATGGAAAAAGCACCGGCATCACCTCCTTTAGTTACCTTACCATCAAATAAAGTTGTAAGAGGAGAAGCAATCCCTGTTAAATATCCTATCTGGCTTGAAGTAATACTGGATGCTGATACAAATCCGCTATTATCTGTGACTATAGCCATATTAGGCGTAAGCGCAGCCAATTTATCCATAGCTATACCTGCGGATGCTTTTATTTCTGCATTATCGATATTAGTTACTGTATTAGCATCAGCATCTATTGACTTATTTGTCAAGGTTTGAGTTGCTGTTGTATATACCGGGGCAACTGTTCGAAGTTGCCCTATTGCACATACATAACTTAATAGTCCGGTTAATAACAATATTTTTTTCATAAGCTATTAGTTTAATTAGCTGGAAAATATTTTACAGTGAGAACCTTTTGAACAATATCATTGTCGGAAGTTGCTTCACCAGTTGCCTTAATTACAATAGTGTTTGCCATCGTCTCGGAAGCCGTTACATAACTGGAATAGTCCGGGAACAATAAAGTATTATTTGCTTGACTAAATGTTATCCTTTGAGACGTTGCGCCTGTACGAACAATAGTACCTTTAATCTCCATACTGCCATCATTCTGTGCTTGGGCACCAGAAGCATAAATAGTAGTTGAACCAAAATAAACTTTGACCTGCTTATTGTTTGCATTAGCCCCAAAAGACAAACTCATGGTGAACTCTAGATAATCACCGTTGGTGGCTAACTTACCTGCCGGTATAGTATAGGTCATTAAATTATCTTCACCGGCACCAATATTTCCAACATCTGTTGTGGTGGTTATAAGATTTACAGGCATACTGCCGGACCATGTACTAACGCCATTAGCATCGCTCATTAATACTTTACCAGCGCCTTGACTACCATTTACAAGTCTTAGATTACCTTCTACATGTAGTCTTTCAGAGGGGGCGTTCACTCCAATGCCTACTTTGGCTGTAGATGGTGCATCATTAATTCCATCAACTGCTCCAAGTACAATTGAATTATCTGTAGTAACATATGCATATGAACCAATTGCAGTCGCATTGAATAAACCTCCACTGCCAACATCAGCTTTATAACCAAGTGCTGTATTTGATTGCCCTGAAGTATTGGAGTATAAGGAGCCAAAACCTATTGCTGTATTATTGGCACCATTAATATTGGCCTGTAAAGTTTGACCACCTATTGACGAATTGCCAAAACCACTTGTATTTGATTTAAATGCATTATATCCAATAGCTGTATTAAGTTCCCCGGTTGTATTATCTTTCCCACATAGGTAGCCAAAAAAAGTATTAAAATCAACAGGATCAATTCTACCAGACTTTTGGTTGTTAACTCTAAAATTGAAAGGGATGTTATCGGTAGTACCAATAAAGTTTGTTCCATCTATTGTCCCGGAGTTACCAGTTTTATTCCAGCTATTCGAATTAGGCAAGGCTATTAAGCTATCCACATATTTTTTTGGCACTAAACTTAGATTATCCAAGCTGCCATTTATATTGGTTGCATAATTAAATTTTTTTGAAAGCAGTCCATAATTTTGAAAAATTGCACTATCCCTGGCAAGAAATTTGCCATTTGCAATTAACTCATTATCTACTTCCCAAAAAGGGCCGTAAAGGTAACCTTCAACATTAGCATATATAGAGATATTATCTGCAGTTGTACCAAAACTCGAAAGATTATCAAAAAGAAGATAATTACCATTTCCATTAATAGTATGATCCGTTGTCAGTTTATTCCCATCTGTAACTGATAATGTCTGCTGCCACGTAGGTGTACTTCCGCCAAATTCATTCCATCCATAGCCATTATTACCCCAAAATTTGCCATGCTTAAAAGCAATAGCGCCGCTATCTTTTTTTGCCAGTTTCGAGGTGTCATTACCCAGGATAAGAGGCCCACGGAATTTACCATTTTTCCAGGCATATCCATAGGCGTTTACATACTGTAGAACTTTTGTGCTGTCATAAAACTGTGCAAGTACGCAGTTAGAAAATAAAAGAAGGCCAACGATTACTACGAGTGGAAGATAGTTATTCTTCAAACTCTTTCTCTGTGTTGGCCTCTCAAAAGAGGCTTTTTTCATAATTCAAAATTATAGTTAAATTGCTAAATAATTTAGTTTTTTGCTCAAAATATTATCAAAGGAATCATGCCAATATTACTTCCCCTTGTCTCCGCACCAATACCTGTTCCCGTTTTACTTGTTTTAAAAAAATTAGGTGGTGTTTGGCTTCCATATAAATCATACCCGGAATTACCACCTGATAAGTGACCTCTTGTAGCATAATCATTTCCACCGTTATTTGCGTTATTATGGACAATAAAATGATCATGCTCGCTAACTAAGTGATGCTGATAACCACCGGCTAATTGCGCAAGCCTTTGATCATCTACTGTATTATCAGAATATCGCAAAGCCCTCACACTCATGTTACGAAAGTCAGGAACCTTGAATTTTAAATTGTCATTACTGATTGCAAAATATCCTTTACTTGGATAAACAGTTACACCGTTAACAATAACAGAGGCTCCCCAAGTAGCATAACTTACTACCTGCCCGGCTACCAACGAATCCATCGCTTTTTTTAGCCTTGGGTAATCTGCTACGTTATATTCAGCACCATTAGCCCAAAGCCTGTTAATACCGACCTTGTAACCCCAATCAAGCATTCCAGCCCTCTTTATATCAATACTATCCGTAAAGCCATATAATGAGCTACCTAGCTTAATAAGTTGCCCTTTTTCAGCTTTACCCAGGATGAATGTATTTGAAGTAGTACCTAAAGATTTTATTGTATCTCCGACAGCAGCTTTAATAACAACATTATTGTGAGTAGTACCAACACTTTCTATAAACAATGGTACCTTTTCAATAGTATCATCAATAAGAGGAAGTGTTATTGTAACTACAGGCAGCATCCCATCAACTATATACAGCTTACCGAAATCAGATGAAGTAAGTGTAATATCTTCTGTTACTAAAACCACATCTTTATAAATTAAAGTTGGTGATTGTGTACCCGGAGGATTAATAACAACCTTTGGTCTGAACTTAACGATATAAATATCGTCCGGTTCAAATAACACTCCATTCAGTAACTTAAATTCTCCTGTCACCTCATCCCTTTGAACTTCAGGTATTCTTGTTTCCAATAATTGTCCAAAAGCTCTCTGTACCAGATAGCAATCCTTACCGATAGTTGCAGGAACTATTACAGTATCGGTATCTGCAACAGGATCGTATGCTTCCCCACCTCCAACTATTAATATGATATCCGCATCAAACTCCAAAGTCTGAGTCGAAACTGTTACATCGTGTGATTTGATGAGAGTGCCTGGCCCACCAGTCTCTTCATACATCTTTACCGTGTAAACAATGTCCTTAATATTGTTGGTAAAAGAAAAGTTATACACCTGTCCATGAGGGCCAGCCTCTGAATGTGTATCAACTATAATATTAGTACCTGCCTCATACAAATCCCACCTTACAGGGTTAGTATACCCGGCTGAAACAAAACTGCTGATTTTTACTGCTAATGCCATTATTCAATGTCTTTTATGTAATAAGTATTATCGTTTGCATTACCGTCAATAGGGCCAAATAGCTTACCCTCAACGATATAATCTATTGTTACCTTTTTATCAATTAATCCTTCGATTTCAAAGCGCTTTGCCCTACGATTAACTGTCTCTGTTATATCAAGGCTCCATCCGGAAAAACCGTAAAACTCCTCTCGTTTTGCAGATAGCTTAGCCCCATCGTTCAGTGCCGAAAAACCTTTGCCATCTATCTCTACACTATTCTGGTCAAATATGTCCTGTATTTTGTCAGCGATGAAATTAGGTACACCTTCAGGGCCACCCACATAAAGTTTAAACTGCCTGGCAGATGTGCCTTTAACAGTTTTTGCATTATTGGGCTGATCTGTATACACTACCCGTGTACCAATCGGCGTATACTCACTTATTGCTCCTTCAATCCTTAAGGTTATATATGACACCCCCTCCCAGAAAACCTGATTATTAAAACTATTGGAGTATTTGAAAAGCAAAGTAGCCTCATGTGATTCCTTTACAAGTATCTTCTCTGACTCAAGCTCAATTTTATTATCACCTTCACCAGCAATTAATTTAACCGTATAGCATCCTTCCGGGAAATCAGCTAAAGAAATACTAGCTCTCCAGTATGTATCATCTCCCACTACTCCAACATCTGTCATGCCAGTACTATACTGCTCAAATCCTTCTTCATTATAAAAGAATATATTGATAGGACTTAAATTAGCCTTAGCAGGAATAATTATTACATCGTTCTTTTGCCATTTTTGTTTATAAGCCGGCGCCGTCTCGAATGATAACAACTGCTCGCTCGCCTTCCACGCATCAAAGTGTTTAAAATGATAATTAGCCGGCAATGCTCTGTTGATATCAACAAAATTTAATGGACATAAATTCGGTATTTCAATATATAAGTTTGCCATTATGACTTAAATTCTAATTTAATACCATCAAATGTTAATGGTAGACTTTGATTACTACTTATTAGAAAATCAACTTCCGCTATTTCCCATTTAGTGCATTGCTCAACATGCCTAAGCACTTTAACTAAATCTTCAAGTACAGAAGATATTTGCTTCGTATTTATAAATTGTTCTAGTTTCATCTTATGTTAATTAATTTAGTAAAATCATTATCAGCAGTTGCTAATAGCTTGTACTCCTGCGTTTCTAAAGTTGCCTCATTGGTTTTAACCTCAATAATATATCCCTTATATCCTATCCCACTAACTGTCGTATTAAAATAGCCTCCGGGATTAGCAGCAACCAACTCAACCAGGTTGATAGGACTTTCTACTTCAAAATTCAAATAATAAGGGAGGTATATTTTGGGGCCTAGTAAAGCAATTGGGATATCCTCTTTTTCTTTAATAACAACATTATTGGCATCAGTTGTAACCAATTCGCTATTCTTCTCTGTGGTTTGGTACACCAGCATACCGGCTTCCAACTTATCCATCGCTGATGCAATCCACCTGTAGTGATTATTTAGTATACGCTTGGGTGAAAGTTCTACATTAAACACAGTATCACCATTAGGGATACCTTCAATACTATTATATGGAAGTCTCCTTAGCTTGTAGTGCAAAAATTCAATTTCAATATTGACTACTTCCTCTACAATGCTCTCCTTTACCAGAATATATGTTTTAAATAAAAACTCAAAAACAACTACTATGGTAAAGGTTATATTATTCTGTCCCGATAATACTTTAAACCGGACTCCGGGCTTAAGATTTAAGCCAACAGAATTCAGTACAATATAAGGCAATGTGTTAATGATAGTAAAATTGGCTTCTCCGATGTAATTGTTAAAAGCCTTTTCCGCATCAATGAAGAAAACATCATTGTCGCTCTTATTATCTGTAGTGGTTTTAAATTCAAGGTTTATCCTTATTATTTCAATGATGAATGGGTCTGCATAATAAACACTCTTTGCATCATAGGTGTTTTCTCCACCTCTCAATACCGGCGTTTTGTAAACTACAGAATTATTGAAGGAGTATTTACCGTTTAAATCTTCTATATCTTTTGCAGGGTACCCAACCTCAATTTTATTGTATCGGAAGTCGTTTGCTGGCTCCAATTTAAAGTTCCTACTCTCTCCCAAGTTTGATATTTGCGCATTGCTAAAGGCATATGTACGTTCTTCTAATTTTCCATGATTATTTTGAACACCAAAAGATATACACTTCACAGCATCAATAGACTTATGGAAATCACTGAATTTTGTCTTAATAACAGCCCCTTCAATACCTCTGATAGCATCGCCACTGGTAATAAGTAAATTATAATCGTTGCTCAGTAAATCGCTATTCAACTTACTTTTACCATTACTCATTTTGTTGCACAAAATATTACCAACATCATACGATTTATAAGCCTTAATTACAGTAGTCTCTTTCCGGCTCGCAAAGTCAACATTTAAGTAACTATCCTCTAAAAAAACAATGTTAAATAAGTCATAGTTAACAGAGTCTTGGGCCTGAAGTAGAAATAATCTTTCATCGGGCGCCAAAGTTATTGTATAGTCGATAGCCTTTTCAAATATTTGATTAGCAGGCGGATTACCAGAATAAAAAGACCACCCATTAAAATTAGAGTCGGAAGTATTTTTCAAAAACTTCATTCTTGCAAATGATAGAGGAAGTGTACCATTTTCAGGCGCCATAAATCTAATAATACCTGTTATATGAATCTCTTGATTTGATGAACTTCCATTTTTTAGCATCCAATTCTCACTATTCAAATCCTGTGGAGCAAAAGGCTGTGAGCTTACTTCTAACGTAGAGTTAGTACCTTCCTCAGATATAAGACTCATAGCTATTGTCTTACCTCCACTCCCTTCATATATAACTTCAGGAGCAATTGTATACTTTAATTTGTTAAATATCTCTAACCCATCCATCTCTAATGACACAGCATTATCATCAAATGGTATTTCATATGGTATATTCTTATTAGCCTGTAACTCTTTAAAAAAACCACCTTCAGTAATATTTACCTCAACTCCTTCATATGTATCATTAAAAGTTGAAAGATCAGGCTCCCCCTTGTACCAGCCTTCATATTTCATACCACCGCCAAAGCTGACATTTTGTTTAAGCCAAATGAAGTATAAAACAGCTTCTACACCCTTTGTATAGAAATAAGTTCTTAAGATTTTAGCACCTTCGAATAAAAACTTTAATGTTGTAGTGAATGATTTGATTACACCCCTAAATTCATTATTCCTAGCAAATTGAATAGTGCTTTTTTCCCATCCTTCCGGTGAATTATCCAATGGATCAGGTATTGCTTTAGTAACAACAACACCATTCTCCACAGCTAGAGATTTACCTTGGTCGTCAGTTAAGAATGGTAAAAATTGTCTGTTCATTAATTTTTAATTGTTTTATTAACCCAGTTTTGATATTCCAGCAATTTCATATTCTGTACACGCCATCCTTCTTTAGTAATGCTTGTAGTTTTTATGTTGATAGAGTGAATAGCCTCAATAACTCCAGCCATATCATTAATAGGGGCTTCGTTATCTTTTATTGGGGCTATTTTAGGCATCACGACTAATTGTTTCATCATGGCGCCCATAGAAGGCCAGACAATGTCATCTTTTTTCAAAAATGTGAGTCTTTGCTGAGGTGTACCGGTACTCATCTCAATTTGACCGGTATCAGCACGATAAATTGGCTCATTAACACCACCATCATCAACATATGCAGCTCCTTCATAATCATTATTCTTACCATGCTTAAATTTTGGGATAGGTGTGGCGATTGCTTTTACTAAAGCTACTGTCGCTAATGCTGCTGCTTCATACTGCTGTTTTGCCAGAGCTATACCAATTTGGATAATAAGTTGCATAATGCCCAAATTCTTTTCAAATCTGGCTCTCTCTTGATCTAATTTTCTTTGCCTTAATTCTAGTCGTTCACGTTCAGCCTGTGCTGTAGCTTCGACAATTTTTATTTTGGCTGCTTTCTCCTCTTCAGAAATGATCTCTTTACTTATAGCATCAATCTTTTGATTTTTCTTCTTTTCATTAAGATCAATCTGATCTTGTATTGCATTTTTTTCTCTTGTATTCTGAGCAATAACTAAAGTGGAAATTAAATCGGCTGCTTCCTGTTCATACCGGCTTATTCTATCTATACTTTCATTACGGATCCTTTCTTTTTCAGCTACCTCATTTTTTGTATTATCTATCCGGATTTTTGACTGCGCTATTTCGTTCTCCGTAATCTGTTTCTCAATTGCAATTGTGCTGAAGTAATTAAACCCAAAAAGTTGATTTAAAGCCTCATAATATTTCTTTTTTTGCTTTAACTCTATTTCCTGAGATATAAGCTCAGTCAGTTGCTGCTCTGCACGAATTTTTTTAATCTCCTGATCACGTTTGCGCTCTAACTTGACAATTGCTTCAGAAGTTTTATTTTTAATGCCAATTTCAAACTGTGATTGAGTTTCTAGCTCTTGAATATTGGCATCTTGAGAAATACGATCACGAACTATCTGACTTTTTCGCTCCTGGAGCTTATTAAATTCCTCTGCCTCCTTTTTATAACGGACTTTGGTTTCTTCAAACTCTTTATCATACAAGTCACTTATATCGTCAAATAATTTAAAGCCAGCTGCAATTCTTTCATCATTTGCTTTAGCCTCAGCTATTTTAATTTGAGTATTTGTATTTTTTATTTCAATGAGCAAGTTATTACGTTCTGTCCCTTTTGCCTTTTTAAGATTAGCTTCCTGTGCAGCAAGTTTTTCCTTCTGAACCCTAATATTTTCTTTTTCCTGGGCATTGATCAAATTAATAGATTCAGTATAATACTCCTTTGCTACAGATATCCTGTCAGCATAGCTTCTAAATTCATCATTCAGACTCTCTTGAAGGATTACTTTTTTACGTTCCTGTGCAATTTTATATATTTCAAACTCAGAATCTAATGTGGCTTTCGTGGATTCTTTAACGGCGGTTGTCTTTGCCTGACTCTGATTACCAATACCTGCAGATGTGATTTGTGACAATAAAAAATCTCTTTGCTGTGCAAGATTCTCAAGTTCTTTATTTGAGTCATCTAATTGTTCATTGATTGCATCAATAGCACCTTGACCAGCTAAGAAATCTTCTGGGGATACAGTGTTCCCATAGCCCTTAGCTGCATTACTGGCAGATTTTGCCTTATTCGCAATATTTTTTGCCTGTGCATCAATTAATCTCAAATATCTATCCTGGTTATCCAATTGAATCTGCATTTCCTTAGTCGCAATTTGCGCCAACTGACTTTCAATAGCTCTTGTTTTTGCGTTTTCTAAAATTGCAGCACGTGTTTTATCATAAGCTTCAGATGCTTTACCCTGAAGTATAATCTCATCATTAACGTTTTTAAAATATTCTGGATATTGTTTTTGAATTTCATCAACAGCTTTTCTTCTTTCATTCAACGGGATATTAACATTAGTCGCAGCAGAGTATAATACTTCTAACTTTGCGGCCTCTTTACCAAATGATTCCGCGGCTTCTTTACTAATATCATTTAAAATCTTCTTTTTCTCTGATAAAGACAATACAGCTTTTTCAGATTTAAATAAGCTACCTATCCAATCAATAATTTTCCCACCATATAATGTTAATATAAGTACTCCTGCAGTAAGTGCTGTCTGAACTGAGAATAAGGCACTCCCTAATCTTTTTAATATACCAGGTTGTGCAGCTGCTGCTGCAGCTGCCTCATTTGTTGCAATTGTTTGAGCTTCTAAATTAGCTGTAGCGTTGGCTGATTGACCTGCCGCTATTGCAGCAGCTTCTGCCTGAACACCCAATGCAGCAGCATCCTCCACACTAGCACCTGCATTTAATGCTAATTGCTCTGCATGAACTCCTGCTGCTGCTGCTGCATCAGCAGATGCGGATCCCGAAGCAACAGTTGCTGTAATTTGTTCACGTAATGCCGCTGCCTGTTCTTTTGATGCTCCTACTGTACTGATTATACTTTCTACTTGTGAGGATAATGCATCTTCTGCCTGTTCCGATGCTTTTGCTGCAGATTGCTGTACCGCACTTATTCTGGATAGCTCCTGGCTTGCATCCACAGCAGCTTGAGCCAGCGCTTGCATAGATTCTTTTGCCCTAGTAATTTCATCGAATAATTGTGGTAAATTATTCGATATTGCCAGGAAAAAAGTATTAAGGCTTACTGCAGCAGAAGGAGCCTCACGAAGGATTTGTTGAACAGAATTATTTAACCCATTAAAACCACTTGCATAATTTCCTACATTACGTTGAAAATTGCCAAGCTTCGAGTCTACCTCATCCAATATCTTCCTGTAGCTTAACGCAGTTTGTAATGCTTCTTTCCCAGCCTGAGTATTACCCTGCCCAGATAGATAAAGGTTTTTATATCGCAGTTCTGCATCTCTTAATGCTTTATTTAACTGCAAATATTCATTGGCCAGTTGTTCGGCTAGTTTAGCCTCAGCAGCGGATTGAGATAAACCTTTTTCTCTTTCCCTTTGTAAAGCCTGTTCATAACTAATCTTTTCTTTTTTGGTTTTTATATTAGCCTGTTCAGCTTTTTCCTCAAGTTGTATTTGCTTAATAACTTCATTCTCAGTTTTGATCCGGGCCTGCTTAATTTTTTCAGCTTCAATTTCGGCTTTGATCAACTTATCCTGTGAACGTGTTAATGCTTCAATGCTTGCCTGTGCTTCTTTAGCGGCATTGGCTGTAGCTCTAAAGCCAGCAGCATCACCTAAGCTAAATTTAGCATTGGCAAGCCTTGTTAACTCTGCAAGTATTTTATTTAACTCTGCAAGTACAAATTCAGTATCCTGCCGGATACCCTCTCTGTCAATATAGTGATCGATTAAATCCTGTGCCATTATTTTGAATTAAACTGATTCATCAATTGAATTAAATCTATATACTCGTAAACCGTAATATCTGCAGCATTAACCCTGTAAGCATTGTGTTTGCTTAATACATTAAGAACTGAGCTAAAATGTTCTTTAGTTGGTTTTTGTGATTTACCTTCCGCCTTCTTCTGCATGGCTTCCAGCTGCAGCTTTTTAAGATTATGGTTAATATTTATGGATTTACTCCGATTCTGGCATCTCTTTAATAATTTTTCATATTCTTCAGGTTTAGATGCATCAAACTTGAAGTTTGTTTTTAACGCTCCATTAAGCATATCTTCAAAGTTTTTCACACGGTAAGTTTGCAAAACTTCAATTAGCTTATCAATTAATGATATATCAATAGCAGTTTTAGTAATTTCCTTATACAGGAGCAAATACATCTTATTCTCATTATCACCTATCGCTTCGACATATTGCTCATAGATATTGGCCCATGCCTCATTTAAAGCATCCTCATGCGGAACACCGGAAATAATCAAGGCTTTAAGATTATTATCAACCAGGCATTCAATGAATCTACTCAATGGCAGTTCATTAATATGTTGATACAACTTCGTAGATGGGATATCCTCCTGCAATTGCGTTGTCAACGGTTGTGTATCCCCACTCAAATCCTTCTTTGTATATTGCGACTGGTTGCCCATTTTCCTTTGAATATTTCTCTGCTTTAACTTTTATAATTTTATAGGCTTCCTGCTGGCCTTTGGCCGACTGAAAGCACCCCTCACACCCACTCATAGCGATACTACCTTTTTGATATTATCAATAAATACCTTTCGCAAAGTCTCATTGATATATTCCGCTCGCCTTTCACTTCCTAACCCAAACGGGTCACCGTATTTATTGATCAAAGACCCTGTTTTTTCATCTGCAGAATCAATTACCAGCGTATTATCCCTAACGTCAACAAAAATCTCTCTATGCAATTCCCCTGTTAACCTCAAATCAACATTACCAAAACCGGCTAAAGGATTCAGCGCATATTTTTTAGCAGCATACTTATTATTTCGATACCTGCCTATTTTGGTGCCATCCGCTTTTAATCCGTATAAGAGCTGATCTTTTTGCTTAACCTTTATCTCCTCTTTAGTTTCATCAATACTTTCAACAGCAATATCATCAGTATTTAGCTGTTCAAACTTTTTAATCAATGATAGTATTGTACCCATAAATTGTATATTGAAATACAGCCAGGTGGAGTTACCCACCTGACTTATATTTACTAAACCTTATTACCTATCGTTTCTGCAGGCTTAGATTCCTTTACCCTTTTTTCAGGCTTTGGATTCATTAAAGCAAAAGCCTCTTTTAGTTGTGCTTCACTAAGACCATGGTGAGCTTCATGTTCAATAAAATCAGCTTCACTTTTTGTTTTCCAATAACCGTCATTAAAGTTTATGCCGTTGTACACCATAATTTGTTAATTTATTTTATTTATTAATATTATTTGGTTAACAATACAGGTAACAACTCAACATTGGTAACATCAGCTGCATCTAACACAGCCGGTGTAGGAGGAGTGAGTTTAATAACAGTACCCCCTGCAAGGGCAGCATATTCAACGTTATCAAACGTTACAGTCAAACATTTAAGATTAGCATCAGCCGCAACGGAGGTAATAGTTAAAGGTGTACCATAATTGGTACCGGTGCCAGCTGTAAATGTGAGTGCAGCAATATCAGTTCCGTAATCATCGTAGATATTGTAATTCTCAATAAGATTCGAACCCACAATTTCCATTCCGATCTTATATACATTTGATGCATTAGACTTTTTAAATAGCTTAACATCCAATAATCCAACTATATCTTCAACATTGCCATTGGACTCAATAAAATAGTCGTTATCAAAGTACTCACTAGTACTTATGATTGAAACAGATGCTTCAACAACGCCTTCTTCAACATTTTGTCCGGTTGCCATTTTGTTCCCGGTAAAGAACAATTTGGATTGAAATCCTTTAAACTTACCATTAGATTTAGTTCCCCAAAACACTCCATTAGCATCATACTCGATGATACGTATAGTTTGATTATTGAAGGTCCGTAGTCTCTTTAACAGGTCTGCGCCTGCAAATATCTTAATCTTATAAGACGGCTTACCTTCAAGCAATACAGCTTTAAATCCAAGGCCCAATGACCCCTCCTTGTTTGCCTCTGATGAGTCAGCCAATTCCTGTGCTTCATTGATTACAAATACTTTGTTAGAATCTGATTTTGAAAGCTTGGAGTTGGCTACAAGTTTTGCCAAAAAGGCATCCTCTGAAACGTAATCAGCCTCATCAATTTCTCCATTAAAGATGAATATTTTTTTAAACACGCCCCTGGATTTATCACAGGCTAATTCGCCTGTATTATCTACCGATTGGTCGCATAGTGATAGTGCCATGATTATTTAAGTTTTAATTTTTGAAAACAATTGTTAATATTATAAATGAGTGATAAATTAATTCTGAAACAATGAATAGGATGCATGTCGACAAACTTCAACCTATCGTCTCTGCGGCTCCCGGGATATTCTTTAAGTACATTCTCAATGCTAAGCGATACCGATTTATAATTAAAGCCAAATAAGCTATAGCCTATTATACTTAATACATCCAACCTTACTTCCTCATCGGCCCTATGGCTAACATCAGGTTTTAATTTGTCCAGATTAACAAAAAATACCAGGTGCACTTCTGATTTTTCGGCCTTGTCATGCAAAAGCTCATTGCTTATTCCAAAAAAACTTATTGCATACAAAGAATCATCCCAGTATACCTCCTTATACTCGTTGTTACCCTTATAAACCTCTGCGATATACCCATCATCTTTTTTATTACGATAGCAACGGCCATAAGACTGATAAAGGATATTCTGATCTGGGTTGTTAACATCCAACCCCCATTTACTCATTAAAGAAGCATGCAGTTTTTCCTGCAACTTCCTTATTGGAACATCTATGCCTTTAGGATCACTAATAACATTTAGCATAATGAAAAAGACATTGATTTTGGTTTGGGGAAAAATGAATCTTTCATCCGGGAAAGCTCCTGCGTAATTTGTTTTTTAAGGCCCGTTGTATGTGGACTATCACTTACCGGCATTACACCATTAAGCTCCATATATCCAATGGCCTTATCAACATTATCCTTCAAGGCTCTCTCAGTTGAACTACTTCTAGTGCTGAATATGATCTCCTCTACCACCTGTGCAGCCATTTGCAAACCGATGATATTGTCAAATAGAGCAGCCTTTTTCAATATCTGCCAGGTATGATCCCTGAAAACAGATAGGTGGGGATTTAACCCATTGGACTGCAGACTATAGCTAACATTCAATCGGTCAAACTCATGATTACTTAAGTGTGCTGATTCAATCATTGTAGCACCATAAGGAGCATTACATTTGAACGTAACGTCATTCTCCCTGATAGCCTTTGTATCGCCTAAATCTTCCTGGAAGTAACCGAAGTAGAATATACCGCCATGATTATCGCCTCCGATGTAATTAAGCACAATATCATCGAGTGAAACAATGGTTTGAGTATTGGCTACTGTTTCCACTTCACCTACCCATATTGGTGCCTTTTTTACATCATTGAACAAATAGAGATTAAATTTTGCATCGCTGTCAAAGTATAATGCAACGCTATCAAGCTGAGTAGCTAAGTCAACTGCTGGTGGCACTTTAATTTTTACCCCAACAAATTTGTTTGAGTTAGCGATAGGTTTATCGTTATAATCCCAACGATCATAAATCAGTCCTTGGCAGATGTATTCCGGAGGATTGAATATACCATTGAGACAACGCAGAATTACTGATTTCTGCAATTGTTCCAGGTAAGTATTAAAATCAACATCGGAAGCATTGATTTTCTCCATTACACTTTTAATATTTAGTAATGTTACCAATGCATGAAAACTGCCATCGTTGAAATATCGACCGCCCCTGCTAATTTGATTATTAGCATTCAATACAGGATTATCTGCTCCTAAAGGTTGTTGCCAACCTACCCTGCCAAATAGTGATGTCAATACTTTTGATAGGTTAAACCCATTCGTATAACTGCCGCCGGTAGCGGAAAATGAAATGCCAGTTGGATGGAAAAAGAATACATCATCCTGTGTAAAGGTGAATCCATTAAGCAAACGGAATCCACCTGTCTTTAGGATTTGGTAATCACTATATTTCCAGGGGCCATAACCGATATTCTCAATATATCCGTCCACTCCAGCGAGTGTAGGATTATTGTAATCGGTTGTGCCTACCGCTGGATCATAAGCTCCATTACCGCCAACTATTATTTGTATGGGTTTTGACATAATCTATTCAAAGAACTTTTTAAGTTATTTAATCGTGCCTACGGGCAACATAATAGACTCTAACCCTGACCGATTGCGTAGTAGCACTCCCATCGGCCGACCTTACATCTACTCTATACTTTGTATAAGGCGTAGTTACCTTAGTAAAGAATGCAGTATTTGTTGTCTGATTGGCAAATGCACTGGAAGAATCAGTAAGAATATAGTTTGTGCCGTCTAAAGAGCTATACAGATATGCTTTACCTACTACAGTTCCTGACAGCTTAGTAGCAACAACTTGTATTCCTAAAGCAGAATATCCTGCTGTTACACTGATTACTTTTTGCACCGTATCAAGGCTTGCACTTGTAGAAAGTGTATCACCGGCTACCAGTGGCATAAGTGTAGCATTTTGAGCTTGAACATTGGTGAACATTGCTAAACCAATTATCACCAATAAAACTGGAATTATCTTTTTCATGATTTTAATTACTGTTTTAAAAAGGTTATTTAATTGGTTAAAATGATTGTCCAACAAGCGCTACTACTGATTCACCAGAAGTAGCCAATGGAGGCAATGCATATGCAATTGTTAGAGCTAATTCCCATTGATCTACGATATCTTGAGGTGAACCCCCAGTTACGTTGGCACTCGTATCTTCACGTTTTGTATACATTGATACGTCGGCAATCGCTCCACTTCCGAAAGGATCAGATGCTAATCCAAGGTTACCGACTTCATTTTCGCCAGAATTAACGCCATTTTTATTTAAATTGTCATTCCATGGCAATGCAGCAAAGGATTTCTCTGGCATTATTAATACTGATCCATTCACATAATTTGAGGAAATTTGGTCTTGTGTAGATGCAATATTTAATCCTGCAAATTGGAATGACATATTGGATGAATTAGCCGTACCTTGTTGCTTTGCATATTCAAATGCATCAGTCATTTGCAAATCAGCAATTACATCATAACCACTACCAGCATAAAGCCTGGCAGCCATAAATGATTTAATTTTTTGCGCAAATAGTGCTGATTTATTGGCATCAATTTCTAATGCATAATTTACTTCATTCCATGTACCGGGATTTGCTGATGCAATTTGTGGATCAATTACAGCCTTTGAAAGCTGCAGTCTGTTTGCAATAAGAAATGCCAAAGCAGAATCATCATGACGTTTACGTAGATTCTTCCACTTCATTTCAAGCAAATTATTGAACATATCCTGATACTGAATAACATTGTTTTGTGCAATCTTACGTGGCAAGCTAAATTTCTCAACATGTGTAATGTAAGTAAGCTCTACCTTAGCACTATCACCATGCGTACCAGTATGCAAGGCTTCTTTCGCTGTAGCATTACCTGGAGCTATATCCTTGTGGTAATAAATTTCTACCGGCCTTAAATCTGATTTACGTAATTCGTTAGCATTAGGAATGGAGTATTGCTGATTCTTTAAGGCAAGCTCCATTACAGTCGGAATTTTTCTGCGTTGCTCATGGTCATTGTGTTTGCTCAAAAGCGTAGCCTGACCTTTAGCCAATACAGATGAGGCATAGTTAGCCATTATGAATTAATTTAAATGTGAGGAAATTAAAATTAGGTTGGGTACCACCCAGAGTAGAGACTTTTAAAGAGGTTCATCCTTATCGGTACCACCGAAAAAAGAGACATATAAAAGTTGTCACTTACAAGTACCACTTGTGATAATGACAATGTAAAAGTAAAAAGATATTTCTATTTGCCAAATATTTTAGCAAATTTTTTTTACTAAATATTTTAGTTAAAAAAATGCCATCAAACAATGATGGCATAAAATGCAAAAAAATAAAAACTATTCATTCATATTAAAGTCAGGCGTTTCCTTAGCATGCTTCATTAACGCATCCTGAAATTCCAAACTCAACTCATTTTTATCAGGATTTTCAGCTTTCCACTTCTCAGAAAAATCACTATATTTTTTTACGCCACTTAATCCGGCGCCCATTGTATTATCGTTGCCACCTCGACCCCCAGTAGCTGCCTGAGCTACCCATTTTCTTTCACTGAAATATTCTGATACAACCTGGCTTATGGATAATGGATTTTGAGTAGTCTTATCTCTGAGTATTTCACCATTACGTTTAACAACAGACTTACCGTCAACTTCTTCAAAAGTTAAATCCATCTTTAGTAAAGCTAAACGTTCACTATCCTTTAAATCTGTGACTCTATTTGCTGGAAATGTCGAAATCAGCTGGCTATCAAAAGCAGCTTGCTTTGCTTTATTTTCCAAAGCAGCTTTCTCAGACTGGAGTGTTTCTTTATCTTTCTGCAGTAAAGAAATTTGCTGCTTTAACCCTTCATCACCTGTTGCCAATTTCGTGTTAACAGCTTCAACAACTTTATCAATATCGTTGCCGACAGAATCCTCTAAAGCAAATTTTTTACGAAATGCTTTGGCAGCTAACTCTTTCCCTTTAGATTCACCTTCCTTTTCACCTAACTTTTTACCTTCAGAAATTTTATTATTGTCCCTGGCTTCTAAATCTTCCTTTTTCATTACTTCCATTTCAGGAACTTCAAAATCAACTTCATTGTCATCCTTTATTGCAGCTATTAGTTTGTCCACATCAATTGCGAACTTTTTTAGTTTTTCTTTTGTATCTGTTTTAAGCGCCATATTAATTATTTTAATTAGAAGAATGTGGTTATTGAGAATAAATATTATTAGTTAATTTTTTTTAGTAAATAGTATTTGCCATGGCCAGCCCTACTATGAGCATTTAATATTTGTGCATTATGCAATAAAGCTACCTTGACAGGTATACGCGTAGAATATTCAGGCGTATCATTAACAATAGTTATCCCAACAAAATCTAAAGGAGAATTGGGTACACCAACATAACGTGCCATCATTACCGGCTTAGCTTTATAAAGTTCAAAATCATATAGATCATTCTCTTTGAGTTGACCAATCACACCTTTTTCAACACCGTCAACAATCTCTTTAAAGCTTCTATCTCCCACCAGTTTTACATATTCTTTGAATTGCTCTCCTATTAAAGTTTTATAATTGAACTTAGACAATTTAAGATTAGAATTTGGAGATAAATTAGCCATCTTCTTTGAATCATCTATAACCGGAATTGGTTCAGGCACCAATATTTGCCTATCTTGGCTGCTTTCATTCTCCGGCTTTAATGGCGGTAATAGTACTTCATGTTCTTGATTTTCGGCAGGATTCTCAACCAATGTTCCGACAACCTCATTATTTTCTAAATTTTTGACATCAACATCATTTCTCGGAGATGTAACTCTTCTTGACATAAAAAAATGGTTTTATTGTGATTAAATTAATTTAAAGAAACGTTGGCTTTTGTATCTCCCAGAGATGGCTCTACAATATTCTTTGCCTTAACATACTCCTTTAATTGTTGCCGTAACTTATCGGCAGGAGTACTTATCCACATTATATCTTTTATTGTATCGGCCCATTCACCAAAGTATAATTTTGCGTTATAATCATTGAAATCAGTAATAATAGACTTCGCATTATTAATGCTGATATGAGGGAAAGGTTCCACATTGAGCTTTTTTAACGAGATAGCTAATTGAACCGGGTTGTTTTGATACTTTGCCTGATAATAATTTTCCAAAGCCTGATCTAATGAAAAATCCGGCGCTCCATTTGATCTCATTTCTTGATATTGCTTCATCAATTCATCAGCAGTTTTTAAAATATAATCCCTACCATATGCGATTGATGAATTTTTGAAAGAATCTTCGAACCAATATTTAGCGATAAAATCAGCAATCATTTGTTCAGTTTTTTCAGCCCAATCTGCAGTCATGTTAAGACGAGCTTCTTTAGGAGCATCATTACTATTGACCTCTGTAGCAGTCATATCATTTGAAATGCCAGGCTTTGGACGTTTCATTCTGATAGTACCCCAGTAAGTCATTTCCATAAGCTCTTCTAAATCTTCAAGGCTGGCATCTTGCTTTTCCCAACCCTGAATGTCGGGAGTTACATATCCAAAAACTTTCTTAAAATCAAAAGAAGACTCATTAAATATATCTAATGGGAAACGTGCTACATCACTAACTTTAGTACGTAGCTTATAACCTGTTGGCTCCCCGCCTGGAGGTGTACAATCTGTACAAGGCTGCCCATTTACACTCTTATTGCCAGAGCATGTGCTACATGTTAGAAGAGGTTCTACTGCTTTAGCGTATCCGTGATACTTTTTTTGCAGATCTCTTACACTCCTGTCCTGTAAAAAACAGTTTGCCAATTCTACTACTGTACTAACGGGTGATACGAAACAAGAAGGGTCATTAAACAGAATTAAGTCACTTATAATAAAACCAGGAACACGCTTCCATTGGTTGGGTATAGGGTTTTTCTGCTCGATATTTGTAGCTAATGAAACTTTACCCTCTGAATATTTTACAATTAAATCCTTAGCATCGTCAATAAATCTGTAATACTCACTTACTTCTTCTTTTTTTCTGCCATTTAACTTATCATCTTTTATCCCAAATCGAATTGCTTCTCCAACTGTAAGTTTAAAACAGACATATTCTAATTGTCTACCATTAGGCAAGTAATCATAAATACTGTAAATACTCTTATAAGTTGGATATGTTTTAGGCTCTCTTAATTGACCACTTTCATCTACATATACCTGATCAACCTCCATGAAAATTATACCCATTGGATCGCTGCGATAGGCATGCAAAGCAAAGTTCCTCATCCATTTTCTTAAACTCATTCCAAATCTTACATCAGAAAGTAACATGTTCATTTGCTTTTCCTGATTATCTGGTAAGTTGAAATATGAACTTCCACCTCGTGCAGTAAATACCATATCCTCCTGTTGCAGAAGTCTGGCAAATAAATCTTTATTACTTACAGCATATTCCTTCTGAACTTTATATAGTTCCTTAGAAGCGAAGTGATCACAATGCTTAATCGCATTTTCCATACCAACACCGTGTATATGGAGCATCAGCTTATTAGCCATATCAACGCCTTTATCAATAAGAGCTTTATTGGGATTGCCCTTAATGATGGCTTGGATTTCTTCAAATTTGTATATCATTTCTTGCCGTTACTTACAACGGAAAAGACTTTATGAATCAAATTTACTAAAAATTTTAGTACTAAATAATTTATCAAAAAATTATGTGGAATACCCAAAATATTTTTTTGTTCTGGATTTATACTTATCAAACTCAGCACTAAGTATTTTACAGATGAAATATCGCTTGGCATCGCTAAAGTGACCGTAAGGCTCATAAGTAACCCCTGTATCGGGATCCTTCACTTTAGTCTTTAACATCTTACCATCCTTATCTTCCTTTACTATCGCATAATCACTAATACTTACCTTACAAGTGTCATTTATTTCAATTGAGTAACCGTTCAACTCGTGCTCATAAATTGCATTAATAAATGCTGCACTTAATGCCACTTCAGGATGTGATCGTGCAACACGATTTATAACAGAAAACCCTGATGTTCTTATAACTTCAATAAACTTATCATAAAATGAGCTACTATTTTCATCTACGGTGGAACGTTTTGATGCTGTAGGGTCGCCGTAAATGTAAATTACGTCCCTATAATTAATTCTATTTAACCATTGGACTAGCTTTGCAGCCGATTTTGGAGCATTATTATCAGGCGTTTTACACGGTATCTCATGAATCTGCCTAATACTTTTGTCAATAATTTGCCAACAGCTTATAGTAACATATGGGCTAACATTCTCATCTAAGGAAATATGTATTGTGGAAGATTCGATATTAATTGGCTTAACATGCTTCATTTCATTGAATTGTTTCCAGAATTCGCCACCGGTTCTCATTATACCTCTTTCACCATTAGCATACACACGGTAGTAATTGGGGTCACGTACTCTGTCCAATTCAAAGTCATTCAGCGTAGCTTCATCAACGAAGCCTCCTTTACCAGACGGATGCCCTACAACCCAGAAATTATCCCGGTAAGTGAGTTTAATCCAAATACTATCTCCTTTAACATTTATTCTTTTAAAAGAATATTCATCATTAAGATAGCTGTATTTAGTAGGGGCATCAATAGTAAGTGGCAAATCAATCCATTTATCTAAATCTATCCAATTTTCATATTGCCAAAGTTTGGCCGAAGTCGGGTTCCAATCACAAATAAACTTTTGATTCGGTCTACCCCTGAGCCTTTTACGTTGCTGCTTAAAATGCCTCTCTAAAAACTGACTCCACTCATTATTGTAAACAATATTGTACCCTTCGATACCTTTGATATTTTCTTCATCATCCAACCCTCTAAATCTTACCTTAGCGTTATTGACCTTACTTCTAATCAAATCATCCTGGAAGTGATATAGTTTTTCAGTAAACTCAAGCCTATCTGAGGCAATTTTAAAAGTACTATATACTGAATCCTTTATGTGTACGTGAAACCTGCGGAATACCATAGTACTATAATTATTTTCGGCCATATCTACTAATAAAGCATGAGCTATAGTAAATGTTTTACTGGCCGAAGAACCTCCCTCAATGAAAATATAGCGAATTTTAGGGTCCTGCAAAAGTGGCTTAATATGCCAATACAAAGGATTAAATAAACGAGGATTTAGTAATGCCATAACTATACAGGCTTTTCTTCACCATAGCCAAATTTTATGCCCTGCAATTGTGGAATAGTAACTTCCAGCTTATCAATATTGATCCCATCCAGCTTAGCCATACTATCCAGCACTTTGTTGATTGCGGCAACACCGGCAGCTGTTTTCTTTTCCTCTGGATTCATATTGCGAATAAGCCTCAGCTTACGAGCTTTGTAATAGGCCTTTTTTCGCTCCAATGATACCTGATTTTTTTCCACAAACTCTTTATTAGCACTCTCCAGATATCTGTATGCCTGTCGGTCTGTAATGCCCCACTTCGCAACAATGGCCCTGATAATATCCTGAGTACCTATATCGTTCAATATAAGCTCCTGAACATGCCGTATGCGTTCCTGTGCTTCTAAATTCGATGCTTTAACCATTACTTTATCGATATCATCCTATTGATTACAGCAATATGCCTGCTGAGTTCATATATACGATCTCTGAGCTTTATTGCTTCAATTTCTCTCATTTTCAAAACTTCTACATTGGTTGAATCAGGTAAAAGTTTATCCCCTTCATACTGTTTCAATGTATCAGTATTTCGGTTAAGCTCTTCGGTCAGGTAATTAATTATGGAATCTTTAGCTTGTGCCATAATGAGTTTAGTTTCGTTTGTCATGGATGAAATCATTAAGGGTTAACGTACCGTTTACGTGCTTAAATTTAATATCTATTTCACGTTTTTCACAGTAGTTAATATACCTTTTGATATCACCATGTACGTATTTTGGTTCTATTTCTGTTGCATAACACTTCCTATTTGTCTGCTCGCAAGCTATCAGGCAGGTACCGCTACCCAAAAACCAGTCGATCACAATATCACCTTCATTGGTAGTGTCCAGGATAGAATCAGCGATCATTTGCACAGGTTTGGGTGTGGGATGGTTTTTAAGCTCATACCTGTCCGGATTAGCCGTACTTATTGCTGATGGGTAGTTCCATACATTGGAACGTACCCTGTCTTTTAATTCCAAATGAGATAAATGTTTTGCATCACCATTTTTGAAAATGAATACCAGCTCCTCATTGTTTTTATAGAACCCTCCATTATCCAGCATATCATTATTCCAGAGTGCTTTTGCCTGAGGTGAGTTAAAAACAAAGCACAGCTCATGCTTTGCCCGGTAGAATGAACCATTTGCCAAGATATCCTTATTCCATACACATAGCTGTTTTGGAATTGGTGAACCGTATACTCTACGGCCAGCTTCCATCATATGCCATACATGGCGCCAGTCCATGAATATATAGTGAATAGAACCGTTAACAGTGTTATCCACAGCACGCTGCATTATTAAGGACAAAAACTGAACAAACTCATCATCACTCATCTCTCCGGCACCCATAGCAAAATCCTTATAGCGTTTTTCGTCTTTATTAGTGAAGAAATTAGCAGGTAGGTTATAGGGTGGATCACAATTCAATATCCTTGCCTTAGCACCTGCCATTAAGGTATTTACAGTGTCCTCCTCCTTGAATGAGCCACAGATGATCTTATGGCCATTGATCTCAAAGAGATCGCCACGATATACAATAACTTCATTATCCGAAATACTTACTTCCGGCTCCTCGCCACCTGTTACATCAAAAATGTCAAATTTTTGTTCAAACCGTTCAATTGAGAAATCGGGAATGTCAATCATTTCCTTGATATCAGAAAAGCTTAATTCGTACTCCTCAATGAAGTCAAATAAGCCCTGTTGGCCAATCTTAGCGTAGATAGATGAATAGATCAGTACCAGTCTGGCAGCCTCCTTTTTATCAGCACAATCAATGAAGGTAGCAGGTAGCAAATACGGTATGTCATAGCCTTCGGCTGACAATTCTTCTAAAATGATGGTACGGTGCTTACCGTCCAGACAGTAAATTATTCCTGTCAAATCATCCTGCCAAACGTAAAATGGTTGTGTGAAGTTATTAGCCAGAATCGAGTCTTTTAGCTTATCCTTCGCCTCTTTGGGCAATTCCTTAAAGTTATCCTGCTGGATGAACTGAAGCTCACGCCAATCGATAAGCTCCGTTTTAAGTACCCGGGACTTCAAAGGTGTTATTTGTGCCAATTCTGACATATACTACTGACATATTTTGACACAAATTTAATTAAAAATATTTCTGATTGCTAAAATATTTAGTCTAAATTATTTAGTAAAATTGATAACGTCGAAAATGTCAAACTTACATTGCTTAACTATTGAATCCGGATAATGTCTTTCCATCATTAAATGCCTACCGATTTTTACTTCGCCTGTAATATCATAATATTTATTGCAAATCCTTGTTATTACATGATTACTGTCGTAATAGGCAACTGCGTTAGGGAATACTACTTTAAGAATTTTGTAAAACTGGTAGCAACTGCCCCTCGTGTAGATTAGCTCTGCACCAAAAAAAGATTCTCTGATCGCTGTTATAAATTGCAAGGGATCAACCATATTTATTTTTTACTATTTACAACCCAGCTTCCATATTCCTCAATACCTACTACCTCATATATGTAGCCACACCATGCAATGTATAATAAGCCATCCTTGCCAATAAAAGGGGTTGCATGATCTCTTAATATGTTGATAGTATCCATTGTGGATTAACTTTAATTCGCAAAGTTATCTACTATCTTTTTAATCTGTTTAAGAGCAAGGATCCATTTATTTTCTGAATTTACTTTGGGCAAGGAATCATCGTGCAGAGGCTTTGTGATAAGTCCATAAAGATCGGTAGTACCATAAATATTGCAAATTGATATAAGCATCTCAATTGTAGGTATTGCTCTATTTTCTTCATAACTGGCGTATCGTGACCTGCCAATATTCAATAGGTCTGCCATTTCCTGTTGAGTATATCCCAAACTAGCTCTTAATTCCTTTAGATTTTCAGCCAAATAGTTAATCATATTACTCATCTGTATGTAATTGTAGTTTGGTCATTTTGTTTTTCACAATTTTTATGTTTTTTATCAAATTCCCTCATCATAAAAGCTGCTATTTTAACAGGCTGTGGCAAGTGCATCTCGTATGATTCCCCGCAATTAAAACAATGCAATTTATTGCCTACAAATCCTGTATGATTTTCTGTTTTTTTAGGCATACTTTTTAATTTTTAACATTCGTTCCAATAATCTTATTTTGGCTTTATCCAGGCATTCTCTACAATAAGGGTATGAGTGTATGTCCGGATCCACTACCGGCCAAAAGGCCACAGCCTGTTTTTTGCACTTTGGCTCACAGCATAGATAATCTTTAGCGTACTGCATTATTATTCATTTTATTTCTTCGTTCTCTAGGTGCTTTTGTGGGTAGGAGCTAACCTACACTTAGAGGCCACCCTATGCTTTATTACATCACCACATACACACCTAGAGAATAAAGAACTTATTGGTTATTACAATCTGGAGAATTGTAAAATTTCTGATCATTTTTAAAATACACTTTCATCTGTTTGCCATTTTCTGTAACCTGCTCTTTAATTACTCCACACCTTATACACTTTGCTTTAGAATGTATAGACTTCCCGCCACAGGAAACATAAACATGTTTGCTATACCTAGTATTAATCTTATTTGCGTTCATAATTTTCATATTTATTTAATTTCCAATACTACATACTTTTCGCCATCCCGTAGGGTTAGTCCCTGTGATTCCATTTGGCTTATAAATTCAGTAAATATCAAATAATAGTAAGTAGTTTCGGTTGCAAGTAATCCAGTATGTACACTACCTTTTACAAGTCTTTCTAATACCTCATCCGGTATAGTAGTTGATACCATGCCGTTTTCTTTTTGGATAGCGCCAAGAAGCTCGTAACCTGCATCATTATCGGTTAACTTAGAATAACCACAAGCCTCTATGTGCACTCGTACAAATAGTAGCTGCTTATTGTTGAATGTTAGTGTTTGCATTGTTGTTAAAGG
>CAZPHA010000012.1:0-58701 GCA_964586215.1 uncultured Ferruginibacter sp.
GGGCAGGGAAAACTACAAAGAAGTAATAAAACTCTTACCCCAGCTCCGGATACAGCGGAAACTGCTGCATGAATCCCTTTACTTCGTTTTTAACTTCTTCAATGATGGTGGTATTATCTATATTCATTAATACCTTGTCGATAAAATTTACCACTATCTGCATGTCTTCTTCTTTCATGCCACGGGTGGTGATGGCGGGTACGCCTACCCGAATGCCGCTGGTTACGAACGGACTTTTATCATCAAAGGGAACAGCATTTTTGTTTAAGGTGATGTGTGCTTTATCAAGGGTTTCCTGCGCTTTTTTGCCGGTAATATTTTTATTGCGTAAATCAATTAACATCAGGTGGTTGTCGGTGCCACCGCTAATGATATGGTAACCCTTATCGGTAAACGCTTTGGCCATAGCTTGTGCATTGGCAACAATCTGCCGGGCATAAGCGGTAAACTCATCGCTTAATATTTCTCCAAAGGCTACGGCTTTGGCGGCAATCACATGCTCCAACGGGCCACCCTGTGTGCCGGGAAAAACAGCCATGTCCAGCACATTACTCATCATGCGGAGGTTGCCTTTAGGGTCTTTCAGGCCGAAAGGATTTTCAACATCTTTTTTCATCAAAATGATGCCGCCACGGGGGCCTCGTAACGTTTTATGGGTAGTGCTGGTTACAAAATGGCAATGATCAAACGGAGAGGATAAAAGACCTTTGGCAATTAAGCCGGCAGGGTGTGCCATATCACACATTACAAAAGCGCCCACTTCATCGGCTACGTTTCTTATCCGGGCATAATCAATATCCCGGCTGTAAGCGCTGGCGCCACAAATAATTAATTGGGGTTTTTCCGTTCTGGCTTTTTCTTCCAGCATTTCATAATCAATCAGGCCGGTTTCTTTTTTTACTCCATAAAAAGAGGGCTTGTATAGTTTGCCGGAAAAATTTACCGGAGAGCCATGTGTTAAATGCCCGCCCATGCTTAGGTCTAATCCTAAAATTTTATCGCCGGGTTGTAAGATGGCCAACATCAATGCAGCATTGGCCTGAGCGCCACTATGAGGCTGTACGTTGGCATATTCGCAGTTGAAAATTTGTTTCAATCTGTTAATGGCCAGTTGCTCTATTTCATCTACCACTTCACAGCCGCCATAATACCGCCTGCCGGGATAACCTTCTGCATATTTGTTGGTAAGGGAAGTGCCCATTGCCTGCATTACCTGCAGGGAGGTAAAGTTTTCGGAAGCGATCAGTTCTATTCCTTCTCTTTGGCGTTGTAATTCTTTATGAATCAGGTTAAAAATGGCGGTATCTTGTTGCATGAATGTGATTTTGCTGCAAATATAGTAGATAATGGTTGGATGTTTTGAGTTTGAGGTTTTAGGTTTGATGTTTGGGGTTTTGGGTTTTGAGTTTGATGTTGATGGTAGTATTGCAGATAATGGGCTGCCGGATGTGGAAGGCCGATCTAGCCTCAGGCTAGATCGGGCCCGAAGGGCCGAAGCCTGAAACAGCCGGTACAAATGTTGAGATTTGTACGGAAGTTGACAGCCCCTGATATTGAAATACTTATTTATTAGGGCTGTGTACCTTGCAAAGTTACGTAAAATTGCTTAATTTAGCAACTTTTGACGGCGACGATTGATATAAAATATTCATATGAAGGCAATCATTCCTGTAGCAGGTGCAGGTACCAAACTGAGACCACATACCTATACGCATCCAAAAGCATTGCTTCCGCTTGCAGGTAAAACTATTTTAAGCATCATTGTAGATCAGCTTTATGAGGCAGGAATCAGGGAGTTTATTTTTATTATCGGTTATTTGGGTGAAAAAATTCAGGATTATGTAGAGTATAAATATCCCGATTTGAACTGCCATTTTATACAACAAAATGAAAGGCACGGCACCGGGCATGCTATTTATCTTACGGAGGTATTGGTAGGGGAGGATGAAGTATTTATTGTATTGGGTGATACGATTGCGGAGTATGATTTGCAGGAGGTATTACAATCATCACATTCTATGCTGGGGGTAAAAAAGGTAGATGATCCTCGTAATTTTGGTGTAGCAGAAATTGCTGAAGACGGATTGATAACACATGTGGTAGAAAAACCGGCTATTCCTAAGAGTAATATGGCGCTGGTGGGTTTGTATAAAATAAAAGAAACCCAACTGTTGTTTTCCTGTCTGCAAAAAATTATTGAAAGTGAAATTAAGGTTTATAAAGAATTTAGCCTGACCGATGCTATTGAATGCATGATACAAAGCGGGGGCGCCAAATTTCAACATTTTAAAGTTCAGAATTGGTTTGATTGTGGTAAAAAGGAAACCCTGCTGGAGTCGAATGCTACTTTGCTGAAGAAATTTGGTGGCAATATTTCGGATAGCAATCATCATAACTTTGAAAATACTATTATCATTCCGCCGGTGAATATAGCGGAGGGCTGTAATATTAAAAACTCCGTGATTGGACCGAATGTAACTATTGGAGAATTTGCACAAATTGATTATTGTATTATTAATAATTCGATTATTGGTTCTTATTCTAATTTATTTGAAATAGTATTGAATAATTCGTTAATTGGGAGTGATGCGGAAGTTCGTGGCGTAAGTAGAAACCTAAATATTGGGGATAATACAGCAATCGATTTGGGTGGAGGAAGCGGTGTTGGATAAAGAAAAGTTCTTTATATTATAAATTTATTTTCTATCTAATATTAACATTTTCAATCCTATAAGTATTATAAATATTGCAAATATTTTCTTTAGAAGTGTCTGATCTATTTTGATGGCAATTTTACTTCCAAAATAATTGCCAATTAAAAAACCAATCGACATGATAGCAATCACTTTTAAATCTATGGGTGTGTTGGCTTTTTGGCAATTTGAATAATATTGTAAGAAGCCTAAAACACCCAATGGTAAAAGTAATAAACCCAACGAAGTACCCTGTGCTTGAGTTTGTGTATAATTTAAAAAATAGACTAAAGCCGGTACTATTACAATGCCGCCACCTATACCTACCAGGCCTCCTAACATTCCTGCTCCTAACCCAATCATTATTAGTACAAATGCTTGTTGTAAATCCATATGTGAGTTTCTTTTATGCATGTTTTTTAGTTTGTGGTTTGGGGTTTGAAGTTTGGGGTTTATTGTTTGATGTTTGTAAAACTCAATAGATAAATTTTTTCCATTTTAAGAAACCTGGATTCCAAACCTCAAACTTCAAACCCCAAACCCCAAACCTCAAACCCCAAACCTCAAACTCCAAACAATAAACTTCAAACCCTATTCAAACAACTCCAGCTTATTTTTTGGCCTTCTGTTATCCAGCCATTGATAGTTGGGCAGTTGTTTTTTTTCTTCCGGTATCTGATTAAGTGGGTACATTACGCCGTCCACATTATTCACAAACTTCACTTTATTTAATTCTTTTTTTACAAAATAAATATCTATCAAATCTCCGCTACTTCGATTCATACCTACGTAAGCGCTATCATCGTCCTGAGGATAGTAGATGCTTTCTGCCGGAGTGCCTTTTACCCTTGCATAATCAATATTACCATCTTTGAAATAGGCATTTAGCGTACGTCCTGCAACCTGATTGTACATTTTTTCATTAGCCTGATTAATGACAAAGCTATTGTAAAATACATACAATCGTTTAGGTTTTTTGTTTTGGGTGTAAAGATGCATGGTATCCCCGGTTATCTGGCTTTTGCTACTCCAGGTTATTGGACTGCCAAATAATTTAAATGTTGAATCAAAGCTGCTGTAATAAAGGCTGTCACTAACGGCCTGCAGAGAATCGTTAAAAATACGTACATGGTGAAAAGCCTGAAAGTAACGGATAGCTGTATCCGAAGGAGAAATTGCGGTCATATGTTGAACTGTGTCTTCCTCTGTTACATTTCTGTATGCTAAAGAATCATATTTATCCAAGCCACTAAACAATGTATCAGCGGCTACATAAGTGCTATCATTGTCTTTGTGAAATATCATTACCGGCTTACGGGTGGCTAAAAAAGAGTTAGCTTTTTTATTTAAAAAAATTTGGTTACCCACTACTGTAACGGCGTTGCTGCTATCAACCAGCTTAGCGTTGCCTTCCATTTGCACCAGTCCGTTTTTATCATCCAGTGCAATTTTATCAGCGATGCCGAATCGGGTACTATCTCTGAAGGAAGTCCGTTCAAGAAAAATAGCTTCGCCCGTTTTCAGGTTGTATGTTCCGGATCGGGTTTCCACAATTCCATCTTTGCTTACAATACGGGTAGGTGCAATAAAAGTAGCAATCTGGGTTTGGGTATTAAATAAAAGACTATCTGTTTTTATATCGTATTTTGGATCTGTGAGGTGAACATTTTTTTTAAAATACACATCTTTAGTATCGGAATAATAAACTCCGTCAATGCTGTTAAGTACTGTTTTTTCAGTAACTACACGGCCATTATTTTTATAAATGCCTATGCCTGTTCTCAAATTGTATTCCAGCTCATCTGTAAATAAGGTGCCTTTTTTATCGGTTAAGCGTACGGATTTTTTTAAGAAAGCGGTTCTGTCGGCAGCAATGTACTTTAAATATTGTGCATAAGTATGAATACTATCATTGTTATTGATGTGAATATTACCAAAAGCCTCTACAATGTTTGTTCTGTGATTAATCATAACACTATCACAATAAAAAATTGTAGCGCCTTCTTTCAAAATTACACTGCCGGCGGCAGTTTCGATGGTTGCAGAATCGCCTATTTGCTTTTGGCGGAGTGTTTTACTCTGGATAATTTCTATTACTCTGAGGGTATCGTTGGATTTTGGTATGATAACAGACTGCTGAGCACATGCATGATGTATTGAAAACAGGGAGATATAACATAATAGAAATTTAGATATAAATTTTAATGTTGACAAAGCAATCTTATTTCAATTAAATTATTTTATTATCAATTATTTATTCATTAATATTTTTTATAATATATGGAGCATTCAACGTATCAGGCAGTGGTACTTGCAGTGGAGTGCTATTATTTTTTTTGCCAAATACAGAAATGGAAACATATCTTTTTGGATGGGTTCTGAGATCATCCAATAATAAATTTAACTTATTTGCTGTGGAAGCCAGATTGTTGTATAACCTGGTGTCATTCAACAACATGCCTAAGGTACCATCTTTGGTATTCAATTTAGTCATGGAATTGTTTAGCATGGCAACGGTATAATTAAGAGAGTCAAGTGTTTGTTTTACATTCAATTGGGCAAAGTTACCGGTTGTTTTTTCCAGGTTGCTCATAACATGTGTAATTTTTTCGTTGTTACGGGCCAAATTAGCAGTGAAGGTATTTACATTGTCGAGGGTTTGAGCTAACGAACCAGTTTCGGTATTTAATAATTTTTGTAAAGAAGCAGATGAGTTAGTGAGAGAATAGCTAACCTGGCTTAGGTTAGCCAACATGGCCTGGATATTACTTTTTGCGGAAGGATCCACAATACTTTTGACGGCCAGCAAAACCGAATCAAGGCTTTTTACGGTATTTTGTACTTCATATAAAACCGGGTCTAGTTTTTGTAGCGCCATATTGATAAAACCTTCGCTGGGCTCCGTTTTAATTGTATCGTTATTACGGAGAAAATTTGTAGCATTTCCCAATTTTATTTCGATAGAGGTGGTACCCAGGGGGTTGGTGCGTATTACTGCTACAGAATTAGCGGGAATATTTACATCCCTGGTAAGGCTCATTTCTACATTAATTTTTTGCATGTCTTTGTCGTTATTGAGGCTATAAACGGAGCCCACCTGCATGCCATTGATAACAACGGGGTTACTGGTGAGCAGCCCTTGTATATTTACAAATCCTGCATTAATTGTTTTTTTATTGCTGAAAAGTGTTTTACCTTTTAAAAAATTAAAACCCAGTACTAAAATGGTAATGGCTAAGGCGGTTAAGACACCAATTTTTGTTTCATTTGATATTTTCATGCTCAATCATTTTATTGATAAACATTATCTTAATTATAATTAATAACTTCTAATCTGTATGTTTTATTTTTTTTATAAGATAATATTTATTTTTAAATACTGGTTATGGCTCCCATTTGAGCTTTATTGTAGCATTGTTTTTTAAATCTGCTGATAAAGGTACTTCATATCGGTTGGTGCCATCGGTAATAATCGCCAGGGAAGTATTGGGAGGTGTTTTACCCAAATTATTAGCGAAAAATGTCAACTCATTTGTCTTTTCACTTTCGAGTGAAACATCAAAACTTAAAGGTTTTTTACTTAATGGTTTACTGTCTACTATTAAATTTTTATTAAGATATATGGATACCGTATCATTGTCAATTTCGCCATCATCGTATAGGGCTACCCGTAAGGAGCTGCTTTTTACTTTTAATGTTTTAACTTCCCGGTTAGATCTTGTATCTATTACTGCTACTGTGTCGGTTGTTGTATTATCATTTTCCTCTTCAGCCTGGGCAATATCAATTTTAACACCATTTTCAATGTGTTGTTTATATTTTTTGATAGCAGCAGTAATAACTTCGGCTAATTCCTGTTGCCCTTTTTCGCTATTGAGATATCTTTCATCTTCATAGTTATTAATAAAACCTGTTTCAACTAAGATGGCAGGCATATTGGTAGCCTGTAGTACCCAGATACCTTGCTGGCGTTGGTTGACACCTAATGCAGGGCGGCCTGTCTTTTCCACCTCTGTATTTACGAGTGTTGCCAGAATATTGCTTTTTTCCTGGAATCTTTTTACATAAAGCTGCGCTTTGATCCGGGCTTCGTTGGAATTGAAATCGATTTTATTGTAAGTAGTATCATTACTGGTGGTAATTTCAAATTCTCCCACTTCTTTCATGATAGCCTTCATTTTATCACTGGTTTTATGTGCGGCAAATATCCATACACTGGTACCATTGCGTTGGATGGGCATTTTAAAAGTTTGATATATGGCTTCTTCTACCTGATACGGTGTTTTTATAACTTTCTTTCTTTTCCCTTTCCCCTTGGTGGTTATTTTATAGCGTGTTACCATCCGGGTGCCTATTTGCCGGCGGCCTGTTTTAAGTGGACCACTATCGGCATGTATGCACACAAATAGTTCTCCTTTATGGTCATTGGCAATCCGGGCCTTCTCGGGTGGAGGTTGGTAAATATCAGTAGTACGGGTAGGAATGGCATTTACATCAGGCATTTGCCTTTCAATTTCTGCTACCAGCTTTTTAGCTATTGCCAATGTAACATCTTTTTCTTTCGACCTCAAAGAATTTTCATATTGTCCAACTGCGCCGGCATCTGTACCGCCATGCCCGGCATCCACAATAATTGTTTTTATCTTTTTTGAGTTTTGCGCCTGAGTTGTATTCAATATAAAAAAGCCTCCCAAAGTGTAAATAAGCGATAAAGTCAGTTTTTTAACCAGCATTCTTACCATATTTTTAATATCTATTCTATATGAATTATATAAATATTCACAAAATCATTCTATTTTAATGGCTATTTTTGTCTCCGTTTGTTATGAGCCAACTATACAAAGGTAATGTAAAAAATATTTCGGTATGGGTATTCATGCTTCTATTTGGATGTATAACAATATATGGTGGCTCCATATCCGGACATAGCAATAATTTTTACATTATTTTAACTAGTGATACTGTTCCTCTAACAGCGTTTGATACTGTTGAAAAAGAGAACAATAAAATTGGGTTGCGTGCTATTGATTCTGTAAAGAGCGACACCACAATCGTTCCTACGACAGATACTTTTTCTTTCAAAACTTCTAAAAATGGATTGGATGCTCCGGTAGCCTATCATGCTGATGACTCCATGGTATTAGACGTGCCGGCCAAAAAACTTATTTTATATGGTAAGGAAACCAAAGTAAATTATACAGATAATGAATTAATTGCTCCTCATATTGAATATGATCAAAATACTAATTTGGTATCGGCCTTTTTAACGAAAGATAGTGCAGGTAATGTGATTACATATCCGACCTTTCTGCAAGGCGACTTTAAAACTATTAGCGATACGATTCGCTTTAATATGAAAACGGGGAAGGGTCTTACAAAAGGCACGTATACCAAGCAGGGAGAAATGTACGTATATGCTGAAAAAATAAAAAAAGTGGATACGGCAGTTTTTTATGCGTTGAATGGCAGATTTACAACCTGTAATTTGGATACTCCTCATTTTGCGTTTGTTAGTAAAAAAATAAAGTTTATTAATAAAAAAATGGCCTTCACCGGGCCTGTACATCCAGAAATTGAAGGTGTACCGCTGCCGATTGTATTCCCTTTTGGAATTTATCCGCTCAGGCAGGGCAGACACTCGGGATTACTGGCGCCTACTTTTACGGCCAATGAACAATTTGGCTTGGCTTTAGAGGGGCTGGGGTATTACAAAGTATTGAATGACAACTGGGATGTAACCGTTAGTGGGACCCTTTACAGTTATGGTGGGTGGACTGCTAAATTAAGCCCTCGTTATTTCAAACGATACCATTACCAGGGTAGCCTTGCTTTAGAGGTGCAGCATATTCGTGATATCGATAATCAGGGAAACAGAAGCTTTAACATCCGATGGTCGCATACGGCTGATACGAAAGCCCGGCCGGGAGTTACCTTTAATGCCAGTGTAAATGCCGGAAGCAGCCGATTTAATGAACAGGTGCCCAATAGCCCTTTACGAAATTTTACCAATCAGTTGAACTCATCAATCACCTATGCTAAGGTATGGAAGGATAGGCCTTATAATATTAGTGTCAGCGCAAATCACAATCAAAATACGGTACAGAGATTAATTAATCTTAACCTGCCGGATATTAATTTTAATGTGAATACAATTAATCCTTTCCGTAGAAAAGAAGTAGTCGGTAATTTAAAGTGGTATGAAAATATTGGTGTTGCGCTAAACTCAAATATTCGAAGCTTTACATTTTTTAATGATACTGCTGAGAATATTTTAGGTCAGATGAAGAATAATTTCCAGTGGGGGGCAAATCACAGTGTGCCCATCACGTTATCCTTGCCGCAGGTGGGGCCGTTTCAATTTTCACCCAGCATATCTTACCAGGAACGATGGTACCAGGAGCAAATACGTAAAGAGTGGAATGATAATACAAAAAAGCTGGATACTTTTTACCGGCAGGGGTTTTACACAGCCAGGGATATGTCGTTCGGATTAGGCGCAAGTACTCGTATTTTTGGTTTGTTTGCTTTTGGTAAGAATAGTAAAATACAGGCTATCCGACATGAAATTCGTCCAAGCATTTCCGTTAGTTATAAGCCTGATCTAAACAAAAATAATTATTATAGAATGCGGATTAATGATCAGAAAGATAGCGCCCGATTCTCACTGTATGAAGGTAGTATTTTCGCGGCTTTTAATGATGGTAAATTTGGAGGATTAAGTTTTGGAATAGATAATAATATCCAAATGAAAGTTCGTAATAAAAAGGATACAACAGAAAATGCGGTTAAAAAAATTACAATATTAGATGGATTAAGCATTAATGGTAGTTATAATTTTATGATAGATTCGTTTAAACTAACCCCCTTTAGTTTGTCGGCAAGAAGTAATATTTTAGACAAAATTAATATTACGGCCAATGCTACGCTGGATCCTTATGTAACCAATACCAATGGCAAAAGAATTGATAAATTGCTATGGACACAGAAGCCTTTTTCATTAGGTACAATCACTAATGGAAATATCGCTTTGCAAAGCAGCTTTACCGGTGGTAATAAAAGTAAGCAGGGGGTAAGCCAGCAAAATGCCAATCTCCAGAATAATATCAATAATCCTATGCTGGACCCCAGCCAGCAGGAAGCTGCTTATATTGCCAATAATCCCGGTGAGTTTGCAGATTTTAGCATCCCCTGGAGTATCAATTTTTCTTATACGCTCAACTTTTTTCGTCAGAGAAAGGCTGATTTGAGTGGTTTTGAGACTAAATTTTCCCAGGATGTTAATTGGAATGGTACTTTGAATTTAACACCCAAATGGCAGATGGGCATTAGTGGTTTTTACAATATTACTACAAAAGAGTTAGGTACTGTTAGCCTGTCTGTAAGCCGTGAAATGCACTGCTGGCAGATGTCTATTAATGTTTCTCACTCAGGGAAAAACCGTTTTTTTAGTATTAATATCAGTCCTAAATCCGGTTTGCTTCGTGATTTAAAAATCAACCGAACAAGATATTTCTATGATTTGTAATTTTTTACAAAATAATAATGTAATAAAAAATTGGATATATTCCAAATATATTGGAGTGTTAGGTATTTATTTTTGATATAAATGATTATAAATAATTCTGTTTACACCTATAAAATTGTCTAATACTAAACCGCTAATAAGGTAAATAATTCTTTTGACAAAATAAAAATCAATAAAATCGACGATAGCTTTAGCTGATCATATCATCCATATTGCGGTTATTATCAATTTTGCCTTTAGCTTCGAGCATACGCATGTCTTTGGCATCCTGCAAAAATTCAGATGCAAAAATAAAATCGTTGAGCAATTTGTTTTTGCTAAAAATGATTTCTTTGTTATTACCACTCCATTCTTTTTGTCCTTGATAGAGATAAAGAATATTGTCGCCGATTTCCATCACACTATTCATATCGTGGGTATTGATAACGGTTGTCATGTTAAAGTCACGAGTAATCTGGTAAATTAATTTATCAATTACCATGCTGGTTTGGGGATCGAGGCCGGAATTTGGTTCATCACAAAATAAATATTTAGGATTGAGTACGATGGCTCGGGCGATGCCCACTCTTTTTTTCATGCCACCACTAATTTCAGCCGGGTATTTTTTGTTAGCTTCCAACAGGTTTACTCTTTCTAAAACTTCGTTTACACGTCTACGTTTATCTGTATGCGACATTTTGGAAAACATGTCTAACGGAAACATTACGTTTTGCTCAACTGTCATGCTATCAAATAATGCGGATCCCTGGAAAAGCATGCCTATTTGTTGTCGTAGCTGCTTCCGCTGATCTTCGTTCATATCACTAAAGCTGACACCATCATAAATAATTTCGCCTTCATCAGGCTCAAATAAACCTACGAGGCATTTTTGAAGGACGGTTTTCCCGCTGCCGCTGGTACCAATGATTAAATTAGCTTTGCCTGTTTCCATTACATGGCTTACATCGTTGAGCACTATTTTAGCGCCAAAACTCTTTTTAATATTTTTGAATTCGATCATGTTGGCCTAAATAAATAGTTAATTATAATAATAATAATAAATGCTATTAACAAAAGTATTTCTAACAAAGCAAACATTTGTTTGCAATAAAATGGCGTATTATCTACAATACTTACATCTGAATATATTTCGCAAATTGGGTTCTTAAAAAAATATCTTTTAACCTTTTCTTTAATGGAATATATGGTTTCTGCATTAATGTTGTAATAATAGTAAAGGTCTTTATCGTGGGAATAATAGCCAAAAAATTCAGCGTCTAATTGTGAAAATGGAGAAAGTAAAAAACTATCTGAAAAATTTGACTTTAGAACACTTATTGAGTTATCCCATCTGTTACAGTTTTTTACCTCTACGGCATTAAGCAATTGGTTGTTCGCATTTTTATAATAAATATTATTAAGCATAATGTCTAATGCAGCCCATCTATTTTCCTCTTTTATAAAATATTCGTTAAAAATGTGTATATTTCCATTAAAAGTACCATAGCGATGCCTTAATTCAACCACTCGATTAATGATATCTGCTTCAGAGGCAAACAATGAGAATATATTTGCAAATATGCCACACCATATTTTCCGTCCCTTTAGCGCTTGCTTATATTGTTGAAAAACTGATAATTTACGCATCTTATCATCTGGAACTCCTTTGGAAGAAGATATTTTTTTGCATAAGTATTTGGCTATTTTGTTTGCTTTTGTGAAAGAAGAATCAGTAAGTTTAATTTGGATTGAATCAAAAAGTATTGTTTTTAATTCTTTTTTTTCTTCTTTAGTTATAGGTATATGATACTTCTGCCATTTTGTTAAATCATCAGCTTTTGTTGTATTGGGCAGGTTTGCTTGAAGAATTGTTATTGAATTGCCATGTGTATTACCATTTTGAGCGTAATATTTATTTGAACGATACTCAATTAATAAATTAAGAGAGTCTGATAATATATTTGGCTTTATGGTATAATTAATTACTCCCTCACTCAAGTTAATTATTGGATATGGACCGGTATGTAGTGTAAAATTTGAGGAATCATTACGGATTTCCCAGCTAGTAAGTTTATCTAAAGGATTGTTTAAATTAATTGCCAGTTGATTTTCACTTATATTTGAAAAAGAGTTTATAGAGAGCTTATTTGTGGATGGATAAAGTTCATAATAAGCAAGTTGTTTTTGAAAATTGAAACGGTCACGGTTTATAAAAATGTAAACATTAATGAGTGTAATTATGCTTAAGAGTACAGAAATTATTTTTAAAAAAGAATATTTTTTCATCAATATAGTATTATAAAAGTAATGCTGCCAGGATATAATCTGCAAATAATATCATTACACAACTTACCACCACAGAAGTGGTGCTGGCTCTTCCGATTTCCAATGCCCCGCCTTTTACATAATAACCATAATAGGCCGGTATACTGCTGATAATAAAGGCAAACGTATAGGCTTTTGCTAAGGCAAAGGTTACATTATAAGGCATAAAATTTTCCATCAGTCCCCGGTCAAACGTATCCGGAGAAAGAATGCCTGCTGCAGAACCTGCCAGTCGGCCACCCCAAATGCCCAAACCCATAGATATGATTACCAAAAGAGGAATTGTAATAAGGGCTGCTAATATTTTTGGCATTACCAAATATGCTTTGGTATTGATGCCCATAATTTCTAAGGCATCTATTTGTTCACTCACCCTCATATTGCCGAGTTCACTGGCGATTTTACTGCCTACTACACCGGCTAATACGATACACACCAGGGTAGGCGCAAACTCCAGTATTACCGTATCTCTTACTATTTGTGCAATGGTAGACCTGGAAATAAGAGGGCTTACCAGCTGATAGGCTGTTTGCACAGTACTCACCGCACCCATAAAAACAGAGATAATGGCAACAATGCCTAATGAGCCGATGCCTATTTCGGAGCATTGATGCATAAACTCTTTCCAATACATCCTAAAGTTTTCGGGCTTAGTAAACATGCCTTTGATCATCAAAAGGTATCGGCCGAAATGGGTAAAAAAAGTCATTGAACAAATTTAAGAGAAAAAAAGGCAATCACATAGCACTATTTGTTTGTGCTTTTAGTAATCCGCTAAGGTGCAAATATAGAATCTGAGTCATCGTTTCACATTTTCTGAATTCATCATTTTTATAATAAACGCTGAGTTCGGCAGCTAATTGTTCAATTTTATCAGCAGTAGATAATGGTTCGTTAAAGGTAGCATTCATTAAATCCTTTAATCTTTCCCGTTGCACCATAATTCGTCGTGCTATCTGCGAACGTTCTTCCTGTTGATATTGCTCAATTACTTCATCGTTTAAATGTTCACTTACCAAATCCACAAATACTTTATTTTCCTTAAAAAATTGCGGTAAATAAATATTCTTTCTGCCTTCATAGCATTGTTGATCAAAATCAATAGAACGGATTCGAAATTGTATATCGTCAAAATCCTGTGTAATGTCGAATACAAAATTGTAGCTTCTCATATCACCCAGTAAACGGATAAAGCATCTCTCATTGAACTTTACAAACTCTTTGGCAATTTTTTTGGGATTAAAATCGCTTCGATGCAGATATTGTTTTACAAAAATATCACCCGGTACACCGGCAATATGTTCTTCTACTAATGTATTGGAATCGAATAAAAAATTAATCCAGAAAGGGGAGATCAGGTGTTCTAATTCGAGGCCGATTAATCTGGAAGCATCAGCCAGTTTGATATAAAAATAGTCGTATACTTCATTATAATTGTTAACTATTTTAATTCTGAAAGGTTTAGAGTTTCCAAAAAGGCAATAATCAATACGTTCGATGTGAAGATGATCTTCAGCTTGTGTGTAACCGCTGGTTTTTAAAAGTGAATAAATTCTTTTTAAAGCAGCGTGAATGTCATCAGTAAGTGCCGGATGATAAAAAACAGTTTCCCATAAGGTGTTTTTTCCATTATTGTCATATAATGCTGTACTTTCTGAAAAATCTCTCAGGGTTTCATACATTAAAGGCAAAGCTATATTTCTGTCATATTTTTTTAAATATTCTCTTAAAGGGGTCTGAACTTCAAAAGCAGCCTTTTTTTTGGATATTTTTTCGTTTATGCTCATACGTTATCCCTAAGAAGATTTTTTGAAGCGGTTCCACCATTTATCTTTAGTGATGCCTTGCTCGTTCGGGGAGTGAGATTTTGCTTTAATTTGGGCATCAATAACAGCAATCATAGACATATTGAAAATAGAACGTATTGAACTGCCCAGTTGCAATACATGGACAGGTTTTCTCAGGCCGAGCAGAATAGGGCCAATTGAATCTGCGCCACCTACTTCCTGCAATAAATTATAAGCAACATTACCAGCTGATAGGTTAGGGAAGATAAGTGTATTGACTTCTCCATTCAACAGTTCGGTAAATGGATAATTATCTTTAAGGATTTCTTTATTAAAGGCAAGTATTCCCTGAATTTCACCATCGCAAATCAGGCCGGGATCTTTTTGTTTTACTATTTCTCTGGCTTTGCGAACCAGGTTAGCTTCTGGAGAGTTACTGCTACCGAAGTTGCTGTACGAAAGCATGGCGATTCGGGGAGTGATATTAAAGGCTCGAATTTCTTTGGCAACGAGCAGGGTAATTTCGGCTAATTCTTCGGCTGTAGGATTAAAATTAACGGTTGTATCTGCCAGGAATAAAGGCCCTCTTTTGGTGAACATGATATACATACCGGCAATTTTGTTAACACCTTCATCAGTGCCAATAATTTGGATGGCTGGCCTGATTGTGTCGGGATAATTCCGACTGAGGCCACTGATCATGCAATCTGCATCGCCATTGTCCACCATCATACAGCCAAAGTGGATCCTGTCTTTCATGATTTTGTAAGCCTCATATTGATTGATACCCTTTCGTTGTCGTTTTTTGAAAAATATTTCAGCATATTTGGATCGATTTTCTTTCTGACTATCATCTTTTGGATTGATAATCGGCATCCACTCCAGGTCAATATTATTGGCAGCAGCTATTTCTCTTATTTTCTTTTCATCACCTAATAGTAGCGGAAAGCCTACGCCTTCAGCCAGTACGAGTTGTGCCGCTTTTAAAATTTTTGCATTTTCAGCATCTGCAAATACAATTCGTTTAGGATCTTTTCTGGCTTTATTACCAATTACTCTGCTAAGCTGATTATCCAACCCAAGTCTTTTATTTAATTCCAATACATAGGCATCCCAGTCGGTAATGGGAGCTCTTGCCACACCACTTTCCATAGCTGCTTTTGCAACTGCAGGAGCAACGGTTGCCAATAGACGTGGATCCAGTGGTTTGGGGATAATATATTTTGGTCCGAAAGAAATGTTTTTTTCATTGTAAGCCAGGTTTACAATATCCGGCACAGGGGTTTTGGTCAGATCAGCCAATGCTTTTACTGCTGCAATTTTCATGGCTTCGTTGATTTCTGTTGACCTAACGTCTAAGGCACCACGAAAAATATAAGGAAAGCCTAAAACGTTATTCACCTGGTTCGGATAGTCACTACGTCCGGTGGCCATAATAATATCCTTTCTGGCTTCAACTGCTACATCATAAGTAATTTCAGGATCGGGGTTGGCCATGGCAAATACAATGGGATTTTTAGCCATTGATTTTACCATTTCGGGTGTTACCACATTGCCCACACTTAATCCGATAAATACATCTGCATCTTTTAGCGCCTTTGCTAAATCATAATCTTTATATTTTTGATCCACACAGAATGCCTGTTTAAAGCCTTCAATGTCTTTTCTTCCTTTATGAAGCACTCCTTCTCTATCAAATACGATAAAATTTTCATGTCGGGCACCCATTGAGATATAAAGCCTCATACAGGCCATTGCAGCAGCGCCGGCGCCATTTACCACAAATTTTACTTTTTCTATTCTTTTTCTCTGTAATTGTAATGCATTGATAAGAGCAGCAGCGCTGATGATGGCCGTACCATGCTGATCATCATGCATAACAGGAATTTTCAGTTGCTCTTTGAGTTTTTGCTCAATATAGAAACATTCGGGTGCTTTAATATCTTCCAAATTAATACCGCCAAAAGTGGGCTCAAGCGATTTTACAATTTGTACAAATTTTTCCGGGTCTGTTTCATTGATTTCAATATCAAATACATCGATATCTGCAAATATTTTAAACAATACGCCTTTCCCTTCCATTACAGGTTTACTGGCTTCAGGGCCAATGTTGCCCAAACCCAGTACTGCAGTGCCATTGCTGATTACGCCTACCAGGTTGCTTTTGGCTGTGTATTTGTAAACGTTTTCGATATTGTCCTTAATTTCCAGACAAGGTGCTGCTACGCCTGGAGAATAAGCTAAGGAAAGATCTCGTTGTGTTTTAGCCTCTTTGGTGGGTATCACTTCTATTTTGCCCGGCTTTCCTTTTGAGTGGTATTCTAAAGCCTGTTGTCTCTGTAATTCTTTGGATTTATTATTTTGAGTCATGTATTTTTTATTATTGAAAATCGATACAATAATTTATTTAATATATAAAAAATTAAAAGACAATATATTATATATAATAATATATATTTATATGTAATAAATTATCGATTTACTGCAAATTACTAAATAAAAAAGAGTAATAAAAGTTATGGGTTATTTAGATTTTGATTTGAACGACCAGGTTATATGAAATGTAGCAACAGTTTCCTTATCACTATTTTGACCGATAGAAGTAGTAGTAATGGTTTTTCCTTCTCCGGTTAAGATGGCTTCTTCAATGATTTGTTGGATGGCCTGCCCGTCCTGACAAATAAAGGTAGTAATACCCACTGCTTTTTTAATGAAGCTGGCTTCCATTTTTAATACCAGCATACTTACGGCTGGCCTGCGTTGGTACACATGCGCCATGGCTAAAATACCTGTACTCATTTCTGCAGCCATACTCAAACAGGCAAAGTAGGTACTCTTAAAGGGGTTTTGGCTAAACCATTTATAAGGAACGATTGTAACACACTCCTGTTCATCAGCTTTCAGTACTCTTACACCGCTAAAAAAAGCGCTGGGTAATTTGCTGAGTAAAAATAATTTGAATTTAAAGGGTTTGCTAACAAGCTGCAGAAACTTATTGCTCATAAGGGGTTGGTTGATAGTTGATAGTTCATAGTTGATAGTTCATAGTTGATAGTTTGTAGATTTTTTTTGTACAAATTATTACTAAAATCATCACATCAGCATATTATCACATTAACATATTATCACATTATCACATCAGCACATCAGCATATTATCACATTATCACTTGATTTTTTAACAAATCTTCAAACACATCTCTTTTTCTAATCAGATGAGCCTGACCTTCTTTTACTAAAACTTCTGCCGGCTTTAATCTGGAGTTAAAATTGGAAGACATTTCAAAACCATAGGCGCCTGCATTATAAAAAGCCAGATAATCTCCCTCTCTCACTTCTGTGATTTTTCTATCCCAGGCAAAAGTATCTGTTTCACAAATGTTGCCAACCACGGTGTAAATACGTTCCGGGCCGTTGGGGTTGCTAATATTTTCAATATGGTGGTAAGCTTCGTACATCATAGGGCGTATTAAGTGATTAAAGCCACTGTTAACACCTACAAAAACAGTTGCAGGGGTTTGCTTGATCACATTTGTTTTTACCACGAAATAACCTGCCTGGCTTACTAAATATTTTCCCGGTTCAAACCATACTTCCAGTTTTCTGCCGGTTTCTTTTTCATAATTGTTAAATGCCTGTGCTACTTTTTCGCCTAATAAATGGATGTCGGTTTCAGGATCACCGGGCTGGTAGGGTACTTTAAAGCCACTGCCCAAATCGATAAATTGTATTTGGGGAAAATGATCTGCCATGCTAAACATCACTTCCAATCCTTCCAGAAACACATTGATGTCTTTAATCTCACTGCCGGTATGCATGTGTATACCTTGCACTTGTAGTTGGGTCGTTTTTACAATTCTTTCAATATGCCGCATTTGGTGTATGGAAATGCCAAATTTGCTGTCTACATGACCGGTGCTTATTTTAAAATTGCCACCTGCCATGATATGTGGATTAAGTCTAATGCAGATGGGGTAGGTGTTGCCAAATTTATTGCCGAATTGTTCTAACAAAGAAATGGTATCGATGTTGATATTTACGCCTAATTCTTTTGCTTCAACAATTTCTTCAAAATCAATACAATTAGGGGTATACAAAATATCTTTCGGAGTAAAGCCGGCCATCAGCCCCAGTTTTACCTCGTTGATGCTTACACAGTCCAGCGAAGTGCCGATAGACTGGATATATTTTAAGATATTGATATTGGTCAACGATTTACAAGCATAAAAAAATCGGGCATTGCAGGCTGCAAAAGCATTTTTTAATTTCTCGTATTGCGCTGAAATTTTTTCTGCATGGTAAATATAAACAGGTGTTCCAAACTCATTGGCAATATTTACCAATTGTTCTTTTGATAAAATTTCCGACATACTGCGAAGGTAAGAAAATTTCTATGTGTCTGGCAGCCCCAGTCTGACACATAGAAAGGACGGGCCTCCACTTCTCCTAATTGTCAGACGGGGACCGTCAGACAATTAGGAGGGGTCACTTTCATCCTCATTCTCCACAATCTCTCCATCTTCCTTTACGATTAAGTTGCTGGTAGTGGGTGTGAATGCTGATGTATCTTGCTCATCCTGCGAAGCAGCACCATTGATGATGGTAGCTTGCACCAGTTCTTCCATGAGCACTTCATTGATTTTAGGAAGCTCATCGGCGCTGTTGATGCCAAAATAATCCATGAATGATTTAGAAGTGGCATAAATAAGTGGTTTGCCCACCGCTTCTTCATTTCTTCCGGCTATAATAATAAGGTCTTTTTCCAGTAATTTTTGTACGGCATAATCGCAGTTTACACCTCTGATACCTTCAATTTCACTTTTGGTGATGGGTTGCTTGTACGCAATGATGGCCAATGTTTCCAGGGCAGCAGTGGAGAGTCTTTTTAAAAATTTTTCTCCGTTCAAAAGCGCTACGGTTTTATGATATTCTTTTTTGGTAAGGAATTGCCATCCGCCGCCGCTTTGTGTTAATTCAAATGGGTAAAACTCTGTTGCATACTTTTCCTGTATACCTTCAATAGCAGCTTCTACCTGTTCGATGCTGGCTCTGTCTTCAATAAAACCGAGAGCATTGTTCACCAGTTCAGTCAACTCTGCAACAGACAGTGGTTTTTCGCTGGCAAATATCAAGGCTTCAATATGTGGAATAATTTGTGAAAGTTCCATACCCCAAACCCCTAAAGGGGCTTATTATTTTTTAAAAATTTTATTAATACCCAATTCCCCCTTTAGGGGGTTAGGGGGTTATCCATTCAATGCTGCGGCACCACTTACAATTTCTGTTAATTCAGTTGTAATAGCAGCCTGTCGGGCTCTGTTATAGCTGATTTTTAGGGTTTTTAGCAATTCGTTGGCATTATCGCTGGCTTTGTCCATTGCTGTCATTCTGGCGCCATGCTCACTGGCATGCCCATCCAATACTGCTTTAAATAGTTGTGTATTTAAAATTTTAGGCATCAGTTCAGCGATTAATATTTCTTTGCCGGGTTCGAAGATAAATCCAGAACTGGCTTGCTTTGTCTGATTTTGTGTTTTGGGTACCGGTAAAAATTGCTCTCTGACAAATACCTGTGTGGCAGCATTTTTAAATTCGCTATAAACTAATTCTACTGCATCTACTTCTCCGGCAGAAAATGCATCCATTGCATATTTGGCGGCTGCCTGTACTTTATCAAAACTTAAGCCTGTAAAAATATCCCAATACTTATCTACTACCTTAAAACCGTTTTTATTAAAATGCTCATATCCCTTCTTGCCGATAGGCAATATTTCTACATGGCCCTTACTATGTTGAGTGGCATATTTTTCTTTAATTACCTGTTTGGTCAGTTTAATCAAATTACTGTTATAGCCTCCGCACAAGCCTCTGTCGCTGGTAACAACAATAACCAGTACCTTTTCTATGGGTCTTTCGGCTGCTAGGGCAATATTTACATTGCCTTCACTATCACTCACAATATTACCCAGCATTTCCTGTAGCTTTTGAGCGTAAGGACGCATTTGAGTAATAGCATCCTGTGCCCGGCGCAGTTTTGCCGCACTCACCATCTTCATGGCCTTGGTAATTTGTTGTGTACTCTGAACACTTTTTATTCTATTACGTACTTCTTTTAAAGCACCGCTCATATAAAGAGATATTTTAAAGTAGGAATAATATCAGTTTCGGGCTGCAAAGTTACGGAAAAAACAATTTAGGTAATTGATAATTGATAATTGATAGTTGATAATTTGTAATTAATTTATATTCAATGTTATATATATTATTTTATATTTAATTATTTTGCTAAATAATATTCACATTATCAAATATCCATTAACAATTATCTATTAATATATTACTCCATCTTATGCATTTAATCATTTTTAGCATCTTAATATAAATGTGGTTATATAATTTTTGATAAAAAATTTTAGACTAATATTGATATTTTATAATATATTAAAACTCGAGATTTATGCCAAAATATTTAATAATAAGTTTATTTTTTATAAGTGTAGGATGTAATGCTCAAAAACAAGATAAACACACTATAAAAAATCATATTTCAGATAAATTCCAACTACATTATACCAACACCGTAAGTAAAGGAGGATACATTGCAGATATTACAATAGAAGATACTAAAGTAAAGTTTTTTAGAGATTATCCTCAGTATGCCAAACTGGATACAACATTTATACTTTCTGAAGAGGCTATTGCCGGTTTAGTTGAAACAATTCGACAATCTGATTTTTTTAGTTTATCAGAAAATATTCATCTAGATCCCTATGTTTCGGACTACAATACTTATATAATAACCACATCTTTAAATGATAAAAAAAAGAAAGTTGTTGTATCGGGGTATACGGGGGAAAATTATAAAAATCCCTTGAGTGTTATTATAGAGAAGATGGAACAGCTTATGCCGATAATGAAGATCAGGTATTAATTGCTCTGAGTCAGATTTCTTTCTTGCAAGTCTCACTTTGGCAATGTAATGTTTACGGATGAAAATATTATCAATTATTAATTATCAATTATCCATTAACATTCTTCCTCTCATTCCATTACCCTGCGGTCTTTTTCCCTGGAACTTCTGCAGCCGGTAAGTGAACGACAACATAAAATATCTGTTTAATCGGTTGGTTCTTGTATCAACGATAGAGTTGGCCGTTACGTTTCTATTGATATTCGTATTTTGATTGAATAAATCATAGGCAGATAATTTCACAATACCATTTTTCCTGGCAAAAAATTGTTTTTCAATAGAGGCATTCATAATAGCCAGATTGCCATTTACATTATTGGCCAGACCGTTGTTGATGGTATAATCAAAATCGTATCTGAACACCCAGCTTTTTAGAAAGTCTATACTAATATTGCTGCTGATATTCCAGGCATTGCTAGAGGTGTTTTGTAAATTGTTAAATATATTGGCAGTAGTGTTTTTATACTTTACATCATTCAAGCTGTAATTAACACCTGTTCCCAGCATTAGCCAGTCTTTTAAATTGTATTCAACATTTAGTCCCTGGCTGATAATCCAGTTCTGACCAATGGTACGGATACTGTCTACCAGGTTGATATTGTTGTTGTAATTGGCTCGCCCGTTTACCGATACCACATATCTTCTATTTTGAAAAGGCCGGCTGTATGTGTAAAAACCTGCTACGTTGTAGTAGCCATTTACATTTTCAGGTATACTTAATTGAGCACCATTATTACCATTGCGAATATTATTATTTACAATTTGATTTTGAATGGTACTAAAGGTAACATTGGTAAATATAACCCGGCCCGTAATCATATTAAAATTGTTGTAGGAAAGATTGATATTGTGATTGATCGATGGCTTTAGATTTGGATTGCCACGGGTGGCATATTGTTGATTGCTGATGTCCAGTACGTCTTGTAATTGTGTAAAAGTAGGCTGTGTTGCATTGCCACTATAGTTGATATTAAGCGTTTTACTTTTGGAAAAATTATAGGTAAACCTTGCGATGGGAAATACATTCATTCTTTTGATAGGTTGATAGGCGCTGTCTTTAGTAATGGATTTACCTTGTAAATTGACCGGCTGTGCACTTACTCCTAACGTGTAGTTATATTTTTTTGTAGTGGTTCTAACGGAAATGCCTATACGATTGTTGTAAAAATTATTTTCGAAGTCATTAGAAAGAAAAGGCACAAAGGTTTGATCGTTGGTATTGGGAACTATGTTAAAAGTTTTCTTATCATTTCTGGCATAATTATTATTGTGAGAATAGGTAATATCCAGATTTCTTGTTTTAGAAAGCGGTTCGCTATATGTTACTCTTACACCATAGTTGTGGTTGTCATTGTCTTGCTGAATAAATTGATTTTGGATAAATGTGCCTACAGGAGCAATATAAGAGTTGGTAATATTTTGTGCATCCTGATCAGAATTACTGCCGGAGCCACCCAAGGTTAGGTTGACAGAAAAATTTCTGCCTCTTTTTCTGAATTTATGATTGTATAAAATAGAGCCATTAAAAGCAGGGGAGAGGGTTGAACGTTGATTATTATTTTTACCATCACTTGTTATTTGGCCTTTTGCCTGTGCATAATCGAATAATGTATTGTTATTTGAATTTGTTTCTGCGTAAGAAATGCTTGGATTTATTTTTAAATAGTTAAATGAATCAATCTGATATTCCAGGTTAAAATAGAATCGGTGATTATCTCCAATGTTGGTAATGTTGTTATTCTGATTATTGATAAAGCTGCTATTTTGATAAAAATTTTGTTGAGAGGTTAACTGCAAAATATTATTATTTCTATGGCTGTAACTGTAACTGCCGTATACATTGATTCTTTTGCCCCATTGATCCCGATAATTTAAGCCGATAGAGTTATTGGTGGTAATACCATTGTTGTTATTTTGCCCGCTACTAAAAAATCCGCCGTCACCATTTTGAAAAGCATTTTGCATAGCGCTCATGCCGCCCATATCATTCATCATATTCATTCCCATACGCATCATATTTCCCATGCCTCTGTTGCCATCGAAACTTCCAAAATTAAAAAGTGATTGATTGGTATTGTTGCTATTACTAAATAAAGATATTTGTGTGTTGTTGTTAAAATAATTCCCATTCAGGCTGGCCTGGTATCTTTCTTCAGTGCCGATACCTGCTGTTGCCCTGCCAAAAAAACCTTTGTTTTTATCTTTTTTGAGCTGGATGTTTAAAATCTTCTCCGGATCACCATCTTTGATGCCTGATACAGTGGCCTGATCACCGTAATCGTCAATCACTTGTATTTTATCTACCAGGTTGGCTGGTAGTTCTTTGGTAGCCGTTTTGGGGTCACCGCCAAAAAAATCTTTACCATTTACTTTAACTTTGGTCACACTTTTACCTTGAGCTTTTAGATTGCCGTCTTTGTCTACTTCAACGCCGGGTAATTTTTTTAGTAAATCTTCTACCACGGCATTTTCTTTTACTTTAAAAGCATCGGCCCTGTACTCAATGGTGTCTTCTTTAATGGTAATGGGCGCTGCTTGTACAATGACTTCCTGCAACAATTTAGCTTGTGGTATGAGTGTAATATTTCCTATATTAATTGTTTTTTCTGGTTGCGTAATGTTGATAAATTTGGCTACAGGAGTATAGCCGATGTTATTTACAATTAAAGTAAAGCTTGTATCCGGAACTTTCTCATATTGAAACTCGCCTTTTTCATTGGTAAAAATATAGTTGGTATCGGAGGGATTGCTTTTTACTACCAATCCTACAACGGCTTTATCAACCGACTTACCCGCCGAATCAATAATCACCCCTTTTACCTGTGCTTTGGCTAAAAAATTTATTAGAAGTACTAAAATAATTAGTATAATTTTTTTCATATATGAAAATTGAATTACGAAAAACTTCGTTCAAAGATAGCCTTTAAAATGTAATGTTGAAATAAGTTTAGGATAAGCGGTGAACATTAGGATTATGTTAACAATTTACTCAATTACTATATCTTTGACACATATTCACGCCTTTCCATAACTTTCTACAACCAGTTTTATTTTAAAAAAATCTATTTACATGAAAAAAATTGTACCATTATTTTTTCTGCTTTTATGTATTACCTTAACAAGTACCTATGCCCAGCCGGGGGTGTTAAATTTACCGTTAAACAGTCAGCCGAAGAATACGGAAAAGTCTTATGGTTGTATATTAAAAGCGCCACCAAAGTTGGATAAGAATATCGGAGATATTGCAATAGGCAATAACCCTTCAAAGATCACCAATGTAACATTACCCATTGTTTTTCATACTATTTACAGTGATCTTACTTACAGTATTACTTTAAGAACAGCCGATGAGTTAATTGCTGGCTTGAACAAAGAGTTTGCGATGCAGTCTAACCGTTTCCTGCAGGCTAAGGCCAATGGAAAACTACCGCAGTATATTTTAGATGCGGCTACCGATAATACACAAATTAGCTTTTGCCTGGCACATACCGATCAGCAGGGAAAAGCTACTTCGGGTATTGTAGAAAAGTATTCAGGAAATAAGCCTGTTTTGTTTAGTCCTTATAGTCCAAAATTGTTTGATGATAATCAAGGGGGAAGTACACCATGGGATAAAGCTAAATATATTAATATTTATGTAGTACAGGACTTGTTACATGTAGGTGTAGCTGGGTATTCTCCAGCTGGTCAATACATTGTACTGGATGCCAACGGTTTAGATAATAACAATTTTTTATCCGATCTGGTACATGAAATGGGCCATTTTTTGGGACTTGAACATACTTGGGGGGGCTTAACAGATAAAGATTTAAATAAAGATTGTAATGTTAACAAAGATGATGGTGTAGATGATACTCCTATGCAAGAAGGCCCTTCATCGGATCATCCGGATTATAAAAGTATCAATGCTAATTACTTTAACCAGATTATTTCTTGTAATAATGCTGCTTTAGGAGGCAATCAATATTTAAATTATATGGATTACTCTAAATATGCTATGATGTTTACCAAAAAGCAGAAAATAAAAATGCATGATTATATCGCAGCGAATCTTTCCGGTATGGTGAATAGCTTAAAATGTAATACCGGGACCTGTGTAAATGATCAGTTTGATCAGCAGGCCACCAATAATGATTTTGCTAGTGCTACTTTGCTTAACCCTAATGTGTATATATTTGATAATGGCATTGGAGCAAAAGGGGTATACAAAGGCTTATTATGCAAAAGTGATGTGGATTATTATAAATTTAATGTTGTTAAGGGCGCAGGACTGTTTATCAGACTGCAACATAGTATGTATCACAATATAAAAAATGGAACAGCTTACCAAAGTTATATTTATAAATTAAAAGCAGAATTATTTAAAAAATCCGGCAATCAATATATACCCATCCCAACATATCCTGGATCTACACTTGACAAAAATTATGCTTTCGAGTTTGAAGTACTTACGCCGCATAATGGCGATGAAGAGTATTATTTAAAAGTACAGGGACTTACGGTGGATGATTATCAGCCGTTTGTTCCTTATTTAATGGATATAAATAATAATGTAAAAATTGATTTTGATCCGCAGATAAATTGCTTTAAATATGATGGGGATGGTAGTATATCTATGGCAACGTATGTCAGTCAACCGAAAATATTTTTTGGTGACATCTGCTCTTCTAAAGATAAAGATTTCTACAAGGTTTTTTTGGATGAAAAAGAAAATGCAGAAGATAAATCCAATACTTTAGCCGTTACTTTAAAAGATTTGGATGGAGGAGATTTAGATATGGTTGTATATGATTATCAGGGAAAAATTTTGTCTGATCCTCCTAAAAATGGGCTTGTAAGTGAGACTTTTAATAAAAACTTACCTAAGGGGTGGTATTATATTGAAGTAAAGCCCAAACCAGGTATTAGTGCCGGTTATACTCTGGATGTGAACTTTGGTATAAGTTATAGCCAAGGCGTTGAGGCAAGCCTTTATTGCAAAAAAGGATTAGAAGATTATGAACCCAATGATTTAATAGAAGACGCCTTTATGTTATCAGCAGCTGATAATCTCAATCCTAATGAATTAATTTTTGGCGTATTTGATTACATATGCCCTGCTAATGATGATGATTATTATACGTTTACGCTGGATCAAATGAGCGATTTGTCACTTCAGCTATATGGTGGTGGTGATGGTTTCTTTGATTTGCCCGGCAATTATAACGTTGGTCTTTTTGATGGTGGTGGCAATTTTATTAAAGAGTCAGCTAATCCAGGAAATGAAAAAGAAGCGTTGAGTGTTTTAAATTTGAAGCCCGGCAAATATTATTTACGAGTGTATGGCGCTACTATTTATGAACATGATAATGAAGAGCCTTACAAACTAATAGTTTTAGCAACAAAAACCGGCGGCACCCAACCTTACCCGGGAAGTGATCTGCCTATTGTGAATGCATACCCTAACCCAGCAAGAGAAAGTGTAACATTAAGTATTTCCAACAATCTTACTGCCAGAGCAGCACAGGTTACCTTTACCAATGTATACGGCAAGGTAGAGCTGGTGAAAAATGTAGAGTTTGTAAGAGGTAATACCGTTACACCCATTAGTGTAAGCAATATTCCCAAAGGTATTTACACCGTTACTATAAAAGACGGCAGGGAGGTTTACCATACCCGGTTGTCGATAGAGCGGTAGGTAGTATATACTATCAACTATTCATTATCATCTGTCAACTAACTAATAGCCTGCTTCATAGCAATATGGGCAGGCTTTTTTGGTTTATTAGTGAGACTCAATTTTTGCAATTCGCCGAAGGCGAAGCAGTAAAAATTGTAAGTCGAATCCGCCTGAGGCGGACCGAAGGCGGAAGGTATAATACCCCACAGCTTGCTGCGGAAAAAGGGGTCGGGGCTTGCCCCGAGGTTCATACCTGTGATTCCCCTCCTTTGGAGGGGTTAGGGTAGGTTTTGCCAAAATTTTTAGCAAAAAAATCAAAACTCCTAACTTATTCGTAACTTTGCAAACTGTCATTTTGTCTAATTTTTATTTTAAGCATCATATTTGACAATAAATAGCCAATCATTATAATAAATAACCATTTATGTTAGGTTTTATTTCAAAAATATTTGGAGGTAATAAGAGTGAGAAGGATGTAAAGAAAATTACACCACAAATAGAAAAAATCAATCATTACTTTGCTCAATACCAGTCTTTAAGCAACGATGAGCTGCGTAATAAAACGCAGGAGTTTCGCCAAAAAATAAAAAATCATCTTGCTGATATTGATAAAGAAATTGAAGCCGAAAAACAGGCTGCAGAAAACTTGCCGGTAACAGATATTACCGGCAGAGATAATATTTACAGACATATTGACGAATTAAAAAAGAAAAGGGACCAGCAAATTGAAGAAGTATTGCAAGAACTGTTACCCGAAGCTTTTGCCGTAGTAAAAGAAACCGCCAGACGCTTTAAAGAAAATTCTGTTGTGGAAAGCATCGCTACCGACCTGGACAGAGAGCTGGCTGCAACTAAAAACCATATTACCATCGAAGGCGATAAAGCTTTCTATAAAAACTCCTGGACCGCCGGAGGGAATACCATCACCTGGAACATGGTACATTATGATGTGCAATTAATTGGCGGGATGGTACTACACAGTGGTAAAATTTCCGAAATGGCTACCGGTGAGGGTAAAACGCTGGTGAGTACGCTCCCTGCTTATTTGAATGCATTGGCAGGCGAGGGAGTACATATTGTAACTGTAAATGATTATCTGGCAAGAAGGGATAGCGAATGGAATGGCCCCATATTTGAATGGCTGGGCCTCCGGGTAGATTGTATCGATAAACATGAACCCAACGGTGATGCCAGAAGAAAAGCTTACAACGCAGACATCGTATATGGTACCAATAATGAATTTGGCTTTGATTATTTAAGAGATAATATGGTGCATTCACCGGATGAAATGGTACAACGTAAACATCATTTTGCCATGGTGGATGAAGTGGATAGCGTATTGATTGACGATGCCAGAACACCTCTAATTATCAGTGGCCCGGTAGGCCATAGCGACAATACCCAACAATTTTTTGATCTAAAGCCACGAATAGAAAAAATTGTAGAAGCACAGCGTAAAGCAGTCAATCAGTTTTTAATAGAAGCTAAAAAGAAAATTGCCGAAGGCAATGACGATCCTAAAGACGGAGGTCTTGCTTTAATGCGTGCCCACAGAGGGCTGCCTAAAAACGGAGCTTTAATCAAGTTTTTAAGCGAACCGGGAATCAAGGTTAAATTACAAAAAAGCGAAAACTACTACCTGGCCGATCAGCAAAAAGAAATGCCGAAAGTAGATGCAGAATTATTTTTTACCATCGATGAAAAAAACAATCAGGTAGATCTTACCGATAAAGGTATTCAACTGATTACACGAAGCGGAGAAGACCCGGAATTTTTTGTGTTGCCGGATATAGCCACGAAACTTGCTGAAATAGAAAAAACTAACCTTGCCGCAGAAGAAAAACTTCACCGCAAGGAAAATTTATTAAGCGAATATGCATTGAAAGCGGATCGCATACACACATTGCAGCAATTGTTAAAAGCCTACACCCTGTTCGACAAAGATGTAGAATATGTGGTAATGGATGGCGCCGTGAAAATTGTGGATGAACAAACAGGGCGTATTTTAGACGGCAGACGCTATAGCGATGGTTTGCACCAGGCAATTGAGGCCAAAGAAAATGTAAAAATTGAAGCAGCTACCCAAACGTATGCAACCATTACGTTGCAGAATTATTTTAGAATGTATCACAAGCTGGCTGGTATGACAGGTACTGCGGAAACGGAAGCCGCTGAATTTTGGAGTATTTATAAATTAGATGTGGTAACTATTCCTACCAACATAAAGGTAGTTCGTAAAGACGAACAGGACTTAGTTTATAAAACAAAAAGAGAAAAATACAAGGCAGTTATTGATGAAGTTGAAAAATTAAGAGCAGCAGGAAGGCCTTGCCTCGTTGGTACAACTTCGGTAGAAATAAGTGAGCTGTTGGCCAGAATGTTGAAGCAAAAAAATATTCCCCATAACGTACTAAATGCCAAACAACATGCTAAAGAGGCGCAAATTGTAGCAGAAGCTGGGTTGGCAGGTGCTGTTACCATCGCTACCAACATGGCCGGTAGAGGTACGGATATTAAATTAGGCCCCGGTGTAAAAGAAGCCGGCGGGCTGGCTATTTTAGGTACAGAACGTCATGAAAGCCGCCGGGTAGACAGACAGTTAAGGGGTAGGGCCGGCAGACAGGGTGATCCCGGTACGTCACAGTTTTTTGTGTCGCTGGAAGATAATCTGATGCGTATGTTTGGCAGTGATCGTATTGCAAGCCTGATGGATCGTATGGGATATAAAGAAGGAGAAGTGATTCAACACAGTATGATCTCTAAGTCCATTGAAAGAGCGCAAAAGAAAGTAGAGGAAAACAACTTCGGTATTCGTAAGCGCTTGTTGGAATATGATGATGTGATGAATAAGCAAAGAAATGTGGTGTATAGCAAACGTAACCATGCCTTGTTTGGCGAACGCCTGGCATTGGATTTAGACTTTGCTTTTTACTCTGTAGCCGAAGGCCTCGTGAATTCATGCAAAGAAGGAGAAGATCATGAAGGACTGAAACTGGCCGCCATTATGAATTTTGGTATCGATACTTCCATTACGTCCGAGGAACTTATAAAAGAAGATGCAAAATCTTTATCTGAAAGATTGTACAATGAAGCGGTAACACAATACAGGCGCAAAACAGAAACAATGGTAGCACAAACATTGCCTATCATTACTAATATTCGAAAAGAGCAGGGTAATCATATAGAAAATGTAGCAGTTCCATTCACCGATGGTAAAAGAGGTGTGCAGGTATTGGCGAACCTCGATAAATATTTAGCCACAGCAGGAATGGAGTTGAACAATGCTTTGGAACGTACCATCACTTTAGCATTGATCGACGATGCCTGGAAAGAGCATTTACGTGCTATGGATGATTTACGGCAAAGTGTACAAACGGCCGGTTATGAGCAAAAAGATCCACTGGTCATCTATAAAATTGAAGCTTTTAATGCTTTCAAGCAAATGGATGATGAGGTGAATAAAAATATTGTAAGCTTCTTATGCCACTGCGGTATACCGATGGAGCAAACACAACATGGCATTAAAGAAGGTAGAGAAAGAAAAACTGACATGCGAAACATGCGCCAACGCAAGGCCGAGTTAGCTACATCTGGCAGCGATGGAGTAGAATATGCTACCGGTGAAAATGATTATATTGACCCATCCGAACCCATAAAACAAGAGCCCATAAGAGTAGAGCCTAAAATAGGACGTAACGACCCTTGCCCTTGTGGAAGTGGAAAAAAATATAAGAATTGCCACGGGGCAGGGTAAGGATATTATTTTGTTACCGGCATTTGCGCCTTGCTTGAGCAACCCTGCCTGACTGCCGTCAGCCAGGCAGGGTTGCAGCTTGTCCGCCTCTCGTCTGAGCCGAGACAGGTCGGGCTGATCGCATTATTTTCATCGGCAGTACTACTATTGAGCTTTTATCGAAGCGAAGAATTTGAGAAAATTAATTATTTAAACTAATATAATATATGTAATTGATTTTCAATGATTTATATTATTTTTTTTGTAATTTATATTATTTTTTGTATATTCACTAACTTATGTCTTTAATGTGGCGTTTTAAATTTGATTTGGATAAAGCAATGGCTTCCATTAAGTTGATTTTAAAAAATCTTAATGGAAGCTGTGATTTCCATAAATTATTTAAAATTCTTTATTTCGCAGAGCAGAAACATTTGGTTAAGTATGGCAGTCCAATTATTGGCGATAAATTTATTGCCATGAGAAATGGGCCTGTTCCATCAAATGTTTATGATTTATTGAAAGCTGTTCGAGGGGATAGTATTTTTGGCCTCCCTGCATTAGATATTTTAAAAGACTTTTCAATCAGAGATATTTATTATATCACATTACTAAATCCTGAATTGGATTTGGAAGTATTTTCAGATTCTGAAATGGAATGTCTAAGTGAATCTATTGAGGAAAACCGTTTACTGGATTTTAGTACATTAACCGAAAAATCACACGATTCAGCTTGGTATAATTCAGAAAGAGATGATGAAATGTCAGTTTTCGAAATTGCAAAAGCAGCAGGTGCTAACAGTGAATTGTTGAAGTATATTGCAGTTAATATTGAAAACGAACATTTAAATATATAATGACGTCTTTAGGGAACTTATTTCCGGATGATTTAAGGAAAAAACTGGCTGACGAAAATCTAAAAGTAGGAGCTGTTATACGCATACCTGTTACAGATACTATACCACCTAAAATTAAATTTCTTATTATTGTAGGGTGTGAAGATTCTAAGGTTTTATTAGCTACTGTTTTTATCAATAGTGAAATAAACCTTAACATTTTACATACGCCGGAGTTACAAAATTTACAATATAAGCTTTCTGCTGCAGAGTTTTCTTTTTTGCATCATGATTCATACGTGGATTGCTCCAAAATTAAAGAAAGAGATTATCAAGCCATATTAAACCTAATAAAAAACCAACCATCAGTTCATGTTGGACAAATAGATGAACAGCGTCTAAAGGCAATAAGAACTTTATTGCGATCTGCAAAAACCATTCCGATTCGATTGAAGAAAAAGTTTGGTTTATTGATGTAGTTTCAGCTTCAGATGATATTTATCTGGCTATTAATAATCAGTCAGTTTATATTGCCATTTACCTATTAAAATCATTAATAAGGAAAGTATTAAGAATACGCCGGCCAAACCTCCGCTATTGATTAAAACTTTACTATAACCCAACTGATTTACATCCACAAAAGGATAAGGGTAAAGATCCGTTATGGCCCCACGACAAAGGATATACATCAGATATACCAGCGGATACATCAGCCATCGAAAAGCATTTTCCCATTTCAATTCATTTTTGGGTACAAATATTAACCAAAATAGTGTAAATAAAATCGGTATGGCAGAGTGCAGCAGTTCATCTGTTAATTGTTGTAAACCTGTGGGATGCCATAATGATCTTAAGATCAAATTGTACACAGCTCCCACAACAATGATATAAACTGTAATGGCTGTTAAATTAGTAGTTTTTGAAAAGAATTTACCGAGTCGAATATTAGATTTTAATAAAATACTGGCAGTGCAAATAGCAACCAAGCTATTGGTAAGAATAGTAAAATAACTAAAATAGGTAATAATCGTTGTTGATAAATCAGCTGTTCTGTTAAGTATAACCAGATAAAACTGGGTAAGAATGGCAAACCAACTAACGATTGTTAGTATGGTTAAATACAGCTGCCGCAAAATTTGTCTGCTCATACCTGGTAAAAATAAGGAATATTTTTTACCGACCATTTTAGGTGTGTTTATCAAGCGTTTAAACTGAGCTGAGCCTGGGAGTTATTTATACTCCTTGTGTTGTAAATGTAGCTTTACGATTGATTAATTTGTGCTAACTTTATTGGCAAAATCCCTTCTCCTTGTATTATTAATCAATTTAATAACTGTTAAAACAATGAGAAAATTTAAAAAATTGGAAGCCTTTAAAGAAAATGACAACTTATTTGATTCTGCTAAAATAATGGGAAAAGGAACATGTAGGCCGCTAAATTTATTTAATTATTGCGAAAGGATAATAGCAACATTTGATTTTATTTTGGAACAATGTTATCCGGATAAAGCTGCTTCACTTGATAGTATTTTAGTATAAGCCTATACATATCTTTTACTGTCCGTAGATTTAAACTACGGATAGTGCAAAATAGAATTACACCCTTGGACAAAATATTTCTGCCATCATGCACCTGGCACTGCCGCCTCCAATTGTTTCAATGGTTGTTATAGGAATGGGTAATAATTCACAGTGTTGTCCCAGTAACTTTTTTTGTGCATCTGTTAAGCTATCAAAGGCACTTTGCGATTTTATTAATATTTGTTTGCCCTCATTATTCAATACAACCAGCATATTGCCGGCAAAATGGTTAACCTGCTCTAATGTAATATCAATAATTTCATGGCCGGATTTCTGTAAGGAATCAATTACCATCGCTCTTTCATTTTTATTGGTAATGGATTCCGTACAAATAATGGCAAAGGCATCACCTATACACATCATCACATTGGTATGATAAATTTCTTTTTCTACTTTATCATATGAATGAAAAAATACAGGCTGATATTTAAACAGTGTTGATACTTCAATAAAAAGTTCTTTGTCTGTCCTGGGCGACAGGCAGGCATAAGCTATTTTATTTTTATGATCAAAAATGATACTGCCAGTGCCTTCTAAAAACTTATTCTCCTGTTCATAGTGAGAAATATCAATGACTTTATTAATGGAAAAATATTTTTTCAAATTTTGAATAATATCTATTCTTCGCTCATGCCGCCTGCTGGAAGCCTGCATGGGATAAAGGATCACCGTGCCATCTGCATGAAAAGTAATCCAGTTGTTGGGAAAAATAGCGTCAGGTTTAGGCGGCAAATCAGTATCATCAAACACAAAAACGTTGACACCCTTTGTTTGTAATGTTTTGGCAAAAAGGTTAAATTCTGTAATAACTTTTTCTTTTATTTCATTTTCTGTTAAATGATTTATTTTTTGTTGAAATGCATTAGAGATAGCTGTTTCATCATTGAAAACAAAGTTTGAAGGTTTGATAAGCAGTATGTTAGAAGTTGATTGTCTCATTCAGTATGATTGTGCTCATCTTTTTCCTGTTCAATTAATTTTTTCTCAATCCTTGTATCAGGAATAAACCACATCAGTGCCACAAGTCCATAAAGTATCAGACTTATCCACGGTTTTACAAAAGATAGTCCAATCGCCATAGCATAAATGATGAGTGAAATTTTTCCTTTCCAGTCCTTGCCAACTGCTGATGCTAAAGTGGAGGCCCTGCCATGCAAATTGATCAATGATTGCGCCAGTAAATAGTATGCTACAGCAGCCATCAATAATACAAAGCCATACAAGGCAACCGGCCACATAGACAGATAATTTTCGCCAAGCCATCCGGTAGTAAAAGGGATCAATGATAGCCAGAATAACAGATGCATATTAGCCCACAATACTTTTCCATTCACATGTTCTACGCTATGCAACAAATGGTGATGATTATTCCAATAAATACCGATATAGATAAAGCTTAACAGATAACTGAAAAAAATAGGAAAAAGCGGTTTCAAAGCATCGAAATCACTGCCATGGGGTACTTTTATTTCCAGTACCATAATAGTGATGACAATGGCCAATACACCATCGCTGAATGCTTCTAACCGATTAGATTTCATAATAAATGATAAAATGAAGCTATAAAAATTTGTTTATAAACTATTTTATGTCAATGATATACTATAATAAAAGCGAAGTTTTTCTTCGCTTTTATTATATATTAGTATATTATTTAATTATTATTCTAAATAGCGCCATGTTTTAGGAATAAAAACCCATTTATTATTTACATAATACAATCCATCATACGCCATTCCAATTTTTTCACCAGGCTTCACAAATTTAAAACCGTATAAATGAAGTCCATCCTTAAATTTTGAAGCGTTTGTAGTATATCCACCTGGCAATTCCATATCTGTTCTCGCTTTCAAATTTTCTGCGGTGGTATGGCGTACTAATATCTCAGTTTGACCTTCCTTAGGTGCAATAAGTGCTGCATTGGCTTCTAAATACATTTTGGCAACAACGACTGCCAATTTTTTTGCATCATCTTCATTTATTACAATTGCTTTACAATCTTCAATATCAGGTTCCATGCTTTTAAGTAACACATCAGCCTCACTTCCTCCTTTCATAAATACAGCAGCTATCTGTTTAACACCTTCTTCAGAGTTGGGATAAGGGGCAGTACTGTTTTTAGCAGATTTATTACTCGAGCAGCCTATTGCAAGTACTAACAAACTTGAAAAAAGATAAGATAAAATACGCATACTAATAATAATTGTTTTAAAAATATTTATGTTGTTTATTATACAAGAGCTAAACACTTTAAATGTTTCTATTCACATCAAAATTTTCCAATTCTTTTGCTACTGCATTTAGGAAAGTAGATCCCAAAGCGCCGTCAATAATACGATGATCGTAGCTCAATGAAATATACATCATATGCCTGATAGCGATGCTATCACCTTGCGGTGTTTCAATAACCATGGGGCGTTTTTTTATAGCGCCCACGGCCATGATGGCTACCTGCGGTTGATTGATAATCGGAGTACCCATGATACTGCCAAAAGTACCTACGTTCGTTAAGGTGAAAGTACCGCCTGTTGTATCGTCAGGTCTTAGTTTGCCTGTACGGGCAGCATTTGCTAAGCTGTTCACCTGCTTGGTAAGCCCTGTCAGATTAAGCTGATCCGCATTTTTGATTACCGGAACAATCAGGTTGCCGGTAGGCAGAGCGGTAGCCATACCAATATTGAGATCCTTTTTTACAATAATTCTATCGCCTTCAACGGAGCTGCTCAACCATGGATATTTTTTGATGCACTTAACAATTGCTTCAATAAACAACGGAGTGAAAGTGATTTTTTCACCTTCCCTTTTTTCAAAATCCTTTTTTATTTTTTCTCTCCATAATACCAGGTTGGTAACATCGCATTCGGCAAAGCTGGTAACATGCGGACTGATATGTTTGCTATCTACCATATGTTTGGCAATCAGTTTCCGCATACGATCCATTTCGATGATTTCAACGTTGCCCGTGTGAATGGTAGGTAACTGTGATTCTGTTGTTTGAGGTTTGGGGTTGGAGGTTTGGAGTTGAGTGTTTGTTGTTTGAGGTTTGTTGTTTGAGGTAATGATGGTTACTTGTTGTTGGGTATTGCCAATGCCACTTTTTTTAGCAGCAACAAATGCCAGGATATCCTTTTTGGTTACCCTGCCTTCCTGCCCTGTGCCCGGGATGTTTTCTAACTCCGACATGCTAATGCCTTCCTGCTGGGCAATATTTAACACCAAAGGAGAATAAAATCTTACATTATTAGAATTATTAATATTATTATGTTTTACTGACAAATTGTCAGGTTGATAAGGAATTTCCTCTACTATCTTGGCTTCTTCATAGGGTGGTACAGAAGGGGTAGGTGTAGAGGCTGCAGCAGCGCCCACTCTGATTTTAGCAATAGCGGTACCAATAGGAACTACGTCATTTTCATTAAATAATATTTCTTCAACCACTCCTTCAGCCGTAGAAGGCACTTCGCTGTCTACCTTATCTGTGGCAATATCCAACACCGTTTCATCCTGCTTTACCGGATCACCTTTTTTCTTATGCCATTTTAAAATGGTGGCTTCCATAATGCTTTCACCTAATTTGGGCATCACTAAATCAACTAAACTCATAATGGTTGTTTGATGTTATCTGTAAAGAAAAGATCAAAGTTAATTGATAATTTTTTAATTGATAATGGATAATTTTTAAATGAAAATAAATAATATATATAGTAATACGCTATTAAAAATTATTCATTGGGCTTAACATTATCAATTATCAATTAATTAATTATCCATTAATAACCAGTAATCTCAAAATATTTAAAGCCTGAATAATATGCTTAACATTATCAATTATCAAATAATTAATTATCCATTAATAATCAGTGATCTCAACATATTTAAAGCCTGAATAGCTGTTAGTTGGATATTTCTTTGTCTGTCAAACCTGAAGTGGAATGGCTGTGTTTCCAGCTTTTGTCGGGAAGCTACCGCAATCCATACAGTGCCTACAGGTTTTTCAGCTGTACCACCGTCAGGACCCATAATGCCCGATACGGCAATGGCGTAGTCGGTTTTAAGCTTTTGTAAAGCTCCCTGCGCCATTTCTACTACTACTTCCCGGCTTACAGCGCCATTGGTATGCAGTGTTTCATGCGCTACCTGTAAAAGATCTTCCTTAACCTGATTGGCATAACTTACTACACTGCCCCAAAAATATGCGGATGAACCTGCCATGGATGTTATAAGATGGGCAATATACCCACCCGTACAGCTTTCAGCAGTGCACAAGGTTTTATTTTGAGCAAGTAATAGCCTGGCTACTACTTCTTCCATGCTTTCATCCTGATTGGTAACCAGATGATCTTTTACTAAAATTTGTAGTTTTTCAAAATACTGCTGTAGCTCGGTTTCAATATGCTCTTTATCTTCACCCGAAGTGGTTAAACGTAGTCTGACTAAACCATAATTCGGTAAATAAGCTAGCCGGATGTCGGCAGGCAGGTTGTTTTCAAAATCTCTTATTTTTTCCGCTAAAAATGATTCGCCAATGCCGGCGGTTAAGAGTGTTCGGTGAGCTATATGTCCGGTTTTAAATTGCTGAATCAGTTGTGGTATTACATCATGTTCCATCATTCCTTTCATCTCGTGGGGTACGCCGGGCATACTTACAAATATTTTCCCTTCTTTCTCAAACCACATGCCCGGTGCAGTACCACGTTTATTTTGTATAACTGTACAAGTATCAGGTACCTCTGCCTGTTTAAGATTACGTTCCAGCAGAGGACGTTTTAAGACATTTTCAAAAATATTTTTTACATTTTGCAGCGCTTTTTCATCCACCATCATTTTCCCATTAAAATATTTACATAATAATGGTTTGGTGATATCATCCGCTGTTGGTCCCAGTCCTCCGGTTATTAGAATGATATCTGCCATCCTGGTTTCTTCTTCCAGCGCACGCCAAATTTCATCCCAGATATCACCTACAGCTACCCGGCGAATAACCTGTATACCTGCCAGGTTGAGTTGTTGTGCCATCCAGGCGCTATTGGTATCAATGACCTGGCCGATTAATAATTCATCTCCGATGGTAATGATGGATGCTTTTGGTAGTGACATGAAATGATGAAATTAAAATTTTACATTCTCATATATTTCCGCAAGGGAAAATTCTAAAGAGCAGGTTAACAGGGTAAAACAATCATTTAAGGAACGATAGTTTTGCAATTGCCATCCGCCATTTTCCTGTCTGTTTAGCACTTCTATACAAATTGCTTCGAAGGAGCTGATCATAATTATTGATTGTACACTCGGAATTTGCATATAATAGAAAAATTTCTTTCTGTCATTGGCTTCAGAAGTTTTGGAGATGACTTCAAAAATGATGGTTGGATTTTTAAGGGTATCAAACTCATCCTCAGTAAATTCCGGATCACCACAAATAATCATGGAATCAGGGTAGCAGTAGACCGCTTTTGATGGAATTTTTAAGCGTAGATCACTTGGGTAAATTCTACATTCTTTATTTTTAATTTTTCTGCCAAATGTTGTAATAATGTTGGCAACGATTGTATTATGATTCAACGAAGCACCTTGCATCACAACCAATCTTCCTTCATAATACTCGTTTTTACTAGAAGAAATTGCTTCCATTTGAAAATATTCTTCAACAGAATAAAAATTATATTGAGGCGCCGGTTCATTGACAATGTTATCTTCCATATTACAAAATTAAATTTTTTATTTAGGGAAAATAAAATATAAACAGAAAAGTGTTGTATCTTTTTGCCGGCTTTATCAATCACCTTTTCTAACTAATTGAAATATGAAAGAACAAAACTTTAAAAACCATTCCAGGGTAGTGCCTCTTTATCATGGCTTTGCATTTACTGTTATTTTAGCTTTATTTGTCGGATCATTGATTTATTTATTCAATGCCTTTAGTGGCGATGCCAATATTTGGAATGCATTATTTATATGCGGAGTGAGTATTAGTCTATTGCTTTTGTTTTGGTTTTGCAGGTCATTTGCCTTAAAAGCACAAGACAGGGCGATACGGGCAGAGGAAAGTTTACGTTACTATATACTCACTAAAGAAAGGCTGAATGGCCGGTTAACCATGCAGCAAATAATAGCATTACGATTTGCAGCCGATGATGAATTTATTGAATTGGCAAAAAAAGCGGTTGATGAGAATCTTTCTTCCAAACAAATAAAAATGCAAATAAAAAATTGGCGAAGTGATCATTGCAGAGTATAAAAAAATTAAAAGTATTTTTCCAATCTTTCCTTCAAAGCTAATGGTATTTTGGACCGTTTCATAGTGCCAGACTCCATAAAACAAAGCGTTGTAGTAGCCTTATTTAATAGCTTATTTTGTTCATTATATATTTCCGAATGAAAAATAATTTTGTGGTCGGAAGGTAATTCTTTTAGTATAGTCTTTACCGTTATGTTGTCATCATATTTGGCTGGTCGCAGGAAGTGACTATGCATTTCAATGACAGGCATAATAACCCCCATGGCTTCAATTTCTTTATAAGTAAATCCTATTTGTCGAATGGCCTCCGTTCTGCCAATTTCGTAGAATTGGGCATAATTGCCATAATATACAAAACCCATTTGATCCGTAAGCCCGTAATGAATTCGAATATTTGTTTCCGTTACAAACATATTTTAAGTTGACTATTTTATCATCCTGCTATTTCCCAATCATGCCATCTACACTCACTTTACCGGGACCAACAAGTAGCAAAACAATAAATGCTGTGAGATAAAGAGCTGCCGGTCCTCCATCACCAAATACTTGTCCGTGGTGTGCTTTAAACAACGCAACACACATAGTAATGATTAGAGGTATGGTACTTAGTCTGGTAAATAGGCCTAAGGCAATAAAGATAGCACAGAAAAATTCGGCAAATATCACCAGCGCAAGTGTGATGCTATCACTTAATCCTAAAAAACGCATAAAGTTGTGTCGCAAAGTACCAAAATGTGTTAATTTGTAATAACCATTATGGGCCATTAATACCCCGGTACCTAAACGTAAAACCAACATAGCAAAGTTAAAAGCACCATCTGAATATCTGGTTGACAACAATTTTTTCATAAGCGTAAATTTAAATTATAAAAATTAAATAAAATGGTGTCATGCTTTGAAGCGGTAAATATAAATGTTATTCTCTTGTTAACAATCACTTTCTGATATGCTTTCATAATTGCCAATATAGTTACATTTGCAACTTAATAATTCCGAATAATTATATATGATAAAAAAATATTTTATAATATGCTTTGTTTTATTCTTATCAGGAAAAATTTCTGCACAACCAACTTATGCTATTCTTGATCCGGAAAAAAAATATAAAGTAGCGGAAGACCTCTTTTTGAGAGAACAGTACCAGCTTGCCTTCCCTCTGTTTCAGGAGTTAAAAAAACAGTATGTGGAAAATGAAAAAAGCGATCATACTTTTTTATATGAAAATGTAAATTATTATTATAGTGCCTGTGTTTTAAAAATGCAACATCCTTTGGCAGAAGAAGAAGCCTTGGGTTTTTTAGAGAAAGTGGATAATGATCCGTTAAACCAGCGATTAAGCTTTCATCTGGCGCAATTTTATTTCAAAAAAAATAACTATGAAAAAGCCATTGTTTATTATGAACGTGCCGGATTGGATAACCTGACCAATGCTGAAATTGCGGATGCCAAATTTGAAACGGCTTACTGCTATTTTAACGTAAAACGTTTCAAAGAAGCAAAATCATTATTTAACGAAATACATCAACTTCCCGGTAATAAGTATTATTTGCCCGCCAATTATTACTATGCTTTTTTAAGTTATTATGATAAGCAATTTGACGAAGCGTTGCAGGCATTTAAAGTAGTTGAAAAAGAAAAGGCTTACAGAAGCGTAGTGCCATATTACATCGCAGAAATTTATTATTACCAGGGCAAAAAGGAGGATGCCCTTACTTATAGTGAGCAATTATTGCGCAAGCAACCGGATTTATATTATGCCAAAGAAATAAAACTACTCATTGGTCAGATTTATTTTGAAAAAAAGAATTTTTCAAAAGCGTCACCCTTACTAGAAGAGTATATTAAGAAAACCCCTAAGGCGGATAAAAAAATTGTGTACGAGTTAAGTTATTGCTATTTTGAAACCAATCAGTTAACCAAAGCAATTGATGGCTTTAAGCAGCTCAGTAATGAGAAAGATTCGATGGGGCAGAATAGCATGTATTTACTGGGAGACTGTTATTTAAAAACCGGCCAGAAGCAAAATGCCCGAAATGCTTTTCAATATTGTGCTTATAATAGTACCAATGCATTGCAACAAAAAATTTCACGTTTTAATTACGCCAAGTTGTCCTATGAATTAGGGTTTCAAAATATCGCTTTAGCAGAAATTAGAGAATATATTACTGATTACCCCAATAGCGAATACGATAATGAGGCCAAAGAAATATTGGCAGACTTACTATCTAATACCAATAATTTTTCTGAAGCAATGGCAGTTTTAGAATCAATTAAGCAGCCTTCCGCCACCATTCAGAGATTATATCCTAAAGTTTTATACGGTAAGGCTATGCAATTGATCAACGATCAACAAATTACTGAAGCAGAAGCACTGCTGGATAAAATTCTTGCCGATCCGAATGCCAAAGAGATTATACCATACGCCAACTTTTGGAAAGGAGAGATAGCTTACCGGAAGGCTCAGTATGAGGAGGCAATTAAATATTTATCCTCCTACCTTCAGACAAATTCACCTACTTTGGGAGAGGTGAATGCTAAAGCAGCCAAATATACTTTGGGATATTGTTTTTTAAAGAAAGAGAATTTTGTGCAGGCATTGAGCAATTTTGAGCAGGTAGCTTCCTCTATAAGTGCTAAAAGCAGTGCTGTTGAGCAAGATGCTTTTTTACGTAGTGCCGACTGCTATTTTATGAAAAAAGATTTTATAAAAGCCGGCAGTATGTATGATGTTGTTGTAAATACTCAACTGTCTTCAAGTGATTATGCTTTATTTCAAAAAGCTATGGTTGTAGGTGTAAAAAATACTTTTGAAAAAATAAAATTACTCAATAGCATATTTCGCCTTTATCCCAATAGCAGTTTATCGGCAGATGTGAATATGGAAATAGCCAACACATTCATGTCAGACGAAAAGTTTCGGGAAGCTATACCATATTTAAAAGCAGTAATTGGGTCCAATACTGCAGGGCTACACCCTAAAGCTTACCTGAAATCAGGCTTGTGTTATTATAATTTGGATCAGAACAATCTTGCTATTGAAAATTACCAGGTATTGCTACAAAAATATCCGGCATCTTCCGAAGCGGATGAAGCTTTGGACAACATTAAAAATATTTATGTAGAAGAAGGAACAGCGGATAAATATGTAGATTTATTAAAGAAAAATGGCAGAAATATTGCTGTTACAGAAGCTGATTCTTTAACCTATGCGGCTGCTTTTTTAAAATATAACGCTGGGGATTGTACTGCGGCACAATCCGCATTGGATAATTATCTGAAAAACTATCCGCAGGGAAATTATACAATTGATGCTACTTTTTATAAAAGTGAGTGTTGCAATAAAAATAATGATTCTACCACAGCATTGGCAGGATATGAATGGGTAAGTGCTAAAGGCAATAGTCCTTATTTCGAAAAAGCTACCCTGGAAGCTGCCAAATTGTCATATCTTCATTTCAGAGATTATGTAAAGGCAAAACAATATTTTGAGGCATTGCGATCTAATGCAATTCGTCTGGATATGCGGTTGGAAGCATTGCGTGGGCTTGTGAGATGTTATTATCAGCTTAAAGATTATACACAGGCTAATTTAGCAGCTAAAGAATTATTGGCCAATAAGAATATTGCAACGGATGACAAAGCCATTGCTTTTTTGGTACTGGGGAAATCACAGCAGATGAATAAGGATTGTGAAAATGCCATTGCTTCTTTTAAATCTTGTGCTGCTATTAATAAAACAGCCTGGGGGGCAGAAGCCCGATATGAAATAGCACATTGTTATCTGGATGCTAATGATTTTAAATCAGCTGAAAAGGCAGCCTTGACTGTTATTAAAGAAACAAGCGCTTATGACTATTGGGTTACCAAAAGTTATATTTTACTGGGAGATATTTTTATGGCACAGAAAGATTATTTTAATGCAAAAGCTACTTATGAAAGTGTTGCTAAAAATGCTGCCATTGAAGAATTAAAACAAGAAGCACAGCAGAAATTAGAAACGGCAATTGCTCAGGAAAATAATGCTCCCACAAATAAATAACTAAACATACATCAGTAATGAAATTTTCTGTTTATCAACGATTATTTTTTATACTCTTTTTTTTCTCTTTTACTCTTTTGTCTCATGCCCAAAGAGATACCGGTAAAGGACAAACGATTCAAATCGTTTCTGCCTACAAGCCTGTTTTAAGAGATGCAGCAAAAATTAATTTTTCAGCATCACAATTAAACGTAGATACTACCGCCCCTAAATTAACTTACTCCATTCCGGCATTAAATCTTTTTTATTCTTATCAACCCATTTCTTTAAGGCCGCTAGCCTTACAGCAGGATACCAATCTTTATCTGGGAGCAAGGAACTTTATTAAGGCAGGTTTGGGAAATTACACTACACCTTATCTCAGTGCAGGATTTAGTTTCGGCGAAGCCGGGAAAAAAATATTTGGCATTTATGCTGATTACATTTCTTCAAAAGGAAAAATAGAACACCAGGATTATTCATTGATGAGTGTAAAAGGTAATGCAACTTACTTTGTTGATAAAAATGAAATGAATGTATCGGCAGGAGTTACGCAGAATAATTATTATCTCTACGGCTATGACCATGATTTGTATAAATATTCTAAAAAAGAGGTGCAGCAACAATTTGGTAATGTTTATCTGAATGCTGATATACAAAATATTACAGATAATCAGTTAAGTATTGATTATCATCCTGCTATTCAGGCAAATATTTTCACTAACAGGGATAAGTTAACAGAAACATCATTATTAATAATTGCGCCGTTTAGCAAACAGTTAAATGATCAGCCAATTACCATGCACCTGTCTGCAAAAGCTGATTTATCATTTTACAAAACAAAAAACTTAGTTCCTTCTAATATCAGCCTGAGTAATAATGTAGTACAGGTTGAGCCTGCCGTAAGTTATGATGCAAATAATTATAAGTTGTATGCAGGTGTTTTGCCGACTTGGGATAGTGGCACATTTGCTTTGTTACCCAATGTGTCCGGAGAAGTAACAGTGCAGGAAGGAGCTTTTGCTGTTCAGGCAGGGATTATAGGGAAATATGTAAAAAATAGTTTTAAAAATCTGACGGCTCTTAATCCATACATCCAAACGTTGTCTAGTCAAATTAATACACGAGAAGTGGAAGCATACGGGGGTGTAAAAGCTACTTTTTACAAGCATTTTAACATTAGCGCCAAAGCAGGCTGGGTAACGTTTAGAAATTTTGCGCTGTTTGTTAATGATACAGCTACTGATGGCAAATCATTTAACATGGCGTACGAATCAAAAGCCAATAGTCTGCGTATTCATGGTGATATGAGTTATATCGATCAGGACAAATTCATCTTAACGGCAGGGTTAACTTTTAATGGTTATACCGGTTTTGATCAAAATGGGAAAGCATGGAATACAGTTCCTACCGAGTTTACAAGTTCATTACGTTGGTGGCCTTCTAAAAATTTGTTATTGAAAAGTGATTGTTATGTGTTCGGTGGAGGCAATTTTATTGAAAAAGATAAAGTTGCCAAAAGTTTTTCGGGAGGAGTGGATGTAAGTGTAGGCGGAGAATATAAACTGAATAAAATGTTTAGTATCTGGATGGATATCAATAATATTTTTTCCAATAAATATCAGCGTTGGCATAATTATGAAGTGTATGGTTTGAATGTATTAGGTGGAGTAAGGGCTGTTTTTTAAAAAATGAGTAACTATCTCTAAAGTAGTTATCTTTGTCACCTCAAATAATTTCATGTAATTCGAACTGATTTGTGTCAATTCGTGTAATTCGTGTTATCAATGATGCATCAATTAATCGCCACTTATCTTTTTACGCAGCAGCAATGTCCCTTAATGGATATAGGTAGTTTGGTTATTGAGCACAAAACTGCTGTAAATAATTTTATTAATAAAGAAATCAGTGCTCCGCAGCCTTATATTGCTCTGACGAATGCAATGCTCGATTCACAGAACCTGATAAAGTTTATTGCTTATCAAAACAAAATATCTGATAATGAGGCTCAAAAATCGCTTGAGCAGTTTTGTGAAACGATCAGAAAAGAATTAAATGAGAACGGAACATATAATTTAACAGATATTGGGAACTTTTATGTTGAGGCTGATGGCGCTATTCATTTTAAAGAACATACTTTATCCCCGGTGTATTTTCCTCCGGTGACCGCTGAACGAGTAATACATCCTGAAGCAGAACATGCGATTTTAGTTGGAGATCAGGAAAGTACTACTGTTAAAATGGCGGACATTTTAAATGAGGAAGAACAAATAAAAAAGAATACAGGTTGGATCTGGGCAGCTGCAATCATGTTTGTAATTGCTATAGTGGCCATATGGATGTATTATAGTAGTGGATACAACAATGGGGCATTCGGAAATGTTACCGGTATATTTGATTAATCTTATTGATATATTCCAATGATTCAATATACTCAATGCCCGGTTTGCCATCATGAAAGTATCGAACTACGATTGACAGCAAAGGATTATACTGTATCTCATCAGAATTTTGAAATTTGGGAGTGCCAACATTGTACCTTACGATTTACCCAAAATATTCCCGATCAATCTGAAATAGCTCCTTACTACAAGGCTGATGACTATATCTCTCATACAGATACCCAAAAGGGTATTGTTAATTGGCTCTATCATAAAGTTCGATTACTAACGCTAAAGCGTAAACGAAAATTAATTGTAAATCAAACCAATATTTCAAGCGGTGAAATTTTAGATATCGGATGCGGTACAGGAGCATTTTTACATGTCATGCAACATGCTGGCTGGCAAGTGACGGGCTTGGAACCGGATGAGTTAGCCAGGCAAAAAGCATCATCATTACACCATATTCAGGCCGAGATACCGGAAATGCTGTTCCAACTTCAGCCGGGTAAGTACCATGCCATTACGATGTGGCATGTGTTAGAACATGTACATGATTTGCATGCTTATATCAGGCGGATAAAAAAAATTTTAAAGGATAGCGGGATTTTATTGATAGCTGTCCCGAATTATACCAGTAAAGATGCCATTTTATATAAAAAATTTTGGGCTGCCTATGATGTTCCCCGGCATTTATATCATTTTACTCCACAAAGTATTCAATATCTTTTGCAACAACATGGATTAACATTAAAGAGCGTACAACCCATGTGGTTTGATAGCTTTTATATTAGCCTGTTGAGTGAAAAATATAAAAATAATGGCAAAGGAAGATTTATTAAAGCTATTTGGAATGGATTGCGATCTAATGTTAATACTTTATTTCGCCCAAAGCAATGTAGTTCGTTAATTTATATTGTTGAAAAAGTGAAAACTAGTTCAGAGTCAACTCAAACAGCTTAGGCCAGCGTTTCCCCGTTATATAAAGTTTCTTAGAACTGCTATCATAGGCAATACCATTTAAAACATCTGTTTTGCCTGGAATGATTTCGTTGGGAGCGTATTGATTTAATAAATTAGGCAAATCCATTTTACCTACAATATGACCACTTTGAGGATCAATTTTGATGATAGAATCTGTTTGCCAAACGTTTGCATAAAGATAGCCATCAATATATTCCAGTTCATTCAATTGGCTTACAGGGCCATTATTATCTCTTACCTGTAAGGTTGATTTTACTTTAAAATCGTTGGGATTGACAAAGTATATATTAGCCGAGCCATCGCTAATAATTAAATCAGTACCATTGTGTGTAATACCCCATCCCTGGTATGGCCACTTAAAAGTTTGTATGGGCTGATCAATATTTTTGATATCATACACATACACAATATTATTGAGCCAGGTAAGCTGATAAATTTTGTTGTTTAAAATAGTGATGCCTTCACCAAAAATATCATCTCCGGACAGCACGTGTTTCTTTTCTACTTTACCCGTTTTGATATCTGTTATTCTCAGTGAGGAGGTGCCAATTTCTCCGGTGCCTTCATAAAGTTTGCCGTTGTAAAAATAGAGTCCTTGCGTAAAAGCACTGGTATCATGCGGATAAATATTGGCAATATTGTATGACAATTGAACAGGTGCAGCTATGGTTTCCGGCGTAACAGTAGGGTCAGTTTCCGGTGTATCATCATTGTTACAGGCAGCGAATATTGATAAAATGCTTATCAGAAAAAATATTCTACGCATATAAGTTATATCTCTGGATAATGTCTGTGCGTTGGTGATAAATAATTATGCAAAGTTACAACTATTTTTTGGGATTATTTATCGTTCACAATATATTGATTATCAATATTATATATAAATATTAAATTAAATAAATTTGATTTTGGGCGTGTTCCCGGATATCCGGGATCGGGCTATCGCAGTAACCAGTAGTCGTCTGACATCTTTAAGATGGCTGACGACTACTCATGCTTAGCGCTTTTGTATAACATTGTAAAAATTATATTCAACTTTCAAAACTGCACTTTGCGGTGCAGTGCGGTATAAATTTTTTACCAATGCTGCCCTATAGCCTGCATCAATTCTTAATCGGCTATTGATAATAAGTTGTAATGAAGGTGCAATGTCTAAATAGCTTTCTTTGCTATAGGCATTCAGCTGTCCTAAGAATTCAAGCATCAAATTTAAATTTGTCTGTTTATAGCTCACATATTCTTTGGGAAGCATAAGTTTACCTATCGACAATGTATAATTCATAGCATTTCGATATTTATTATTCCATAAAAACTTATTATCACCATTATCATTTGCACGAAGTGCTGATAAAGAAGCCGAAAGCGCCACTTTATGCAAAAGCTGTGTAGCAACCAGGCCGCCTTCATAGCCACTATTGAATCCCTGTAGGTCTATTGCCAGATGATGGATGGGGCCATTGCTAAAACTATATCTGCCAAAAGCAGCCATTCTAAAATGGCTGTGTACATCATCATTACTTAAAAATCTGTATTTCAAATAAATGCTGCCGCCATCCGCTTTAAAGGTATTACTTCTGTTACTTAGAAATGCCTGTGTATGTACCATTATTTTTTTGGATATGCCAAACATGCCTTCCGGTATCAACAGATACCTGGCGGAAGTTGCATGCTCATCATCCATTAAAGAGTTACTTAGTCTTAGGCCTGCACTATTGGCAGCCATATTACTGGCAGGTTCGGTATACACAAAAAGTTCTTGTGCATTACATTGAGCTGAAATGAGTAATAAAATAATAGATAACTTCTTCATTATTATAATAATCAAACCCCTCTCCTTTAGGAGAGGGGCTGGGGTGAGGTCATATAGTTACATGATAAATTCTGGAGCCTTTTGCTACATTGCTTTTACTACAGCAATCTTGTGCAGTACCGGTTTTATAACATTCCATCGAAGTAAGATGGCTGTTTTTTTTATATTCTTTAGCCGATACAAACCCTTTATCAAGTATTCGAATGGTTTGATCACCGCTAAATGTCTGATTGGGAACTTTTAAAAAATGATAAGCTATACCGCCATATTGTACATGGGCATCATTGGCAATATCTAATTTATCAAGATTGATATCAACAGTAAATCGAGCCACAAAAAAGCCGGCATCTTCTACTTTCTTTTTTATTTTATCAAAATCAATCTGGCTGTCAGACTTAAAAGAAATATCAAAAGATGAATTTTGAATGTTAGCATATACTTTGTCTACAAAATTGAGTGACTGTAATGATTTATTGATAGCATTGCTACACATGCTGCAGGTAAGTCCACTGGCCTGCAACGTAACTTTTTTTATTTGGGCATTGCCGGTTAAGCTGATCAGCATAACCAGTACAATCAGAATATGTTTCATTATGATATTATTTTAGAATAGTAAATAAATAGTAAGATGATTGTTGTTACGACCTTAACCGTCGTACAACAAAATACTTAGGCATATTACTCTAATCTAAAGTCTGAAAACACAATGTAAAACGCAGCGTTCGGGAGGTGAATAATTGGGAAGGGAATAGTTGGATGCAGTGGTAGTAATAATTGGAGATTTTGTAAAAGAGATATACCCTCCAACAGGTGTGATAGCATCTAAACCTATCCACGAAAAATCAATATTGTTAATTGTTTTTTGGTGTGAATCTTCAATTTTTACAAAGTGGTGCTTATCAGTGCAACACCCGCCTTTTTTTTCTTTCATGCCGCATTTGCTGCACTTATCATTCTTATCACCAAAAAAATCAATGCCGGCTTTTTTACCCATGCAGTAATGCACTTCCATGGCAATGCCTGAGGACATGCCCAAGTACAAAATTGCAATGATGGTGAAAAACAGCTTACGCATATAAATACAAAGTTACACCAAAATTTTGGAATGCCTATTTTGCTAAATTTTTTGGCTAAATTATATTTTGAGGTGTTATCACTATTATGTAAGCCGTGGATTTTTGTGTTAAGCTCCGGAGGAGCAATATATTAATAGATTAAATTTTCATCTCCCTGATAGAGCTCCGGAGGAGCGATATTTGTATAAAGAAATTTTAATAAAGGTAGTGTTATTATTGATTATTGTCCAATTTCTAATAGGTAAGATTGTGGATTGATGTGAAACATATCGCTCCTCCGGAGCTCATTAATATTATATGGCTATAGCTACTAAAATGACGCTCCTTCGGAGCTGTTTTTATCAAAATTATATTTTATCCAGCACCTCAAAATATTATTTAGCCATTTTTTACCAATTTTTAAAAGATATTCGTGTAATTCGCAAAAATTCGTGTTATAAACTAGTTCACAAAACCCCATTGAATGCCAAATCGGAAAATAAATCCCGGCGTAGGGTAGTGAGGGGCGGCAAAGTTATTATTGGTAAAATCAAAGCCATAGGCCAGATTAAGTGTGTTTAAGTTTTCTGCCCGGATGAAAGCAGTGAATGTTTTTATCCTGAAATGCACAAAGGCAGCAATATCTGGTAAATTTTTTATTTTAAAAGTATCCTGTGGCATAAATTGCCCCATTACGGGTGAATAGTTGTTAGCATGGTAAGGAGTAAAATATCTAAATTCTAACCCGGTACTGATATCTAAATTTTTATAAAAATTACCTTCAAAAGCAAAGCGATTTCGGGTATACAGCAGTGGTGCTTTTATGGGGGCTAGACTATCCGTTTTTTGTAAAACGATTTGTGTGTACCAGCTTATTTTTTTGGTAAGATGTATTTTTTTAGAAGCTTCAATTTGTACCAGATTAATCAATTTGCTATACTGATCTGTTTCGTAATAATTTTTAAAATAGGTGAGGTTAGAAATGATGTGATTTCTGACCGAAAGATTAAGCAATGCATTATTGGTAGTGGCACTAATTGTGGTAATATTTTCTTTTTTATATTCGCCGATATTTTTATAATTGAAGCTGGAAAGTGGATCGAAAATGAAAGAAGGGCTTCTGTTGACATTGCTAAAAGACAAAGAAACGGAACCCATTTTTTTATTAAGATACCTGCTTAAGCTTCCGTAGGCGCCATAGTCGCCACTGTTTAATCCATTGGGGTACATTTCTCCTTTTGCTAAAATATCCCATAATTTATTACGGGTTTTATTTCGATATTCTGTATGTAAGATGATGTTGTAAAAGTTCTCTTTTTTTTCCGAAAAAGTTCCCGTAATATTTTCCAGGCGTACGCCTGCTAAGAAAAACTGAGCCAGATTTTTAGTGTCCGGAAATTGTATAAGCGATAGATCATTGCTGATCATTTTCCATTTATCACGTAAAATAACGGTATCCGGATTTTTGGGAAGAATGATATCATACCAGTCGTGATAAATGGTTGAATCGGCATTTACATCTTTGAATAAATAATTGTATGTATTATAAGAAAAGCTGTGTTGTATTCTTAGTTTGGGATAAAATAAATATTCTGTAGTACTGTCGTTAATTTCCACAGAATCTCTTTTACCTATATCATAGCTTTGCCGTAAAAAAAATGTAAAATCCCGATAAATATTCCCGGTATTAATGGATGATACAAATGGGTTGGGTTCAAATGCCTGTGCCCCACCCAGGTTAACGGGAACGGTGAAACGCTTTTTTCTGTTGGGGTCCAACAATAAGCTATCAGCGGTAATACCACCATTTTCAGAGCTTTTAAGCGTATTGCCCAAAATTAGCAGGGTATTAGCATATCGTTTTTTTCTACCCTGATAGTTGCTGTAAAGTCGATAATTATTATGATTGGTATTTTGCGTTACAAAAAAACCGGGAGCGCTGATCAGGCGATAATCGAATCCAAAATTCCAGTTGGGTCTGGGATTTTGCGTATGTAGCACTTTTATCATTTGCTCTTTACCACTGGCTGGCTGGTAACTTAACTGGGAAAAAGGCCTGTTGGTTTTGTAAAGCCGGGTATTTTGTAAAGTGAAGCGATAAATATCAAAAGCATGGAAACCCGGATCCCAGCCGGGTTTGTTATAAGGGGAGTAAATAATATTATAAGCAGCCGCCCCGTTATTACCCATGTATTGATAACTGGCAGGCAGAGAAAAATAGACATCAAAATTATCAAGACTATTATCCAGCCTGTTGCTATTTACAGAATCAAGATATTTAAAAGTAAGATTAATAGAATCTTTGCGATCGTCACGATGTTCGAAATCAAGCACATTTTTTTTGTCAGCATTTTGTGTATTATTAGTGGGAACCGTATCGGAGGTTTCAACACCACGAGGTAAACCCTTTATTTGGGCAATAACGCATGGCGCTGTGAGTATTAATAATATGCTAACAAGAAATTTATGCATTCTTATATTTTAACCTTATCTCTAAATAAACAAGATGTAATTGTTCCATTCATCCGTTTATAGTTGTGCGATTAGCTCTTTAAAAATATAAGTTAGTTTTGGCTCTGCTTCTTTGGCTGCCTGCAATACCTCTTCGTGGGTTATTTTATTTTCTTCCTCACGGATACCGATATCCGTAATTACACTCATGGCAAAAACAGGTAACCCCATATGAACAGCTGCAATTACCTCCTGTACGGTGCTCATACCCACCGTATCACCGCCGATGATGTGTAGCAGCTTGTATTCAGCTCTTGTTTCAAAAGTGGGACCTGTAACCCCACAGTAAACACCTTCTTTTACATCAATATTTTTAGCAGCTGCAATTACCTTAGCCTTTTGAATTAAATTCTTTGCATAGGGTTCGCTCATATCTGGAAAACGAGGGCCTAATTCACTGATATTTTTACCAATCAATGGGTTATGGGTAAAGAAGCTGATATGGTCTCTGATAATCATTAAATCACCTACCTTATAGCTTAAATTCATGCCACCGGCTGCATTACTAATCAATAAATTTTGAACCCCCAGGTATTTCATTACCCTGATAGGAAATACCACTTCTTCCGTCGAATAACCTTCATAAAAATGAAACCTGCCGGCCATGGCTACCACTTTTTTGCCACCCAACTCACCAAAAATTAATTTACCGCTATGTCCTTCTACAGTACTTACCGGAAAGTGAGGAATATTGCCATAAGGTATTTCTTTCTCAATTTTCATTTCACTGGTAAAGCTGCCCAGTCCACTGCCTAAAACGATGCCGGCAAAAGGAGTATCGGCGTATTGTTGTTGTATAAAAGTAACTGCTTCGTTGATTTTTTGTAATACCATTTTTAATTATTGTTAGTTGGCAAAGGTAAGTGCAATTAATAATTGATAATTGTTTAATTGATAATGGATAATTAAATGAACAGTTTTATATATATTAATATTTTATTTAATATCACATTATCACATCATTCCAGTTTTTATTATCTTCGCAAAAATTTTTTTTAAATGAATCTGCACGAATATCAAGCCAAAGAATTATTAAAGAAATATCATGTTCCCGTACAAGAAGGTATGGCCTGCAATACTCCCGGCGAAGCCGAAGAAGCTTACAAGCAAATTAAAACGCAGTATGGTAGCGGTTTTGCAGTAGTTAAAGCTCAAATACATGCCGGTGGCCGCGGTAAGGGGAAAATTGCCGGTACGGAACAGAGGGGAGTGGCTGTAGGTAAAAATGCAGAAGATATCAAACAAATAGCTCAAAATATTTTGGGAGGCACCCTGGTAACCATTCAAACCGGACCTGCCGGTAAGGTAGTAAACAAAGTGCTGGTAGCACAGGATGTTTATTATGAAGGACCCAACCCGGTAAAAGAGTTTTACCTGTCGATTTTATTAGATAGAAGTAAAGGGCAAAATGTTGTCATGTATAGTACAGAAGGAGGTATGAATATTGAAGATGTAGCGCATGATACGCCGGAGAAAATTTTTAAAGAATGGATACATCCTTCCGGAAAATTGCAGGCATTCCAAGCCAGAAAAATTGCCTTCAATTTGGGGTTGAAAGGAGATGCTTATAAAAACTGCGTCAAATTTGTAACCAATTTATACAATGCTTATGTAGAGCTGGATTGCGGTATGCTGGAAATTAATCCATTGTTTAAAACCAGCGATGATAAAATTATTGCGGTAGATTGTAAAATGAATATAGATGATAACGCCTTAATGCGTCATCCGGATATCGCTGCTTTACGTGATATTACAGAAGAAGACCCCACTGAAGTAGAGGCCGGGCAGCATAATTTGAACTTTGTAAAATTAGATGGTAATGTGGGCTGTATGGTTAATGGCGCCGGACTGGCGATGGCTACCATGGATATGATCAAATTAAGCGGTGGTGAGCCTGCTAACTTTTTGGATGTGGGCGGTACGGCTAATGCTCAAACTGTAGAGGCCGGCTTTAGAATCATTTTAAAAGATCCAAAAGTAAAAGCAATTCTGATCAATATTTTTGGTGGTATTGTGCGTTGCGACAGGGTAGCACAGGGTGTTATTGATGCCTATAATTCTATCGGAAATATCAATATTCCTATTATTGTCCGTTTGCAGGGCACGAATGCTGATGTAGCTAAAAAATTAATTGATGACAGTGGCCTGAAAGTACAAAGCGCTATATTATTGAGTGAAGCCGCGGCACTGGTGAATAAGGCGGTAGCGTAAGGGTTTGGAGTTTGGGGTTTATTGTTTGGGGAAGATAATTAGGAATGCAAAGTTACGAAAAAGATTAGAAATTATATTTATAATATATAATTATTTGATATTTAATAAATTATATATTATAATATTTTTAAACCCCATACTTCCTTTTAATATCCCGATCAGTTTCTCTTTGCTTGATGGTTTCTCGTTTGTCGTATATTTTTTTTCCTTTGCCCAGCCCAATTTCCATTTTGGCGAGACCTTTTTGATTGATAAATATTTTAAGGGGAATAATAGAATAGCCTTTTTCTTTGCTTTTACCTTCCAGCTTTTTAAGTTCTTTCTTAGTAAGTAAAAGCTTTCTTTCCTGTAGGGGTTCGTGATTGGTATAAGTACCAAAAGAATATTCAGCGATATGCAGACTTTTTACATACAGTTCTCCTTTATGAAAATAGCAATAACTATCATTAAAGCTGGCTTTGCCACTGCGGAGAGATTTTATTTCTGTTCCGGTAAGCACAATACCTGCAATATATTTTGCCTCAAAAAAATACTCATGATATGCCTTGCGGTTACTTATTTCCAATCTAACTGATTTTTTGCAAAGGTAGAAAGGAAAAAGTAAACTGCAAGGGTTGACAATCGGCGGTCAATAATCATCAACTCTTAATAAAAATAGGGTACTTGTTTTTTAGACATTGGTTGTTTTATGGATTACTAAAGCGGAATTAATTTTTTGTAAACTGAAGTTTATCATCCTGAGCAGGATTGTCATCTTTAAGTTTGATGCTGGTGGAAGTTTTTTCTTCTTTTTGCCAGTCGTCATTCAATTCACTTAAAATAGGATCTGTACCAAAATCTAAGATTAATTTTTCGCCTGTTTCACTCCATTTTCCGGTACTGGTAACAATTCCGTTGGTAGCAATAACCTCGCCGTTACTATTAAAAGTAAAAGTATAGGTGGTAAAGCTGGAGGTTTCATCTTTCTCATCCCAAAAAAGTGTTATTTTCCAGCTACCTTCAATACTGCCGGTATTAATAGTAACAACATCATCGTTTTTACTGCAGGTGGAAGATTGTAATGTTGTAAAAATGCCTGTCATAATTAAAGCAACTGTAAGGCTGAAAGTTTTAATTCTAGCAAAGTGAGTCATGGTAGTAATGGTTGGTTTTGGTGAATAAGTAATTTTTTGGCTAATTTAAGCAGCGTGGAAAGGATTTAAAAGTAAAATATGCTAAAAAGGAATTTTTTAACACTGAATGGGAATTGAATTAGCTTTTTATCCCAAATTAAAAATAAATAATGTAATTCCCCACCTGAACGATGAAGTGGGGCTGCGACATATTTTTTGTTTCCCTGAAAATGTGTACAATTCCATTCAATTCGTGTAATTTTAATCCTTCTTAATAAATTGAGAATATTTTTATATGAGTAAACTTACACAATTAATAGGAACCGGAGTAGCGTTGATTACTCCTTTCAAAAGCGATTTTTCGGTAGATTATGATGCTTTGAAAAAGCTCATCAATCATGTAATGGACGGTGGTGTTGAATATGTAGTGACATTGGGTACAACAGGTGAAACACCTACATTAAGTCACGATGAAAAATTTTCAATTATTAACTATACTTATGAGGTAGTAAATAACCGGGTGCCTGTAGTGGTGGGTATTGGGGGCAATAATACACAGGAAGTCATTAACAATATAAAAAAATATCCTTTAGATGGGGCAGCAGCTATATTAAGCGCCAGCCCTTACTATAACAAACCCTCACAGGAAGGTATTTTTCAGCACTACAAAGCGATTGCCAGTGAGGGTTCTAAACCTTTATTGTTGTATAATGTTCCCGGAAGAACCGGGAGCAATATTGCTGCTGAGACAACACTAAGGCTGGCCCACGAAGTACCCAATATTGCAGGAATTAAAGAAGCAAGCGGCAATATGATTCAATGCATGCATATTTTGCAAAATAAGCCAGACAATTTCTTGGTTGTAAGTGGAGATGATCATTTAACGTTGCCCTTGATTGCCTGTGGAATGGAAGGCGTAATCAGTGTAGTAGCGAATAGTTTTCCAAAAGATTTTTCCGACATGGTACGGTATGCAATGGAAAATAATTTTGTAGCGGCGAGGAAGTTACATTATAAATTATTAGAAGCAAATGATCTCTTATTTGCAGAGAATAATCCTGCCGGAGTGAAAGCTTTCTTGAGTGAAATGGGTATTATACAAAATATCTTGCGACTGCCGCTAGTGTCATTGAGTTCTTCTATACATGAAAAAATAAAAAACTATTTACAAAACCATGTTGCCATACAATATGAAGGGCATTAAAATTATTTTACTTATTGGTGGTTTGTTTTCTTGTCAATATTCACCTGCACAATATTCGATAAAATTTATGGTAAAAGTGAATGTGGACAAACATTTAACTGATTCCGTTTTTCTGGCAGGTAATTTTAATAACTGGCAACCTGATAATAGTAAGTATGTTTTTACAAAAAAAGACCAGTTATGGATGTATGAATTAAAAAATGTTCCTAAAGCTGTATATGAGTTTAAATGTACGAGAGGTAGCTGGCAAAAAGTTGAATGCAATGAAAAGGGAGAAAATGTTGATAATCATTTAATTGTGTTGTCATCCGATACAACCTTTACTTTTACGATAGATGCCTGGAAAGATGATTTTACAGCCATGGCCAAAGTTCATACGGCATCATCGAATGTTTATATTATTGATACAGCTTTTTATATGCCCCAATTGGATAGAAAAAGACGCATCTGGATTTACCTGCCTTCTGATTATGGCAACAGTAAAAAACGCTACCCTGTGATGTACATGCATGATGGGCAAAATATTTTTGATGATTATACATCCGGATATGGTGAGTGGGGTGTGGATGAATGTTTGGATAGCTTGATTAAAAAAGGAGCGCCGGCTTGTATTGTTGTAGGCATTGACAATGGTCCTCAACGCATGAATGAATACAATCCTTATTTTTTTGACAAGTTTGGCGATGGCCAGGGCGATCGATATGTTGATTTTTTGGCACAAACCTTAAAGCCGTTTATCGATCAAAAATATCGAACAATCAAAGATAAAAGGAATACAATCATAGCCGGAAGCTCCATGGGCGGGCTGATTTCATATTATGCTATGTTAAAGTATCCCAATACCTTTGGAAAAGGAGGTATTTTTTCTCCTGCTTTTTGGACGGCTGGTAAGATTAAGAATCAAACAGCTTTTTCTGATAGAAATATGAATAACAGGTTCTTTTTTTATGTAGGAAAGTTAGAAGGAGATCAGTATGTAAATGATATGAAGGAAGTAGTGACCCTGCTAAAATTAAAGAAGCCCAATACAAAGTCGTTTTCAGTAATCGATCCTAACGGACGACACAATGAAGCCACCTGGCGGAAATGGTTCCCTCAATTTTATTCATGGATCATCAAAAATTAGAGAATATAACTTATTCCTTCAAGCGCTAGTTCGGTATTATTAAAAACGCTACAGGCTTCGGTAAGGAACTCATTTAAAAATTCGTATTTGGATGAAAAATGACCGATCAACAATCGCTTTACACCTGCTTTTTGTGCAATGCTGGCTGCCTGGATAGCGGTGCTGTGGTACCTGGATGCTGCTGTTTCCTGTAAAGCATGTAAATAGGTTGCTTCATGGTAAATGACATCCGTTCCGTATATTTTATCTACTAGTGTTTCATCATAAATGGTGTCTGCACAATAGGCATAACTTTTTGCTTTAACTCCTTCCATGGTAACTTCATGGTTAGGGATAGTATGCCCATCTTTGGTTACATAATCTTCTCCTTTTTGTAATTTTTCATAAAAGCTGGTAGGTATTTCATGTACCAATACTTTTTCGGGGTGTATCTTTCTGGGATTCTTTTTTTCTTTGAATAAAAAGCCCCAGCATTCAATCCGATGCTGCACTGGGAAACACTGTACCGTAATTTTTTTTCCATCCAATATAACTCCTTCTTTTTGTAAGGGATGGAAATGTAAAGGATATGTTAAAGTTGAATTGGCTACTTTTAATTGTAAATCAATAATATCTTGTAAAGGGGCAGGTGCATAAATATGCAGATCCTGAGTTCTGCCAAGGAGGCTCATGCTGGTTAAAAGGCCTACTAATCCAAAATAATGATCGCCATGCAAATGTGAAATGAAAATATGATTGATCTTGCTACGTCTTATCTTGTAATTGGCCATTTGTAATTGCGTACCTTCTCCACAGTCAATAAGAAATTTTTCATCCTGTGTTTGTAAAATTTGTGCAGTAGGATGGCGTCCGAATGCCGGTATTGCTGAATTATTGCCTAGTATAGTGAGCGCAAGCATTCTTAATTTTTAATTGATAATTGATAATTGATAATTGATAATTGATAATTGATAATTGATAATTG
>CAZPHA010000012.1:58801-69669 GCA_964586215.1 uncultured Ferruginibacter sp.
AATTGATAATTGATAATTGATAATTGATAATTGATAATTGATAATTGATAATTGATAATTGAATTATAGTGAAACCCTCTAAGATACACAAAATTTAATATGGACATCTTACCCTGAATATATTATCAATTATCAACTAACCCATTATCCATTCCTAATTCTCTTTCAATCTCTTCCATCTGTAAAATATCCCAGGCTTCACTTTCGGTTGGAGTAACGTTCATTAATTCTATTTTTTCCCACTCTTTAAGTTTTGTTGATACCGCTGGCTGTAATTCACAAATAACAAAAGAGCAATTTTTTTTGTAAAACTCTTCTTGTACCTGTACTAATGCCACAGCAATTTCGTTATCTATATCAACTATATTATTTAAATTAAGTATAATGTGTGGGGTGTCGTTTTGTAAGTAAGAAAGCAGCATATTTTGCAAATTTTCTGTCATATTAGCAGTTAATTTGCTTTCCAGGGGCATTATCGTCGTAAATTTCTCTTTGGTATCGATTTTGACGTTCATATTTGTTAAGTTTGTTATTTTTATTTATATTGTAAAGAAAAGGAAAATTTCAATGTCTTAGTCTTGATAATAAGATCAAGTTAGGTTTTTCGGCTTGGTTATTGCACATTATTCTTCAAGTTAGCAATAAGGTTTGTAGAAAAGAACATCACTCCAGTAAATCTAAATCTAGACCAAAAGCAACGCCTAAATTATTTTTTATAATATATTACCAATCTGGCAAACTTAATTATAAATTTATTCGTTATTATTGTACAAGTAAAACATATTAGATGGACAACAATTTTTCAGCCCAGGTAAAAGAAATCATTTCTTATAGTCGGGAGGAAGCTTTACGACTGGGAAACGATTTTATTGGCACAGAACATTTAGTTTTAGGACTAATACGGGATGGAGAAAATACGGCCGTAAAGATATTAAAAGCATTAAATATTGATCTATATGAGCTTCGTAAAGAAATTGAAATAGCTATCAAGGATAAAACCGGTAAAAATATAGCCAATATCAACTCTTTACCTCTAACTAAACAAGCCGAAAAGGTGATCCGAATCACTGTATTAGAAGCTAAATCTCAAAAAAGCAGTCTGGTAGAAAGCGAACATCTGATGCTTTCTATCTTAAAAAATAAAGAAAATATTGCTACACAAATCCTCAATCAATTTGATGTAGATTATGATATTTTCAAAAATGAGCTGGGTTTTGTAACCAGCAATCCTCCCAAAGCTGAATTCAGTGAGGAAGGAGAAGATGATTTTGACGATGAAAGAAAACAATATAGCCAGCAGCGTTCTCAAAGGGCTGGCGCCAGTCAGGCTAAATCAAAAACACCGGTATTGGATAACTTTGGCCGGGATATCACCCGATTAGCCGAAAATGGCAACCTGGATCCAATCGTAGGCAGGGAAAATGAAATAGAAAGGGTTTCACAAATATTATCCCGCAGGAAGAAAAATAATCCGATTTTAATTGGTGAACCCGGAGTAGGTAAAACAGCCATTGTAGAAGGGCTTGCATTACGTATTGTTCAAAGAAAAGTTTCACGTGTGTTATTCGACAAAAGAGTTGTAAGCCTTGATTTAGCCGCCTTGGTAGCCGGTACTAAATATCGTGGTCAGTTTGAAGAAAGAATGAAGGCAATTATGAACGAGCTGGAAAAAAACAGAGATGTTATTCTGTTTATTGATGAAATACACACCATTGTAGGCGCCGGCGGTGCAAGCGGATCGCTGGATGCCAGCAATATTTTCAAACCTGCCCTGGCAAGAGGAGAATTGCAATGTATCGGTGCTTCAACATTGGATGAGTACAGAATGCACATCGAAAAAGATGGCGCTCTGGACAGACGTTTCCAAAAAGTAATTGTAGACCAACCTTCTGTGGATGAAACCATCCAGATACTCAATAATATCAAAAGCAAATATGAAGATTATCATAATGTAATGTACAGCCAGGAAGCGGTTGAGGCATGTGTAAAACTAAGTGACAGATATATGACTGACAGGCTTCTTCCGGATAAGGCTATTGATGTACTGGATGAAGTAGGCGCCAGAAAACACATTAAAAATATTAACGTACCACCTGAAATTTTAGACCTTGAAAAGAAAATAGAAGATATCAAATCTGAAAAAAATAAAGTAGTAAAAAGCCAGAAATTTGAAGAAGCAGCAGCCTTAAGAGATACGGAAAAACGTCTACAGGAGCAACTGGAAAAAGCTAAACATGACTGGGAAGAAGAAAGCAAAACCAAACGCTATCCGATTGAAGAAGAGGATATTGCAGAAGTTGTGTGCATGATGACAGGTATACCGGTAAAAAGAATGGTACAGGCAGAGACAGAAAAACTGCGTAAAATGGGTGAAGAATTAAAAGGCGCTGTAGTAGGCCAGGAAGAAGCCATACAAAAAGTGGTAAAAGCCATCCAACGCAACAGAGTAGGGCTGAAAGACCCTAAAAAACCGATTGGTACTTTTATTTTCTTAGGGCCAACCGGTGTGGGTAAAACCGAATTGGCTCGTTCGCTGGCTAAATATATGTTCGATAGTGAAGAAGCGCTAATTCGTGTGGATATGAGTGAATATATGGAAAAATTTACCGTTAGCCGTCTTATCGGCGCTCCTCCCGGTTATGTTGGTTATGAAGAAGGTGGACAGCTTACTGAAAGAGTAAGACGCAAGCCTTACAGTGTTGTACTGCTGGATGAAATTGAAAAAGCCCATCCGGATATTTACAACCTATTATTGCAAGTATTAGATGATGGTCAGTTAACGGACGGATTAGGCAGGAAAATAGACTTTAAAAATACACTCATCATTATGACTTCCAACATTGGTGTACGCCAGTTGAAAGATTTTGGTGAAGGGGTAGGTTTTGCTACGGCAGCCCGTCAGCAAAACGCTGATGAGAATAATAAGGCCATTATTGAAAAAGCGCTGAAACGTACTTTCAGCCCTGAATTTTTGAATAGAATTGATGATGTGATCATATTTAATTCTCTTACAAAAGAACACATCTTCGAAATTATTGATATTTTAATGAAGGGAGTAATGAAACGCCTAAGTAATTTAGGCTTCACCATGGAATTAACTGAAGAAGCAAAAACATTTATCGCTGAAAAAGGATATGATAGTCAGTTTGGGGCCAGGCCATTGCACAGAGCTATTCAAAAATACCTGGAAGATCCATTAGCGGAAGAAATATTGAATACCAATGTTAAAAATGGCGATGTGTTGCTTGCGGATTTGGATAAGGAAAAAGGCACCATTAAGTTTTCTATAAAAAACCCCGAAACGAAAGGCGAGAAAAAGTCTAAAGCATAAGAAAACGTAGTGATATTATATCAAAGCCATGCTGTTCTAACAGCATGGCTTTATTGTTTTTAATGCATGAATAATTTATTTTTATATATAAAATGGCCCAATAAAGAACCTAAAGTTGAAGCTACAGTAGTACTGAAGCTTAATCAGGGAATCAGGCCGAAAACGGGATGTAATCGTTTTCGGCCGCCTTTTTTGGGCGCCTTTTTTTGCGCAAAAAAAGGCGCATATTTAATCTCAAATATAAAATAATGGACTATTTATAAATATAATTGGTATTATACATTGAATATTGTGTTCATGAAAATATATTATACTGTATTTTTTTAAGCAACCTTCTCTTTTTGTTCTTCTTTATAAAAACCTACTTCTTTCCAATATTTAAAAGAATTGGTAAGTAGTTGTGCATAATCAATAGGTATAAAAATGCCATTACTTCTTAACGCATGCTGGGTTTTAGTAGTTTCAATATGAATTGTTGCTAAAGAAGATGGTTTAGCATAATAATTTTTAAGCGGCGCTAATAAATTATACTCATCAATTTGGGCAAGATGTTTTGCCCATTCATTATACTCCATCATTTCAAATTCATATCCTAATTCTCCAATCACTTTAAAATATTCTGTATAATTGATATGATTCGGATTGATAATATTCCAACCATTGGCGCCTTCATACTTTTGTTTGCTTAAGCTGAAAATTGATTTTACTACATAATCTACCGGTACCGTATCAATAAACATTGAATAGTATGGCGCCTTTTTCATTTGCAGGCAGCCTAAAATAAATCTGGTTAAATTATTTTTCTGGTAATTGCTTACACCTGTCTGGCTATGACCACTTACATCTCCAAAACGGTAAATATCTACCGGTACTCCGGCATTGGAAGCTTTGAAAAGGAGCCATTCAGCTACCCATTTGGTTACTACATATCCAAAAGCCAGCTCCCGATGAGGAGGACACACACTAGGCATGCCTTCATGGGCTTCATTGCTGAAATTAGTGATATTGGCATATTTGGTAGAAGTAAAATGAATTCTTTTAAGCTTGTGAGTGGTGGCCATATTTATCACCGTTTTTGTACTTTCAACATTGGTAGGGGCCATACGCTGATAAGTTTGTAGATGATGCACATAGGCGCCTGCATGATAAATGGCATCTACCTCATGGCAAAGCTTATTCCACATTTTATCACTTAATCCTAAATTTTCTTCTGTCAGGTTTGATCGTAATGCAATCACTCGAGAAAAATCTTCAATTCGAATATCATACTGAGCAATGCCTTCCTTCAGCCTGGTAATGGCTTGTGCATCCGTTTCAGCACGTACACCACAATAAACTTTGGCATTGGTATTATTTAGTATTTCTTCCAATAGGTGAACTGCTAAAAATCCGTTAGCGCCTGTAATAAATATTGATTTATAATCAGTATTGTATTTTTTTAAATCGGAAACATTAAAGGTAGGGTTATAAGCTGCTATTTCAGCAAAGCCATCCATGATGTTCTGATTTAATATATCTGTTTGTGTGGATGATTTGGTTGTATCTTTTTCTTTAGACGGATGAGAAAATGGTACGATCTTTGCCCTTAGTTTAATATCGTAGCCGGCCTTGTTTACCTGCTTATTGTTGATTGCATCAATAGTACATACTGACTTTGTTGCTTTTACAGGTTGTTGATTCTTCGACATATATCTTTGTTTAGGTTATATTGATAAGGACTGTTACATGTGTTGCATTTATCCAGCATTACAATGCAGTAAAGTTATTGTGTGGAAAATTAAATAGTATTTTTACTTAATGTATAGGTGATTATTCTTAACGAAATAGTATTTTTACTTAACAATAAATAATATTATTTTATAATATTATTGACAATTAGTGGCTTAATGGAAATACCTTGTTACTGCAGGGATGACCTAAGGGAGTTAACGGAAAGGGTTAGCAGCTATTTTAGTGTTATTTATACAAAAAAACAGGCTGTCTCCTTTAGAAACAGCCTGGCTGACTCGTTTTGCAATATTTCTTACGGGAAATGCTTGCGAGAATATTAGGAATTAATTTATCATCATAGTACCTAGTAATGCAGTATATTCAATAGAAGCTGCACCACCTACTACTGCTTTTTGATTGTTGTTAGCTACCTGATTTTTTGGATGTCTGGTTCAATGTCATATTGTATGTATCCTCCTATTTGATGGTAACCTTTGGACCATCATCTTGGCTAGATATATTAGATATGTATATATTTGTAAACACTGTGTAAGTAAGTTGGTTAGTGTTGCCACCACTCATACTTTTTAAAATCGTATCCTTGAATAAAGGGCTTTTTAACTCTTCTAATTTTTTTACCTGTTTCATGATCTAAGTTTTTTTATGTTTCGCCTACTCTTGAATCTGCTTTTCGGCTTCCGCAGTTATCTTGTTTTGTTGATACTATAAATATATATTGATAAAAACCTTAATGCGATGGTTGTTTAGTAGGAAGGTCATTCTACTTAATAAAACAGTATTTTTACTTAATAAAAATGATTTCTCTACGGAAAGCGTTATTGAAAGCAATTTCCTGATGAAGTTTTGATGCTTTTATCTTTTATAGATGATAAAAAACTGAAGGTAGAATTATTTCGTTCAAAAACGAGCAATTAATCTACCGGAAACCAGTTGTTGGGAGATAAGAACTTTCTAAAAATGAATCCTTTCGCCATACCACCACTAATAATAAGGCTGCCGACGGTTGTATTGGTAACGGTTACATTACCACCAGTGCGATTAATCACCCACACATGCTGTCCATCTGCAGCCGTTGTTGGTAATGTAATAGAGCCAGGGTTTTGAACTACTAAATCTGCATCATCGATTTCTTTGCCACTGGTATAATCGCCATCGGCAGAAAATTGTAAACCACCATTAGCTACTGACAAAGCAATGCCTGCTTTATTAGCAGTCGTTTGAACAAGGATACCTAAGGGGCTATTATTATTAGAAGTAGCGTTAAAAGCCCAGCCGGTTCCATTAGTAAACGTTTCCAACGTATTAGCTGAGTTAAGGTCGTTTGTATTGATAAATTGTCCACTGGAGCCAATGCCATCGCTATGAATGCCGTAAACAGCCGTATGATTAGTGGATTTCCCGTATACCCCATAGAAGCTGGCGCTTGTGCCACTTACACCAATTCCGGATACACTTTTTCCACTTATTCCTGTACCTGTAATGCTCTGCCCGTCAACCCCTGTTGAATTGGCGCTTTTACCTTGCATGCCAATTGCATTCTGGCTAATACCATATACCCCCGTGCTATTAAGACTAAACCCCCTTATGCCAAATTGTGATACACTTTTTCCTTCAACCCCTGTACTATCTACACTTTCACCCATCACGCCTACGCCATTGTTGCTATAACCGTATAAGCCTTTTCCTAAACTACTTATCCCCTTTATGCCAGCGCCATTATCTGATTGACCAAAAACTCCAACACTGTTGGAGCCACCAGTATTAGTCATGGATATCATGGCGCCATTGTACGACATTACTTTGATCAGCGGAAACGATAATTTTTCACTGGTAACCACTCCATCACTTATTTGTATGGTAGTAATTAAGATATCGTCATTATTAATTAGCTTTTTCCAAAATGGGTTCATTTCATCACCGGTATTGTAATAATAGCCAACCCCCAAGCCTTTATCCATAAAAGGATTTACATTGTACAACATAAGCCCATGTGCCGGCGTTGAGACAGCATTAATGTCATCGGCAGCGCTTAAGGATACCCGGGGAATTAAAATTCCTTTATTGCCGGCAGATACTTCAAGCAGCGCAGATGTATGTGGGCTTAATGTGCCAATACCTACATTTTGTGAAGAAACTCGGGTGGTAAATAATAGGTAAGCCATGCTTAGAAAAATAGAAGCTCCATGATTTTTAATAGTGGATAAGTAATGATGCATCTGAAACGTATTTTAGTAGCAGTAACAATAATATATAAATATACAAATTTATAATTATATATAAAAAGTTTATTGTTATTAAAATGGATATAAATATTTTTATTAATGAATAGTTAATTAGTATAGAATAATAAACCAATCACAGGAACAGATATGTTTGTATTTTTACTAATAAAAAAACCAGCCTGTTAGTACAGCCCGGTTTAAATGTGTTTCGCAATATTTCTTACGGGAAATGCCTGCAAGAATATTAGTGTTAGTGAAAATGATAAATCCAATCATTGGTGCATCATCTGCAACAGCCATTCGGCTTTTTCATAGCTTGGATGTTTATAGAATAAAAATATATTCATTAAAAAGCTTATGCATGGTGTATTTATCAAAAGGGCTCTTTGGCTTAATAAAAGGGCACTTTTACTTAACTGAAATGTTAGTATTTAACAAAACTCATTAATTTAATTTTGATAATTTGACGTATAATTGATTGTTTATACATACAAAAAGCCGCTTATATTTTGAATTTGCAGTTTTTTAAACCATTTTTGTAGTACAAATGGCTAAAAAAATCATCATTACGATAGATGGCTGGTCGTCTTGCGGAAAAAGTACACTTGCCAAACAACTGGCTAAGGAGTTAAATTACGTGTATATAGACAGTGGCGCTATGTACCGGGCCATTACTTTGTATTTTCTTCGTAATCATATAGATTGGACGGATTCAAAGCAGGTAAAAAAGGCTTTAAAAGATATTACTATCGAGTTTGAGTTCAATCCTAAATCACAACAATCGGAAATATTGCTCAATGGCGAAAATGTGGAGTATGTTATTCGTGATCTGGTAGTAGCAGAAAAAGTAAGCGAAGTAGCTGCTATTAAAGAAGTAAGAACTTTTGCAGTAGCTCAGCAGCAGGCTATGGGTAAAAAGAAGGGAATTGTAATGGATGGGCGTGATATCGGCACTACTGTTTTTCCTAAAGCCGAGTTAAAAATTTTTATGACAGCCGACAGTGCCGTAAGAGTTGAGCGCAGGTTTAAAGAATTATATGAGAAAAATCCCAACATCACCATAGAAGAAATTAAAAATAATCTCGAAATGAGAGATTATATTGACTCCAATAGAAAAGTAAGTCCACTGAAAAAAGCCAATGATGCTCATGAGCTGGATAACACTAAAATGACCTTTGAAGAACAGCTTCAGGAAGCCTTAAAACTGGCAAAAAAATGCTTGAAAGTGAAGTAAACTGTTAATAACTCCCATTTTTAATGTATTTAAATTGATTGCCTTCCAAAAGCGGATGCCCTCCGGTGAGGGTATCTTTTTTTAAAATAAGCTTCAGCTGATTAAAGTGGATATTGGAGATGCTTTTCTCAATAGAAAATTCAAAAAAATTTAATTTTTTATCAGCTATTGCAAATTCAGAGAAGGCTTTATCTGGCCATAGAGCGTGCCATAAATAAATGCTGTCAACGTTTTCAGTTGTAACTCTCGCCATCCCCTCATCATTGGTAATGCCGGTAAAAGTACCTGTGGGTGAAACAATCTTATAATGCACGTATCCCAATATCATCTTATTTTTATCCGATATTTTAATGGTCGTTAACTTATCTTCCGTAGTTGTTGAATTAATTAACTTAAAACTTTGTGAAGACTTTTCTTTGTTATGTAAAATAAGGGTATCGCCTTCAACGAGCCATTTCCCATGGCCGGAACGATCCATTGCACCAGTACTAAAAAAGAAATCGAATGTTGCATCTGAATGTAGGTGAATGACAGAAGCAACTTCTGGAACGCCTTCTAAATAATATTCGCCGGTCATATCTTTCATATTTTGTGATATAACAACCAGGTTATTAAAAAATAGCAATATACTTATTGTTGTAAAATACTTCATTGATATAAATTGATTAATAATTGACCAACCTGCCTTTGCGATAAATTATTATTTAAAGAGTATTTATATAAATTGTTGCATAAGCTGATCCATAGATGTAGTAACAGGGTAAAAAGAAATCAACTTACAAATAACCCCTTCTACCATGGCATCCGGACAGCTGGCTCCACTGCTAATTAAAATTTTTACAGGATGTTTATCTGGCAAAAATGAAGAAGTTATTTTTTCTTCTTTAGTATGAAAATTAAAATGGCGAATGCTATTTTTATCTAAAATTTTCTTTTCATCACTAATAAAATAAGTAGGCAATTTTTCTTCACATAATTCTACTAAATGGGATGTATTGCTGCTATTGTAACCCCCTACAATAATGGCCAGATCAGCATCTATATCTAACAAGCCGTATACGGCAGACTGGTTATCGTTGGTTGCATAGCATAAGGTATCCCGGGTATCCGCAAATCGCTCATTAACATTGTCACTGGTCAATGAATATCTTTTAATCATAACATTTTTTAAATAGTCGGCAATAGCTTGTGTATCGCTGGCCAGCATGGTTGTTTGGTTAACTACACCAATTCTTTGTAGGTCTTTTTTCACCTGAAAGCCTGTTGAATACTTACCATCAAATTCATCATAAAAATTAGCTATACTTTTTTCCTCCAAAATATATTTGCCTAATTCTATAGCATCTTCCATATCTTTTACTACAACCGCCGGTGCATTTTGTGCAGCATGAGAAAAAGTAGCTCTTGTTTCCTCATGTGTAGGTTTGCCATGTATAACAATGGTGTAATTTTTAGCGGCTATTTGTTCACTGCGATTCCACACTTTTTCTACAAAAGGGCAGGTAGTATTATATTTTTCAATTGCTATTCCAATATCTTTCAATTTTTTTTCAATGGGTAATGTAGTGCCAAATGCAGGGATGATGACAATGTCCTCAGCCGTAAGCTCATCAAAAGATACCAACTGTTTGCCATGGGTATCCTGCAAAAATTGTAGCCCATGTTCCTGCAAGTCTGCATTAACCTGAGGGTTGTGAATCATTTCGCTTAATAAAAAAATTCTTTTGCCGGGATTCTCGTCAATAGTCCTAAAAGCAATTTCAATTGCATTTTCCACTCCATAGCAAAAGCCAAAATGACGGGCCAGATAAATCTGTACAGGACCAAAATTAAGTAGGGTAGGCGTAAAATCTTTTTTCATTTTATCACCTTGCTTTCTAAATGCTTTAATAGCAGATATTAGTGGACTTCGATAAATGATAGGAATACTAAACTGTTTCATTGTATTGTTAACAACTATAAAGGTACAATGTTGTCATAAATTGACTTAAAATAAATTGTTGTTAAAATTTTGTCAATCACTTCTTACATTTACAAGATCAAAATTGGATTCAATGATAAGAAATGTGCTACTTTCTTCGTTAACTATTTGTTTTTTGGGATGTACTACACATCTTTTTAAACCTAACAACCGACAAAACCACAAAATGACAACTTCCACCCTATTTAAAAAAGCCGACTGGATTCATAATACTAATGTGTACGAGGTTAATCTTCGCCAATACACACAGGAAGGTACTTTTAATGCTTTTGCTAAAGAATTGCCTCGATTAAAAGATATGGGAGTAGAAGTATTATGGTTCATGCCTATTACTCCCATTTCACAGCAAAATAAAAAAGGAACGTTGGG
>CAZPHA010000013.1:152-35351 GCA_964586215.1 uncultured Ferruginibacter sp.
GGTATTGGGTATTGGGTATTGGGTATTGGGTATTGGGTATTGGGTATTGGGTATTGGGTATTTTTAACTTACAATATACAAAATATTTTCTATTTTACCAAAAAACCTAATTCCCAATTCCTAATTACAAATTCCTTAATCTCATTACTTATTGTTAATTTTACAGCATGGCAATACTACGTTTTAGAATATACTGGGAAGAAGATGACAGTGTGTATCGTGACATAGTAATCAAGCATACACAATCTTTTCTGGATTTGCACCATTGCATTTTGAAAAGTTATGAGTTTGACAATAAGCATAAGGCAACTTTTTTCCGAACCAATGATCAGTGGCAGCGTGGTCGGGAGATATCTTTGGAAAAATATGACAAGGATTATAAAGTGCCTCCTTTACTCATGAAAAAAACACCTGTGGGTACAGAGGTGAAAGGTCCTAACCAGAAGTTTATATACTTATATGATTTTAATAAGCATTGGAATTTTTTGGTAGAACTGATTCATATTGATAAGGAAGAAGATAAGAAAATTATTTACCCTTCCTGTATAAGAGTAGAGGGATTAGCACCTTCGCAATATGGTACCAAAGGAATGGTTGATAGCAGGCTGGCAGAGATGGAAGAAAAATATGATTTGCAATCCAATGCATTGAATGATGGCTTTAGTGAAGAAGGAGAGGGTAACGGTGAACAGTCGGGAAATAAAGAAGAGGAATGGTAATTGATAATTTGTTAATTGATAATGGATAATTATTGGAGTACATTCAATACATGCATTATCAATTATTCTCGCCAGAGGCGAGACAGGCCATTAACCAGTTATCCATTAAAAAATCTATGGAAAAAACTTGCTTTGTGATTGTAGGCCCTACTGCTGTTGGAAAAACATCTTTTGCTATTCATTTGACTCAAACGCTCACTACCCAAATCATTTCTGCGGATAGCCGTCAATGTTATAAAGAACTTAATATCGGTGTTGCTAAGCCTTCCACAGAACAGTTAACTGCTATACACCATTATTTTATCAATTCTCATTCTATTTATGACGATGTAAATGCTGCTACATTTGAAGCATATGCATTAGATGCTGTTGATAAAATTTTTAAGAATAGCAACTATGCTGTAATGGTGGGTGGTACCGGATTGTATATAAAAGCATTTTGCGAGGGGTTAGACAAAATTCCTGCTATTGATATTACTTTACGTGCAAAAATTATTCAACAATATGAGCAGGAGGGATTGACCTGGCTTCAGCAGGAAATGCAGCGCCAGGATCCGGATTTTTTCGCCGGAGGCGAAACAAAAAATCCCCAAAGATTAATGAGGGCTTTGGAAGTAAAGTTGTCAACCGGGCAATCAATCACCCATTTTCAAACTTCGGGAAAGAAACAAAGAAGCTTTCATATTGTTAAAGTCGGCTTACAATTGCCAAGAGAATTATTATATCAACAAATTAATAATCGGGTAGATGAAATGATAAAAGCAGGGTTAATAGATGAAGTGAGAGCCCTGTTATCTTTAAGGCATTTAAATGCATTGCAAACTGTTGGCTACAAAGAGTTATTTGATTTTTTTGATGAAAAAATAACGTTAGCACAAGCGATAGAGGCTATCAAACTGAATACAAGACATTATGCTAAACGGCAAATGACCTGGTTTAATAAAGATAAAGCTATTCAGTGGTTGGACGCTAGTAAGCAAATAGATCATCTGGTTGAGCAAACCATTTCGGCAACAAAACCTTCGAGGGAGTAGGCGTTTTTATTTCTGCAACTTTTGTTGTATTTTTTTCAACTTTACCGCTGAGTTTATATCCTAATGTAATGATCGTGATTCCAATAATATCCTTATCATCATTTCTGTTAAACATGGCCAATCCCCCATAGGCAAGTATTGCAAATTTGTCAGGGCCTATTTTTTGTATTTCTACCTTTCCCAACGAGGAGCTTAGAAATAGTTTACCTTTTTCATATAATATATTCACTTCTTTTTCTGTGATTAAATTATTTGAAGCAAGTTTATAAGTTGCGATATACTCCTCCAAATAATCGTTAGCTTTGGAAGAATAAGTTAGACAGGCAACTGCAATAAAAACAAAAAACGTAATTTTTTTCATGATGCAATAGGTTTTATGTAAAACGTTATTACAAAGTCAAAAGTTACAACTATTTTTAATTTTTACCTAATGTTAATTATTTGTTAAAATTTGAAGCCTACAGTAGCCATAATATTGCTTCGCTGGTTGTTTAATGTAGCAAAAGTATTGTCTTTATCTTCCAAACGATAAGGGAAGCTGACATCACGGTTGATAGCATGTACATACGTAACATCTATAAACATCCCTTTATTTCTATATCCTAAACCGCCGCTTAATAACATATGCGATGCTTTCAGAGCAGGATCTTTATAAGGATTACTGTAATAAGCAAAGCCGGCCCGGGTCATAAAAGTATTAAATTTCAGCTCTCCACCTACTCTAAAATTAAAGCTACCTTTATATTGCTCAGCAATGGTTTGATTTAATTGTTTATAATAGTTTTCATCATTTAAATCCGTTAATCCGAGATTACTCTTTGCTGAGAATCGACTTCCACCGTGTCCAACATATTCAACATCAGCCGTTAAAAACCCTTTTTGCCGTCTTGTATCTTCCACCTCACGAAATACGTATGAGCCACTTGCCACAATTCTCCAGGGGGTAGTTTGTCCATACCGGCTTTCACCTTCCTGACCTTCTGTAAAAATGTCAGATGACACAGAAAAGTTGCCGGTAGGATTTTCTAATTGGGTTGATAAAGAAGTATAACGAGTATCTCTTAAAGACATTAAAGTGGGCGTATGTACGGCAAGCCCTAGTCTTACATAATCTTTTGGGCGAAAAATAACTCCGAATTTACCGTTAATGCCAGCGCCTCTGGTAGAAAAATCATCTGTATATTCAAAACTCTTAAAGTGATTATTGGTATTATTGGAAGTATCACTTTCTTTAAAAGTAGTATTACTGGTGTAATTAATGATGGGAATACCAAAACTTCCACCAACAAACCATTTATTGCCATCACTGTGTGCAAAACTTAGGGCTAATTCAGTAATGCCGCCTTTTGTTTGCTGTTTCATTTCCTGCATCAGCGCCTGCCCGGCATCTAAAATATATTCAGGAGCGCCTTTTACCTGGTATATATTATTTATGGTAACAGTGTCTATCAAATAAGTATAAAGTGCAGGAGAAACTTTGTATGGGCTGGGAGTATTGGTATTTAAAACGTCATCTAAAGTATATTTTTTCTTAACATACTCTTCCGAAAATTGCTCGCTGAATGATGAATAGTTATTTAATCCTTTATAAAAAATATTATTATTAAAATTGGCTGTTTGTGATATAGCAATACCAATGGCATTGCTGGCATTAGGATTATAAAAATTGCCATTATAACCCATCACCAATCCGGTAGTTCCTAAATTGAAGTGATTGCTTTTATTTGCTGTGCTACTATTTTCCCGGAAATTAGATTGGTTGTTGTTGAACAGGTAAGCTGGAGAAAAAACGATTTCGCCCGTTCTGTAAAAACCCAACCCTGCAGGATTTACATAAACAGCATTCAGATCCCCACCCAGCGATCCCATGGCGCCGCCTACGGCCAAATTTCGGGCAGTACCGCTTTGTGGATAAAAAGAGTAACGCAAAGCATCTTCAGGTATTTGTGCTTTAACTTGTAAAGCTATAAGCGTAAGAAAAAGTAAAATATATTTTTGCATGAAATTTTTCTTTAAAACACGAATTACACGAAATTTCTATAACCGTATATGCAATACTTTTATTATCAATTAACAAATTATCAATTATACATTCAACTATTGTTGTCCTCTGGATGGTCTGGAAATACTACCGCCATTACTACCATTTGATTGTCCGCTATTACTACTACCAGAAGAAGGGTTATAACTTCTTGAAGAATTATTATCCGAATTATTACTCGAAGGAGTAGATGGTGTAAGTATTTCCCTGATTACGTTTCCTACACGGCTACCGCTACGGTTGCTGTTATTATAGCTCCTGTATGTATTATTCCATTTATTATTGTTATCACTTTTAGAAGGAATATTTACCCGATTATAGCCTCTGTAAGCATTTAGATTGACCATACGTGGTGTGGTGGTAACAGGCCTTGTGGGCTTTGTTACTATAATTACAGGATTGTAAATCGGGTAGGGATAATAGTAAGGATTATAGTAGTAGCCATAATAGCCAGACCAATTATTGAAGCAATAGTTGTACGGGCTGCCAAAATAATCATAAGTATTATAAAATCCGTTATTCCAACCATAATAAAAGGGATCATTTATATATCTCCACCTGCGACTGCGTATACCCATCAGGATTTCTCTGTCTTCATCTCCCATCGAATAATCACGTATTTCTTCCTTTCTTTGTGAAACTCTTTCTTCGGTGATATCCCTGGAGGGTGAATAATAAACATCATCGGGTGTTTGGGTACTTTTGTAAGCAGTGCTGCAACCACTAATTACGGCCAATAAAACACCTAAAAATAATATTGAAATTCTGCCGGTCATAATGTTTTTATTTAGCTTGGTTAAAATAAGTGTGAAGTTAGTACTTTTGCACACACTAAATATAAAACAAAACCTTTGCCACACGATACAAAATGACATATTATCATGTTAAAAAAAATATAAATAAGGTTAGAAAAGAAAGATATAAGTAATTAAATTTAACATAATGAGTAAACAATTAACTGCCCGGGAGGAAGATTATTCACAATGGTACAATGATTTAGTGATAAAAGGTGGTTTGGCCGATCATTCTGCCGTACGAGGCTGTATGATTATTAAGCCTTATGGTTTTGCCTTATGGGAAAAAATGAGAGATCAATTAGACAGAATGTTTAAAGACACGGGACATCAAAATGCTTATTTTCCCTTATTTATACCTAAAAGTTTTTTAAGTAAAGAAGCATCGCATGTGGATGGTTTTGCCAAGGAATGTGCTGTAGTAACGCATTATCGCTTGAAAAATGATCCTGATGGCAGTGGTGTAATTGTTGACCCCGAAGCCAGGCTGGAAGAAGAATTGATTATTCGCCCTACTTCAGAAACAATTATCTGGAATACTTATAAAGACTGGATACAGTCTTATCGGGATTTGCCCTTATTGATTAATCAATGGGCGAATGTAGTGCGATGGGAGATGCGTACCCGGCTGTTTTTGCGTACGGCTGAATTTTTATGGCAGGAGGGGCATACCGCTCATGCCACCAAAGAAGAGGCCATTGAAGAAACGGAACGTATGCTCCAGGTATACGCCGACTTTGTAGAAAATTACATGGCATTACCGGTGATAAAAGGTGTAAAAACAGCCAGTGAGCGATTTGCCGGAGCCGAAGATACTTATTGCATTGAAGCATTGATGCAGGATGGGAAAGCTTTGCAGGCGGGTACTTCACATTTTTTGGGCCAAAATTTTGCCAAAGCATTTGATGTGCAATTTTTAAGTAAAGAAAATAAGAAAGAGTGGGTATGGGCTACCAGCTGGGGGGTATCTACCCGGTTAATTGGAGCCTTAATTATGGCGCATAGCGATGATGAAGGATTAATATTACCACCACGTATTGCTCCGATTCAGGTGGTTATTGTGCCTATTTACAAAGGCGAAGAAAGCAAAGTTGTTATTGATGCAAAAGCACATGAAATCATTGCAGAATTAAAAAAAATGGGTATTTCTGTTAAGTATGATGATAATGATAACAACCGCCCCGGATGGAAATTTGCCGAGTATGAATTAAAAGGCATACCCGTACGTATAGCCATGGGTTTGCGTGATATCGAAAATAATGTTGTGGAAGTAGTTCGAAGAGATACCAAAGAAAAAAAGACGGTGAGTATTGAAAATATTTCTCAAACTATAGCTGCCATGCTGGAAGATATTCATAAAAACATTTACAATAAAGCCCTTGCTTTTAGGGATGCTCATATTACTCAGGTAAATACAATGGAAGAATTTGTAAAAACGCTGGAGGAAAAAGGTGGATTTTTATCTGCCCATTGGGATGGTACTCCTGAAACGGAGGAGAAAATTAAAGAGCAAACCAAGGCTACTATTCGTTGTATTCCGATGAATAATGTCAAAGAAAAAGGACAGTGTGTTTTTTCAGGCAGGCCAAGTCAGCAGAGGGTATTATTTGCCAGGGCCTATTAAAATTTATATATTGTAGCGTGATATTATTTTCATGGTATATCGACTTTGTTTCCTGGCTGGAGATGCATGCGTTGCCTTGTATGTTTAAAAAGACTTTTCATATAAATTGCCCGGGTTGTGGATTACAGCGTAGTATTTTTGAATTATTAAAAGGAAATATTGTGGGGAGTTTTTATCAATATCCACCCTTAATACCCCTGCTTATTTATCTTGGGTTTTTGCTTGCCGACAGGAAATATCGGTTTAAATTTTCTAAAAAGCTCACTTTTTACGGTTTGATTGCTATTTTTGCAATCATTGTAACCTCTTATACCTTACAATTTATTGTTAAATAGATCATTATGAATCAACAGAACCGTAATTTATTAGACCCTAATTTTAATCAGGCTCAAAATTTACCCAATGCTACTGCAGCATTAGTTTTAGGAATACTTTCCATATTTCTGGCTTTCTGCTATGGAATATTCGGTTTGATATGTGGTATTATTGGTCTTGTATTGGCTAATAAAGACAGAAAGTTATACCAATATGCTCCCGACTTGTATTCACAGGCAAGTTATGGTCAAAGTAATGCCGGTAGGATTTGTTCTATCATTGGCGTTATTATTTCAGGCTTGATCATTTTGCTTTTTGCATTTGTAATTGCATTTTACGGCTCACTTGATTATTATACCTGGAGGCATTACCGGTAAATTTTTGTAATTCAGCAGCAAACTATAAAGCATAATGAAGTATTCACTATTCCTTTGTAGCCAGATAATTGTAGTCTTGAAGTAGTTTTTCCAGAAAACTGTAGTCATCCATATTGCTTTCTATTTGCAATACTTCCTTTACTTTATACGCAACCCTCGTACACATTTGATAATTATTTCGCTTTTGTGCTTGTGTGATAACGCCTTTGATGGTATTGATATCTCTATCGCTTAGCCTCATAACAGCAGGGAATTTTACTTCGTAATTAGAAGTATTTACATTAACAAAAATAGTATCATCAATAGAAAGTTTTGATCTGGTATTCACAACAACAGTACCTGCTACCAAATCACCCAAACGTTGATTTTTTGGAGTGACGGCAATGATAATGATAGATGCGATGCCGCCGAATATTAAAATGAGCAACCCCCTGAGAAAATCCAGATAAAATAAAAATAGAATGATAAAGCCCCATTCGTAAAATCTTAAAAACCATCTTAATAAAAACTGCCCCAGCGTAGGTTCTCCACCATCCAGACTTACTACTTTTATTTTTAATACTATTTTGCCCAGTGTTTGCCCATTTAGCCATAATTCCGTGAGCAACGTATAAAATAGCATGGGAATGAATAAAATCAATAAAATAAATCCCTGACTTGCTTCCCGAAGCTCTAAGCTGTCCAGTAGTATATACAACATGCCCCAGCAGTACAAAACGAGTACAGTAAAATCAATGATATACGCCAAAAGGCGCTTATGAAATTCAGCTAACTCAAATTCAATATCAATATTAAATGGTGTAGATATTTGTATAATCGACATATTATTTGCAAATTACAATCATAAAATAACAAAAAATACATTATTTTAATTTATAATATTAATTATTTATATAATTTGATTAAAAAAATGATATGAGAGAGGCGATGTTTATAAAAAAGAATGCGGAGAAGTGGAAAGAATATCAATATGAAACCACCAATAATCCTGATGAAACTGCAGAGCGATTTATTACATTGATTGATGATCTTTCCTATGCAAAAACTTTTTACCCCAGGAGTAAAGTAACCCGTTGGATTAATGGTATCGCAGCGTCTATTTACCAGAGCATTTATCAAAATAAAAAAGAAAAATATAGCCGGATATTCCAATTCTGGAAATACGAATTGCCATTATTATTTAAGAAATATCATAAAATTCTGCTTTTTACGGTATGTATCAATGTCTTTTTTACAGCTATCGGCGTATGGGGAAGTATGAATGATGGATTATTTATCAGGGGTATTTTAGGAGATGACTATGTCAACATGACGGAGGATAATATTGCTCAGGGCGATCCCTTCGGTGTGTATAAAAGTGATAACCCTTTTAATATGTTTGTAATGATTGCTCTTAACAATACTTTTGTAGCTTTTTTGATGGCTATCGGTGGATTGTTGTTGGGTACTACCACCATTTATATGATGTGGCGCAATTGCTTAGTGTTGGGAGCATTTCAGTACATGTTTTTTTCAAAGGGTTTAGGGATGCAGTCGGTTATGGTGATATGGATACATGGCACGCTGGAAATTTTAGCTTTTTTTGTTGCTTCTTCGGCAGGTTTTATTATGACGAACGGCATATTATTTCCCGGTACATACAAAAGAAGCATTTCTTTCAAAAGGTCAGTAAAAGATGCTATGAAGGTAATGATTGTACTGGTTCCTATCTTTATCGTAGCTGCTTTTTTTGAAAGCTATGTTACACATTTGATGAGTCAGACATATGATAAACAAAACAATTTTGGATTGCCGGTATGGGTCAGCGCTATTATATTGGCTGCTTCACTCACTTTCATTGTTTGGTATTTTGTTATTCAGCCCATTCGTTTACATAAAAAAGGTTATTATATACAATCAGACGGTATCATCAACAGATTGAAGAAAGGATAATGCATAAATTTATTTTTATATTGATAAGCATATGTTTTTTAACAGCTGCAAAAGCTGAGAAGAAGCAGGTGTTACAGCAGGATACTGTTGAGCAAAATGACAATTATGATGTAGAATCGCCGGTAGTTGTGGAAGAAGAACCCTATCAGGATGATTATATAAGTAAGAACTTTGAAACACAGCAAAAAGTAGTAGATACCGGTTTGTCATTTGTTCAACATATTGTACCTGCGGATAGCATTAGTGCATTAAAAAAATTAAAGGCATTTGCATATGTCAATTATCTCGACAGCTTGTTGAATGCTGAGCAGAATAAAGAGAGAAAGCAAAGAGATAATAAACCTTCTTTTTTTGATATAATTATATCCAGCGCCATTTTTAAAATATTCTTATGGACAGTTGCCATTGCTTTTGTATTATTTTTATTGTATCATTTATTTCTTGCAGATGGAGTATTTTCCCGATCATACAAAAAAAGTAAAATAAAACATGATGTGCTTAATGAAGAACTGCCCAAAAACGGCAGTGATTTTGATGTGCTAATTATGCAAGCTTTAAAAAGTAGTAATTATCGCTTAGCTATTCGATATCAATATTTGAAATCTTTGTATAAGTTATCAGATGCAGGAATGGTGCAGATAGCCGCCGATAAAACCAATTACCAGTATGTCCGAGAAATCAGTAATTATCAATATCAGTCACTTTTCTCTAAACTTACGTTGCATTATGAGTATGTTTGGTATGGGGAATTTGATATTGATGAAAAAATATATCGTCAATTAGAAACAGATTTTATTCAATTTAATAAAAATTTTTCGTAGATATTTGTTAAGGAAGATTTATCATATCGTTATCATATTTTTGCTTGCAGTTGGCATAGCTGCTTGTTCGAAAAAGCCTTCTATTCCCAGTCTTAGAGAAACCTACAGCCGGCAGGATAAAAACCCTTTCGGTGGATTTGTAATGTATGAGATAGTGAAAGATATATTTGCACACAATACAATACGTCAAATAAATGAGTCTTTCAATTATTCTCTGAGCAGCTATGACAATAATTCTTTGTCTATTTGTATAACACCGGGATTGTTCTTGGAGGATGAAGATGTAAATTCAGTGCTGGATTATGTTTCTTACGGAAACGATCTTTTTATTTCCAGCTCACAAATTGATGATAGATTATTGAAGAAAGTAAGCTGCAATATAACGATGAGCAATAGTTGGGGTGAATTCGTCGAAAAGCCTTTCAGAAATACTCATACTGATTTTTTGCAGCAAGTACCTTATCATTCAGTTAAATACAATTATTTTTATTTTCCTTTTCTAAATTATTTTGAAAAAATCACATATCCATTTTATAAAGTCTTGAGTAATAATGAGGTTGGAAAACCTAATTGTGTTGTATTTTTCTATGGTAAAGGAAAGCTTTTTTTACATTGTGATCCCCGGGCGTTTAGTAATTATTTTTTATTAAAAAATGATAATTATCAGTATTTACAAAGTTTATTTGGATATGTAAAATCTAATCCGGATTGTGTATACTGGAATGAATATTATAATAAACCAGCCCGTAGAAAAAGAAATGATCAAGGTTTTTCAGCCTTAGACACCATACTGAAACATCCGCCACTAAGGCTTGCATTTTGGCTGTCATTGCTATTACTGTTATTATATATTTTATTTCAGGGTAAGCGTAGGCAAAGAATTGTTGAATATATATCACCCAATGTAAATACCAGCGTTACTTTTACAGAAACCGTAGGAAGACTCTATTTGCAAAAGAAGGATAATTACAATATTGCACAAAAAATGATTACCTACTTTAATGAGTATGTTCGTAATAATTATTTTTTAAATGCTTATCATATTACGGAAGAGTTTATTACCACCCTGAGTAGGAAAAGCGGTGTAAGCCTTAGCAGGGTAGAATCTCTATATCGGGCAATCAACTATGCCAAGGATAATATCAATTTAACCGATACGGAACTTTTATTACTTAATGAACAAATGCAGTTATTTTTTAGACATAGTAAGTAAGTTTTCAAGAAATGGTTATTGGCTATTAAATAACCTTTGCCAGCACTATCACACCTTAACTGTTTTCCATCGACCTTTTTTAAAAATAATAATAGCTGTAATTGCCAGTATCGTTTCTGCAATTACGATGGCTACGTATACCCCCATTGAGTGCATATGAAAATATTCTGCCATAGCATAAGCCAATGGAATTTGAAATACCCAGTAAACCAATAAATTGATCACAGTCGGCGTTCTGGTATCCCCGGCTCCATTGAATGCCTGCGTAAGTACCATCCCGTATGCAAAGAAAATGTATCCTAAAGCCAGAATTTGTAAGCAGGTAGTACCAGCTTTAACAGCAATATTATCATTGATAAAAAACAACATAAGTGTATTTCCAAATACAAAAAATATTACGGCTACTATTAAAAAAAAGCATAAAGCCAGAAAAGCACAACGCCACACTGATTTTTCAGCCCTCTCAGCTTGATTGGCTCCAAGATTTTGTCCTACTAAAGTTGCAGCTGCATTGGCAATACCCCATGCAGGTAAAATAGTAAAAATGCATATTCGGATGGCAGTGCCATATCCTGCCGTAACCTCCGTTCCTTCTGAAGCTATGATTCTGGCTAAAAAAATCCAGCTACAACTACCAATCAAAAATTGAAACATGGCGCCGTATGAGGTATTGAGAATGCTTTTAATGAGGTTAATATTTATAATAAAAATTTTTCTTATTAGCTGTACAATTGCTTTCCCATTAAAGAGATGATAAAGCTGATAAATTACACCTACACTTCTTCCAATGGTAGTAGCAACTGCAGCGCCCAAAACCCCTAATTGTGGAAATGGCCCGATACCTTTTATCAGTAGCGGATCAAGAATAATATTAATACCGTTTGCAATGATTAACGATTGCATGGCTATAGATGCATTGCCGGCCCCTCTGAAAATACCATTATTGACAAATAGCAGCACAATTACAATATTACCTCCTAACATTATTTGGGTAAACAGGTAATTTGATTTAACTACTTCGTTTGAAGCCCCCATAAAACCTAATATTTGTTTAGGAAAAATAATGCCAATAACGCTTATAAGCAGGGAAAAAATCACCGCAAGATTTATGGCTTGGGCAGCTATTTTAGAAGCCATCTCCGGATTTTTCTCGCCGATTCTTCTTGCAACGAGTGCGGTAGTTGCCATTGCTAAGCCCCAGGCAATTGAATATAAAATAGTTAAAGAAGCTTCTGTTAAAATAACGGTTGAAGAAGCTTCCGGTCCCAGTTGATTGACAAAATAAATATCTACGATAGAAAATAATGATTCCAATAGCATTTCAATTACCATCGGAATAGCCAATAGTGCAATAGCCTTATTGATACTGCCTGTAGTAAAATCAGTCTGTCTGCCTAGTAACGCATCTTTTATTAAGGCAAAAAAATTGTTTGTATATTTTTGTGATGACATTATTTACGAATAATGGTTTACAATATTATTACAAAGGAAATTAATGGCAGAGTAGCAGCCGGGATAATTTGGTTTAAGCTGCATCGGGCAGTCAGTTTTTTCTTAAACCTACAGTTACATATACATATTCGTAAAATTTGAAGTAGTACAAATTTAGCTATAAAAATCTTATTTAGCCAGCCATTTGTTAAATATTTCGTGATTTTTTCGTATATTTGCAGTCCTAAATTAATAGGGAAGGTCCCGTAGCTCAGCTGGATAGAGCGGCAGCCTTCTAAGCTGTAGGTCACACGTTCGAATCGTGTCGGGATCACAGAAAAAGAGCCATAGCGATTATCAAAACCTATGGCTCTTTTAGTGTGCTTTGTTTTACACCTGAAAGTTTTTTGCTAACTATTATAATAAAATTGACTTATGAAAATCATCCAGTCTATTCAAAACAAAATTTACGAAGTTAGAGGTGAAAGAGTAATGTTGGATTTTGATTTAGCAGCTCTTTATGAAGCGCCTACCAAAGTATTAAATCAGGCCGTAAAGCGAAATATTAAACGCTTCCCTGAAGATTTCATGTTTCGTTTAACTGCAGCAGAATGGCAGGACATACGTCCTCAAATTGTGACACAATCTGTTAACACAATCCCCTTAAGGTCACAAATTGTGACCTTAAAAGAAGGTCGGGGGCAGCACACAAAGTACTTACCCTATGCCTTTACCGAACAGGGTGTTGCCATGCTAAGTGGGGTGTTAAATTCTGATATCGCTATCAATATGAATATCGCCATCATGAGGGCATTTGTAGAGATCAGACGGCTTACTTTACAACAAATGGACGTAAAACAACAACTCAGGCAGATAAAAGAACGGTTGGGTGAGCATGATGTACAGCTGAATCAGATTTATGATGCTTTGGAAAATCTGTTGGACGAAAAAGCTGCTCAAAAAAAATGGGAAGACAGAGAACGAATTGGATTTAAAATATAGAAATTATCTTTGATTAAATTATTGATTATATTTCAATCTTATTTAATCGTACTGGCATGGATGTAAAAATTGAAGACTCCTGGAAAGAAGTGTTGCGAAGCGAATTTTCTCAGCCGTATTTTCTGCAAATTGTTACCTTTCTTAAAACAGAAAGGGCAACCGGTAAAGTAATTTATCCTCCCGGCTCTGTGATATTTAATGCTTTTTGGCAAACACCTTTTGATAATGTAAAAGTGGTGCTATTAGGCCAGGATCCATACCATGGCGCCGGGCAGGCGCATGGTTTGAGCTTCTCAGTGCAAGCCGGTATTAAGCCGCCCCCTTCTTTAATAAACATTTATAAAGAAATACAAAGCGATTTAGGCATTTCAATGCCTGATAATTATGGCAATTTAACCACATGGGCTCAGCAGGGTGTATTGCTACTAAATGCCGTATTAACAGTAAGAGCAGGAGAACCCGGAAGTCATGCAAAATGTGGCTGGACTAATTTTACGGATGCTGTGATACAGAAAATTTCCAACGAAAAAAGGAATGTAGTTTTTTTACTCTGGGGGAAATATGCTCAGGAAAAACAAATATTAATTGATGAAACCAGACATTACGTATTAAAAGCAGCACACCCATCACCGTATTCGGCAGATAAAGGCTTTTTTGGTTGTAAACATTTTTCAAAAACCAACAAAATTTTAATGGAAAACGGATTGGATCCTATTGATTGGAAAATAACTATCCCTGAATAATCCTATTTTCGCAGGAATGTTATTGTTGAAAAATATTTTTGGTAGAATTTGGGCATTATGGGCAGCCTCCCTCTTCATCACCAGCTTATTATTGTTTTTTATACCATTGTGTATTTGCTTTTATTGGAAAGAGCCAGATCGTAGTAAAAAATATTATCCAATTCTAAAAATTTGGATGAATATTTATCTGCCATTGATTGGTGTAATTCTAAAAGTTAAGGGTAAGGGAAATTTTCAAAAAGGTAAAAACTATATTGTAGTATGCAATCATACTTCTTTTATGGATGTGCCTGTTACAACACCTTTTATTCCCGGGCCCAGTAAAACTATTGCTAAAAAGGAATTGTCAAAAATTCCCATTTTCGGTACTATTTATACATTAGGATCCGTGCTGGTTGACCGAAAAAGTGAGGAGAGCCGGAAAAACAGCTTTTTACAAATGAAAAAAATGCTGACTGCCGGCTTACATATGTGTATCTTTCCGGAAGGTACCAGAAATAAAAGTTCACAACCGCTTGCCACCTTCTATGACGGAGCTTTCAGACTTGCTGTAGACACAAAAAAGGCCATCATTCCCGCTGTTATTGTTGGCACAAAAAGAGTACTTCCACCAAACAAAACATTCTATTGTATGCCAGGTATAGTCAAATTGCATTTTTTACCTTCTGTTGACGCCGGGGACGATAATATATCTTTAAAGGAGCAGGTATTTGAAATCATGTGGCAGTATTGTAAAAAAATAAAGTAATCCTATGGTATTTTCTTACTCAAATATATGTAAAATTACGTACATTCACGCCAAAATACGTTTGCCTAACTGTTAGTAATATCCGATGCTACTAATATCCGTTAATTAAAAGGTGTGTTTTATTAAGATAAAACTACTTATTATTAATTATAACACATTGTTTAATAAATTAGGCACAATTTTAATATTAAATAAAATAATTATTTGTAAATATATTAAATTTTCTTTAAATAAGAATAACAATCAATGAAAACGAATAACAATCTGCCAAAGCGACTATTACCAGTACTAATTCTAGTAATTGCTATTTATAGCAATAATGTATCGGCTCAGGGAGGCGTGGGTATAGGTACCACACTGCCTCATTCATCTGCACAGTTAGATATTGTTGCAGAAAATAAGGGGTTACTAATACCCAGAATTACATTAACAGGATCGGATGACGCTACAACTATTCCTAATCCTCCTTATAGTATGGTGGTGTTCAACAATTCAACCGATTTGGTTGCCTTTCCACAAGGCCCCGGCTACTACTATCAAAGTTCGGACGATCAGCAAAAAGTGGATTGGATAAAACTAATTACCATGAATGACATTGCCAATCTTAATCAGGGAAGTAATGGATGGTTGTTGACCGGTAATGCAAACATTGATCCGGCTAATTTTATTGGGACTACTACCAATCAAAATCTAGTTTTTAAAAGAAATAATGATGAAGTGGTGCAGTTTTACACAGGTGGCGCTGTAGTATTTACGGGAAATAAAACTACGGGTGTAGTGCCTGCGAACGTAATGGGTGCCGGTAACAGGTTTATGTGGATTCCCAAGCAGGGAGCTGCCAGGGCTGGTATTGTTGATGGAAATCAGTGGGATCCCGTAAATATTGCCGACTACTCGTTTGCTGCCGGTAGAAATACCATTGCCAGTCAGCCGGGTGCTACAGCATTCGGATTATCAACGGAAGCCAAAGGGCCACGTGCTTTTGCGGCCGGATACTTGTCATCAGCAAGTAAAACAGATGCTACAGCCTTAGGGTATAATACAGATGCATCTGGTAATGTATCGACTGCCATGGGATATTCTACAGTTGCCAGTGGTTTTGCTGCTACAGCGATGGGGCGTTTAACCATTGCCAGTGGTTTTTATGCAACAGCTTTGGGCCGTGAAACCTTAGCTCAGGGGGATACTTCTACAGCCATGGGCTTTAAAAGCATTGCCTCCGGTAAAGTTGCTACAGCTATGGGCTTATCTACTACTGCCAGTGGTTTTGCGGCAACAGCAATGGGTCGTGAAACGATAGCTTCTGGCGATAGTTCTACAGCTATGGGGAGTAAAACGGTAGCCTCGGGAAGAGCCTCAACAGCAAGTGGCGGACAAACGGTTGCCAAAGGTGATTATTCATTTGCTGCAGGGTTTAATTCGAAAGCAAATACTGATTATTCTGTGGCAATAGGTAGTGGCCATGTAACAAATGGATTTGCTTCCATAGCCATCGGAACAGGCGATACAACTGAGGCAAGTGCTAAGTATGGAGTAACATTGGGAGTTGCAAATAAAGCTTTTGAAGATTATGCTTTTGCTATGGGATATAAATCAGTAGCATTAAGACCTTATTCATATGCTATTGGTAGCACTGATTCAGCAAAGGGCGACTACTCGTATGCAATAGGAGACAAAAATGTTGCTATTGGTATTAGTTCCATTGCAATGGGTTATAGAAATACTGCTATCGGAGATCGATCGATTGCAATGGGGTCAACAGATACAACCCATGGATTTGCTTCTTTTGCCGGCGGACACCTGAGCAGTGCAAAAGGGGATTTCTCATTTGCATTTGGACAGGGGGCAGTGGCACAATGTACAGGCTCTGTCTCTCTTGGTACATACCCTGAAATTCTTCCAAATGATTGCAATAATTCATGTTTTGCTAATCAAGCTTGGGCAGTAGGCGGAGCAATACTATTTCAAGTAGGAAACGGAACTTCAGCTGATAAAAGAAGCGATGCTTTACGTATGGATAGATCGGGGAATATGTATATTGCCGGAAAAACGCTCGGAAATGGAGGGTTTTCATGTACATCAGATATACGCCTAAAAGAAGATATAGAACCCCTTAAAGATGCACTGACTAAAATTGATCATATTCAACCAATAAGTTATTACTTTAAAGATAAAGAAAAATTTCCCTCTGGTAGACAAGTTGGGTTCAGTGCTCAGGAAATTCAAAAAGAATATCCTGAACTCGTGACTGGCAGTACGAATGGTGGTGGCTATTTAGCTGTTAACTACCCCCAAATGACTGCCGTAGCCATCCAGGCTATTAAAGAGCAGCAGGAAATCATCAAAGCGGAGCAGGATAAAAATGCACAACAACAGCTTATTATTGAAAAGTTAAATATAAAAAATGCTGATTTAGAAGAAAGGATAAAAAAATTAGAAGCGATAATCCTTTCTACAGCACATCAATAAAAAATTTTTACAGAAAATATAAAAGCCTCTGTTAAACGCAGGGGCTTTTTTATGTAAAAAATTCGCTTGCAATTACAAAAAGGAACTACTTATTTATATAGCTTTGGGACATTTTCTAAAAGTCCATTATAAAAACATAAATCTAACTACGAAATGAAACTAAGCTTTACGTCAAAATTAACTTTAACTACTCTCGTTGCAGTGTTGTTTACAGCCAAAACATTTGCTCAGGGAAATGTAGGTATTGGTACTACTAATCCACATCAATCTGCTCAATTGGATATTACAGCAACCGATAAAGGGTTGCTAATTCCCAGGGTAGCCTTAGTACACCAGGATTCACCTGATCCGATTGTTAAACCTGCAAATGGATTGATTGTTTATAATACCAACCCCGACATGGGAAAAGGATTTGGAGTAGGGCCTTATTACAACCAGGGAAATGAGGATAATCCCCTGTGGGTAAAATTTATTCAGATTGATGACTTGCCACTGGCACCCAATGCATGGGTGTTAGAAGGTAATGTTATTCCTGATGAAAATAGTTTTTTAGGTACTACCAACAATAATGATTTGATATTTAAAAGCAGGAATATAGAGGGCTTGCGAATAGGCAAAGGTGGTACCCTGCTTGCTGGTAATTATAGTGATGTAATTGAAGATTTCGTTCCTACATCAAGTTCAGGCATAAAACTAATGTGGTTGCCTGCCTGGTATGCTTTTCGGGCAGGGCAAGTGACCGGGGACCAATGGAATGCAAATAATATTGGTAAAGGATCTTTTGCGGTGGGGATGAATACCATTGCTGCCGGGCTTAGTTCATTTGCCGGAGGCTCGGGTAGCGCTGCTTTGGGCAACCATTCAACTGCTATCGGTTTCAATAATACAGCAGGCACCTTATATTCCATAGCAATAGGTGCCGGGAATAAAATAAATCAGGGAATAAACAACATTGCACTTGGAACCTTTAATATTGCCGATGCGACTGGCGCCATTGCCTTAGGATATGCAAATATTTCAAATAATGATTATGCTGCTGCCATAGGCAATACTGATACTGCTAGCGGACCTAATTCATTCGCTACTGGCAACAAAACAAAAGCTGCAGGGATGTATTCAGTTGCAATGGGCGCTAGCTCTAAAGCCTTAGCTGATTATGCTGTGGCTCTTGGGAATACCGATACAGCCAATGGGTTAAGTGCATTTGCAACAGGAGTTAAAACCAAAGCCGAAGGAGATGCCTCCATTGCTATGGGCTCAGAGTCAAAAGCACTTACAGATTTTGCTGTGGCTATAGGTGAAAAAAGCCAGGCGTTGTCAGAGAACTCGATTGCAATCGGGCTTTCTACATTGTCTGATGGTACCTCATCTGTTGCGATCGGATGGGGCAGTAAGTCTCATGGCCTTGCATCGACAGCCATGGGTTATTATACTCTTGCTGATGAAGGTTATACCACAGCCTTAGGAACATCCAGCAAGGCTTTAAAGCAATTTGCTACAGCAATTGGCTCTAATGCTACAGCCTCTGGCACTCGGTCTGTTGCACTGGGAAATTATACGACTGCTTCAGGTACGGCCTCAATAGCGCTGGGCAATAATACACAAGCCGCTAATGACAATACTACCGCCATGGGAAATATTACCATAGCTTCCGGTTATGGTGCTACAGCTACAGGCATAAAAAATACTGCTTATTATTATGGTTCATTTGTGGTAGGTGTAAATAATGAAAAAATTGGTGGTATGGTAGATGCCAATACTCCCAACAGCACGGACAGAATCTTTGAAGTTGCTAACGGAAACCTCAATGACAATATAGGAAGCAATGCTGTTACAGTATTAAGAAATGGAAATGTAGGAATAAATGTTGCTAACCCATCAAGTAGATTACATATTCGTGGAGCCATCAATGTTAACGATAACGACTGGAGTCAATTTATTTATATGGACGGCTTAGCCGGGGAAGGAACTGTTGCTATTAGAAGTTCAGCACCTGCCAAGGCTATGCAGTTCAAAGTATTTACTCCGGGTTTTGGGTACGATTTTATCAACAGTAATAATCAGAAAATTGCCCGTATTGCTTCTACAGGTGATATGACGCTTACCGGATATATTTGTGCAACTGCTTATAATTGCCCGTCTGATATGCGTTTGAAAGAAAATATAGAACCCTTACAGAGTGTACTAACTAAAATCAATAATATACAACCGATCAGTTACTATTTTAAAGATAAAAAAGCATATGCAGCTACGCACCAAATTGGTTTCAGCGCTCAGGAAATAGCCAAAGAATTCCCAGAGCTGGCTACTACTACCGAAAATGGCTATTTGGCAGTCAACTACCCCCAAATGACTGCCGTAGCCATCCAGGCTATTAAAGAGCAGCAGACAATTATTGAAAAGCAGGAAAAAAAGATAGAATTGCAAAGACTTACCAATGAAGAATTAAAAATTAAAAATGAAGAATTAGGAAAAAGAATTGAGAGGTTAGAAAAAATCTTAATACAAAGTAGTCTAAAAAATTAAAATTTTAATATAATTAATTGATTATCAATTAAAAAATAATGGGCCTGAGTAGAAACTCTGGCCCGTTTTTAATCCGTACCCTATGAAAACTGCCGTAAAAATACGCATTTTTTTCAAAAAAGCAAATATTTTTTTAGTTAGTAAAATTACTTTTTAAATGATTATTTTTAAAAGGAAAATTGATAATGATTGATAAATTAACAGAATCAATTTATTATCTATGGTCAGATAATTATCATTTATCTCTTGCCAAAGGCGAGACAAGCATTATCAATTATAAATTAATGTAATGAACCTATCATTTATCTCTCGCCAAAGGCGAGACAAGCATTATCAATTATCCATTAAATGAAACTAATCGACACACATGCTCACTTATACCTGAAAGACTTTGCTTCGGATATTGATGATGTTCTTAAAAAAGCAAAAGATGAAGGGGTAGAAAAAATTTATTTACCGGCTATTGATAGTGAACATATTGCTGCAATGCTTGCACTGGCCGATAGGCGTAACACTATCTGTATTCCCATGATGGGCCTGCATCCCTGTTCGGTAAAGGAAAACTATAAAGATGAACTGGCAATAGTTGAAAAATATTTAAGCGAAAGAAAATTTGCTGCAGTAGGAGAGATAGGATTAGATTTTTATTGGGATAAAACTTTTACCAAAGAACAATATGAAGCCTTTATCACCCAAATTGATCTTGCGATTAAACATCAATTGCCTATTGTGATACATACTAGAAATGCTATGCAGGAAACAATTGATGTTGTAAAAAAAAATCGGTCTAAAGGAATTAGAGGAATTTTTCACTGCTTTAGTGGGAGCTATGAAAATGCCATGGATATTATTAATGAAGGGTTTTATATTGGCATTGGTGGAGTACTCACGTATAAAAATGCAGGCTTAGCCGAAGTATTGAAAAAAATTGATTTGAAGTACATGGTACTGGAAACAGATGCACCCTATCTTACTCCGGTGCCCTACAGAGGTAAACGAAATGAGAGCAGTTATATAAAGTATGTTGCTGAAAAATTAGCCCTGATAAAAAATATATCTGTGGAAGAAGTTGCAGCAATTACAACTGAAAATGCAATGAGAGTGTTTACAGATTAAATATTCTAGTAAATTTTGTATTTCTTTTCAAACAATTTACAGCGATAAATGTGTAACAATTTTGCAGAGAGGAAGGGATTCGAACCCTCGATCCCGTTTCAAACGGGATACACACTTTCCAGGCGTGCTCCTTCAACCACTCGGACACCTCTCTAGATTTTATGATTTTGCAAAGTTACGAATTTTAAAATTATTGAACAAAGTACCCTGTAGTAATAAAAAAGACCCGGCTTAACCGGGCCTCTTTTAAATACTAAAAAAGAAACCAAGATTTTTAATTTTTTTTTTGATTGTGCCGATTACTACTTGCTTTCTTTTATACCTAATGTTAAGTAAGCTTGTATTACTGAATTTTTTGCTCGGGGAAAATTATAGGCCTGCCCAAAAAATTGGCGTTCTTTACCTATTTCCTGTAATCCATAATTATATCGAATACCGAAGCCTACATTTTTTGTATCAATCCCAAGACCTCCGGCCAAGCCATAATCAAACTTTTGAAAATTTTCTCTGTTTACTTCTTTTTCAAAATTAAAAGTGCCGGCTTCATTTTCTGTTTTGTTTTTAACATTTACACCAGCCAGATAAGCCACATAAGTACCTACATGCACATTGAAATTTTTAGCGATATTAAAAACACCTAATATGGGAAGCTCTACATAGTGCAAATTAAAACTGGCTTTCCCTTTTACAAAAGCGTTGTTATACTCTAACTGGGCGCCCTTTAAACTATATATAAGCTCGGGTTGTATCGAAAATGATTCAGCCACTGGTACTTTTGCAAACAAACCTGCCTGAAATCCAACCTTTGTGTTTTCATCTGTTACATCTTTTACATATAAATTTGATAAGTTAACCCCACCCTTAACACCGAACGATGTATTCAATATACCATATTCGGAACTCGTTTGAGCATTTATGCTTTGTATATTCAATAATAATAAAGTGAATAAAATCACACTGCCATAATGTATCCTTTTCATAGTTTGTAATTTTTGGTTTAGGTAGATAAAAGTCATGAAGAATGTTAATAAGATTATGTTGTGATAGTGAAAATATCCTGCCAAACTTATATCAATAGTAAAATCATCGAAGTGAATATTTTATCTGAAAAATGATACTTGATTTTGATGAGTAATATCAACAATTTGTGTAAGTCAGTGAACATCGTATTGTAGAAGCGGTTGAAGATTGCTTTTTATGCCCCGATTCCTAACATTTTAACACTATGAATTGGCAGCAAAGTTGCTTTTTAATTAATATTAGATAATGTTATGGATAGTTACGCATAATATGCTATATGCAGAAATACGTGAACTTTTGTAAAGCAATTATTTTAACAACAATGAAAAGGTTAGTATTGATTATTGATGATGAAGTAGATATATGTTATTTGCTTAGTAAAATATTAAAGCAGAAAAATTTCCACGTTGTAAATGTAAATACTATCCTGGATGCGGCAGTAGCGTTAGAAAAAATGAATCCCGATATAATATTCCTGGATAATCATTTGCCAGACGGTTTAGGAATGAATTTTGTCGGACATATAAAAAAAAACCATCCCAGAGCCAGGGTAATTATGATTAGCGCCCACGATACTTGTAGTGATAATAAAAAAGCAAGAGAAAATGGTGTGGATCATTTTATCGGAAAACCTTTCGATAAAAACATCATTTGTAGTATTGTGGATGAGTCATCAAATATTCGCATGTGGTGTAGAACTTAAATTAGAAATTATAAGCATAATAACTATTTGTAAACGCATAGGTTAGGGATAATTTTAACAATAATAATTCTTGGATTAAAATAAAATAATATGAATAACCTCTTATATGTTATTGCAGTCATCTTAGTTATAGCATGGGCTATAGGTTTTTGGGGCTATCATGCCGGCGGGCTTATCCATGTGCTTTTAGTAATTGCTATTATAGCCATACTATTAAAATTAATCCGACGCACAGCGGATTAGCGCTTGTATGGCTTTGCTTAATTTACTAATAGCTTTTGCTAAAAAATTAAATGAGAAGTCGTCTCTATATTATTTTTATTCTTTCTGTTTCATTTTTTGTTTGTGATGTTGTTTGGCTTCATCAATGGAGTGAGTTTTATGAATATCACTTTCTTTTTTAGCAAGCAATGATAATTCGATATAATATTGTTTTAAAACACTTAACTCTTTATCTGTAAGATCTTCAATATTAATCAATCGGTTACTAGCCATGTGGTGTGAGGCAATCAGCTCATTTAACTTTAGCTGTATGGCAATGGTATCTTTGTTTTGAGATTGCTGAATAACAAATACCATTAAAAAAGTTATGATAGTGGTGCCGGTATTGATCACCAATTGCCAAGTGTCAGAAAAATGAAACAGGGGGCCGGTAATACCCCAACCAATAATAATAGCAAGTGCTATTAAAAATGCCTTCGGGCTACCGGTTGCCTTTGTAACACGGGTTGAAAATTTATCAAATTTTTTATAAAAACTCTTATTTTTCATAATTGTATTTTTTTATAAGATCAACAAAATAGTCACATTTATTATAATTACCCTATTAGTGCGACGATGAATTCTACAACTGTGGAAATTATTGCTCGTTTATAAATTGATAAGTGTAATGGGATAAAGAACATTCTGTACTAAAGTTAATATAAAGCTGACTTTTGCTAAAAATTTTGCTAAAATTTTTTATTTGGCAGCATTTTCGAACATATTTAACGTGAATGTGACGTAAATGTTACTCATCTTATAAATTAGAGGAGTATATATGAGGATTTAAAGGAGAAAATAATGATGCAATAAGTAAGATAAAAATAAATAATATTATTATGAATACTTTTGAATCGGTACTCAAAAATGTTAAGGAATATGTTGAAGTAAGATTAGAACTCTTTAAATTAAAATCTATCGATAAAATATCAAAAAAATTATCCGCATTTACTTCTATTGTATTATTTTCATTACTTTTCATTTTATTTTTCTGCGTATTAAATATCGGCATCGCACTTTGGATTGGTGAGGCACTTGGCAAATTGCATTATGGTTTTTTTATTGTTGCCGGATTTTATGCTATTGTATGTATCATTTTGTATGTTTTTAGGTATAAAATATTAAAAGGGCCCATTGCTAATGTGATTATCAAAAAAATTTTTCACTAAAATATTTTTAATTGAATAATTTTGACATAAACTTACAGCTATGCTTAAACGTAATTTTGTTGTCATTTTATTTGTTTGTTTTATTTGTACTCTTTCCCAGAATGCTAATTGTCAAACCAATAGGTATAAGAATGCTATTGGGATAAAAGTTTGGGACGGAGCAGGGATTACATTTAAGCATTTTATTGATGAGAAATCTGCAGCAGAATTTATTGGTTTTTTCTGGAGCCAGGGTACAAGACTTACAGGCCTGTATGAGTTACATTTTGATATTCCTAATTCAGCAGGGTTGCAGTGGTATATTGGCCCGGGGACACACTTGGGATTTTATAATACAAAAAATGGGGATGGTGTTTTTGTAGGTATTGATGGGGTTTTAGGGTTGGACTATAAATTCACTAATGCACCTTTAAATTTATCATTAGACTGGCAACCATCCTTTGAATTTGGCACCGGTAGAGGATTTGCCGGTAGCTGGGGAGGGTTGGGGATTCGATACACTTTCTGATAACTTTATAATTGTGATTTACAACCTCTTATACGTATAGTTTTAAAAATTATACGTGTAACAGAAAAAGCGCTTATTCGAGTACTTTTTCCATTTGTATACTTCTGCTTCCTTTAATTAGAATATGGCAATTTTTAAAGCTTTGCTGTTGGTACCACTCTTGTGCCTGTTGAGAATTTTCAAAATATAAATATGGATGATAGGTGATTTTAGCAAAATCGCCGCCTACCAGGGCAACAGCTTTCCAGGAGAAAGGTCGAATCATATCCACGATGGCCTGATGTTCTTTAACACTATCATTTCCCAATTCCATCATACCACCCAATAGAAGGACTTTGTTATCCTCCTTCAATGCTATAAAATTTTCCAGGGCAGCTTTCATACTTGTAGGATTGGCGTTATAAGCATCTAAAATAATTTTATTACCGTCTTTAACGATTAATTGTGATCTGCTATTAGAAGGTTGGTAGCTTTCTACCGCTTCTTTTATTTTATTATCAGCAACCTTAAAATATTTGCCTACTGCAACTGCTAATAATACATTTGGTAAATTATAACTGCCAATCAGCCTGGTTTTTATTTGATCAATTTGGACTCCTTTTGTTAAAGTAACAGAAAGTAGTTCAGTACTTTGTGAAGCAATATACCCTTCTACATTTGCATTGGCTGTGCCATATCTGATGATGCTGCCAATACCTCTGCTCATCTGTTGTAGGTAATCATAGTCCCACATAACAAAAGCCGTTCCTTTATTGCTTCTTAAATAGTCATACAGTTCACCTTTACCTTTTTTTACACCCTCCACGCCTCCAAATCCTTCCAGGTGTGCTTTACCACAATTGGTGATAATGCCATGAGTTGGTAAGGTATAGCTGCAATAAGATGCTATTTCTTTTTGATGATTGGCGCCCATTTCGATTACAGCTATTGCTGCGTCTTTTTTAATGCTGAGAATAGTTAAGGGTACGCCGATATGGTTATTTAAATTACCCACCGTGGTGTAAGTTTTGTAAGTTGTGGCAAGAACAGCGCTTACCAATTCTTTCGAAGTTGTTTTTCCATTACTTCCGGTGATGGCAATGAAGGGGATATTAAATTGCTGACGATGGTATTTGGCAAGGGCCTGCATTGTGGAGAGTACATTTGCTACTTTAATAATTCTTTCATCAGTTAAATGTACCTCTTCATCAACAACACAATAAGAAGCGCCCTTTTCTAGAGCTTGTTTAGCGAAAGCATTTCCATTAAAACTCGGTCCCTTCAGGGCAAAATAAATATCTCCTGCCTGCAGTTTCCGGGTATCCGTTTGTACGGAAGGATGACTGGTATAAATTCGATACAGATCCTCAATGTTCATAAAAATTTATCTTAGTAATTTTGGTAAAATTATTATCTTAATCTGTCACTTTCACGAATCAGTTTTTCATCTTTATGTACACCCCTGGCAGCCAGGAGAAAGGAGAGTAGAATAACAAGGTGTAGGATAGCTGTGAGTGAATAAGTGCCGAGTATAAATTTCTGTACTTCTCTGAAGTATAAAAAGATTAATAGTAATTCCAGTATCATACCGGCTATGCATAAACGAATTTGTATAATTCTTGTTTTGAACAGAAAAATAATAATAAGCGCCAGAATACCTATCGTAATGGTAGTTAATAACAATAAAAAGTAGCTGGCGCCGGTTAAAAATTGTCCGGTTGCACCATTCTCATTAGTACCACTGTAAAAAGAAAACCGCAGGGTTAAAAAACAAGCTACGGCAGCTAGTAGCAGCCAAATAGATTGAATCCGTTGTATCATGTGAACTTTTTTGCAAAATTAGTAAATATTAGTTCATAGTTGATTGTTCATAATTGATGGAATTTAGGTATTGAGGTATTCGGTACTAAGGTATTGCTTTTCATGAATCATGGTCTATGAATCATAACCTATCTATTAACTTTAATGCTTTTTCATTATTTTTATTCCCAATCTTTGCTTAATATATTTTATTTTGATATATGAATCTTTCAATACTTACCATTTGCTACCTGATTGCTTCTGTAACATTTATATTGGGATTAAAGATGTTATCACATCCTCAAACGGCCAGGAAAGGAAATTTAATTGCTGCCGTTGGGATGTTAATAGGTATTTTCGGAACTATATTTTTATATGAAGATTCTGAAGTATTGTATCTGGGTAATAAGGGATTGATATTTGCAGCATTAGCGTTGGGTACAGTAGCAGGCGTACTGATGGCTAAAAAGGTGAAAATGACCAGTATGCCCGAGATGGTAAGTCTTTTTAACGGAATGGGGGGAGCCTGTGCCATGCTTATCTCAATTATTGAGTTCAATCATCAACAATCTTTTTCTTTTGATATAGGTGCAGGTAATGTATTAGGGCATCATTTATCCAAGTCTACTGTTTTGGTTATTGCTCTTGGCCTGATGATCGGTTCCATTTCGTTTATTGGTAGTATCGTTGCCTGGGGCAAATTAAATGGGAGTTTTAAAGATAAAGTTTTCCCTGGTCAACGTATTATTAATTTTTCAGCCCTCTTGTTGTTGTTAGGACTGGTAGCATTTTTTATTTATACTACGCCGGCTGTATTGAAAGATTTTGATGGTATTAGCATGCATTATTCCGATGGGTCATATGGAGATACGGCTATTACACCCTTTCAAACTTATTTATTTTATGCTATTTTATTGCTTTCACTCATATATGGGCTCTTATTTGTGCTACCGATAGGAGGAGCAGATATGCCTGTAGTGATATCATTGCTTAATTCTTTCACCGGTGTAGCTGCCGCCTGCGGCGGATTTTTGTATAATAATCAGGCTATGCTTACCGGCGGTATTTTGGTGGGAGCTGCAGGTACTTTGCTGACAATATTGATGTGTAAAGCGATGAACAGAAGCCTTTTGAACGTTATTGTGGGTGCATTTGGAAGTAGCGCCACTGCTACTGTAAATGGTAAAAAAGAGCAGGGTGCATATAAGGAAATCAACTTGTCGGATGCAGCTACTATTATGAATTATGCCAATAAAGTGATGATTGTACCAGGTTACGGGTTGGCCGTTGCTCAGGCACAACATACATGTCATGAACTGGAAAAAATACTGACTGAGAAAGGTGTTGAGGTAAAATATGCCATTCATCCTGTTGCAGGACGGATGCCTGGCCATATGAATGTACTACTGGCTGAAGCTGATGTAAGTTACGAGAAACTATTGGAAATGGAAAATGCAAACGATGAATTTAAAAGCTGCGATGTGGTGTTAATACTGGGTGCTAATGATGTGGTAAATCCGGCTGCTAAAAATGATCCGGCATCGCCTATTTATGGTATGCCCATTTTAGAAGTAGAGCAGGCAAAAAATGTTATTGTGAATAAACGTAGTATGAAACCAGGCTATGCCGGTATTGAAAATGATTTATTTTTCCAACCTAAAACCAGTATGCTTTTTGGGGATGCTAAAAAAGTACTGCAAGATTTATGTTCAGAACTAAAAGCATTGTAAGGTAATATTAATATCTGTTTACTTATATTTTTGTGATATTGAATGTTATCGCATCATACAATCATTTCAACCGGGTGTCCCTTCACATAAAATAATTATAAGAAAAAAAGCATTTTTTAAAGAAGCTTATGGATTTGTATCTACGAAAATATAATATATAAATTATTGTAATTATATTACTTATAAATAAATTAAAATAGTTATTTAATATTTAATTTAATAAAAAATGCCTAACAATTTATAATCAATAATTTTTTATCATTATCAATTATCCCATTATCAATTATCCATTATCCATTATTTTTGCATCTATGAAATCTGTCCCTGTTTTTACTCTTTTATTCATTTGCATTATTTCATCTTGTGTACGTAAAACGCCTGCCCCTTTAACCCGGGAAGAAGTTATAGCCGCTATTAGAAAATTTGATGAGGGATGGCGAACTAAAAACCTGGCCATGGTTGATTCTGTACTGGCCCCGGCATATGTATATTTTACACAATCCGGAGGTACATTTATCAGGGATAGCGTAGTGCAAACAGCTGGTTCACCGGGCTATATGCTGGAAAGTATGGACAGGGCAGAGTATGAGGTAAGATTATATGAAAATACTGCTGTGGTAAGTACACGCTGGCAGGGTAAAGGTTCTTACAAAGGCGTGTCCTTTAATGAAGATCAACGTTGTAGTATTACTATTATTAAACACAATGGAAAAGTACAGATTCTTACTGAGCATTGTACTCCAATTAAGCATGGCAGTATTTTCCATTAGTTTTTCTATTTGTTCATTATTTCAATATCATCTATTTTATAAGTACCCGTTGTCAAAGTAAGATTTAGCGATTCACAATAACTAAACAGAGAGTCAAGAGGAGATATATTCAACTTGAATTTTCTGACAGGAATTTTTTCCGGTGGATTTTTGGGAGGGGTTTTATCCAGGGCATACACCGTAATGATTGTTTCCTTCCCTATTAAAATACGAATGGCAAACGCTTCAAACCGGTCTCTGTTATAATTGGGAATATGTTCTACACAGAAATCGTTAAAAGACTGATTATTGGCCAGCTTTATGGCAATGCTACCCGACATGTCACCATGGTGAGAGCGATATTGATTATTAGTCATTTTTATTGTTTAGGCTATTTTATTATCAATAAAAAATATGCCATTCATAAGTTACGGACTAATAAGCTGTAGCAGAGGGTGCGAAGAAATTATTTTGTAGAAATAGTTTCACAAAGATATCTTTTTTAATTGATTAATTTCAACAAGTATAAATTTTGTCTAATAAAAAAGCCTCTCTAATTGAAAGAAAGGCATGAATGGAATATTTGATGTGTTTATAACTTACTGTTGTCCGTTACCCAGGTTTACCCGATTTTGTTATTCCTGTGAAGCAGAACTACGTCTGCGATTTTGCTGGTGCATGTTTTTTTTCTCTCTGTGCGAAGGCTAAGCCTTCGTACAGGGAATGTTAAGAAATGCCTGTGGCATATTATTATTCCCTGCTATATTAACCATTCTTCCGCTTTATCGTACAGCCCACACTTCTGCTTTCTGTAACAGAAACTGGCTTGCCGGCAGCCAGTTCTGTAATAGCTTCCTGCAAATGTTTTCTTTTTACATTAGCCGGTTCTGATGGACTATCATCGATGGCGCCATGATAGACTAGTTTTAAATCCTTATCAAATAAAAAACATTCCGGAGTACGATTAGCGCCAAAAGCATCGGCTACCAGATTATCTGCATCTACGACATAGTTCCATTGATACTTTTGAGTTTTAGTGTACCTTTTCATGGCTTCAAAACTGTCTTCTTTATCACGCTGTGCTTCATTGCTGTTCAGGATCATAACACCAACGTTCATTTGTTGTGCGTACTTAGCGGCTTCAATTGTCCTTTCCTGGTTACGGAGTACATAGGGGCAGGTATTGCAACTGAACATTACTAATAATCCATTATCTTTCTTTGCTTCCTGCATACTTATTTTTTTACCGGACACATCCAGTAGTTTTACATCCGGCATGGGTAATGCACTGCCGATAGGAAGTGGTTCTGTAGTAGTAAATGCAACATTTAGTAAGGCAACTAGTCCTGCTAAGGCGATTAATATCTTTTTCATAAAATAAAATATTTTAAGTAAATAGCTAAATTAAAAATCTTTTTGTTAAACTTTTTTAAGAATTTGATAAATGGCTTTTTTCAGCTGCTTCTCTCTGTAGCGCCATTGCCTTAAGTGATTTAATACTCACATTTAATTCAAAACCAATCAATAACACTAAAGAGTTGATATACACCAATGCCATCAATACAATCACTGTACCAATAGACCCATATAAAACATTGTAACGGCCGAAATTGTTGACGAAATAAGAAAATCCAATACTTGCTAAAATACTTAGTAAAGCAGCCAGAATAGCCCCCGGAGAAAGCAATCGCCATCGCTTATGTACAGCAGGAGCAAATCGGTAAATAAATGCAATAGAATAAAATATCAATGATATGATTAAAAGCCAACGACCATAAAATATGATCGTTCTGATTCGGATATCTTTGATACCCAAAAGATTTTTCAGCACAAATCCCTGCGAAATGAGTAATAAAAGACAGGCTAATACAAGGCCAAATAAAATAGCTGTCAGTTTGATAGCAACCCACCGATTTTGTATGCCTTTTCTTTTTGTAAAACCGATATATTCCTTGTTAAAAGAACGCATAATACCCATCATGGCATTGGAGGCAAAATAAAATGACAGCACAATACCAAATGAAAGCAATCCGATTTTAGATCCATCAATAAAAGAATCTACAAATTTTATAAGATTGGTATTGTAAGTTTTTGCCGGTACTATATCTGTAATCAAAGCATGTAATTGTTCTTTAATACTTCTTTTGGATATAAATGGTAAATTGGGGATGAGGGTAAATAAAACCAGAAAAGAGGGAGGGATGGCCATGATAAAATTGTAAGCAATAGCAGAAGCTCTTTCAGTAAAACCAATTTTTTTTATCTGCAACCTGAAAAACTTAACTACATCATACAACGGCACCCCTTCAAAGCCGGGAAGGTGCCAATGTTTACTCTTCTGCAAGAGAAAGCCCATGGGCGTTTTTGTAATGATGATGCGTTCCAGTTTGGTCATTCCTTTAATTGATAATACTGTTTTTAATCAAATTTTAATGTTCTTCTAATTAATTTTCACCGAGTCTTTATTTTCTCTGGTTTTCATTAAACTATCCAATGTTTTTTGATAGGCTTTGGCAAATACCAAATGCTCCTGATAGGTAGCTGCAAAATTAGAATAACCCTTCAAATCCGGTCTGGCTACAAAAAACATATAATTGGTTTCAGGCGCATTCAAAACTGCGTCAATAGTGTTTGTTGAAGGAGTACAAATGGGGCCTGGCGGCAATCCTTTGTTCAGGTATGTATTGTAAGGCGAAGGGTAGGCTAAATGCTTGTTATAAATTCTTCGCAATGCAAAATTTTTCAAGGCAAACTTAACTGTAGGATCCGCCTCCAGCTTTTGGTCTTTTCTTAATCGATTGATATATACGCTGGCAATGTTGCCTTTGTCTTCCCGCTTGTTAGTTTCTTCTTCTACAATACTGGCAATAATATAAATTTGCTCTGGAGTTAAATTTTTATCTGCAGCTTTCCTTTTGCGTTCGTCATTCCAGAATTTTTGCTGCTCAACATACAGCTTGCTAAAAATTTTAGTAAATGAACTATTCCACCAGATGCTGTAGGTATTAGGTATAACAGCTGTCATTACGGTGTTCGTATCCAGGTGAAATTTAATTAATGAATCAGGCGTATTTAAAAATTCAATCACACTCAGCGAATCACATTCAAAGTTAGCGGCTATTTTCTGTGCTAGATCCTCCTTTGTCCTTAATTTGGTAATGACTAAATTAACGGGTTCCTGTTTTCCATTACGTAATATTTTTACTAATTCGTACGTACTCATGCCCGGCGAAATCTTGTAGCGGCCTGCTTTTACAGATTGATCATAATGTAACATTTTGGCTAGTAAGTTGAACCAAAAAGTATTTTTCAGTACTTCTTTTTCACTCAAATTGTTTTTTACATCAGCATATGTAGAGCCTGTTTTTATGTAGAAATATTTATTACCATGAATAGTTGGTCCAAAAATATTCCAACCAATAAAAACAACCAATAGCAATGCTATGAGACCAATTATTATGAGTGTTTTTTTTCTTTTCATTAAAAAAATAGTAAAAAATTAAAATCCCGCCGAAAGGCGGGATAAATATATTAATTATTTCAGCTAAAATTATTTTTTTAAGCTATCAGCTGGTTTAGCGCCTGAAGCATTTTGCTGTGTTCCCGGCATTGGAGTAGCCGTTTTTTGTGGCGTATTATTTTTGGGTGCATTAACCGGTGCATCATCCAATAAATTTCTGGAACTTTTGGCATTTTTAATAAAAAAAGCAGAAGTAATACACATAATAGCAACCAAAGCTGCAAATATCCAGGTTCCTTTTTCCATGATATCTGTACTTTGTTTTACCCCAATCAATTGATTACTGAATCCTCCTAAAGAACCAGTAAGGCCGCCTCCTTTAGGATTTTGTATCAAAACGATCAATCCTAATACCACAGAGAAGAATACTACCAGAATTACAAATAATATTAACATACTATACCTCTTTTATTTGTTCGAATTTGGCTGCAAAGTAAGCACTTTTATGGGGATTGAGCAAACTTAATTTTTGGTATATTTCCCTGGCTTTATTCATTTTGCCCTGTTTAAGGTACACTTCGGCCATGGCTTCTGTAATAATTTCTTCATCGGAATTGCTTTTTTCTGCCAGTTTTTCCACATTTAAATCAATCGAACTACTATCCGGTTTCTTTTCCGTATGAATTTTTTTCATGGTTTTAAGCCACTCTGTAAAGCTTTTAACCTGTTTGCCCAGTTTGTCCGAAGGGTTAGCATCTTCAGTGATTTTAATTCCCTGTGATGCAAAATAATCTGTTGCAAAAAGCGGCTCAAATAGCGGCACTTCCTTAGTAGGCTGTACTTTACTTTCTTGTGTAACAGGTTGTTGAGCTGTACTGCTTTCTATACCATTATTCTCTGTTGCGTGTGTTTGCAATAAATTATCCTTAGCAACAATGTCTTTTCTGTTTAGTTGAAAATGAAGCCAATGTGGATTGTTAAAAAGAAGGGCAGTAATAGCAGCCTGTTTTGAATAATTCACATCGGTATGGGGTGTTTGCTGTAGCAAAAAAAAATGAGCAGGAGTAAAAAAAGGATATTCAGTAGTAATTTCTTTCAACTTGTTTAAGGATGAAGGATCATGGAGGGATTGTCCGAATATTTTTTCAAATGTATGTGCCTGAGCGCTAGTCATATCAATTTACCAGTTTGAAAAGATTTTATTAAAAATTTCGTCCACTACATTTTTTATAATCACATTATTCAATGAGGCTTCGGCCTGTGACAAACTTTCTGTGGCACGGAAATCAAAATTACGGGTAATATCTGTTTCTATATTTTTTTTCTCATCTAAATTATTTTTAAATATTAAATGAAAGCCTACCGTTAACCTGTTTGTACTGGGATCATTTCCGGTAATACCGGTAGTACTGGTGAAGTATTGCGAAACATAACCGCTGATATCATAATGAGCATCATCTTCATTTGTTTGCCGCAGTCGGGTTGTGTTGATAATTTTTTGCTTTAAACGTTCTGTTAACTGCGGGCTTAATTGTGTGTTTACATATTGTGCTTTATTCTCAAAATAGTTTACCCGAAACGTTTTCACCTCCGGTGGAATAGGAGAGGTATCTTTAAAGCTGTATTTACAAGTACTGTATGAGAATGTTGTTAGCAGAAGAAAACATATTGCAAACATCTTGAAAAAACTAACAAATGTTAGTTTTTTTACTCCGGTCGTCGGTCGTCGGTCATCGGTGGTCGGATTAGTTGACAGATGACAGTTGACAGATGATAGTTTTATATCGATCGTCGGTGGTCGGTGGTCAGTGGTCGGTTGTCTAATCTTCAATATCATATTCTTTCAATTTTCTGTAAAGTGTACGTTCGCTAATTCCCAAGTCTAAGGCTGCATCTTTACGTTTTCCTTTGTGTTTTTGTAATGCTTTTAAAATAAGTTCTTTTTCTCTGTCAATGATATTGAGTGATTCTTCTACTTCTTCGTGATGGTGTATATTTTCGTTCGTGTGATGCAATAGCATGGGGGAATTAACCGTATTGTTACCCGCCGGAGCGATGGCGGTATTCATGTCTTTAAAAGTTTCGCCGGTAAACACAGTGCCATGCATTGCCGGATTCTGTAACAAATCGAAAAACATTTTCTTCAATTCGTTAACATCCTTTTTTAAATCAAAAAATAATTTATATAAAATTTCCCTTTCGTTGGCAAATTCGGTATGACTAACCGGCCCGACGCCTCCGGCGAGTACAGGTAACCGTGAGTAGTTACCCTCCGGCAAGAAAGTTTTTAATATGGCAGCAGTAATATTTTTGTCAGTACTTAGTACCGATATCTGCTCGGCTATATTTTTAAGTTCTCTTACATTTCCCGGCCAGGAATAGCTGCCTAGTACTTGTTTAGCTTCTTCATCCAATTGAACAGGAGTGGTTTTGTATTTTTCAGCAAAGTCTACCACAAACTTTCTGAATAAAAGTATAATATCTTCTTTTCTTTCCCTTAATGCCGGAACTTTAATAGGAACAGTATTTAAACGATAATATAAATCTTCTCTAAACCTGCCTGCCTGTATGTAATCCAGCAATTCTTTGTTGGTAGCAGCGATTACTCTTACATCAGTTTTTTGCACTTTACTACTACCTACACGGATATATTCACCTGCTTCCAATACACGTAATAGCCTGGCCTGTGTACCTAAGGGCATTTCTCCAATTTCATCCAAAAAGATGGTGCCGCCATTAACGGTTTCAAAATAACCTTTACGGCTGTCTACCGCTCCGGTAAAGGAGCCTTTTTCGTGGCCGAACAATTCGCTGTCGATTGTCCCTTCCGGAATGGCGCCACAGTTCACTGCAATAAAGGGGTTATGTTTTCTGGCACTTAGTGCATGTATGATTTGCGAAAAAACTTCTTTACC